>JAFYNZ010000005.1 GCA_017547845.1 Muribaculaceae bacterium
TACTTAAGGGTGTTGTCGTTTATTTTACCGATCCTTATTCTTCTTGGCAATAAGGTCTGGTTGAATATACTAATAAGCTTATCCGACAGTACATCCCTAAAGGTTCTGATTTTGACGATATTAGCCCTCATGAATTATTCGCAATTCAAAAGAAATTAAATAATCGACCTCGTAAAAAATTAAATTTTAATAATCCAAAGTGTGCTTTCTTCAGTCATTTTAATTAATTTCGCACTTGCTTGTTTAATCTGCGATCATTCGCTTACTCTTTGATAATTCGGATTTTTTGTCTACTTTTGCGATATGAATTACTCCGGCCGACATATTTTCCGACTCGCAAGCCTTTGCGTGGTGGTGCTGACCATGGTTGGCGCTCTGTCCTCGTGCAGTCGCTATGCTGGCGACGAGGCGGCTGTCGGCTCTGCGTTGGCTATGGCAGACTCGCTGCGCTACGATTCGCCGGAGGCTGCCGACAGCATCATTCGCAGTCTTGATGCCGACTCGCTCGGCAGTCGCGCCAATTCCGCTCTCTACGCCTTGCTTGCCAACGAAGTCAATATCTATGTCGACCAAGTGGCAGTGGCTGACTCTCTGGCCGACATCGCCACAGACTACTATCGCATGCGACGATGGCAGTCAGAACGTAATCGCTATCTCTACGCTCGCGCCATGATACAAAAAGCTGATGTGTCGGTCGATTGCAAAGATTATAAAAAAGCGATAGAAATAATTTCAGATGTGTGGCAGTCGATCGATGGGGAGTATTATGACCTTATCGCCAAAAGCTACATGGTGTTTGCGAGAATATCGTTTATAAAGAACGAGTCGCCTTCAGAGCGTATAAAGTTGCTAAAGAGCGCTGCAGAGAATTATGCTCGCGTCAGACTGAAATATATGCAGGCAGAGATACTTAACACGTTAGGTGGAACTTATCGTATAGTGCATGACATGGATAGCGCATTCTACTATTTGTCTGAGGCAGGTGTAATGATTGATTCATTGGATAAGCCGAAGTTGAAAGCTGCTAATCTTGCCTATATTGCCGGCGGTTATTATCTGAATAAGGAATACGACAAAGCCATCTCTACGGCCAAAAGAGCCATAAGCGTGGCTGACAACCTAACAGACATGAGCGAGCCAAAATATGTCGTATGCAAATCCTATCTTAGTAAAAATGATTTGGATTCGGCTATGATTATGCTGCGAGATGTGAAATTCGACACATTGGTGCCTAAAGAAAAATTGATGCATCTCAGCATAATGCTTTCAATCGCCAAAGTCAAAGAAGACTATCAATCAGCCTTGGATTATCAAGAGAAAATGAATGTAATAAACCATAAGCTAATTAATGAATCACGAGATGAAAGTATGCTTAGCATACAGCGACAATACGAGAAATCAGTTCTTGAGTCTGTTTCATTGCGACAGCAACGCCTAATATTGTTTATGGTATTGGTGGTTATACTATTAGCAGTGATACTCTGCTATCAGATTAAAAAGAGCCGACGACAAGCCGTCGAAAATCAGTTGTTTATCGAAGAATTGCAGACCAATATCGATGTGATGCGAGCAGCGCAAGCATTGCCGCATAAAATTTCTCAGCAGGAGGTGGAGCAGACGGTCGATAATGTTGAGAAATTCGACAGTCTTTATAGAAGCTATCTCTGCGTATGCAGTAAGCTCGATGAAATCAGTCAATATGTCGCTGACAATGGTCAAAACATATCTATGGTCAAAGCCATGATTGCCGATTTCAGCAAAGATAAGAAAGTATTGAACGAGTTTCTTGAGCTAATTTGCATACACGTCAACAACAAGTACGACCATCTGCTCGATCGTCTGAAATGTATTCACCCATCGCTGTCTGAAGGAGATGTTCAGTTAATGGCGTTAATTGCCTCCGGCTATACCACTGCAATGATGGTGTCATGTTTTGGCTTCTCATCGCGTGCATCAATTGATACCAAGAAAAACCGACTGAAGAAAAAGCTTGGCATAAACTGCTCAATTGCTGACTATATTAATTCTATAAAAAGTAACGAATAAAACACAAAAAGCATGTTCTAAATCACCTAAAATGTTATTGATTAGATGTGTATAGAAAAATAAATTTCACCCATACTGATTATCAATTAGTTACAGTGACTTGTATAGATGGTGAGATGATGATTATTTGGAATTTTTTACCTAAATTTGCTGACGTTAAACCATAAAAATCATCGATTATGTTAAACGTAATAATTTACCTATGCATGGCATTAATGCCAATGGGTGGTCCTACGACAGAGGAAATAATTTTTGGTCCTCCGGTTAGTCCAACGGTTTTCATCGAGCCACAGGCAGTGTATTTCAATCAGACTATCAACCTCGTCTATCCTAACCCCGAAGCTGCCACCGTCAATGTCTACACCTGGCAAGGCATATTGATTGAGTCAACCTCAGTCAGCGCCTTCGGTCAAGTCGACATCGACACTTCCGACTGGAGCAGTGGTACATATTATATATATGTGCAGTCTGCGTCAGCATCCTATCAAGGTGTATTCAACTACGTCCCCGACAACGAACGAGCCCCAAGTAATTAATTATTTATTTTAAACCTAACATATAAACAATTTTAAAGATTTAACAATTATGAAGAAGAAACTACTTTCTTTCGCAGCTGTCGCACTAGTGTTGGCAGCGTGCAGTTCGGAAGAGCCGATAGCTCCTCCGATGGTGGAAAATGACGCGATGGGCGCGAATCCTTATCGCGTGAGTCTGACTGATGCACTAAAAAATGCTGATGCCTTGCTTGGGGAACTTCAATATCCAATACATGGGTGGATTTAAAAAGCATATAAGTTTAATCCCAATTTATAAACAATTAAAATATTAAAATTATGAAAAAGTTTGCTAAAATTTTTATGATGGCGACACTCGTATTAGGTGTTGCGTCATGTAATGACCAGGACGATGCTCCTGTAATGCCAAACAATCCTTCTGATAATCAGGAAGAAGTAGATAAAGATCCGATTAATATTGCGAAAATGATGAAGGAAGAAGCGTCGGGATATGATAATATCACATTCATTGACAATACTACTGAGACTGAAATGGATGGAGGATGGGTTCCATTGAATGTTGATTTTTCATCATTTAAAGATTACGCCACTATCATTATACTGGAAGACCTTGGTATCAAATATGAAATCTACATACCTGAAGAGGGAGCAAAACTTAATCTCAAATTTCGCAATAAAGAAGGAATCTGTTTAGGTGTTTCAGAGTTTTTGTATTTGAATAAAAGAAATGTACAGATTCCTTTTAAGAAAGAATTGTTAGGCTATAGATGTGATTGCGATGAAGAGAAACATAAACACGGAGAATGGGAGTCAGACTATTATTATAGAGCAGAAAATGACTATGTGACATGCTTGTATGATAGTCCACAACTTGTAGAACTCGAAATTCTGCCAAATAAGAGTGGAAAAGAACAGACACTTGAATTTAGCTTCACTGATTACAAGCCTTTATATGGGGCAGGATTCTGTGTAGTTCAGGCGGCGAAGTGATGGTCGCATGACGAGTGGTGCAAAACCAAGATAAGGCACTAATATGCAACCGCAGAGGCTGTCTAACAAGTCCGTTAGTCGGCCTCTATTTTTGTTGTACTGCAAAAAACAACGAAAAAAATAAGGCTTTCATGCTGATTTTCAGCGCGAAAGCCTTTGTCATGTCATGGATTTTTAGTAAATTTGTGTTGCA
>JAFYNZ010000006.1 GCA_017547845.1 Muribaculaceae bacterium
GTTACATCTCGGTTAACCGGTGGTCAGCGAGCGTAGCGAGTGCCACCACCGGAGATGCACCCTCACTCGACACATACCCCGACAGGGGTTACACATCATCTCCATACTCTGCTCATCGTGGTCGCATCGTCGCATGTCGCACTCCGGCTAAAGCCCGTGCAACACGACAACGCTGCAACGACTCAGTCTCTTAACACGCATCGCTACTCGCTCTGCTTCTCCTCTATCGGTCGCTATCGCTCCTCTTCTTGAAGGGGTGTTTAGGGAGAAGGGGGAGTTTTAGGAGAGTAGTCGCTATGGACGCTATAGACACTATAAGCACTATGGACACTATGGACGCTATAGACACTATAGTCTCTATAAGCACTATAGTCACTATCCCTTGTGTCGATACAAAGAAGCGCCCCGAGAGTGATACTCGGAGCGCCTCTATGAGACAGACTTTTCTAAAAAGTCGTATGTCGGATTACGAGTGATTATTCAGCGAAGCCACGGAGACGGAGCAATGCAGCAGCGTCAGGCTTGTGGCCACGGAATTTCTCGAAGAGTACTGTTGGGTCTTCAGTGTCACCTGACTCCATGATGTACTTCTTGAAGTTGGCAGCAGTCTTCTTGTCGAAGATACCCTTTTGCATGAACAATTCCCAAGCATCAGCTTCGAGCACTTGAGCCCAGATGTAGGTGTAGTAGCCTGAAGCGTAACCATCGTCACCGAAGATGTGCTTGAAGTAAGGGCTGCGATAGCGGAATGTGATTTCATCAGGCATGCCGATTTCGTCAGCTACTTTCTTTTCGAAGCCCATAACGTCAACGTTCTTGCCATCGTGACGGCCCCACTTGAGGTCGAGGATTGATGCGCCGGCGAGCTCAGTTGATACGAAGCCTTGGTTGAATGTACCGCTTGCGTTGAGCTTGTCGATAAGGTCTTGTGGGATAACTTCGCCTGTCTGATAGTGCTTAGCATATTGTTGGAGCACTTCCGGCTCAGTAGCCCAGTGTTCGAGGATTTGTGAGCAAAGTTCTACGTAGTCGCGGTCAACGTTTGTACCGGCGAGAGATTTGTATTTAGCTTGAGTGAGCATGCCTTGGAGGGCGTGGCCAAATTCGTGGAATGCTGTTTCAACTTCGTCCATAGTGAGGAGCGCAGGAGTGTCGGCAGTAGGACGAGTGAAGTTGCAGACATTGTAGACGATAGGACGCTTCATGCCGTCAGCGTAAAGACCTGCTGATTGCATTTGTTCCATCCAAGCACCTTGACGCTTAGAAGCGCGTGGGAAGAAGTCGGTCATGAAGACAGCGACGTGGTTGCCCTTGAGGTCTTGAACGTCGTAGACAGTCACTTCGTTCATGTACTTAGGAGCGTCAGGCATTTCGATAAACTTGATGCCGAAGAGACGTTCAGCCACGTAGAACATACCTTTGACAACGTTGTTGAGTTCGAAGTAAGGACGCACGTCGGCTTCGTCGAAGTTGAACTTTTCCTTCTTCACCTTTTCTGCATAGTAGTAGTAGTCCCAAGGAGCGATTTTGAAGCCACCGTTGCGAGCGTCAACGTATGCTTGCATATCCTTCACTTCTTCAGCAGCACGCTTAGTGGCAGGAGTGAAGACTTGCATCATGAGGTCTTCAGCAGCTTCAGGAGTGCCAGCCATAACGCGAGAAGTCATCATCTGAGCGAAGTTGTCGAAGCCCATGATAGCAGCCTTTTGAGCGCGGAGAGCGACGATTTGCTCGATGACAGGGATATTGCTTGTTTCGCCTGTAGTAGCGAGGTTGGTGTAGCCCTTATACATTGCTTCACGGAGACCGCGGTTGTCGGCATATTGAAGCACTGGGAGACGGCTTGGAGCGTGGAGAGTGAACACCCAGAGACCGTCGAGGTTGCGAGCCTTAGCTTCTTCAGCAGCTGTGCCGATAGAAGAAGCAGGGAGGCCTGCGAGGTCCTTTTCATCATAAACTACGATGAAGAAGTCGTTGGTAGCCTTAAGAAGGTTGCGGTTGTATTGGATAAAGAGTTTTGACAACTCGTTGTTGACCTTTACCAATTCTTCCTTCTTTTCAGCAGAGAGAGCAGCACCTTGCTCTGCGAAACGACGATAGTATTTTTCGACTACGCGCTTTTGAACAGCGTCGAGCTTCATCTTGCCAAGGTTGTCGTATACGCTCTTGATGCGTTGGAATAGAGCGTCGTTAAGCATCACTTCGTTGCTTGCACCCATGATCATAGGCACGATTTCGTCAGCGATAGCTGCGTGTTCAGGAGAGCTCATAGCATTGTCGTAGTGATAGTAGACAGCTACTACGCGATCCAAGATTGGAGAGAGGTTTTCGAGAGGCATGATAGTGTTGTCGAATGTTGGAGCCTCAGGATTGTTGACGATGGCTTCAAGATTCTTTGTTTGCTCTTCGATGCCCACCTTCAAAGCAGGGATGAAGTGCTCAGTCTTGATTTCTTCGAATGGAGGAATTTCATACTGAGCCGTGTAAGGCTGGAGAAATGGATTTGACTCTTGTGCCACCATTTCAGACGTGAGTTGAGGAGACAACATCATTGCTGCTGCCGCCAAGGTTAGAAATTTGTGTTTCATGTGTGAAAATCATTAAGTTATGTTATGTGTTTTGATTTCGACAATATAGGCTATGCCTATTAAACTGCAAAATTAGCAAAAATCGGCCAATGATTAGCGGTTTTAGGACTACTTTGTTAAATTTAACTGCTTTTAACTACATTTCCCGACCACTGCGACAGTGTTACGCCGAGTCTGATTTAGACAGAGTCTCTCTGCCGTCCCTATGGATACAACGATGGCGACATCACCGGAGTCGATGCTCTGATGTGCCGCCATGCTTACGTTATATTCACTTAATGCGTCCCCTTGCGAGCCGGAGCGTTGCAGAGCGATTAAGGATTGTAAAGGTCCTTGTTGTAGTAGTCCAAAATGTCGTTGGCGTTCTGCAATGCTTGACGCGCAAGGCTCTCCGGATTGAGAGCTATGGCAGCATGGAAGTCGTTGATGGCCAATGCTCTATTGCCACAGCCCCAGTGCAACATGCCACGCTCGAGGATGGCAGGCTCGTTGTCGGGCTCAGCTGCTACGAGCAGATCCAACTCGGCTATCGCATCGACAGGACGGCAGCCCTTCGAAAGCATATCTCTGATTTCTTCTAATTTCTTCATTTCTATGTTGTATTAGCGGGGAACTGCAATGAGTTCCTGATGTTAATTGTTTCTTATTCTTCAGGCATTACCACCTCAGCAGTCAACCAGTCGACGCAGAAGAATGCCGGCGTGTTCATGCCCCATTGACCGATGTCGGTAGAGTTCATTGTGAAATAGACATCGATCACTTCGCCAAGTGGGCTGAGGTCGAATTTTGTCCATTCGCTGACGAACCATTTGGAAGCGTCGTCGCCTTGGCAATCAGCTAAACGGATTGATGTCTGCGACTCTGAGCCGTCGGCACGCACGCCGTGGGCGATGAGTTCAAAGTAGTCGCCTTGCTCAAACTTGCGAGTCCAGTTGTCGCCGTCGCGCATGGTGTAGTAGGTGTAGCAAGAGTTGTTGACATAGATTGATGTCGGCTTGAACGCCAATTTCACTGCGCCACCACCTGTATAACAAATATTGCAAGTGCGTTGTTCTATCGGGGTGTCTTCAGTCTCGGTATTGTCCCAGAAGCAGACGAAGTAAGGCGTTCCCTCGCCACTCATGCCACCGCCTGTCATGACGTTGAACGTGTGAGATGGCCATTCGCCGGTGTAGATAGTCGTGTCGGCACTGCGAGAAGGCGTAAAACCTTGCCAAATCAAGCCCCAAGGACTTTCCGAGCCCTCATGCGTAAACACAAAGCCTTGAGCCTCAACAGGCGTGTTTTCAGCCACTTTCGACCATACGCCTTCAGCGTCGTAATTGAGTTGAGTCTGATTGAGTTTTACGGTGATTACTACAGGGTCGTTGTTCTTTTCGCAGCTGACGAGTCCCATTGATGCCACAGCCATGGCACAAATTGATAGTTGTATTTTATTCATATCTGTAACTTATTGATTGATATAGGTTTATAGTTTATTCTTTTGATAGATCGACATGCTCTGCTTGCACATCACAACCGAGGAAGAGCGATGCCAATTCCTCGAATTTAGAGGTGTTTTCGGTGGTCAGGTATCGGCATTCACCACCCTTGCCACAACGCTCTGCCATCTCAGGATGACGTCGCAAGTAGTCGCTGAGGCTATCGGCCACGATAGCACCCTGACTCACTATATTAACCGACGAAGGCATAAATTGTTTGATTTTGGGCAATAAAATCGGATAATGAGTGCATGCCAAGACCACAGCGTCGATCTGCTGACACTTGCTCATCAACGAGTCGATATATTTCTTGACGAAATAGTCGGCACCCGGAGAGTCTGCCTCACGATTTTCGACCAATGGCACCCACATAGGGCATGGCTGACCATAGACAGCAATCGTCTCGTCGAGCTTTGCGACCTCAAGTTCGTAGCTACGGCTGTTGATAGTGCCGGGCGTACCCATAACGCCGACATGGCGACTTTGGCTCATGCCGATAATCTTTTCGACCGTCGGGCGTATGACGCCAAGCACGCGACGCGATGGGTCGATAGACGGGAGATCGTGCTGCTGAATAGTGCGCAATGCTTTGGCAGAGGCCGTGTTGCAAGCCAATATAACCAATTGACAACCCTGTGCAAAAAGATAACGCACGGCCTGAAGCGTAAACTCATAGACCACATCGAAGGAGCGCGTACCGTAGGGGGCTCTCGCATTGTCGCCGAGATAGAGGTAGTCATAGTCGGGGAGCACTCGTCGTATCTCCTTGAGTATCGTCAGTCCGCCATAGCCGGAGTCAAACACTCCGATTGGACCAATCGCCGATGATGAATTGCAAGACATAACATTAGTTTTTAGAGAATTTCAATCGATACCCTAAGTCGGCTATTGCTTTAGAAAACGTCTATCGGTCACGCGATTTCGCCACAAGACAGCGATGACCAAGCAAAAAGCACTTTGCCTTCTCAGGGGCTTCATACAAATAATGCGAGGACACACTGCCTCGCATTATGACAAAATGATTTTAATTCCTGTAAGTGCGTCTTAGTTACTTAACACCAAGCTTCGCTTTGACAGCAGCTGTGATGTCTTCAGCAGGTGCACCGTAGAAGTATACTGCCGCGAGGTCTTGAATGATGGCATAACCACCTTCCTTGCCTACTGACTGGATAGCGTTTTGAACGCTTGCCATGATTGGCGACATTTCAGCTTCTTGTTGACGATTGAGGTCTTCACGAGCCTTCATATTGAAGCTTTCGATCTTCTGTTGGCAAGCAACGATGTCTTGCTCCTTGCGTTCGCGGATAGCAGGAAGTGCATCCTGACCCATAGCTTGGTATTCTTCATAGAGGCGTTGCAACTCAGCTTGGAGCTTGCGGCTTTCCTCTTCATATTTCTTTGCAATAGTCTCAAGCTTAGTAGTTGCTTCTGTGTAAGCTGGGAGTGACGCCATCACTGCGTTTGCGTCTACGAGACCGATTTTCACTGTCTGAGCCGATACCATCATTGGCAATGCAACGAGCACGGCAAGTAAGATTTTCTTCAACATTTCTATTCTTTTTTTAACTTGTTAATTCTACTTTCGAAAAATTCGGCACAAAATTACTCATTTTATTTCGAATATCCCAATTTCTCGAGCACTTCATTGCTCACATCGACTCTCGGAGAGGCAAAAACGATGCTCTGCGATGATGCTCTGTCGAAAATCACTTGATAGCCTTTCTCATCAGCCACCTTTTTGACTGCGTTATAGATATCTTCTTGGATAGGCTTCATTAGCGACTGGCGTTTCTTATAGAGTTCGCCTTCATGACCGAAGTATTTATGACGCAAATCTTTGACTTCGTTTTCTTTCTTCACGATCTCTTCTTCGCGCTTTTTCTTCTGCTCATCAGTGAGGAAGACCATGTCCGACTGATAGTTCTTGTACATGGTTTCAGCCTCCTTAGCCAACTCTGTCACCTCTTTCTCCCAGCGTTGAGACACTTGGTTGAGCTGCTCATTAGCCATTTCATAGGCCGGCACATTGCGGAGGATATACTCCATATCGACAAGTGCAAACTTTTGCGCCGATGCCGATGCTGCTGCACAAATGCAGACTATCAATGCTAAAAATAATTTCTTCATATCCTAATTTTATTTGTTAACGTTCTTTCCTATAGACAACCATCGAACAGGATAGTTTAATCCGTCGCACTCTCTGTTAGAATTCCTGACCGAGAATGAAGTGGAAGTGTGAACCACCTCTTACGCCATACACCTTATCGAAACCATATGCCCAGTCGATACCCATGAAACCGACCATCGGGAGGTAGATACGAGCACCGACACCGGCACTGCGCTTGAGGTCGAATGGAGAGAAGTCTTTGACATCTGTCCATGAGTTGCCGGCTTCAGCAAATGCGATACCATAGATTGTGGTCGAAGGCGAGAGCATGAATGGGAAGTGGAGCTCAAGTGTGAAGCGACCATAAGCGTAGCCTTCCTTACCCCATGGAGTGAACTGACCATTTTCGTAACCACGCATACCGATTGTCTCCGTCGCATAGGTGTAACCGCCGGTCATACCGTCACCACCGACATAGAATGTCTCAAAAGGTGTCTTGACATACTTGTTGTAGTAACCGAGAAGACCGAAGTCGGCGCGAGTCATGAGCACGAGTGTCCATTGACCATCAGGGTCGGTGAGCGGAGTAAATGTCTTGCTCTTAAACTTGATTTTCCAGTATTCGATCCATTGGTACATCTCCTTCTTGGCAGCATCTGTACCGGCATAGTAGAGCGCTTTCCAATCCTTATTGACGAACGACGACATAGGTGGAGTCGCTTGCACGCTGAGTGAGAATGTACTACCGCGACGAGTGTAAAGAGGGTTGTCGATACTTGAACGAGCCAATGTCAATCCGACCACGATACTGTTGGATACACCGTTGTTCATATAGTAGAGGTAGTCCCAATTCTTGAGGTAATACCACTGGTAGCTGAATTCGGCTTGGAATGTGAAATAGTCGTCAGGCCAGCTGAGACGCTTACCGAAACCGAGGCTCACACCTGCCATCTGAAGCACCTTGTTAGGGTCATAGGCATTCTGATATGAGTAGGTGTAATAGTCGGAATTGTAGCCATACTGATAGCCGTAGAGCGAACTATTGTAGGCGTTAGCCCAGTTGGAGTTGTAGTAGCTTGAGTTGATACCTGTCTGACGGCTGTAGTAAGCAGAGACTGAAAGCGAGTTAGGACGCTTGCCGCCAAACCATGGATCGAGGAACGAGATACTATACTGCTGATAGTACTTGGCGTTGGTCTGCACCGACACGGTGAACGTCTGACCTTCACCCTGCGGAATGATACCCTTGTAGGTGCTTGGGTTGAAGAGATTCTTCATCGAGAAGTTGGTGAACTTCAACGCCAATCGACCTGTGATACCTGTCTGACCCCAACCGGCAGAGAACTCAATCTGGTCGTTGGCCTTCGACTCAAGGTTGAACAAAATGTCGACCGTACCGTCGCTTTCGTTTGGTTGAGGACGGATGTCCATGTTTTCAGGGTTGAAGTGACCGGTCTGAGCGATTTCACGAGCCGAACGCATCAAGTCAGACTTAGAGAACAATTCGCCCGGACGCACACGCAATTCACGACGGATCACCTTTTCATAGAGACGGTCGTTACCGTTGATAATCACTTGATTGATACGAGCCTGAGGACCTTCCATCACACGCATCTGAAGCGCAATGCTGTCGCCCTTGATATTCTCCTCGATTGGCACAAGTTGGAAGAAGAGATAACCCTTGTCGAGATACAAGTTGGCCACCGCATCTTCATCTTCTTGAGTACGCTTATTCAGGAGTTTCTGGTTGTAGACATCACCGGGATAGATACCGAGCACCGCATTAAGGTCATCAGTTGCGTAGACCGTATTACCCACCCAACGAATGTCGCTGATGAAATACTTCTGACCCTCTTCCACCTTGAGATAGACATCGACATGCTTATCATCAAACGGCACTACACTATCGCTGAGAATCTTGGCATCGCGATAACCGAGTTCGTTGTACTTCTGAATGATGCGATTCTTATCGTCGGCAAAGTCTGAATCTACAAACTTTTTCTGACGGAAGAGATTCAATATGTTGCCATTCTCGTTGGTCTTCTTCATCGTGCGCTTAATCTTGTTGTCGGTCAAGACTTCATTGCCATCGATATAGATTTTGTTGACCTTCACACGATTGTTTTTATTGACTCTGACTGTGAGAATCACCTGATTTTCCTTGCTAAGGTCAGGCTGCTGATCGACCTTGATATACGCATTTTTGAAACCCTTGGCATCGTAGTAATTGCGGATAATCTGCTCAGCGCGTGCGATAATATTAGGTGTAATCTGCTGACCTGAAACCATGCTCAGACGCTCTTCGATGTCCTTCTTCTCGCTACCCTTGACGCCTTCAAATCTCATCTCCGACATACGAGGTTGCTGACGAAGCACGATTTCCAACCACGCTTTGTCGCCCACCACCTTGTCGAGCTTAATCTGCACCTTAGAATAAAGGCCTTGGCGATAGAATCTCTTGACCGCATTGGTGATCGCATCGCCCGGTATCTCTATCCTCTCACCGACAGACAGACCGGAGTAGCCGATGATGACATAATCGTCGACGTGGTCAATACCACTGACTTTGATGTCGGCTATCTCATAGACCTTTGGAATCGGAGAATATATGACATTGGGGCTGTAGATAGTGTCGCCGTCGATTGATGTCGACTGTGCGAATGCATTGAAATGCAACCCTCCGGTCGCAACCAATGCGATGATTAATGCTATTAGCCTTAAGCTCTTATCCATTATTATATTGCGTATCTTTTTTCTTATTTAATTATCTTATTATCCTCTTGCACTTGCTCGCTTGTCTTGCCAAATCGACGCTCTCTCTGCTGATAAGCTATCAAGGCATCAGCATACGCTTCTTTGCCGAAATCGGGCCAAAGCGTAGGAGTGAAATAGAGTTCGCTATAGGCAATCTGCCAAAGCAGATAGTTGGAGACACGATTGTCGCCTCCGGTGCGAATCAGCAAGTCGGGGTCGGGCATATCGTAGGTCGCAAGGCAACGCTGAATCGTCGCATCATCTATCTGCGACGGATCGAGGCTTCCTTCCTTGACATCTTGCGCAATCTTCTTGACAGCATCGACGATTTCCCATCGACCTGAGTAACTCAATGCCAAGGTCAGAGTCAATCCGTTGCAGTGAGCAGTCGCAAGTTCGCAACGATGAAGTCGATCGTAGGCTTCTTGAGGCATTCGGTCAAGTGCACCGATGAGATTGAGATGGACATTGTTCTTAATCAAGTCGGGTGTTTCACGCTCGATAGCCATCCCGATAAGATGCATCAAAGTGTCGACCTCCTCTTGTGGTCGATTCCAGTTCTCGGTAGAAAACGCATATAGAGTGAGGTAGTCGATCCCCAAATCGGACGACAACTCTGTGACCTTTCTGACTGAATTCACGCCTTCGACGTGACCCATGCATCGGTCTTGACCTCTAAGCTTTGCCCAACGACCATTTCCGTCCATAATCATGGCGACGTGGCGTGGCAAGCGCATCATATCGATCTGTTCTAACTTTTTATCTAATGCATCCATCGTTTTTGTTATTCTTTGTAGTGACACACCTCGCAACGTTTGCTGAACTCGTATGTGATGGTGAATGTCAAGGTCGAATACCAGTCGGTGTTTTTGGCAAATGAGCTCTTGATGCCGTAAGGGTCAGCAAGATCCGCACCGTCAAGTTTGTCGCTAAAACATTTCTTCATCATAAATTCAAGCCCGAGATTGAGGCGTTTGTTTAATTTGTACTTCACACCCACTCCGATAGGAATATTGAACGAGAACATCGGCTTGCCCTCTGTCTGCCAGAGCATAAGACCGAAACCCGCTGCAATGTATGGCGTAAATCTCTTGAGTTTCTTATAGGATTGACCCATGCCATAGTTGAAGAAATTGAACTCAAACATTTCTCCCAACTCATAGAATGTGGTCGTAAATTCGTATGTCTTATTATCGGGATAGACATTCTCCATGTCTGCCGAATTACCTTTCAATCCTCCGACATAGAAATTGGTCTTCAATGCCATGCGAGGATTGATGATGTAGCGCAACAACGCCTCAGCATTCCAACTCGGATACTTCAGCAAGTTGCTCGGATTGGCATCTCCAAGATATCCTGTCATACCGACACCGCCACCTATATCAAAACGATAGTCCTCCTGCGCCGAAGCCTTTGACGGATTCAACGCAAGACACGCGATAGCGATCATCAATATGCCTAATATCTTCTTCACTCTATGTTCTATTAAAATATAGGAACGAATGTCAATCGATTAAGCACTCCCTTCCAAACGGTATTGTAGGTGACACCATCGGCATCTTGACCACCGAAGAGGTAGATGTATGGACACTCCCATGCCACATCATATCCGTCGACTTCATAGTTGACACGATACCAACCCGGAAGATTCTTTGATGCCTTCGCTGTCCAACCCTCTGGCTCAAAGTTGCCCGACATTGCGACCGACACGATGGCACAATCAGTGTTCATCATGCCCGGGATATAGTCCGGCAACTGCATAAGATCGCCACACACTATCCAATTGACACCATTGTCATAGGTCATATACATCTTGCGATTGAACGTGCCGTCGGCCAATTGTCCTCCGACAAACATCCAAATGCTATATTCGGTCGACAACCAAAGTGCCGAATTGTTGCGATAGACAAAGTAGGGAATCATCGTGCCACCCTTCACAGCCGGAGCTTCGTGTGTGCTGAGCTTTGCCCACATCTTGCCGTCATAGCCCCATGTCGCACCGGTCAAGCGACCCGATTGTGTCATCCCACCGGTCAACAGACCTGTCGGCGACTCCATCCATTTATTGCTATAAATATGAAATTGTGAGTATCCTTCGACAGGGAACTCCTCATCGACTTTTTCTTGCACAAATCCCTCTGACACAGGGTATTCAGCATGATAAATACCGTCGGCAGTCTTCACCAAGCCGAGCAATCTGTCTTGATAGCCACCGATGATGCCATTCCACTGCTGAGATGTCGCATTCCAAGTCACACCATCAACCGACTCATACAACATACCCTCGTCGCTGAGGACGTACAGTCTGTCGTCGGTCGCAGCCACAGATCGCAGATCAGGCACGAAACCGAAATCAATCTTTTGGTTGACCCACTGAGCAGACGATGGCTCGTCGGTGTACGACATAGTGTAAGTGCCATCATTTTCAGCCACGAATGTTGTCACATGACCATCGAAATCGACTGTGCGCTGTGCTATCGGATTAGGAAGACGAGCAGGCAATTCGGTCACAGCCAATCGGTCCCACCAGAGTGAGTCGGGCTCCATCTGATGCACATTGACCTTCACAAGATAGTCGCATGCGCTGACACCATCTTGTGCCAATATCGACAGCGTAACCCTACCTGTAAAGTCGATAGAGTCGGTAGGATTTTCGATATAGTCGACTTCGCCTGTGCGGTATGTACCACCTTCCATGATGATTCGCACTTGAGAAGCCGAGCCCGGCAACGAAATGACGGGGATAAGACGAGTGACATCAGTGCCCTTTGGCAATGAGTCGGCATTAAAAATCAATCGTCGATTGAGATCAATCGAGAAAAACACCGAATCTATATTCGACAATCCTCCGGTACCCTTCTTGATATAGAAATTGGACACGGCGACATTCGACGAAATCGAATAGTCCGGATCGTCCTCTTTAGTAGTGTTGCAACTTGCCAAACCTGCAAAAACAAGCAGGCTCACCAATGTCGAAATCCATAATTGCTGTATTCTCATTATGCTATTTTTCTTGCTTTTATATTTACCGAGTGGCGTATGCCCACAGGCATTCACACTATTTCAAACTGCAAATTTAGCATTTCTTCTTTAAAATTCAGCATCATTTCGACAGCAAAGTGCAATAAATCTCGTTTTTAGAAATTTTTAACTGCTTTTGAGGTGAATTTCATTGCCTCTGATGGTCTGCGACAAGACTTTTTCACAATCCAAGCTTGGAGCTTTGACACCGTCACCGAGCACGACAGTCGATATCTCGACTCTCACATCGTCATACAGTCCGGCATTGATAAAACTTTGCAACAAGCATGCCCCACCCTCGACCATCAACGATGTGACGCCATGCTCCTTGTAGAGTCGACGCATCTGCTCTTCCAAAGGAAGACACTCGGTCAGAATTATCGAACGCTCTCCACATGCTATGTGTGAGTCTACGGGCAATCGACCATGCTGATTGAATGTCACACATCGCGGACTATCGCCACACCAGTCTCTGACCGTCAGTCGGGGATTGTCGGTGATGACCGTAGTCGTACCGACCATGATGGCATCATAAAGCGAACGCTCTCGGTGCATCATCATGCGCGACAACGGGTTGGACAATGCCACAGGCGTGCCGTCAACTCGCGACATAAATCCGTCGGCACTTTGAGCCCATTTAAGCATGATAAATGGTCGACCTTGGCTATGGGCTGCCATGAATCGTCGATTGATCTTTCGACACTCATCTTCAAGCAGTCCCACCTCGATTTCCACTCCGGCATCTCTCAACATCTTGACACCTCTGCCGCTGACCTTCTCAAACGGATCCAACACTCCAACAACAACACGCGGAATGCCGCAACGGATGATGAGTTCGGCACACGGCGGAGTCTTACCATAATGCGAACACGGCTCAAGTGTGACATACATTGTAGAGTCCTTAAGCAGCTCTTTATCAGCCACCGAAGCCACCGCATTAACCTCGGCATGAGCCTCGCCACAACGGCGATGCCACCCCTCACCTATTATCTTATCGCCACGCACTATCACAGCGCCCACCATAGGATTGGGCGAAACCCTTCCGGCACCTTTCGATGCCAGATGCAGCGCACGACGCATATATTCTTCTCTGATTTCCATAGTGTCGAGTATTTTATGCAAAGATAACATTAAAACAGCAAACACACAAAGCTATCGCCGACAATTCTCACTCCATCAACCCGTTTCCGGTCCGACTGCAGAAAACCTAACCTCCTCTGCACCAACACACAATAAATTTTAAATCTTTTATGTTTGGAAATTTGATATTAAGTCATTAATTTTGCCACTACAAAACATCACTACTCCGACCTAAGGGAACTTCTATAAATTGCTTTGTGGTGATTTATGAATTTTGACTGAGGAGATTTTTAAGGAAACTTGCAATCATGTTATCAAATCTGAAGAAAATACGACACGAACTATCGGACATCTACCCTTCCAACGAGATTGAAGGCATTATCCGTATAATCTTTGACCACCTCAAAGGCTGGTCACCTGTCGACATCGTAATGCATCGTGATGAGATACTCTCCGACTTCATCACATCTCAGATTGATCAGATTCTGACGCGACTCAAAAACCACGAACCTATACAATATATCGTCGGTGAAGGTCGATTCTTCGGCTATACTTTCAAGGTCACTCCCGATACTCTCATTCCTCGCCAAGAGACCGAGGAACTCGTTGAGATGATTCTCAAAGACTATGGCAAGGTCGACGACCTTCAAGTGCTCGACATCGGCACAGGCAGCGGCTGCATCGCCATCGCTTTGGCTTTCAACCTACCATTCTCTATTGTGACAGGCATCGACATTTCGCTCAAGGCAGTCGAAATTGCCAAAGAAAATGCCAAGCGTCTCAAAGCCCATCGTGCGTCATTCTACACAGGCGACATTTTCACTCTGATGCCCGAGCAAGACACGCTCGACATTGTGGTCAGCAACCCTCCCTATATCGTGCTTAGCGAGAAGGCCGACATGGAAGCCAATGTACTTGACTATGAACCACATACAGCTCTATTCGTATCCGACGACGACCCGCTTAGTTTCTACAAGGCTATAGCCGATTATGCCATGGTGGCTCTTCGCAACGAGGGCAAACTATATTTTGAGATCAACCCCCTATTTGCCGATGCCATGATGGAAATGCTCGACGAAAAAGGATTTACCGACACCGAAATACGCCTCGATATCCACAATCGCAAACGCTTTGCCGTGGCTACCAAAAAGCAGTCAGAGCAATGAGCAAGCGAGTAAAAAGCATTGACCCTCAGGCTGCTCTGCTCCGTGCCGCCGACATTTGCAGCAGGGCCGAACACTGCGAAAGCGAAATCCGCGAAAAACTATTCAACTGGGGACTTGAGCCGACTCATCACGACCAAATCATCGACTACTTATTTGATCACAAATACATCGACACCGAGCGTTTTGCTCGTGCGTTTACCAACGACAAGGTACGCTTCAGTGGTTGGGGCCGTATCAAAATCCGACTTGCTCTGCGACAAAAGCATATCCCTTCATATGCCATCGACCAAGCCATCGAGCAGATAGACCTTTCAACCTACTTGAGCAACCTCAACACGATGATTCTTTCTCGCTCCAAACGCTATAACATCGACGACTACGAAGAACGCAACAAAATCTGCCGTCAGATGATGTCGCGTGGCTATGAACCAGGGCTTATCATTCAAGCTATCAACGACATACGCTCACAACGATGAATCCCCTGCACGACATAATCGCCCTGTTGCTTCCTCGCAAGTGTCACGTCTGCAAGTGCCACCTCGCCCGACATGAGCAACACGTCTGCCAACGATGTCTGTCGCAACTACCCACGACCCACTACCATCGCATCACGCTCAACCCTATGGAGCAACGCTTCGCCGGCGTCGTTAAGTTCCGGAAAGCCACAGCGATGTATATCTACACCCGCGACTCGGGAGTCGCCACCATCATTCAAGACTTTAAATACAAAGGATTCCCCTCTCTTGCCCGATTCATGGGACGCACCATGGCTGAGCAACTATTGACCACCGGGTTCTTCAATGATATCGACCTGATAATCCCGGTCCCTCTACACTTCACAAAACACGCCAAACGCGGCTACAATCAAAGTCATATGCTTGCCAAAGGCATCTCGTCGGTCATCGACCGTCCCGTGTCGACCATCTTGTATGCAAGCAAAAGTCACTCGACACAGACATCTAAGGACCACTACCAACGCTGGCAAAACACTCGCGACATCTTCTCTGTCCGACACCCCGATGAATTGAAGGGTCGCCACATTCTGCTCGTCGACGATGTCTGCACCACAGGTGCCACACTCATCGCAGCCGCACAAGCCGTCTTGCGTATCCCCGACACGCAAGTGTCAATCCTCACCCTTGCAGCGACACCACAATAGTCCATACACACAGCAATCCACCATGCTGAGTTGAGAAGTCCTATCATAGGACTTCGCTATGCGACCGTTGTCGGATACGCAAGGCATTCACCCCCATATGATTAAGCGACAGAGCCAAACTTGCCGGTGTAAAGCATCAAAGGACGCTCCATGCTCCAACCTTGTGTCATATTGCGAATATAAAGTTTGGCAAGACCGCGAAGTTTGAGAGTCAACGCACGAACTTCACCTATAAGGTCGGTCATCGTAGCGATATCGTCAAGGATAATTTCCACCACCTTATTGCCGTTAAGGACCAATCTTGCATAAATCTTGTCGCCGTAGGTAATCTTCTTCATGACTGTGAGTTTTTGAGGTTTACGATGCAAAGTTAACCCTGCACCAATGCAACACTCTTGCACTCACATCAAAACAAATGTTAAATCTTAATTTTCCACCCCAAGCCTATATGATTGTCAGCGGCGACTATATCTTTCGCAGAGAGCCGACATCACTTCGATAGCAATCCGACTCGACAATCATATCTTCCATAGAAAACCACCACTACCCCGACAATAGATTCACACCTCACAAGAAAAAAACAAAACCTCCCGGTGGTCGGACCGAGAGGTTTATAAAACGTTGTGTCAGAAAATTTTACTTACCCAATTCTGCGCTTGGTTTGAACTTGATAGACTTACGAGCAGGGATTTCAATTTTTTCCTTAGTGCTTGGGTTGAAGCCTGTGCGAGCAGCGTGCTCAACTACAGAGAAAGTACCGAAACCGATGAGGGCTACCTTATCTTCTTTTGCGAGAGCTTCTGAGATTGCTTCGAGAGTTGCTTCGAGAGTTGCTTTTGCTACGCCTTTGTTGCATGCTGCCTTTGCAGCGATTTCGTTGATTAATTCAGTTTTGTTCATAATCAAATAATTTAGATTTTATGAAAGTTGCTAATTTGCAGGCAAATATACTACTAAAATCGAACGTGACAAATTAATTTTTGTGAAAAATTAAAAAAATGGCTCATTTTTCCGTTTTTTAAGAGAAATGAGCGTTAATTCTGAAGAAAATAGTAATTTTGCAGTATGTTTGGAAATTCAAGAGGTGGTTTTCTGCAGATGATCCCACCGGTTACTAAAAATCTGCTTATCATCAACGTTTTAATGCTGGCGGTGATGTATCTTGTGCCCAACTTTGAAGGTATCATGACACGCACCTTAGCGTTGCATTATTGGGACTCTCCCGACTTCAATCCGGCACAGTTGGTGACCTACATGTTTCTGCATGGAGGTTTTACGCATTTGTTTTTCAATATGTTTTCGCTCTTCATGTTTGGGCGACTGCTTGAAAGCGTATGGGGGGCTAAACGATTCTTCATCTTCTACTTCGTGTGTGGCATCGGCGCTGCCTTAGTGCAAGAAGTGTCGGCTATGATTAGCATCATCTATGCCCAAAACCACTTGCCGGAAGAGGCTATCAGAATGGTAGTCAACGAGGGCTACGGCGTCTTCCTGCAAGGCAAGACCTACGCCGACGAATATTGCCGCATGATTCACCAAGCGATGTATACTCCGGTGGTCGGTGCGTCAGGTGCTATCTTTGGCATATTGCTCGGCTTCGCATTTGTCTTCCCAAATATGCCACTCTATATGATGTTTATCCCTGTGCCGATCAAGGCTAAGTGGATGGTAATGGGATATGCCGTGTTAGAATTCTTCTACGGCGTCAGCGGCACGATGGCCTCGGTGGCTCACTTTGCCCACCTTGGTGGTATGCTGTTCGGCTTGCTATTATTACTTTATTGGAAAAAGAAAGGCATCTTAGGCGGTGGCACATTTTACTAACACGATACGACGCTTTTTCAGCAACGACAGTGTGCTCAGATGGCTCATTGTCATCAATGTTGTGCTCTTTGCCGTGGTCGGATTGACGAGTGCGGCTATGAAGTGGACAGGCATTGGGTTCAGCTTACAAAGCTACCTCTCTCTGCCCTCCGACATCAGCGCATTCTTGCACCATCCATGGACACTGGTCACCTACATGATTACGCAGTACAATCTGTTGCATCTGCTGTTCAACATGTTGTGTCTCTATTGGTTTGGACAAGTGTTGCTACTCACTCTTTCAGAGCGTCACTTGCTATGGCTCTACATCGTCGGAGGATTAGTCGGCGGACTGCTCTACTTAGCCGTCTACAATCTCGTGCCGGCCTTCTCTCACAACTATGCCATGCTTTGCGGTTCATCAGCATCGGTGTTGGCAGTGATGACAGCCGCGGCATTCCGTTCACCCGACTATCGTCTCAACCTTCTGCTGATAGGTCCTGTCAGACTCCGATGGATAGCTATCATCACCATCGTGCTTGCAGTGATCGGCACCGGCGGCGGCAATGCAGGTGGCGAAGTGGCTCATATCGGTGGCGTCATAGCAGGTGCATGGTTTGGACTGATGCTTCGCAGAGGTCGCGATGTGACCAAAATATTCAGCCGTCTGTCAGAGAGACGCAAAGCGAAGAAAGAGCAGCGTCGCATAAAGGTCGACAAGGTAGCTTCTGCGATGCAAAGCCGTCGCGACGACATGAATCGACTTGACGAACTTCTCGACAAAATCAAGCAGTCTGGCTACAAGTCGCTCACTCATAAAGAACGCGCCGAACTCGATGCTCTCTCCAAGCGTCTGCAATGATTGCAGTCTAAAACTACATGTTTCTATCGTTTGCGACCATTTTTTATCGCAAATAGGACGGAAGTATTAATTTTTTTTCGTAATTTCGCACATTAAGCAAAATACAAACAATTAAAACTATATCACAATGAAATTACCAGAACGTCTACTTGCTGAGAAATTGTTGCAAATCAGTGCAATCAAACTTCAGCCAAACAATCCTTTCACATGGGCATCAGGTTGGAACTCACCTATATACACCGACAATCGTAAGACTCTCTCTTACCACGATATCCGCAGCATCATCAAGATTGAGATGAGCCGCATGATTCTCGAAAACTTCCCTGAAGTTGACGCAGTGGCAGGTGTCGCAACAGGCGCTATCGCTATGGGTGCATTGGTGGCTGACTCTCTTTCACTCCCTTATGTTTATGTGCGTTCGGCTCCAAAGGATCACGGTCTTGAAAACCTCATCGAAGGCAACCTTATCCCTGGTCAAAAGGTGGTCGTTATCGAAGACCTCATCTCTACAGGTGGCAGCTCACTCAAGGCTGTGGAAGCTATCCGTAAGGCAGGTTGCGAAGTTGTCGGCATGGTCGCTATCTTCACATATCAATTCCCTCTCGCTATCGAAAACTTTGAGAAGGCTAACGTGAAACTCCTCACTGTCTCTAACTACACTGCCATGCTCGAAGCTGCTCTTGAGACCAACTATATCCAAGAAAGCGACCTCGAGACTCTCAAAGAATGGCGCAAAGACCCTGCTAATTGGACTCCTAACAACAAGACTAAAATCTAATTATGGCAGAGTTTAAGAGCCCTGAGACTACGCTTTATGCTCCGATAGAGCGTGTCTATGCAAAGTTGTCAAACCTCGAAAACTTCAAGAGCTTCCTTGACAAAATTCCGGCTGACAAGATTCCTGCCGACAAGATGGAGCAATTCAAGAGCATCGAGGTGACTGCTGATTCTATCGCCTTTCAAGGTGGCCCGACAGGTGCAGTAAAGTTTGTCGTGGCAGAGAAGCGTGAGCCAAGCCTTATCAAGCTCAAAGCTGCCGACCTCCCATTGTCGCTCACCCTCGAGCTTCACCTCAAGGCTGATGGCGACAACTGTCGTCAACAGACCATCATCAACGCCGACATTCCGGCTATGTTGAAGCCTATGGTGGCAGGTCCGTTGCAAAAGGTGGTCGACCAGTTCGGCTCGGTGCTTTCAGTTATCCCATTCAACGACTAATACTCACATTCATACATCGACCGCATTGACCGATCCTCTACCCTTGAGGGATTCAATGCGGTCGTTTATTTTCACTCGTTCATCTCATGAAACACATCGTCAAGACCATTCTGCTCATCTGTATCGTCGTTCTTACCACCGGCTGCGAGACAATCGACAATCGTCGCATACCGGCTCTCTCGGTCAATATCCGACTCGACAACACCGGCCTTTGGAACACATACGGCGTCGGAGGCTTCGGCATCTACCGCTATTTTATCCGTGAGACTCGTGAGCCTCACAACTTCCCCTTCACCGAGGCGACCTACACAGGCTATGGCGGAGTACTGTTGATAGGGGGCATGGATCCATTCACAGCAGAGACAAATGTGCCGTTGGCTTACGACTTGGCGTGCCCGGTCGAATGCAAGCGCGACATCAGAGTAGTCATCGACGACTCCAACCTCGATGCTGTCTGCCCGATGTGTGGATCACGCTACGATGTCATTTCAGCAGGGGGTGCACCGATTGCCGGCGAAGCATTGACAGGCGAAGTCAAGTATCGTCTTCAGCCCTACAACTGCATTCCAAGCCCTGCCGGGGGCTATATTATTACTCGATAATCATCTAATATTCGCAGTTTTCTGCCAATATTAAGGGATTTTAATCCTTATGTAGAGATTTTTTGTTATCTTTGCGAGATAAATTCTTCGACTACGATGATAGATAGTTTGCTACACATGGTTTTCAGCGGTCTTGCCATTGGGATAATCGTATCAGCCCCAATGGGACCTGTGGGCATATTATGTATCCAACGCACGCTCAACAAAGGTCGTTGGTCGGGATTTTACACAGGCGTCGGAGCCGCTTTATCCGACATCTTCTATTGCCTTCTGACAGGCTTCGGTCTCTCATTCATCGAAGGCTTCCTCGACCGCCATCAAGAGATTATTCAGATCATCGGCAGCGTGGTGCTCATCGGATTTGCCATCTACCTATTCAAGAAAAATCCGTCGGGGCAACTGAAAAGTCAGTCGTCGGGCATCTCATCGCTCAAAAAAGATATTCTGACCGGATTTCTCTTCACATTCTCCAATCCGTTCATACTCTTCCTCGTCATCGGTCTCTTTGCACGATTTAATTTCATGCACACCGACCACAGATTCTTCCACTACATCACAGGATTTCTGTTCATATTCGCCGGAGCCACGCTATGGTGGTACTTTGTCACCTACTTCGTTGACAAGGTACGCGCACATTTCAACATTCGCTCCATGTGGCTGATCAATCGCATCATCGGCTCTATCATCTTGATTTTCGCTCTTGTCGGCATCGTCAAAAGTTTCACCGAAATACTCTGATTTCGCCATGAAGCGAGTCCTCATCCCCTCCCTCCTTTTAGTCTTCTCAGTCTTATACACATCGGCATTCTATTCGCCATGGGACAGTCACCACGACTTGCGTGAACTCTGCCATCTGCCGAGCGACTCCGTGTGGACAATCACCAACATTTCCGACACCATTCGCCTTGATGTGGCAGACTGCGAGATAAGACACTGTGACGACTTCACATTGACCACCCGTCTCAGCAGCCTCAACAATCTCCGCAATCGTCGCTACCACTATCGCGACAACAATGGCAAACGACACTCCATCGTCCATCCTGCATGGGGCATCGTCGCTATCGACAGTGCCGGCAATCGTGTCGCAGCCACATTCAAGACCATTGCCACTTCCGACTGGGAATACACTGCCCAAGATGCCATCTTGGCAACACTATCCCTCAACGACAGTATTCTCCAAAGCGACACCATCAACTACCCTGAGATCGAGCCTTTCACCCTTTCCAACACTATCGTGATGGAACGACACGGCGACACATTCTCTGTCAGCATCGGCTCGCGATACTTGAAGAAAACTATTTCCCACAAAATTGCAGACTTTGATGTTGCTCACATGGGCTATATCACCCATCCGGCAGCACAACTACAGATAGAGCGTAGTCAACTGCTTATCAGCACTTACCCTCAAGCAGCACTTATGACCGAGTGGAACTCTGAGTCTATTGCATCACATTTCAATCAATCGGTCGATCCACTGGAGGGCTACTGGGCCCTACTCGATCGCTCACTCGACGACGACCTTCTTCGCTTGGGTGGCAACTACACATTTGCATTGATTCGCAACGGTAAGGGCTACGACCTCATCTACATCTCGGGAGCAGACATCAACTCAGGCACATGGCGTGAAGGAATGCTCAAAGCCCGACTGACACCGACAAAATTCGGCGGCAACTACCACATCACATGGTGGGACTCCAACATGATGCCCCTATCCAAAGACCTCATCGCCTCAGTCGAAAACAATCTGCTGATGACAATCCAATTCCCCTACCAATCCTCCCAAATCCGTCTCCACCGCATCTCCCACCCCTAACCCCGTCAGACGATATAAGCTCTATACAGCAGAAAAATTCCAGCAATCAATAAGTATTGATCCCATAAGATTGCACCCATCACCTACACACATAGACATAAAAAAAGCGGCTTCCGATTTGGAAACCGCTGAGGAGTACAGGAAGCGGGACTCGAACCCGCACAGCCGATAAAGGCCAAAGGATTTTAAGTCCTTCGTGTCTACCATTCCACCATTCCTGCATCCGCTGATGCCCGTAGAAGGCAAATTTGCGGTGCAAAGGTAAGACTTTTCCTTGAGTTACGCAAATTTTTCGTGCAATTACAAGTTATTTCCTTGATTTACTATCAAAATCTGACACCGACACTGACCGATAGCGAGGCAATAGTGTTGAAAAACTGGTATTCTTCACCCATAAACCATCGACCATCAAACTTGCCAAACATTCCGGCAAAGAAGTCTTGATTGTTGTAGACGAGCGATAATTTACCTTTGAGATTCATCGAGAAACGGTCGCGGTCTTCGTCGACAGTCGCACTGTGTAGCGAACGTTTCAGACCGATTGACGGCAACCCTGTGATATTGAATAGCAAGTGCTTATTGAGAACGACGTTGTAGCCATAACCGACAAGGAAGCAATAGTCCCAATAGTTGAAGATGTAGCGACGCTGGTCGGTCGGCAGATAGATAAGCATATCATGAGGCAGACTCGTGAAGTCCATATCAATATCATAGTGAGCAGCCGACACACCCACTATCAACGATCCGGCACTGCGACGCTGTATCTTTGAGAACTTATAGGCTGCACCTTGAGAGTACTTGCGATTGTTGATGAAGTAGTAGGCATCGACACCATATGTCTCGAGTCTTAGGTCAGAGAACGGATAAGCAAACCATCGTCCACTGTCGTAGTGACCGAAGTGGCGAATTATCGTGCCATCGTCGTTGCGAGAGTAGTAGGCATCGATTGAGAAACGAGCACAACTGAAGTTAAACTCCATTTTCTTGTGATTGGACGGCTTGTTGCCGATGATGTTACCAAAGTCAAAAGCATAGCCGACGCTGACAGCCATATAGGTGAGATAGCCCCCCACATTGCATTTGATGTCGGAAAGCATACGGATAGGTGTCTTGTCGAATAGGAATGCATAGCTGTCTGCCCAGTTGTCGTTGCGTATCTCTGCCTTCCAACGACGACCTGTCGATGCCACATAGGTCGTATCGACGCCATTGAATGCCTGGTCACCCCAGTTGTAGACATCTACACAAAATTGCATGAACTTCGGATAGTAGACGGTAGTATCCTTAGGGTCAAATCGGCCTTTCTTCAACTCTGCCCACCAGTTTTTCATCTCGACCGGGGCCGGGGGTGTAGGCGTGACCTCCAGCGTGTCAAGCATATGCACTTGATCTTTTGCTGCAGGCTCAACGACAAGCGTGTCTATCGCTATGACAGAGTCTGTCGACGACGATAGCGAGTCGACATGCTCGGAAGCCGACGCGAAAAGTGCTTGCGACATTATGATTGCCACAAGCGATAATATACGAACGATTTTTGATTGTATTAATCCGGCCAACACTCTGTATCTTTAGATATTTCCGGTATCGCAGAACGACGATACACAGGATTTTTGCCCTCTTTACGCTGACGCATATAGTCGTTGAGACAACGCACAGCATATTTACCAAGCAACAAAATTGCGACAAGGTTGGTTGTCGCCATAATTGCCAACGTGAAGTCCATAATGCCCCAAGCGAGATCCAATGTGGCCACACCACCGACAAATACCATCATGCCCACCAACACACGATAAGCAAACATCACTTTGCTATTACGCGTAAGGAAGTAGAGGTTGCATTCTCCGTAATAGTAATTGCCAATAACGCTTGTAAATGCAAAGCACAATATGATAATAGCGATAAATGTCGCGCCAAATGAGCCGATCTGCGATGACAATGCGTCTTGAGTCAACTCGATGCCGGAATGGCCATTGCCATAGACACCACTGCAGAGAATGATGAATGCCGTGCATGAGCAGATGAGCAATGTGTCGGTGAAGACTCCGAGCGACTGTATCAGTCCCTGCTTCACCGGGTGACCTGTGGTCGCTGTCGCTGCCACGTTAGGAGCTGAGCCCTCGCCGGCTTCGTTGCTAAAAAGTCCGCGTTGAAATCCGTACATGATAGCCATACCGACTCCACCGCCCAACACCTGACCGTAGCCAAACGCATTCTGCACTATCAACATGAATACTTCAGGCACTTTTTCTATATGTAAACCTATAATCACGATTGAGACGATGAGATATGCCACTGCCATCACAGGCACTACAACAGAGCTGAATTTCGCTATGCGTTGGATACCACCGAAGATGATAAGCAATGTCAAGACTGTCAATGCTATCGACATGATGATTGGGTCTACGCCGAACGCTGTCACATAGGCAAGGCTGATGGTATTGCTCTGCACGATATTGTTGGCAAAGCCGAAGCAAACGATGATTGACACAGCAAACAAGACTGCAAACCATTTCTTTTTCAGACCTTTAGAAATGTAGTAGGCGGGACCACCGATAAACGAGTCCTTTCCCTTTATCTTATAAAGCTGAGCCAAAGTCGACTCGATGAATGCGTTGGCAGAGCCAATCAATGCCATTACCCACATCCAGAAGATTGCACCCGGACCACCGATTACGATAGCCGTAGCTACACCCGCAAGGTTACCCGTGCCGACACGGCTGGCAATCGACACCATAAATGCCTGAAACGACGAGACATGCTTGCCTCCACCTTTCTTGATGGCTTTATCATCATCTCTGACGAGCAAGCGAAGTATGTCGCCGATGAGACGAAATTGCACGCCTTTGGTAGCGATTGTAAACCACAATGCTGTCACGCCCAAAACTACGACAAGCATCGTACCCATGAAGCCATTGACACTATTGAGTGCAGATAATAGGAAATCATTTATTTGCTGAAAAACGTCTGTCATAAAGTATCGGATTTCAAATTCGCTGCAAAATTAGCAAATTATCCGCAATCAATCAGTCACAAGCTCGCCAAATTTGTGATTTTCAGCCTAATTCGACTCAATTTACGACTTTTACACTATTCTTGGTCCTCTTCCGGGGTCTGCTCTTTTGCCGCCTCTTCAAGTAGGCGATTCGCAAGCTCAAGCTTATCATCGTCAATATAGAGCTTGATACGACCTAAAGCCAAGTCGGGCGCGGGATAAAGCGATGCCAACGCATCTTCGTACACTACGCAATTGATGCCGTTATCCTCCAATAAGCCTTTGTCGACATAGGCTTCGAATTCCGAACAATAATCCTTCAATAGTACCATAACAATCTCATTTTAAGGGTTAATACTATCTATTCAACGCTCCTGATAGCGTCTATGTTTACTCCTCACACCTAAAATCATACGATAGAGTCGGGAATAAAAGGCGACTCAGCACCGGCATCACCTTGAATACCACGGCATACTCACTGACCGACCGTAATCAGCCCTACCACGACTGACTACTTTATGCCACGCTCGTTAAGGGCCTTCTGATAGCGTCGTGCGTTGGCTTGATGCTCCTCGTAAGTCACCGAGAAATTGTGATAACCCGAGAAGTCCTCCTTTGCACACATAAAGAGATAGTCGTGCTCTCTGCTATCCAAGAATTCGTTGAGCGTCTGCTTGCTCGTTGTGCCGATCGGACCGGGAGGCAATCCCTTGACTCTATATGTGTTGTAGGGCGAATTGAGCGATGTCTGCTTCGATGTGATGCGACGCAATCCGAAATTGCCCGATGCGAACTTGGCAGTCGGGTCGGCTTGGAGACGCATTCCCTTGTTGAGACGATTGAGATACAATCTGCCGATTTTGCCCTTCTCGTCGACCTTGGCTGTCTCTTCATCGACGATTGAGCAGAGCGTCATCACCTCGATAGGCGTGAGTCCCATCTCTTTAGCATCTTCCACTCTTGAGTCATTCCAATAGCGATTGTAGTACATCGCCATCTTTTCGATAAGTTGCTCGGGGGTAATCGACCAGTAAAACTCGTAGGTATCCTCCATGAAGAGTGCTATCATCTGCTCCGGCTTCAAGTCGTAGGTCGCTTGAATGTCGCTATCGTTGAATGCACTGAGAAACTCTTTTTCAGTCATATCAAGACGAGCCGAGAAGAACTTTGCCAAGTCTTTCTTTGTGCGAAAATGTCGCAACACGACCTTTACGCCGGCCTCGCCGCCATGCGTCAACACCCTCGCCGCCTTAGCCGGATTCATACCCTTTGGTATCTTGTAAGCACCGTTACGCTCCGACAAGTCCACTTTCTGAGTCTTCATCACGCTGACCACCATCGCAGCATACTCATCGCCAAGATATTTAGCGATAGAGTCCTCCACATTTTCTATCTTAGCACCACGTGGAATCTTGATTATCACATCGTCGTCAGCACCATTGACAAGCACATATCCCAATGCCACAGCCCCAACGACAGCAAGCAACGCCGCCAATATCAGCAATTTCCTTAATTTATTAGGCTTCTTTGCTTGCTTTTTCTTATTGCTGACGCGTTTTTTTGTAGTAGTCGATTTCTTGCGTGATTTGTTTTCCATCTGATTCGTCTTTAATATGATGACAAAATTAATCAATTACTCTTACATAAACAAAGGTGGCGACAAACAATTTTGCCACCACCTATTAATATCTGTCACAAATCGACCGTTACTTCAACGACCATTCGACACCATTCTTAGTGTCTTTTACGTTAAATCCGAACGCTGCCAATTTGTCGCGAATCAAGTCACTTGTAGCCCAATCCTTGTTGGCCTTAGCGTTAGCACGAATCTCCATCAAGAGGTCTACTGCCTGCTCATAAGCAGCGTTGTTACTGCTGTCGGCCGCTTCATTGCTCATTCTCACACCAAGCAATTCGATCAAGAAGATGTCGAAGAGGTGACGCAAGCGAGCGATGTCGTCAGCGTTGAGCTTAATCAAGCCGTCGGTCGCTTGGTTGATATACTTGCAAGCATCAAAGAGATGCGCGATTACCATCGGAGTATTCAAGTCATCATCCATCGCTTCGTAGCAGAGTTTGCTATAGTCAGGCAATTCCACTGTAGAAGCTTCTGCAGGCAATAGATTTTGCAAACGACGATAGCCATCTGTCAACTTCTGAAGAGCTTTCTCTGAAGCCAAAAGTGCATCGTTGCTGAAATCCACTGTGCTGCGATATTGTGCTTGAAGGATGAAGAATCTGATCACCATTGGCGAGTAGGCTTGACTCAACAATGGGTGTGAACCATTGAAGAATTCTTCAAGCGTAATGAAGTTGTTGTAAGACTTACCCATCTTCTTGCCGTTGATGGTAATCATATTGTTATGCATCCAGTAGCGGACTGCTTCATGGCCACATGCAGCGACACTTTGAGCGATTTCACATTCGTGGTGAGGGAACATCAAGTCCATACCCCCCCCGTGAATGTCGAATGTCTCTCCAAGGTATTTTGTACCCATTGTAGAGCATTCCAAGTGCCAACCCGGGAAACCTTCACTCCATGGCGATGGCCAGTGCATGATATGCTCCGGAGATGCACACTTCCACAATGCGAAGTCTATCGGATTGCGTTTCTCATCTTGGCCGTCAAGCGAACGAGTATTGGCTACGGTCTCTTCGATATTGCGACCTGAGAGCTTGCCATAGTGGTGATCCTTGTTGTATTTCTCTACATCGAAGTACACCGATCCCTTGCTGACATAAGCATATCCGGCATCGAGTATCTTCTGTACATATGCGATTTGCTCGATGATGTGGCCCGACGCATGAGGCTCAATGCTCGGAGGAAGCACATTGAGAGCCTCCATATCCTTGTGGTAGCTATTGAGATACATTTGCACCACTTCCATCGGTTCAAGTTGCTCAATGCGAGCCTTCTTAGCAACCTTGTCTTCGCCATCATCGGCATCATGCTCAAGGTGACCTACGTCGGTGATATTACGCACATATCTCACCTTGTAACCGAGGTGACGAAGATATCTGAATAATATGTCGAACGTAATCGCAGGACGAGCGTGGCCAAGGTGACCCGGTCCGTAAACTGTAGGACCGCACACATACATGCCGACGATGTCGGGATGCAACGGCACAAATTTCTCCTTCTTGCGAGTCAAGCTATTGAATACACTAAGATTGTGTTCCATATCCTTATTATTTAAACGGAGAGAGAGTCTAATGTCACTTCTGATTAATTGTTACCGCCGAAGTTTCCGAATGGCATGTTGTTGTTGCCACCACCGACAGGACGCTTCTGTTGGATTTCGCCGAAGTTTGCTTCGTATTTCTTCACATTGTCAGTCAACGCAAACATCAATTGCTTAGCGTTTTCAGGCGACATTACGATGCGACTTACTACCGGCGCTTGTGGCATACCTGGTGCAGCGAAGATGAAGTCGATCAAGAATTCGTTAGGGCCGTGACCGATCATTGCGAGGTTGCTATACTTGCCGTCTGCTACTTCTGGCTTCAACTGAATTTGAAGTTGATTCTTGTTTTGATTATTATCGTTTGACATTTCTATTAATTTTAAAGTGTTAATATTCTATTTAATTAAATTCCTTACAAAGATAGGCATTCATTATGGATTTTTCACCATATCGACGTAAGATTTTTCATCTGGCGCCCAATTTAGGTGCAATCTGACGCACTCCGTAGTCGGCATCGTCCAGATATCTCCCATAAAAAACGACCCGTAGGCATGGCGATCGATTACGGTCACTCCTACATCTGAGCCGACATTACACAAATAACATTCCACAATCGGACTGCCCAGTGTCGTCTCATCTGCCACTACTGCAAACGAACGCTTTTCGCCGTCAAATTCCACTTTCGCTTGCAGATTCATATACATTCCGGTACGCCACACACTGACAACCGTCATGCGAGCATCTGCCAAATCTGCCATTTTATCATTGGCAACCACTCTAATAGTATCAAAGGTGATTAACCCCATCTGATGCAATCTGACCGGCATCGGACGGCTTGACACATCGGCGTCCGACACACTATACTCGGCTATAACCCGTCGACCACGCTCCAACTGAGCATCGACATGCTGCTCAGTTGTCAGCAAGACACTCTCGGAGTCGTTAAGACCGACCTTTTCAAGTTCCATGCCCTGAACATCATTCTTCAAAACGGTCAACAGTTCGACAAATCGGTGAGCAGTAGGATAATCTACATCATCCTTGCTACAGCCGATAAGCACCACCGCCATCAACGCTAACCACAACGCTTTTCTCATGCCATTTCCTCCGTTGTTTTTTCAGCACAAGACTCTTCCTCCTTGCTTGTGATATCGATAATGCGACCATCTTTCATCGTCACCACTCGGTCGGCAACCTCTGTCAATGATGTATCATGTGTTACTATAACTATAGTCTGATTCAGGTCTCGACGCAAGTCATGAAATAATTGCTTTATCTCTTCTCTGTTGCGAGAGTCGAGACTGCCGGTCGGCTCGTCAGCAAATATCACATCGGGCTTATTGATTAACGCTCTGGCTATAGCGACTCGCTGCTTCTCACCACCCGACAACTCTGCAGGTCGATGTTCAAGTCGTCCGCCAAGTCCGAGATTATTGAGCAATTCTTCTCCACGCTTCACTGCCTCACGTTTAGATGCTCCGCCGATTAATGCCGGCAATATCACATTCTCCAAAGCTGTAAACTCCGGCAATAATTGGTGAAACTGAAAGACAAAACCAATGTGAGAGTTACGAAACTTCGACAATGCTTTATCCTTCATCACCGTAACATCTTCACCCGAATAGCGTATCATGCCACTATCAGCCGGACTGAGTGTACCCATAATCTGGAGCAAAGTTGTCTTCCCTGCACCACTTGGACCCACGATGGTCACAATCTCACCATCGCGTATCTGCAGATTTATCTCCTTCAGCACTTGCAATGAGCCGAAGGACTTATTAACGCCACATATTTCTATCATATTGATGTAATTTTTCTAACAACATAATTTGCCAAATATATACCAAACAATGAAGGTATCGTAGCAAGCGTACCATACGACGAACGCTTATTGGTTTCCTCCAAAGCTATCAGCGAGTGCGACATCGGACGCTCATCACTGCACACCACTGCAAGACTCCTTCTCAATCCGATTTTCTTCATTCGCTGTCTCACAGCTCGGGCGAGACCATCTTCCTTGGTGTCCCAAATATCGGCATATCTCACAGACGTAGGATCGATACGACCGCCGGCACCCATCGAACTGACAATCCCCACCTTATTCCGTAGACAATACTCTATCAATGCCACCTTAGGCGCGACCGTATCTATAGCATCTACCACGAAATCCACATCATCTGGTATCAACTCCGTCAGATTTTCAGCCGATAGATACTCCTTATGAGCATTCACCTTGATGTCGGGATTGATAGCCTTGAATCGCTGCTCAAACAGCTCTACCTTCGGCTGGCCTACCGACAGATTATCCGCTATAAGTTGACGATTAATGTTAGTGACCGACACATCGTCGGCGTCTATTATCGTAATCTCTCCTACACCGGAGCGCACAAGCATCTCAGCAGCATATCCACCGACTCCGCCCACACCGACAACCACCACATGCGAAGATGCCAATAGATTGACTCCATCGACACCTAACATCTTGATTGTGCGATCATTCCATCGCTCCATTGTAGTCTCTGAAACGTCTGACATATCCTACAAAAACTTGATAATACGCGAAATTACAAAAAAAATCCCACAAACTATTGCACATTACAAAAAATAATCGTAACTTTGCACTCGCAATTCGGAAACGAAGCACCTTGGAGAGGTGGGTGAGTGGCTGAAACCACCAGTTTGCTAAACTGACGTAGGAGCAATCCTACCACGAGTTCGAATCTCGTCCTCTCCGCAAAAAAGGAATGTAGTTGACTACATTCCTTTTTTATTTTATATGCACTTGTTCTTGGCACAACTGACAACACGCATCTTGCACACTTTCAAAACATCAATACATCACATATCGCTACAGACCGACACATAGATTATTTTGGCGTGTCGGCCATTCAGAAGACAGAAAATGAGTGAGAGTTGTTAAAAAAGACACTTAATCGTTGCTGCGATTTACACTCTTAGCCAACGCAAACATTGACCTCGGTATATGGCAATACCCGCCCGGTTTCTTATCCAAGTAGTCTTGATGATATTCCTCCGCCGAATAAAAGCATCTCAACGGTTCTACCTCGACCACGATAGGCTGAATATACTGAAGCGAAATCTTCTTACACACTTTGTTTATCGTAGCCACATCATCCTCATCAGTATAATAAATTCCGGTCCTGTATCTGGTACCGATATCCGGTCCTTGTTGGTCCTCCGAAGTCGGATCAATTGTCTCAAAATACAAATCCAAAATCATATCTAGACCGATAACACTCGCATCGTAGCATACCTTGACAGTCTCCGCATGGCCCGTCTTATCAGTGTAAACCTCTTGATAAGTTGGATTGGGTACTTTGCCATTAGCATAACCGACCTCAGTAGAAATTACACCATTAATCTGCTTCAAAAAATGTTGTGTACCCCAAAAGCACCCACCTGCCAAATAAATTTCCTTCATCATATAATTAATCTCATAATCAAATAAATCTCTGCCCATAATTTAGGGGCAGAAATTAGTTTATCCTAATACTATGAACAATCATCACACCCATTTATATCTCCCTTCTCCAAATAAATTGTGTTATCACAGTAAGATTTATATTTACATGGTCTTCCCCTACCCCTTCATCGCATTTATCCTTTCATTTCAATTTCCGTTCCATCATCTAATGGCAGCCCCATCTGACTTTTGACTCGTTTTGTGCATTGAGCCCCTAAAGCTCTTCAGTCTGTGATAGCATCTTCCAGCTCTTCCCACCGACGCATCCTTCCCTTCAATTCCGTCTATTCCTTCCGTCACACCTTCCGCATTGTCCTTGACACTCAGTATTATATCTTCCGTCCCTTCTATTCATCTATTGCATCTATGCTATCTATTTTATCTATAGTATCTA
>JAFYNZ010000007.1 GCA_017547845.1 Muribaculaceae bacterium
ATCATCAGACTACGCACAGCGACCGACAATCGCTTTGAAGGCGGAGAAATCGTGGTGGAAAACATATTGTTTGCAGACCGTGGTCAGAACGAATATCGTCTCTACGATAGCGTAGCCAATGTAAATCTTGCGACAGGCGTATCTGCAACAGATATGGACTGCGTGGTCTATGCAGAAAATCGAAGCATCGTGATAATCTCGCCTTGTGACCAGCAAGCAACAATCACAAGCATTGACGGTGTATCGCGCACATACTCCCTGAACGAAGGCCGCAACGAGATTGCCACTCCTCAAGCCGGCATCTACATCGTCACACTCGTCGACAAGACCTTCAAAGTAATGGTGAAGTAAAACAATAATCTTATACTGATAATGTGATACACAATTTTGTAGTGTATCCCATTTTTATTATCTGTGTCAAAACCACCTTTAGAACTACATGTCAACTTTATTGGATGCCAATAGTTCTTAATTAGTGATTTTCTCAAATGTACTTGCTGAATTTATATTTACAGATTTGAGTGAGAGTGGAAGGTCGGTGATTAGCCGACCTTTTGGATGTAGAGGTATTTAGGGTAGCACCCGAGTACGCATAGGGAGACAGGACAAATCCAGATTTTCTTCATTCGGAAGCCTGCGAAGTCGGTGGAGTCGTAGTGGCTGCCGCCGAAAGTAGACTTGTCGATCTGTCGCAGCTCAGTGTGGTCTTCGACGGTCAACGGTTCCTCCGATGGCACGACATGGATGGTGACTCGGTAACGCTTTTCGGTGTCAAGGAAACTCAATAGGTCGTCGGCTCCTGCGACCATTTCGAGGTTGGCTCTGTTGCCGTCCCATGGCATGTCGATATACCATCGACTGTCGCGGTCTTGAACGAATGTCAGAGTGTATTCGCCCTTTGAGTTAGCGAAGATACCTTTGATGAAGTGATGAACTGCTTAGAAGTTGTTGATGAAATCAGACATAATAAATTTGTTTTTTAAGGGTTAAACATCAAATTGATGGTACAAAGTTACTATGTCTTGATTCCCTATAAAAGAGTAAATAATTTCAGAAAAATTTACTCTGCTTGTAGTAGTCTGAAAATCCGAGAGATAACTCTGTTATAAATTGAATCGGCGAGTCCTTGAAGTCTCTCGTTGGCGTTTGTGCTCTGTTTTTGACTATGGTGTGCCGGGGACTGTGCGTGCATCGTTTGCTGTCTACAACACTCGTCAAGAGGTCGACGCATTCATCGCCGCTCTTCAACGCATTCTCCCGATGCTCGGGTGATTTAATGTAGCATTAGCAGCGATCGGGTAGATGCAATAGACTCCACAGGTGCGATAGATGCTATAAACGCAATAAATATAATAGATACTATAGACGCTAAGATGCTTACAATGCTATAGATGCTAAATCTACTATAGACTCAATAGAATAGATATGATAAGAGGCTGTCTAACAACAAAAGTTGGACAGTCTCTTTTTTGTGCGAAAAATTGGGGCATTTAAGCAGCTTTCGCTCCACAAAAGTATTTTGTTGTGTAAATGTTTAAATCGAGGTTCACACAATG
>JAFYNZ010000008.1 GCA_017547845.1 Muribaculaceae bacterium
GCAGAAGAAGTAGATTTCTATCGTTTGCGATTGTCAGGAGAAGAAGAGATAAATGGAAATATCTATAAAAAGTGTTGGTGTTACACCGATTGCGAATTTGATGAATCAACAGCTGTCCTTTATGGGTATTTGCGCGAGGAGAATAAGCGCGTATATGTGTTATATCAAAATGCCGGCAGTGGATACTTGTTGTATGATTTCAATTTGCAAGAAGGAGACGAATATGGTCAGCATCCATGGTTTAATGGAGCAGTGACATTGCCAATCGAGTCAGTGGACTACGTTTTAACCACGGAAGGACTACGCAAACGTTATTTTGTTGGTTCCAATGTATGTTATATTGAAGGTATTGGAATTGTTGGCACACATTTAGGCGATATGCTAAGACCAAATGATTACCCTTATGTGGAAAATGCAACTTTTAATTATGAAAAGAATCAGGGTAACAACGTAGTCTATCAGCAGACTGATAATGAAATAGGTTTCACGGATCCATGTATTAACTATGGTGTTGCATACGAATATACTCCACTTGTGAGAGAAGGAGTAGTGTGGCATTATTCTGATTATGGTGAATTATATAAATTCAGTTTTATCGGAGAGGAAGAAATCAATGGAAAAATCTACCGAAAATGCTATAAGTTTGATGAAAACTCCGATATTACAGAAAGTAATGGAACTCTCATTGCTTATCTGAGAGAAGAAAATCGACAAGTCTATTCAATATTTGATGATTCTGAAGAGACAATGATTTACGATTTTAATTTAAAAGTTAGTGATATTTATAATAGTTTATACAACCAATTTGCTATTACAGCAATTGATTATGTCAGCATTAACAATTGTCTTACAAAGCGTTTTCAATTAGAACGAGAAAATGAATGGATAGTGGAAGGTGTAGGTGTAGTATCTGAGTTGGGACACTATTTTTTCTGTCCGTTCTACCCAACGCCTTCCGGAATAGGAATGTCATTACCCCCTGTTTTATATAAACAAACCACAATAGATGGTCAAGTTTTGGTCTCATATACATGGAATTCTATAGAAAAGGTAACACAAAATGAATTGCTGATTAGTCAGGCTGAAAATGTTGTGACCATCAACGGAGCGACAGGCAAGGTCAATGTAGCAATCTATACGTTTGACGGACTGAAGGTGGCTGAAGCATCGGGCTCAGAGTCGGTCGGCCTATCGACAGCTGAATTACCGATTGGCATCTATCTGGTTAAAGCGACAGACAGCACTGGCAATCGTCTCACGCAGAAGATAGTCGTGAAATAGAAATTCATTCAGGCGGCGAAGTGATGGTCGCAAGACGAGTGGTGCAAAACCAAGATAAGGCACTAATAAAGCATGAAAGTAGAGGGCGTGGCTGTCAAGGTCGCGCCCTCGCTCTTATCCGGTGGTGGCGTTCGCTATGCTCACTGACCACCGGTTATCGAGATGTAACCCCTCCGGGGGTATCAGCGACGATTGAATGCATAATGGGTGAGGCCCCAAAGGCAAGGGGAAGGGGGTAATGTTTAATGGGTGTTAGCGGTCTTTAGGGTTCCTTAGGTATCAACTCTCCTTCAGGTCCTTAAAGTTCTTAATCTCCCAAATGTCCCCTCCTGAAAAAACCTCCTAAAAAACATGTGTCTGTGTTTGGAAATTTGGAATTATAGAGGTATCTTTGCGGTGAAAAGTCGCACTTATGACTGAAAAGTCACTTGAAAAAGTCGCACTTATGACTGAAAAGTCACTTGAAAAAGTCGCACTATCTTGTATAATAATCATATAATCAATCGGTTATGTTGAGAAGAAGAATTGAAGAAAAATTTTTGGAGTGGAAGCAGTCTCGTGATAAGAATCCTCTTATCGTAAAAGGTTGTAGGCAGTGTGGAAAAACCTACTCTGTTCTTGATTTCGCGCGCAAGAATTATACAAACGTTGTCTATATTAATTTTTTTGAAAATCCATTATATTCGAAGGCTTTTGATAGCATCTTGAGTGTCGATGAAATAGTAATGTACTTGAGTGCCATTTTGGGTGGTGAGGCAAATTTCGTACCCGGAGAGACTTGTTTGATTTTAGATGAAATCCAGGAGTGTCCGAGGGCTCGAATGGCATTAAAATTTTTTAAATTAGACGGAAGATATGATGTGATATGCACCGGGTCGCTGTTGGGCGTATCGGGGTATCGTAATCAGCCCATATCAGTTCCGGTCGGATATGAAACTATGATAACGATGTATCCGTTAGATTTTGAGGAGTTTTTGTGGGCTAATGGAATATCCGAACAGATTATTGATAAACTGCAGTATGGATTGGATACTGTTTCGCCGATATCAGATGTAATTCATACTAAAATGAACGATCTTATGCATAAATACGTAATTGTCGGTGGTATGCCTGCTGTCGTTAATGAATTCATTGAAACAAAACAACTTAATAAGGTCCTTCAACTTCAGCGAGATATAGTCAATGGGTATAGAGATGATATGATAAAGTACGCATCAAGTAGGAATAAGTCGCAGATACGTGAATGTTTTGATTCTATTCCGAAGCAGCTCGCTAAAGAAAATAAGAAATTCCAATATTCATTGGTTAAAAAGAAAGGGACTGCAGCAATGTTCAGTGGCAGTCTGCAATGGATTGAAGATGCCGGTATAATAAGGCGCTGCCATAACCTTAGAATTACAGAATTGCCTCTCGATGGAAATTCGGATGAGTCAGTGTTTAAGGTTTATATGTCAGATATTGGACTATTTGTCAGCATGCTTGAAGATGGTACGCAGATAGATATTTTGCAGGGCTCATTATTGGGATATAAGGGTGCTATATACGAAAATCTTGTTGCTGATTTCTTAACTAAAGCAGGAAGAAACTTGTATTTCTATAGAAAGGATTCAGGTCTCGAGGTGGATTTTGTGATAAGACTCAACGGAGAATGTGTGTTGCTTGAGTGTAAAGCCTCCACAGGTAATGTTAAAAGCACTAAAACCATATTAAAGCATCCCGAAAAATACCATGTTCATCGAGCTATAAAGTTGGGTAATTACAACATAGGGCTATCGGATAATATTTTGACGTTGCCTCTTTATATGGGGTTTCTTGTTGCAAAATGCAAGTCTTGATGGAGTCGCGATGCCGGCACTCCTTAAATCTTCCTAATGTGAATGTTTAGTGTTTAATGGGGGGAGGGTGGTCAGTTATAGAAAAAGTGAGAGGTGGCGAACAATTGTGGTGCGTATAAACGTATTATATGTAGGGAGATTCTATCAATTTCCGGATTTGGCAAAAATGCGTCTGCATAAGTGAAGAGTTGCAGCGGCATGCTTCACAAACTTTTTTGTCTCCGGGGGGATAATTGGGAGTCTTCGTATGTGTTTTTCACGATAAGACAGAATGAAATGGTAATCACATCAGGAAATATAATGTTGGTGATGGCAGTATTGCTCTTTATGAGTGTGCTGGCAAGTAAGGCGGGATTCCGTTACGGATTGCCGTCGCTTCTTTTGTTTTTGGTTGTCGGCATGCTTGCCGGCGTCGATGGATTTGGCGTTCAGTTTGATAGTGCAGAGGCAGCGCAATTCATCGGTATGATATCGCTGAGTATCATCTTGTTCTCGGGTGGACTTGACACCGACTTCAAGCAGATACGCCCGGTCTTGGGTCCGGGTATCATCTTGGCGACTGTCGGAGTCTTGCTGACGACCGGCATCTGCGGAGCGTTTATCTATTATCTGTTTCAGATTGTCGCAATACCCGGCATAGAGTTTGGTTGGACCGAATCGTTGCTACTGGCCGCTATTATGTCGTCGACCGACTCGGCGTCGGTGTTTTCTATCCTTAATTCGTCAAAGAAAGGATTGAAGGAGAATATGAAGCCATTGCTTGAGCTTGAGAGTGGTAGCAACGACCCGATGGCCTATCTGCTTGTGATAGTGTTGATTCAGATTATGGAGGGAAGCGGCATGAGTGGCTCGGCATTGTGGGCGGATTCGATATTGCTGCTTGTCAAGCAACTTGTGGTCGGCGCTATCTCCGGCGTTGCAATAGGTTTCGGAGCCGTCTGGGTTATCAATAAGATTAAGGCCAGCAATGAGTTTATGTATCCGATTTTGCTGCTTTCGGTTGTTGCGATGATATTTTCGGTCACAGAGTTGATCGGGGGCAACAGCTATTTGGCAGTCTATATCGGTGGATTGGTGGTCGGAAACAGGAAAATCGTGTTGAAGCACACTATCACCACCTTTTTCGGTGGCTTCACCTGGCTTGTGCAGATAGTGATGTTCTTGTCGTTGGGGTTGCTTGTCAATCCACACGAATTAATGGACTGGCATGTCATAGTGGTCGGATTGGCCTTGGGCTTGTTTATGATACTGCTCGGTCGTCCGATAGCAGTGATGCTCAGCATCGGGTGGATGCGACAGTTTAGCATGAAGGCCAAAGCGTTTGTGTGCTGGGTCGGACTGCGTGGAGCGGTGCCTATCATCTTTGCAACGTATGCTTTAATGTCGGAAAATGTGCCCCATGCGAAATTTATGTTCAATATAGTTTTCTTCATTACGATTTTATCACTAATTTTGCAAGGCACTTCGATCAATCGCATTGCGCAGAAGTTTAAGCTTGATGTTCCGCTCAAGGATGCAGAGTTTAATGTGACCTTGCCTGACGAGATTACAGCAGTCACTTCGGAGATAGAAGTTTCTGTCGAATTGATATCCGACGGGGCGTTAATACGCGACATCACTTTGCCGCCAAAGACGCTGGTCGTGATGGTCAAGCGAGGTGAACGCTATCTGGTGCCGACGGGCAACACGCGATTGTGTCTGGGCGATAGTCTCTTTATCATCTCAGAGGATCATAAGGACATGGAGGACTTGATGGCGCGACATGGTTGAGGGGTGCAATTAGTTATAAATCATATATTTACAAGTAATGGGACGAAAACTGAAACGTGCGAATTTATGGCTTCGACGTAAGGTGAACCTGCCTCTGTTGTTGGTGGCGGGTGTCATCATTGTATTGCTTTTTATCAACGACGACACATCGATGTCGCTCAATATGGAGTATGAGCGACAGATAGCTCAGCTCAATGCCGAGATTAAGGAGTGTCGAGACTCGGCTAAGTATTACGAAGAGAAATATCACTCGTTGATGACTGGTGGTGAAGAACTCGAGCGCGTGGCTCGCGAACAATACAATATGCAGCGTCCGACCGAGGACGTCTATCACATAAAATAACACTTAGTTTATGGCAAGACACAAGATGACAAAGACGCCACAGATGGCGGCTGAGAATTATAAGTTGCAGAAAAAGAGGAAGTTGGCAGAGTCGCTTGCCGGTATCGGCATGGTGGTGATTGCTGTTACGATGCTTCTGACACTGCTCAACCTCGATAATCTCGCATTTATGGGTGTGTGTAAATACATCTTTGCGTTCGGCGCACTGATTTTCACGGCTGCTCGCAGCATCAACGTATCGCCCGAAGGTGAGAGTATGCGCTTGCGTCGTATGCGTCGCATGGAGTTCTGGGCAGGCGTGAGCTTTCTGGTGGCTGCCTTCTTCTGGTTCTACAACGGCACTCAATCGGTCTCTGTCGGCAACATTGCCGTGACTATCTCATTGCTGCGCGACACGGTGGTCTTTACGATAGCCGGCGCGGTGATTCAAGTGGTCGCATCATGGCTGATTTACTATCAAGAGAAAAAGGAGTTGAGCAGTAAATAGGTGTCGAAAAGGGCAATATTGCCTGAATTTACTAATTTTAGCACTTGTTTTTTGCATAACACCTTAATTTGAGGTAATTTTGTAGCCTAATATGGACTATACTCTGGTAATTGATCAAGGTAATACAGCCTCTAAGGCGACAGTGTTTCATTATGACAAGGTGGTAGAAATCTTCCGATATGAGACATTGACGATCGAGGGGTTGTGTCCTGTGTTTGAGCAATACGACATCAAGGGGGTTGTCTATTGCACTGTGGTGAAGCTCGACGTAAGACTCGTCGAGTCGTTGCGTCACATCAATGAGGCACCTGTGCTTGTGATGACTCATGAGACAGAGTTGCCGATAGCAATCGACTATCGCACCCCGCAGACACTCGGACTCGACCGCGTAGCAGCCGCTGTGGCTGCAGCCGCATTGTATCCGGGTGAGGCTATGATGGTGGCAGATGCCGGCACGGCGTTGACTATCGATGTGGTCGATGCTGCGTCTTCATTTAGAGGCGGCAATATCTCTCCGGGCATATCGTTGAGATTCAAGGCGTTGCATGAGTTTACGGGTGCGTTGCCATTGGTGGAAGTCTCCGATGAGGTGCCTGCTTTCGGCTACGACACGACGACTGCAATCCGCTCAGGCGTGGTCAATGGCGTGGTCGAAGAGTTGAAGGGCTCGTTTGCCAAAGCCAAACAGGAGTATGGCTGCAAGAAGATGGTCTTGACAGGTGGCGATGCTCCATATCTGATGTCGCAGTTGGCGATGAATGCGACCGAAGTGGTCTATCATCCCGACCTTGTGGCAGAGGGACTAAACAGAATTTTACGTTACAATGAAAATAACTAAACACTTTCTATTAATTGCCTTGATGCTCATCGTCGGTGTAGTGTCGGGCAAAGCAGAGAATACTTCGGTGACACCTTATTCGATGTACGGATATGGTGTGATGAACGACCACACATCGAGCTATCAGCGCCAAATGGGTGGCGTGGGTTATGCGATGACTTCAGGTCGACAGATCAATGTGAAAAATCCGGCTTCATATGCACATATCGACTCATTGACATTCCTTTGGGATATGGGTGCCGGCGTGTCGATGATGTGGTGTCAAGAGGGTAGTGCCTCGGGCAATGCGATTGGTGGCGGATTGGACTACATCACCATGCAGTTTCCTTTAGGCAAACACATGGGTGCTTCCATCGGTCTTCTGCCTTACTCTTCGGTGGGTTACGCCTTCGGTAGCGAAATCATGCATGGTATCCTCGAAAATCAAGGCTCGGGTGGTCTCAACGAAGGCTACATCGGTATTGCCGGAGAGGTGGCAGGATTTTCTATCGGTGCAAATGTGTCGTATCGTTTCGGTAATATCATCAACGACGTTTATGCCATCAACGATAATGGTGGAGAGACTCTTTTCGAGCATGTGATGCAGGTCAGAGATTGGGACGTCAATATCGGTGCGCAATATAAGGCAAAACTTGATAAGTTCAACTCGTTGACACTTGGTGCAACTTATTCTCCTAAGAAATCAATGCATGGACAGACATGGTGTGCCTTCTGGGATATCAATGCTGATGCCGCAGCCGATACAGTCGGTAAAATGGACATGAAGGACAAGTATTTCCAACCGCATACCGTCGGCGCCGGTGTCAACTTCACTCACGAACGCTCAAGCAAGTGGATGGTGGAAGCCGATTTCACATGGCAAGACTGGTCGAAAGCTCCTTTCTCCGCATTGGTGAACGAAAAGGAAGTGGTAGTGTTTGACGGCATGTCGTTTGCGGATCGTTGGAAAGTGGCTGCCGGTGCGGAATATGTGCCGAAATTGCGTGGTAACTTCGCTCAACGCATGGCCTATCGTATCGGTGCTTACTACATCAACGACTACCTCAATATTCGTGGCAACCAAGTCAAAGAATATGGCATCACAGCCGGTGTCGGAATGCCTACCATCGAGGGCAAGACGGTCATCAATATCGGTTTTGAGTGGAAGCGTCGTGTCGCATCTCCTCAACCGTTGCTCGGCGAAAACTATTTCAATATCACACTCGGGTTGAATTTCAACGAACTTTGGTTCTGGCAACGTAAACTCAAATAATAGTCGAAGGTCTTGATGAGGTCGTTGTGTCTGAGCATTCTGAGCGGTGTCGTAGCCTTGATGCTTTTCTCTTGCAGAGAGGAGCGAAAGATCGATGTGCTCGGTAATATCAATCTCAAAGCAATGCCGACCATGAAGACCGAAAATGTCTATACGCTCATCAGCGACTCGGGCATCACGCAGTATCGCATCAAGTCGCCTTTGTGGATTGTCTACGACGAGATTGACACTCCGATCTGGCGATTCCCCAAGGGATTGTTCTTGGAAAAGTTTGATAAGAAATTCAACGTCATTTCGTCGGTGGCATGCGACTCTGCGACATACTTTAAGCGTGAGCAATTGTGGCGACTCGATGGCAATGTCGAGATGCACAACGATGCCAAAGACTTGTTTCTGACTCAGCAATTATATTGGGATCAGAAAATGCGTAAAATCTATAGCGACTCGTTTATCCACATCGAGCGTTCGGATAGAATAATCGAAGGACTCGGCTTTGACTCAAATGAAAAGTTGAGTGCCTACAATATCAAAAAACCTACAGGTATTTTCCCTGTGGAAAACATGAAGAAAGAGAATGGCGCGCGAAGCAATGTCGAGCAACCCGCTGACTTGCCACCGCCGGTAGCGACACCGGAGCCGTAGTCGCTGCAGTCTCGCCTTAACTAATACGACATGACAATAACATTAGCATTCATACTCACTATCATAGCTATTATCCTCTCGGGGTTGTTCTCGGGCACGGAGATTGCGTTCATTCAGTCAAATAAGGTCAGAATCGAAATTGACGCATCTAAGGGTGGTATTATCAACAAGATTATCAGTCGATTTAATGCCAATCAAGACATGTTTATCTCGACGCTCTTGGTCGGCAACAATATTACGCTCGTTATCTATGGTATCACGATTTCGGTGATACTCAATCCGATGCTTCAGCAGGTCTACGACAACGAGGCTTTCATGCTTATAGCCAATACGTTGATTTCTACAGGTATCATTCTCATCACCGGTGAGTTTATGCCTAAGACCGTGTTTCGCATCAATCCGAATGTGATGCTGAAGGTGTTTGCCTTGCCGGTGTTTCTCATCTATATCGTGTTGTATCCGATTTCGAAATTATCATCGTGGATTTCTACGATGATGATGAGACTTTTCGGCGTGAAAAACGAGCAGCAAGAGTCGGGAGCAATCACTATGGACGAGCTCGATGACTATATCCAGCAGACCATCGAAGACCAGAAAGACAAGGAAGAGATCGAAAACGAGGTGAAGATTTTCCGCAAAGCGATTGATTTCAAGGATACCCACATCAGCGACTGTATGATTCCTCGCAACGAGATTGTAGCCGTAGATGTGGAGACGACCACTAAAGAGCAGTTAATCGACACGTTTGTCACTACCGGATTGTCCAAGATTGTGGTCTATAGCGACGATATCGACAATGTTTGTGGCTATATCCATGTCGCTGAGTTGCTTGATGCCGAAGTGGTGTGGAAAGAGAGAATCAAGCCGGTGCTTTATACTCCTGAGTCAATGTTGGCCAATAAGATGATGCGTCGACTGATGGCAGAAAAGAAGTCTATGGCTATCGTGGTCGATGAGTTTGGCGGCACTTGCGGACTTGTCACCCTCGAAGACCTGGTGGAAGAAATCTTCGGTGAGATTGAAGACGAACACGACTTTGAGAAGCAAGTGGGTACGCGTCTGAGCGATACATCATTTGAATTCTCAGGCCGAGCAGAGATAGAGCATATCAATGAGGAGTTTGACCTTGACCTCAAGGAGTCGGAGAGTTACCACACTCTCGCCGGCTACTTGCTGGATAATCTCGAGTCGCTCCCTACACAAGGCGATGTGTATGAAATCTCAGGATTGAAATTTACGATAATCAAGATGTCGGCAACTCGAATCGAGACAATCAGAGTCGACATCCTCCCCGATAACAAAGAATAATAAATAAAAAGATATATTATGGCAACAGTTAACAACATCATGATCGTCCGTCATCGCCTTTTGACGGAATTGGTGAAATTGTGGAGACAAGGTAAGTTGACGTCGCAAGATATCGACCGCTTGCCGATAGAGTTGAGTCCTCGTCACACTAAGCACACCATGAGATGCTGCGTCTATAAAGAACGCGCTGTGTGGAAATACAAAGCCCTCCCTTTGATGGGCCTTACTATGGCTGATGAGACTGACGAATTGACACCTCTCTCCGAGTATGCTAAGATGGCTCTTGAGCGTGCCGTGAATGGTATGCCTAAGGAGTCTATCATGTGTGTAGTCGATGAGGCATGTTCGGCTTGCGTGCAGATCAACTATGAAATCACCGACCTCTGTCGTGGTTGTGTGGCTCGTAGCTGTATGTACAACTGCCCAAAAGATGCTATCCATATCAATGAGAAGAACGGTAAGGCTTGGATCGACCACGACACCTGCGTGAGCTGTGGTATCTGTCACAAGAACTGTCCTTATCATGCTATCGTTTATATCCCTGTCCCATGCGAAGAGGCTTGCCCTGTGAAGGCTATTAGCAAAGATGAACATGGCATTGAGCATATTGATGAGGATAAGTGTATCTACTGCGGTAAGTGTATGAATGCGTGTCCGTTTGGTGCTATCTTCAGTCCGTCTCACACATTCGACGTGCTTGAAAACATCGGTCAGGGCGAGAAGGTGGTGGCAATCGTTGCTCCTGCTATCTTGGGCCAATTCAACACCGATATTGACCACGTTTATGGTGCATTCAAGGAGATCGGTTTCCATGATGTGATTGAAGTGGCTGAAGGTGCTATGGAGACTACTGAAAAGGAAGCTCACGAGTTGCTCGAAAAACTAGCTGAAGGACAAGCATTTATGACTACATCTTGCTGTCCGTCATATATCGAACTTGTCAACAAGCATGTGCCTGAGATGAAGGACTATGTCTCTTCGACTCGTTCGCCTATGTACTACACTGCTCGCATTGCTAAGGCTAAGCACCCTGATGCAAAGGTGGTGTTTGTCGGTCCATGTATCGCTAAGCGTAAGGAGGCCCAAAGAGACGAAATGGTCGACTATGTATTGACATTCGAAGAAATGGGCTCTGTCTTTGAAGCATTCGATATCGATATCCAAAACACCAATCCATATCCTATGGAGTTTGAATCTGTGCGTGAAGCTCATGCATTCGCTCAGACAGGTGGTGTGATGGGTGCTGTAAAAGCATACCTCAAGAAGGAGGTCAATGGTATCCAACTTGCTGACCTCAATAAGACCAACATCGCTATGCTTCGAGCTTATGCCAAGACAGGCAAGGTGCCAGCTAAGTTTATCGAAGTGATGGCTTGCGAGGGTGGTTGCATCACCGGTCCGGCTACTTACAGCGGCGACAAGGGTAAGCGTATGCTCGCTCAGACTCTCGCCAAGTGGAAAAAGACATACTAATATAGATGAAACATACAATCGATAGACTCTGTAGTCAGCACAGTCTGGACCGACAGGAGTATCTCGAATTGTTGCAATGCAACGATGTCGATACCTTGGACTACCTGCGCTTTCAAGCGCAGAAGGCAACGCTTGAGCGTTTCGGTCGCGATGTCTATGTCAGAGGCCTTATCGAAATCACCAACGAATGCCGCAACAACTGCTTGTATTGTGGCATTCGACAAGCCAATAAGATGGTCGCTCGCTACTCTTTGTCGCAAGCGACCATTTTGGATTGTTGTCGACAGGGTTACGAACTCGGTTTCCGTACTTTTGTGCTTCAGGGTGGCGAAAATCCGCAGATGACTGATGAATGGGTCGAAGATACTGTCGCCCGGATACATTCTTGTTATCCCGATTGTGCGATTACGCTATCGTTGGGCGAAAGGTCGCGACAAGCCTATGAAGCGTTCTTCAAAGCAGGTGCTTCTCGCTATCTCCTCCGCCACGAGACTATCACCGACAGTCATTATCGTCGCCTTCATCCGACTGATATGAGCCTTCAGAATCGTATCCAATGCCTTCGCAATCTTAAAGAGATTGGTTACCAGACCGGCACGGGCATCATGGTCGGCTCGCCTTATCAGACGCTCGAAAATGTCGCAGACGACCTGAAATTTATTGAGGAATTTCAACCTCAGATGATAGGCATCGGTCCATTTATTCCGCATGCTCAGACACCATTTGCCGGAGCTTCGGCCGGTAGCGTGGAGTTGACGCTTAAACTCATATCCATCTTTCGCTTGATGTCGCCTTCTGCACTTATCCCATCGACTACGGCTTTGGCTTCTTTGTCGGCTGACGGAAGGTGTCGAGGTATATTGGCCGGCGCAAATGTTGTGATGCCTAATCTGTCGCCCCCAACTTTTCGTGGCCAATATTCGTTATATAATAATAAGGCAGCCTTCGGTTCTGAATCTGCTGAGGGACTAAGACTGCTTAAAGAAGAATTAAACACGATCAATTACAATATATCAACAGAACGTGGCGACTATGTACAGACCTGAATCAACTGTAGCCGAGGAGTTTATCTCTCACGCCGAGATACTTGAGACTCTCGACTATGCTCGAAATAATAAAAACAATCGCCCCCTTATCGAGTCTATCATCGAGGAGGCGCGTAAATGCAACGGCTTGTCGCATCGTCAAGCCGCAGTCTTATTGGAGTGTGACGAGCCCGACTTGATAGAGCGTATATTCCAACTTGCACGCGAGATTAAGCAGCGTTTTTATGGCAATCGCATTGTGATGTTTGCTCCGCTTTATCTCTCAAACTATTGTGTGAATGGTTGCGTGTATTGTCCATACCATTTCAAGAATAAGACCATTGCTCGCAAGAAACTCTCACAAGATGAAATCAAGCAAGAGGTGATTGCTCTCCAGGATATGGGACACAAACGCCTGGCTCTCGAAGCCGGCGAGGACCCTCGTAATAATCCGATAGAGTATATACTCGAGTCGATTAAGACTATCTACGGCATTCATCACAAGAATGGAGCGATACGCCGCGTCAATGTAAACATTGCTGCGACTACTGTCGAAAACTATAAGAAACTCAAGGATGCCGGTATCGGTACTTATATCCTCTTCCAAGAGACCTACCACAAGCAGAATTACGAAGCCTTGCACCTGACAGGTCCTAAGAGCAATTATGCTTATCACACTGAGGCCATGGACCGCGCAATGCAGGCAGGCATTGATGACGTCGGTCTGGGTGTATTGTTTGGTCTCAATACTTATAAGTATGATTTCACAGGTCTGTTGATGCATGCCGAGCACTTGGAGGCGGCATATGGTGTCGGTCCGCACACTATCAGCGTGCCTCGCATTTGTCCTGCCGATGATGTGTCGTTGCAAGACTTCCCCGATGCGATATCCGACGATATTTTCAGCAAAATTGTGGCGATAATACGCATCACGGTTCCTTATACCGGCATCATCGTGTCTACTCGCGAGTCAGTGGCATCTCGTCGCAAGGTGTTGGAACTCGGCGTTTCACAGATTAGTGGTGGCTCTCGCACAAGTGTCGGCGGATATGCTACGCCGGAACCGGCTGAAGAGAATTCGTCTCAATTTGATATTAGCGACACTCGCACTCTCGACGACATCGTGGCATGGTTGCTTGATATGGGGCATCTCCCAAGTTTCTGCACAGCCTGCTATCGCGAAGGTCGTACAGGAGATCGCTTTATGTCGCTCGTTAAGTCGGGACAGATAGCCAATTGCTGTGCTCCCAATGCTCTGATGACGCTTAAAGAGTACCTGATGGATTATGCGTTGCCCGAAACTTTTGCCAAGGGTATCCGTCTGATTGAGGAAGAAATCGAAAAGATTCCAAACCCCAAAGTGAAGGAGGTCGCTCTGCGCAATTTGCGTGAAATAGAAAACGGTAAACGAGATTTTAGATTCTAAAAGATATGAATATTCAGTCGACACCATCATCTGAACGCTTGCATATTGCGCTGGTCGGCCGTCGCAATAGCGGTAAGTCATCTTTAATGAATGCATTGTGCAATTCAGATGTCGCCTTAGTGTCCGATGTGCCGGGCACGACCACAGACTCTGTCTCTAAAGCTATGGAGTTGCGAGGCTTAGGTGCTTGCGTGTTGATTGATACTCCGGGATATGACGACAACGGCGTTCTCGGAGAGATGAGAGTCGGTCGTACGGTTAAGGCGATAGAGAAGATTGATTTGGCATTGTTGCTTTGTGATTCCGACGACCTTCAGATGGAGAAAACATGGTGCAAACTCCTTAAAGATAAAGGTGTCGGCATCGTCACTGTCCTCAATAAAGCGGATGTATTAGACGATATTAAAGTCCGAGTTCAGAGGGTCAAAGATGAGGTTGGTGTCACGCCCGTTGTGGTCAGTGCCCACGCAAAGACCGGTTTGGAGGACCTCCGTTTGGCGTTAATCAGTGCGTTGCCCGCAGATTTTCAGCAAGATTCAATTACGGGCAACCTTGTAGCTGCAGACGATGTCGTTATGCTCGTGATGCCGCAAGATGAGCAAGCTCCTAAAGGTCGATTGATTATGCCCCAAGTGCAGACTATCCGTGAATTGCTTGATAAGCGTGCTATCATTGTAAGTTGTACGCCCGACAATATGGAGCAGTCGCTAAAGGCGTTGGCGGTACCTCCCAAATTGATTATCACCGATTCTCAAGTGTTCAAAGCAGTCTATGCCCTGAAGTCTGCAGAGAGTCAATTGACATCATTTTCTATCCTTATGGCAGGCTATAAGGGTGATATCTCTCAGTTCATCGAAGGTGCTAAGGCTATCGACCGATTGACACCATCGTCGCGTGTCCTTATCGCCGAGGCGTGTGCCCACGCTCCGGCATCGGAAGATATAGGTCGTGTCAAAATTCCTCGATTGTTGCGTAAGAAAGTAGGAGAGGGGTTGACTATCGACTTTGTTAGTGGCACTGATTTTCCGGAAGATTTGACACAATACGACCTGATTATACATTGTGGTGCATGTATGTTTAATAAAAAGTTTGTGCTCAATCGACTTGAGAAATCATCTACACTTTGTGTGCCTATGACTAATTATGGGGTCGCAATTGCTCACATAAACGGCATTTTAGGTAAAATTGTTTATTAAAAAACACAAATTACTATCGTTCAAGCGTAAAAAAATCTTAACAACTATTGTGTCGCTAATTTTTATTAGTACCTTTGTGGAAGATTAAATAATTTGTAACATGAACGATAAATCTATATTCAAAGAAAGGCTGCTTGCACTTCAATCTAATCTGTTCAGTTTTGCATATAAACTGACTACAGATAGCGAAGAGGCCTACGACCTATTGCAAGATACGACTTTGAAGGCTTTGGATAATGAATCAAGATATACTGATAATTCAAACTTCAAAGGATGGTTGTTTACCATCATGCGTAATATCTTCATCAACAACTATCGTCGCTCTGTACGCGAGCGCTCATTGGTGGAAACAACCGAAGATTTGTACCAACTAAATTTTCAGCAACCAAGTTCGTCAACCCCTGATGGCTCGTATGCTGTCAACGAAATTAACGAAATCATCAACTCTTTTTCTGAAGACTATCGTCAGCCATTCTCTTTATATGTGGCAGGATATAAGTATGAAGAGATTGCTGAAATCTTGGACATTCCGTTGGGTACGGTGAAATCTCGCATCTTTACGACGCGCCAGAAACTTCGCTCTATCCTCCACGACTATAGATAACTCCTGTATCCTAAATATGGCGACCTATGATTTTTTTCGTGGGTCGCTTTATTTATACAAACAATTTTAGCTACTTGATTGTAGTATATTATGTGGAGTGACTTTCATAATCAGTCATATGTGGAAATGTCCTCCATCTCGAAACAATTATTTACTAAATCCGGGAATTAAAAGATTCCCACTAAAAATCAGATTAATTATGAGACAAATTTTTTCTTTCTTAATGGTGGCTTTGCTTTGTGTATGCACTGCATGTGCTGACGATTTCACAACTACCGATGTTTCAAGCCTTCCTGCAAAGGCTCAACAATATTTGAAGCATTTCGATTCTCCTGTGGCTTATATAGAAGTTGATAACGAAGGAGTGTTTGGTAAAACTTATGAAGTCAGACTCAAAGATGGCTCTGAAATCGACTTCGATAAGAAAGGTGAATGGAAAAACGTAGACACCAACCTCAAGCTGGTTCCGGCAGCTTTCGTTCCTAAGTCAATCGCAGACTATGTTAAGAAGAATTATCCTGAAGCATTCGTTTCTAAGATTGATCGCGAATCGAGAGGATACGATGTTGAACTTTCAAATCATATGGATCTCAAGTTTGATGCAAATGGTAATTTCCTTAGGTTTGATGACTAAATTCGGATAACGCAGCTAAAACTTGCAGAAGTTTCCTTAGAAAAGTTGTTTAGAAAATATCGTCGCAGAGGGTTGGGATTGGTCTCAGCCCTCTTTTAGTTTTTGCTAAAATGATGGCGTCAGCTGCTCCCCTTATTAATATAGGTGTAAACTTGGATTTGATGGTCCATGTTAGAATCCGAGGGGTTAAACCATTCTCAAAGATATTGTCTAATATTCAATAAACACTCATAACATGATTTTAAACAAGTATCAGAAACATTTTTCACAGTCTGGCTTTAGTTCCAAAGTTTTGAAGGTCGCTAAACGTGCGGGTAGCAAATCGCTCTATCCGGCATTTGTGTTGTATAATGCTTACAAGTCAAAAGAAGTGTCGGTCAAAGATAAGGCTATTATCATTGGCGCCTTGGGATACTTTATACTTCCGAATGACCTTATCTCTGATTTTCTTCCGATAATCGGCTTCACCGACGACTTTGCAGTGTTGACACTTGCAATTCGTTCCTTGAGAAAATCCATCACCACTGAAATCAAAGAAGCAGCCCGCCAATCCCTCAATAAACTCCTCGGCTAACTCCTTCTCTCTTTTTATCTCTCTCTCCTCCATGATATTTCTCCTCTAAACTATCTGTCATCGTTTATCTCTTTATTTCATCTATACCATCCATTCTATCTATATCATCTATTATGTCTATATCTTCTATCGAGCGAGAAATCCGGTTAGCAGCATCAAAAAAGCGTGGTGGCTTTTAAAACTTCTTCATAGTACTCAAAAGAAGTACTTAGAGACTTAAAAAATCGCAAAGAGTCGCAAAAAATGTGTGAGGTGGAAAAAGCCGTAAAACGGGCAAAAACCGACAAAAATGCGAGAGTCTGAAAAATATGTTCAAAAAACATGTTTTACAGCATATTTTTTATTCTGCTGATTTACAGACGATTAGGCAAAAATCGTCAAAAACCGCAAATTTTTTTGAAATTTTTTCGTCAAAAAATTTGGTCATGTCAAAAAGTCGTCGTAACTTTGCACTCGCAAAACGGAAACGGGGGCTAGCGAGCCACACTGCAGACCGTTGAGCGAAACGAAAAACAAGTACATTGAAATACTTA
>JAFYNZ010000009.1 GCA_017547845.1 Muribaculaceae bacterium
CTTTGTGATGATTTATGATTTTTAGGCGAGCAGATTTTTGTTTTTAACGCAAGGAGTATAGCGAGCTATACGACTGAGTTAAAGGCGAAAAGATGCCGATTAAAAACATAGAGCACACAAAAGGAAGAACCCTCAAACTAAAGAAATAACTAAATCCGGGAATTTATAGAAGTTCCCTCAAGTCTCGGATAAGTTTGGCTGTCAGTCGCTTATCCGAGACTTTTGTTTGTCTTTTTTGTATTTGTGTCATCTTTGCGTTATCTTTGCGTTATCTCCTGACTTTGATAATGCCTCACCATGGCAACTCGGCGTTGATTCTGAAGAGAAAATCCGACGAACTACGTGACGGCGATGCTTGGCTCGTGTGAGAAGATAGTGTTGTAAGCCGCGTCTATCCTGTCATGGTAGTCAGGCGAAGGATGCTTCTGTGGTGGACAGACTGATGAGACAGCCGTAAACGAGCCAAAGATGCCACAATGCTAAACGAGCTAAGTAAACCATAGCGATAAGCGAGTCTGGAGGGTGTCGCCAATGGCTATCGCGATTATACCCCTTCGGGGTATCTCTCGCATTGCGTGCCATGTGTGCAACTTTTTTAGCAAAAAAAGATTTAAAAATTTGGTGAAATAAAAAATATGTGTTAACTTTGTCGCTGAAAAGCTTATTATGACAAACTGCCCTCTGTTGACACTATTTTGTGTTGCGAGGACGCAAAGTCATGATAAAAGTTGACAAGAATGGCGAAACAATTCAACGATGAAATGATTCTTAGGTATCTTGATGGAACGGCATCGAAGACAGAATCTAAGAGGTTGATGGAAAATTTTCGACAGAGTAATGAGAATTTTCTATCTTTCCAGATAACGTCAAAATGTCTAAACATCCTGGCTGAAGATGACGAAGATTTTATGTTATGAAGCGAGAAATTTTTTATGGCTGGGCCTGACACCTTCCACATAAATAATCGTTTGACTTAACCTAAAAATTTACTGAAACGAAACCCCAAAATTGATGTTTGACCTTTCTCTTAAACTTTGCTGATTACATTTTTTTTAGAAAACTTTCGTTGTCTGCCGCAAGGCCGGCCCCGTTGGCTATCTATAAAAGTCAACAATTTTCCGTCTGAGATTATTTTCGGTCGGGCTATTTTACGCTTAATTTTTAACCCTTTAATAGTTAACAATCATGAACGCTACTACTACTACTACTGCTACTGCTACAAATGCAAATGTGTGTGTCATCGAGCCATCGGCTTTGGTTATCCAACCGATTTCTTTTCGCCAAAAGTGGCAACCCACTGTCAAAGGCATGATGGAAGATCCTAAACTTGCTCAAGCTTTCTTCTTTGAAAAGGCACATGGCGAGTTTGGCGAGCTCTCTCCGTATAAGGTCTTTGATGTCTTGGCTTCCCAATTTAACAAGTCGTATGGTTTGGCTCTATCTGTCCAAGATGCTCAAGAATTTCTCTATGAGCGTTTGTGGAACGAGGGTAGCTGGCAGCGCTTGAAGAGCTATTCTTATAAAACCGACCTTCGTCGCTGGCTCGTTGTGGTCGGTCCTCAATTGATTCACAAGCGACTTATCGAAGACGGTATTATCCGCATTCGTGGCAATGCCGGCAATCATTACCGCCTTCGCTTGCTTTCGCAGCCGTATGATATTCGTGCGGCCGTTGTCAATCTTATGAATTTCAAGGATTGGCGCGACTTCCTTTATGACTACTATGTGTTAAAACTCTCGGAGCAGGACATTAAAGAAAAGCTGAACATCGACGGTGAGGAATATAAGGTTCTCAAAAAAGATGCTGAGACCAAGCTTATTACGCTCCTTTTGGAAACCATCGAAGGCAACGATTATGCATCTCAGGTGCTCAGCGTAAAGAAGGATGCCGGAGCTGTAATCGACGTAGTGCCTATCGATTACGTGCCGGCCGGTCACTTGCTTTCGGATGAAGAGTCATCATTGATGGAAGATTTCATTAACGCGGTCGGCTCTAATCGCAATGAGTTTGATGCGATCGACTTCTCTAAAGATTTCGTCAAAACCCGACTCAAGTTCACTGATTCTGACGCTAAACTCTTGGTGGATCGCTTCTTCTTCAATGTTTCGCCGGTCGAAATTGCCAAGGCCATTGGCCGCACTCGTGCCTATGTCGACAATCGCTTCTCGGTGCTGAAGCGTCGCTTCATTGATGGCGTGCGTCAATGGTTGTACGCGAATCGTTTGGTCAGAGCCTAATGTAGTAGTTGTATCCATTTTATATAGGAAGGTGCAAGTGTGGGATTTATATCTCGCCTTGCATCTTTTTTTGTGCCTACCGGGTGGAACAATGGAAGACGGCATGATATCAATGCAGCACGGCTTGTGGGTATAGAAAAAGCCACCCCGGAATGCGGAGTGGCTCAATATGTTAGCACTTTCGGTAGTCAACTGTCCCGGCAGCCGAAGAATCCCGCTGACGTGAGTCGATTGGCTCCGAAGCGTGTGTGTCGCGATTAGTGCTTTGGTTTGATGTCAAACTTCACTGGGTGAAGCATGTTTTCAGGGCTGAGGATAGTGTCGAGTTCTTCCTTCGTGATAATGTCGTGTTCGAGCACAAGGTCGTAAACGCTGCGGCCTGTTTCGAGAGCTTCCTTAGCAATCTTAGTAGAGTTCTTGTAGCCGATTACAGGGTTGAGAGCTGTCACGATACCGATGCTGTTGTGAACCATCTTGCGGCAGTGTTCTTCGTTAGGAGTGATGCCTTCGATGCAGCGGCTTACGAGTGTGTCGAAACCATTGCGCATCAAGTCGATAGATTCGAAGCAGCATTGTGCCATCACAGGTTCCATAGCGTTGAGCTCCATTTGAGCAGCGTCGCCGGCCATAGTGACACAGAGTTCGTTACCCATCACCTTGTAGCAAACTTGGCTCATCACTTCAGGGATTACAGGGTTGACCTTACCAGGCATGATAGAAGAACCCGGTTGCATTGGAGGGAGGTTGAATTCAGCGAGACCGCAACGAGGACCGCAAGCCAAGAGGCGAAGGTCGTTACAGATCTTGTTGACCTTAACAGCGAGACGCTTGAGAGCTGCAGCGTAACCCACCATGCAAGATGTGTCAGAAGTAGCACCTACGAGGTCGGCAGAAAGTTTGAATTCGAGGCCTGTGATGTCGCACATAGCCTTAACACACTTTTCAGAGTAGCCCGGTTCAGCGCAGATACCTGTACCGATAGCAGTAGCACCCATGTTGACTGTCAAGAAGTCTTCAGCAGCGTGGTTGAGGTGAGCGATTTCGTCTTTAAGGATGCTTGCGAAGCCGTGGAAAGTCTGACCTAAAGTCATTGGCACAGCATCTTGGAGCTGAGTACGACCCATCTTGATGACGTGAGCCATTTCGTCGCCCTTCTTGTCGAGAGCAGCGATGAGGCGTTCGAGATGAGGCATAAACTCAAGGTGAGAATAGTAGAGACCTACGTGGATAGCTGTTGGGTAAGCGTCGTTTGTTGACTGTGCACAGTTGACGTGGTCGTTAGGAGAGCAATATTGGAATTCACCGCGTTGGTGGCCCATAAGGTCGAGCGCACGGTTAGCGATTACTTCGTTTGCGTTCATGTTGGTAGTCGTACCTGCACCACCCTGAATCATGTCGATAGGGAATTGGTCGTGGTGTTGACCGTCAAGGATTTCCTTGCATGCTGCGATGATAGCCTTTGCTTGCTCGTCTGTGAGAAGACCGAGTTCGTGGTTGGCCATAGCAGCTGCCATCTTTGTGATAGCAAGACCATTGATAAACTTTGGATACTCGTTCAAGTGGAACTTGCTGATAGGGAAGTTTTCGATACCGCGAAGTGTTTGTACGCCGTACAATGCTTCAGCAGGGATCTCACGTGCGCCGAGCAAGTCGCTCTCTACGCGAAATTGTGACTCTTTCATGTTTGATTTTTATATATAAGGTTAATTATTTAGTCTTTATCTTTACAAATTGCTATCCGAGCCAACCGTCAATCAGTCCTCACCAAGCAACTTTGCGTGCAAAGTTACACACTCCGAGCTGATTAACCAAATTTTATCGGCAAAATATTCCAACTTAATTCCGATTTCATCATTTCTTATCATCTTGGCAAGTCTGCATCTTGCTCAGACTGCGTCTCTGTCTCGCAACACGTCACGATTTCACCGGAAATCACCGCGATAGAACTATCTGAAGTTGTAGTCATACACTTCGATCACCCTGCCCTCAGAAACTGTCTCGATATGTTTCATCGGGTAGTCCGTTTACAATTCGTGAGATGCAACCTCCGGCATTTAGATTCCATCCAAGACCCACCCAACCCGGATGTTGGTCAGGGCGTACACCGCTTCCATGATATGTCATACTGATTGGTATCTTGTGTCCCATGTAATCAATTTCATAAATTGGGACATTAATTTGAACAGTTCCGGTATATAACGACACCGGCACTTCTCCGTATTGACCGAGACTTGCTGCATTAGGGCTCAACAGATAACTATCCGGAATAGGTATCTGCGCCGATACATTAATCGACAAAAACAATAATAGTATGCAAATATTATTTTTCGTTGCCATCATAGTCGTAGTACTTTAATGTGTCGTTTATCATTATTTCTTGAATAAAATCTAGGAAACATATATGCGTTATTTCAGGCACATGTTTTTCATCATATTCTAAATCGTGTTGCCAAAATACAATCTCGCATGATTTGCCGTTGCATGTGGGTCTACTTGTATCAAAACAATAATGATTGCCAAAACCATCAGGAGAGAAAGGCACTAAATACGACGGCATCGGATTATAAACATCTTTGTGCTCGAACTCATACATTTTTATTAAATCGTAGTGTTCCGCGTCATTGAAAATACCGACGATGTCAGTACTCATCGTCAGACCATTACTTATCGATAGGAAATCAATGTAATCTGAAGGTAGACTGAAACCTATTTCGTTTTCAAATGCTTCTACTGCAATTAGGGAAACAGGTGCTTCCCACGCAATCATATTATTGCTGAACTTTCGAAGTTCCGCTATAATCTTATTTAGTTTGTTTTTCAGGGTATTCATTTTTCCAGTATTCTTTTCTTGCATTATTAAATTGAGTTCTATTTATATCACTTTTACTATTTTTTTGCGGTTCTTTCATGCCAGAGTATTGATAGCGATCGGTCGTCGTCGCAAAGACATCGCTATTTATCATTCTTAGATATTTTTTCTTTAGAATTGATAAAACCATTCCGACTAAGACGCTCTCTAAATAAGATTTGACGTTCTAAATATAAATTATATTCACTATCTATAGTAGAGTTGCTCATTATAATCTTTCGTAATAAAAAAGCTTCTTCTATTATATCCCAATATATTTTATCCTTATTCAGATTATACCAATCTATAAGTGCGCAATACTCCCTATAAGATATCGTATGATTATGAATATCTACGATTTCAAAATCACACATTAGTTCACAACACACTAAAAGGTCCATTAAGATTTTTGAATCAACCACCACTGATTCCGGGATTATTTGACAATTATCTGAGGGCTCAAAGCATTCTTTAATCGGATTTATTATATTACTAAAAAACATCTCAGATTTTTCATCAAAAGCCATTACACTTACTATATTACTTATGGCTAAAATTATTATACATATAACTTTTTTTATAATCATTTCAATTTCTCTAATTTCAATGTATTAATATAATTTCTAAATTTAACGACTTCATTCAAATATTGTTGTTCCAGATATTTGTCACTATTAAGAGACTTCAAAAATTTTAAATTCCATAAATTGTCAATCTTTAGGAATACGTCTTTACTCAATTTATCCCGATTTTGATAATACCAATTATTTATTTGCTTTAATTCGAAACGATTAATTTTCGTACAAAATTCAAAAGATATATCTTTACCTAATAAAAGATTCATTGCATAATAAAATTTTATTTTATCTCCTAAGAGATATGCAGATTCTAAACACACACTGCCTCCCACATTATTAAAATGTTTATATTCAAAAGAATTATTGAGTTTTTTTAAATTCAATTCAATCATTTCCTTAGATATATGTTCTTGAGAACAACACATCACACACTGAACCATTGTTAAAAGTATAACTATTATTCGCATTTCTCCTCTTCTTTATTTATGATATTACCAGATGTTAAATCAATCTTAATCTTTACAATACCTATTTGTTTTTCTTTTTTGTTATTGTTATATATATATATTGACATAACACCATTATAATCAGTGAGTCTATTAATAGGGTCTGGGTAAACACTAGTTACACCATATTCTGCACACTCAGCAGCATTTATATGAGCGTTTACTATAGGCATTTTTGAAGATTGTATATTATGCTGCTCTACTGTTTCATGTAAAAGAACACTTGAGGAATTCACCCATTCTCCATCTCCAATACGTTCTATATCTCCAATATCAATTTTTTGAGACTTGACATCCCCTATTACAACCTTTGAATCTCGTGTAACATTAATATTAATTGTATTTTCTGATTTTATACTTTTCTTTAAAAATCCATAATATAACTTTTCTTGTTTACTCATTTGATTGAATGAATCACTTTCAATCAAAGAAACTTTATTTTTCTCATCAACAATAGTTTTACACTTATAGCCCATTCCTTTATTATATATATCTAATACTGATTTTATATCTTCACTACTTCCTGCTAAATTTAGCTCCATTCCGGTGGGGTCAATGTAGCGGAGGGGGTTGGAGGCGCAGTAGGCGTAGGGCGATAGGTGGTAGTATTTTTCGCTGAGTGGGTCTGGCGTGGTAAATCTGCCGAGCACCGGGTCGTATTGGCGGGCGTGGAAGTCGTAGAGATCCAAGCCGTTCATGCGATCAAATTCTTTGCCCGAGTATTGATAGCGATCGGTGGTTGAAGCAAATACGTCGCTGAAATTGCAACTTGAAAGGTGCGACATATCAGCATTAGCCGTGAAGCTAATGAGCGACGCGATAATCAGCGTTATGATATGTCTAATACACAATTTTATAATCATAAAGTTTTAAAGTTCGTATTCATTAGACAAAAACACAGATTTATTAAACTTATATATATGTATATATCCATCTCCCATTTCTTTAAAAATCATAGGATACCTATACATATCATATCGATCATTATCTTTATAAATAATATTAGCTTTTAATTTGCCATTCCAAATTAGTTTACAATAAGATGGAGAACTATCATTAAAAATTGTATCATATATGCTATATTTAATGCATTTTGCCGCTTTCCCAAAAGTTATAAGATATGAATAATTTTCGAAATCAAAATTAATATCTTTAATAAACTTGTGGTATTGCATAATATTTTCTAAATGCTTTTCATTGTGCAAGATTTGACATGCTAGCGGTCTAAAATCAGTTCCCTCAATACTTTTCTTACAGCAAACGAGGTCTAACTTAATAGTAAATTCACTTGTGGCTATTAATAAAATAGCCACAAGTACCAAAAACATTGCACTTATCTTAATATACTTCATATTATTTACGCCTAACAATATCAACCCACTTCCCATCTTCGGGGTAGGGCCTCATGTAATTAGAAGAACGAGATGTAGTAAACCCGAGTATTGATAGCGGTCGGTCGTCGTCGCAAAGACATCGCTGAAATTGCTACTTGCCTGGTGCGACATATCGGCATTAGCCGCGAAGCTAATGAGCGACGCGATAATCAGCGTTATGATATGTCGAATACACAATTTCATTTGACAAAGTTAATGAATCTTTTTCTATTAAATCATTTTATAATGAATTAATCATATTGTTTTAGCTCTTGTAGGTTTTGCTTTATAACATAAAGCAATGAAACCGGATGTAGTAAAAAAAGAACCCAAACACATAAAATCGCAGCCCAAGCAAGTAATCCATTTGGATGTAGAATTGGGATTGCAAATATTAGTAGAAATACGGCACCACTCCACATTCTAACCCACAACTGAATAAAAGAAATTGTAAAATATCTAATTCTTGAATATTTGTATTTTAATTCTAATAAATACAACGTCGCAGATGATATACCAAATAAAATAAGTACAATACAAAATGGTATCAAATTATAGTCTACATCTCTTTCAGAAAAGCATAAAAAACATAGTATTATGCTACAAAGTGACTGAAGTAACCAGAATACTTTATTTATCAATTCAATCTTGTTGTAGTACAACGCAGAGATTTCAATAATTATTAAATATAAAATGAAACAAATAAATTCGTATCGTATTGACAACTCCCATACAACAACAGTAAGAAAGAGCCCTATTGACAATAACACTCCCACTAAAATTAGTTTAATAAATTTGTTTTTTGTACGCATTTGTATATTATTCTCTTTTAATATATTCCCCATGAGGATTTTGGAAAATAATATTAATAAATATAGTTGTTGGGAGCCACATATATGAACTATGATTTTCTATGTCATTTTGTTCATTTGATTCAATTCCACCATCATTTAATGCTTTTTGAACAGCATGTCCACAATGATTTACCACTATATCGTACCCATCATTTACGGCATCTATAAATCCTTGTCGTATTTTAGAATCTTGTTCAGGAGAGGTCTTTATTACATAACCTTCTGTAAAGCCATATCCATTAACGTTTCCTTTCTCTTCATCCGAAACTGAACCATCAGAATTATAACTACTATTTAGAAATGATTGTGGACTATCAAAGGATTTTTCCCCTAAATTGTTATATGATAGTCCACCAACTAAACCTTTAGTTGTATTATAAAATGAAGTCCCATTAAAAGAATAGTATTCCCATTGGCTTTCTGCATTTTGAATCAATAGAGCCAAGTGTTGATTAGTCCCGTGTCCATAGTTTAAAACTGTTATATCTTTTCCGGTGGGGTCGATGTAGCGGAGGGGGTTGGAGGCGCAGTAGGCGTAGGGGGAGATGTGATAGTATTTTTCGCTGAGGGGGTCGGGAGAGGTAAATCTGCCGAGTACCGGGTCGTATTGACGAGCGTGGAAGTCGTAGAGATCCAAACCGTTCATGCGATCAAACTCTTTGCCCGAGTATTGATAGCGGTCGGTCGTCGTCGCAAAGACATCGCTGAAGCGGCGACTTGCAATGTGCGACATATCTGCATTAGCCGTGAAGCTAATGAGCGACGCGATAATCAGCGTTATGATATGTCGAATACACAATTTCATTTGACAAAGTTAATGCTATATCTGAAATACGACTGTTTTGTTATGTTGGCAAATGTACCCTAAATTAAAAAACGAAGTGCGAAAAATATGATGTTTAAATTATCATCAATACTTCAAACTAATAAGGTTTGATTTACATTTTGGGCATGCCC
>JAFYNZ010000010.1 GCA_017547845.1 Muribaculaceae bacterium
CGATATTAGCCCTCATGAATTATTCGCAATTCAAAAGAAATTAAACAATCGACCTCGTAAAAAATTAAATTTTAATAATCCAAAGTGTGCTTTCTTCAGTCATTTTAATTAATTTCGCACTTGCTTGTTTAATCTGCGATGGGGTTGTCGGGGTGGGGAAATTTGGTAGTTTGGGAAGAATGAAGTATCTTTGCACTATTGGAGTTTTTGTGCTCCACGCTGAGGGGGATTTTGTCTTCAGATGCTCGAGGATTTCTTCTGCGATGGTTTGAGGGCTTTGTTCTTGATTGCGATTTTGTGGGCGAGGTCTCGGTGTGTCGCAAGATTTCGAGTGACGAACTTTTTTGCTTTTTCGGCGTATTAACCTATTGTGGGGATTGTGTTTAGCCCCGCTTTTAATTTTGATAGAATATGATCAGACGTGAAGATTTTGAGATAATGGCCCCTGTTGGGAGCTGGGAGTCGTTGGCGGCTGCGTTTAGTGCGGGTGCTGATGCTGTCTATTTTGGCATTGAAGGCCTTAATATGCGTTCGCGTTCAAGTGCTAATTTCACTATGGACGACATGGATGAGATTGTCAAGCAGTGTAATGAGCATGGCGTAAAGAGTTATTTGACGGTCAATACTGTGGTGTATGACAATGATGTGGAGCTCTTGCACAATATCATTAATCGCGCTAAGCAGGCGGGTATTTCGGCTATCATTTCTGCCGATATGGCGGCTATCCTTTACGCTCGTCAGATCGACCAAGAGGTGCACATTTCGACTCAGGTGAATGTGGCAAATGCCGATGCCGTGAGATTTTATTCGCAGTTTGCCGATGTGATGGTGCTTGCGCGTGAGCTCAATATGGATCAAGTGAAGGGCATCACCGACAAGATTCGTGAGGAGAATATCACCGGCCCTTACGGCGAGCCTATCCGCATCGAGATGTTCTGCCACGGAGCATTGTGCATGGCTGTCAGTGGCAAGTGCTATATGAGCCTGCATCAGATGAATTCGAGTGCCAATCGTGGTGCATGCAATCAAATCTGTCGTCGCGCTTATACTGTGACTGATAAGGACACCGGTCAAGAACTCGAGGTGGACAATCAATATATCATGTCGCCTAAGGATCTCAAGACAATACATTTCCTCAACAAGATGGTCGATGCCGGTGTGAGGGTCTTCAAGATTGAAGGTCGTGCTCGCGGGCCGGAGTATGTCAAGGAGGTTGTCGAATGCTACAATGAGGCTTTGAAGGCTATCTGCGATGGCACTTATGACGAGGAGAAGATTGCTGCGTGGGATGCGCGTCTGAGCCGTGTGTTCAACCGCGGATTCTGGGACGGCTACTATCTCGGTCAGCGTCTTGGCGAGTGGAGCTCTAAATATGGTTCTTCCTCTTCACGCGTGAAGGTCTATGCTGCCAAGGCTGTGCGCTATTTCTCTAAGATCGGAGTGGCTGAGTTTAAACTTGAGAGTGGCGAGCTCAATGTGGGCGATGAGGTAGTAATCACCGGTCCGACTACGGGTGCGTTGATTTTCAAGGTCGAAGAGATACGCGTTGACCTCAATCCTGTGGAGAAAGCAGCAAAGGGCGAGCGTTTCTCAATCGCTGTGCCTGAGCGTGTACGTCCTAACGACCGCCTTTATGTGTGGCGTACGGTCAACCACAACGAGCAGTAAGCCATGGAGTTGCCGAAGGATCCTGCTATGCTGATGAGCATAGTCAATATGAAATTTCGCGATGAGGGCTACGCATCGCTCGAAGAGCTTTGCGAGGCATTGGACATCGACCAAGAAGAACTTGTAGCCACTCTTGCCAAAGCAGGCTTGGAGTACAATCCGTCGACCAATCGTATTTGGTAACACCCCCCGACATAGGTCGGCTATTGCATTTTTTATCAATTGAGATGAAACCTTTAGCCGACTGTATAGTCATAACATATAAACAGCAGTCATTCGAAATGACAGATTATTAACCCTTTAACAACATTTGAATCATGAGAACAAATCTATTCCGACGCCTACAAATATTGGCAATAGCCATCATCTCGATGCTATCGTTGTCATCGTGCATCATAGTTGATGATCCGGACTATCCATCGACAGGTTACGACCGCGACCTCACAGGCATGTGGGAATTAAGCCATATCAACGGCTATCGCGTTTCGGGCTATGAAGTCAATTGGCTCGACTTCTACGGCGATGGTTGGGGTAAATACTACTACTATTCAGGTCACTCCACCTACGAGTTGCCTTATGAGTACTATTGCGAATACGACTTCGACAATTGGCTATATATCCACTATGCCGACGGCACATATGCAGAAATGATGTATTGGTTTAACCACAACTATACACAACTCTACCTCGAATGGTATGATCGTGGCGAACGCATCACCTACACTTATCAATACTGCAACGACCCATACTGGGCACCATCAGTCTTAAAGTATGACGACACACGCAGTGCCGACATCGATTTCGGATATCGCCCCGGAGTGAAACCACTTGAAATTCAATGACAAAAGCATGATCAAAAGATACCTTCTGCATCTTCTGATCATCGTCAGCCTAACAGTCGGCGCTGAGGCACAAAACGCCAATCAGCGCTACACCGACTATATCCAACGCTGGAAAGATGTCGCCATCAGCGAGCAGTCGCAACACGGCATACCGGCCTCCATAACGCTTGCTCAAGGACTGCTCGAAAGTGCAGCCGGGGCAAGTCGTCTTGCTGTAGAGGGCAACAATCACTTCGGCATAAAGTGTCACAATGACTGGCAAGGCGACACAATGCTTCGCGACGACGATGCCCCCAACGAGTGCTTTCGCGTCTATGACTCGGCAGAAGAATCCTTTGCCGATCACTCACGCTTCCTCCTACGCCGACGCTACGAGTCGCTCTTCGAATTGCCGGTCGATGACTACAAAGGCTGGGCACACGGACTCAAACGATGTGGCTATGCGACCGACCCAAACTATGCCCATCGCCTCATCTCAATCATCGAGCGATACAGCCTCTACAATTATGATACGACCGATGGCCGCCAAGCCGACGACGACGCACTGTTTATCCTCGAGCACTTGCGCACCTCCCACGCCATCTGCAAAACACGTTCGCTCCACTATGTCATAGCCAATCCCGGCGACACATATTCCGACATCGCACGCGAATTTTCGTTTGACCTTGACGAACTATTATCCATCAACGACGTTATAAAAGATAGTGAGATAAAAGCCTGGCAAGAAGTCTACCTGCAAGAGAAGCACGATGACGCCCCTTCAGACTTGAAATCAATAGTCATCGGCGAAGGAGAGACCATGCACTCCGTAGCACAACGACTCGGCATCAAACTAAACCGACTGCGAGAGCTGAACCCTTCGAAAAAAGACAAGCCGGGCACACGCTTACGACTGCATAAATAATTTATTATCAAAGGTATATGGACAAAAAGCAACGCATAAAACAAGCCTTTGCCCCTGTAGCCCGATGGCTGCAAGGGTTATCCTTTCGCACAGGCGTCATCGTTTTGTGTGTAGCCGTCGTGTGCTACATCATCTCATTCGCACAGATGATGCTGCCCTTCTCAGTGACGGCCAAAGGCGTGATATGGTTCATATTCTTCGGACTTGCCAAGACAGCGCAATACAGCGGACTGCTCATCGTCGGAGTCGAAGGATGGCGCCGCATCAAATCCCGCTTCCACCTCCGCAAAACCACCCCCTAACCCCCACAAAGAACCACCACCCATAAAAGAGCACCCAATAATAGTTGCTCTATCCGTCTTTGTCCGTTGTCCTCAAAGTTTCTACTCGGAGAAGTGAGACTATTAGACGAGAACGTCAATCGTGGGAGGTAGAGCGAAGGGAGAGGAGACGATGGAGCCAGGCGAGGACTTCGGCGATGACATCGGGCGATGCTTGGTCGAGGGAGTTGACGCAGAAGAAGAGTGACTCAGGGTCGTCTTCGATGAGTCGCAATATGCGGCGCGTCTCTGCCAAGTCGTGGTCGGAGGGGTTGATGATGGAGTCGGAGTGCTGACGCATCGTCTCGACCGTAAGTCCCTGACTGAGCGCGAGCAGATGGTGCAACTCAGTGATGCTGTATTGCTCGCGATTACGAAATCGATGCTTGATGACTCGCTCTAAGTCCACAGGATTCTCTGCAAAATATCGTTCCAAAATGCTGCGACGGAAGGCGTGTGGCGTGTGGCGAAGTCGCAGAAATCGCTTGGCATCTATCAGCCGGGCAGCGTTGTGCATGAAGCGTTTGTAGGAAAGTAGTTCTGTGCGTCCGACGAGGCGACGCGCCATGGTCTGGAGCTTCAGTGTCAGCGACACGTAGTCGGTCGAATACCATCGCTGTCCATATAGCACCACTTTACCATCTTTATAAAAATCTTCTTTTGTCACATCTTTTTGCAACATTACATCGTCATTAAACAAGATGTAATGCTCGCTGAGTCCCGGTATGCGCCATAGCATTGTCTCGATGCTTAGCGAGTTGAAGGTAGGCAAATATTGCTCGTAGCCCTTGAAGATGACGCGATGGTCGACTACTTCGATTGGTGTCCGACAGTCGGGAAAATGCTGTGCCACAAATTCGCCGGCTTTGGGGTCTTGGTTGTCGGTCACGATGAAGATGCGATTGATCCATGGTGCAAAGCGCAGGATGGAGGCGATGCAGTAGTAGATTTCGCCGACCTGGTCGTAGCGAGTGGCACCGGCTATGTCTTTGCGCAGATTTTCTCGTTTGCCGGTGAGATACTGCATGCGTTTGGCTTGATGCTCAGGGTCTTGACCATCTACCCAGGTGATAACGGCGTCTATCTTCATGGTTTTTCGTATTTGGATTTATCGGGAAAACGACGCTCGAAAGCTGCCTTTACTCGACGATTCATCTCGACATAACGCTCGTCGCTGAGTTTGACATCGTTGATGCATATCAGTCGGCGACGAGGCGAAAGGATGGCACGCTCGATGCGTTCTATCGATGCCACAGCGGCTGAAAAATGCTGCTTGGAGATACGCTCGTTGACGATCAGTCCCTTGTGGTACATGTAGTCGACGAAGAGGTATTGAGTCGGATTATTGGCTGTGCGAGTGCGAGTGAGTGACGACAGGATTTCGTCTTCAAGTAGTGTATAAATATTCTGCGACTCTGTGCGAAGCATTGGTGCGCATATGTGCTGCTGACGCATGAAAATCGGTGAGGGTTTCATACCCAATGCTCGGCGAGCAAGACGGTCGGAGTTGCGACATATCTTTTTAAACATTCCGAGTGCCAACAGATGACGACTCATGCCTATCACGCCACGTCTGTCGCGAAAAAAGTCGGTCGGATGACACTTGTCGACCGGGAAAATATCATCGTTGAAATAGAGAAACTCCTCGTCAAGACCTTCGATGCGATGGAGGTGCATCTCGATGGTGTTGGAGTTGAAGGTAGGCAACAGTTTGGCTGGGATAATGTCGCTGTGATAGACCACGTTGACCTCGTCGCGGTCTATCCATTCAGGCACTTGAGTCGGCCCCGACACGACAAGGTGGACCTTGCGTATCCACGGCATATTGACCTCGATGCCACGAAAAAGATACTTCAGCGTGCCCCAGTCGCGAAATCGTTTTTCGAGAATGGGTATCGAAGTGTAGCGTTCGTAGTCGCTCTGCCATTGAGGGTCGAGTCCGTTGACGTATGTTATGACTATATCCATAGATGCTTCCTTAATATTTTGCAAAAATACACAAAAAATGCCGTATCGCCTCTATTGACAACAAATTTTTCATATCGATTTCTCGAATCAAGCTATAAAATCAGTGTATTTACGCTATCCGAAACCGTTTGCTTTGCATTATATCGTGTCACGGGCACATCGGGTAAAAACGTGACATTAGTCACATAATCATCGAAAATCACGGGGGTGTCGTAAATAGATGTTAAATTTATTTGGTCTTTAGAAAAAATTACTTAAATTTGCACTTTGTGAGTCTTAATGTACACACGTGTATAGCGCACGTGAGGGCGTAAGCCATGTAATTATACACTCATCGCATGCTAAGCTTGTAACTTATATAATTAACTAAATATTTTTATTAACTAAATTTAATCAACATGAAAAAGTTTTTTACTTTATGTCTCGCTTTCATGTTAGCATTGCTGTATAATGCTAACGCAGCAGAGACCGGGTGGAACACTTATGTAAGTGTTTCCCCCGCTGAAGGACAAGCTGTCCCGGAATGGGCTGCAGTATTTAGTGGCGTTGAAGAAGGTGGTCTCTACTTCAACTCTGTATCGTACACTATCAATGCTCCAGGTGCAGACAAGGTGGACATCGTAATGAATAAGAACGGTGCAGAATATTGGTCAACTTCAGCCACTGCTGAATCACTCCCTTGGAGCAATGGTGCAGATGAAGGCCAATGGGAAATCATCGCTACTGCAACTAAAGGCAATGAAATTTTCTCTACTACAGTAAATTTCACAGTTGAAAAAACATCTTCAGCTTACGACCTTAACGCATTCATCGGTTCAACTGGCAAGAAACAATACAAATACAACGCAATATATGTACTTGCACAAGCCGGCGAATACACTTACGTTAAAGATGATACTCGCAGTGTATTGATTTATGGTCAAGCTCCTAAATTTAATGTTGGTGACTGTTTACAAGATTTTACTGCTGAATACAAGGATAACAATGGTCAACACCAACTTATCCCATACGCATTCGGCTCTGTTATGGGCAACTACCCACAACAACCGGAAGTTATCACTATTGATCAAGTGACTGTTGCTAACCAAAGCAAACTCGTTAAGATCGAAAACGCAGCTATTGATGGAGAAACAATCGGTGGTATTGCATACTTCAATCGCTTTAATACTGTAATTCCTGCTAACGGCACATACACTGTTACTGCTATTATCGGTATGAATAATGGTGCTGTTCAGCTTGAACCAATCGCATTTGAAGGCTTTGTTATCGAACCATTCACATACACAGAACTCGTTCCTGCTGACAAAGCAGAAGTGACAAGCCTCAGCGAAATCAAGATCACATTCCCTTACTATGTGACTTACGACGCTACAGTAGCAATGGGCGTATTGGTAATGGATGGTGATAACATGATTACTCCTACTGTCACAGTAGAAGGCACTGTTGCAACTCTCACATTCGACGCTATCACTGCTTACGGTAGCAAGCCATCATTAAATGTAATGGCTGGTGCATTCAAGGAAGCTACTTCAGGCGTTGGTTGCCAACAAATCATGGCTTCTTGGACAATCCCAACTCCTCCGGTAAGAGCAGACTATATCCCAACGTCTATTTCGCCGGCTGATGGCAAAGTTGTAGAATCAATCAAAAATATATATTTCTTCTTTGATGATGAAAACCCATGCGTAACCAATAAGGGTTACAATGCTCCATATAAGGGTTATGTCACTGTTAAAGATGGTAATGGTAATAACGTAGCTACTGATGTATATCTTGATGTTAAGGAAGTATCTGGTCAATGGGTAGGTTTCTTGCAACCTCTATATGGATCAAGCTATACTACTCCTGGCACATACGTTATCACTCTTGCTGAAGGTCTTTTCTCAGATCAACAATATTATGACACAAATGGTAAGAAGGGTCGCATAAATCCTGAATTTACTATCACTTACACTATCAAGGCTGCTTCTCTTGCTGCTCCAACAGTAGATCCTGCTAATGGTGCTGAAGTTGAAAACCCAAGCACTGTAACTCTTACATTCGCTGAAGCAGTGACAGCTAACGCAGAAGCAGGTGAACTTTCAATGGTGAACACAGCTGACGCTGCATACGACTTCGCTAAGAACTTCAATGTAGCTATCTCAGAAGATGGTCTCACAGCGACTATCACTTGCGAACCTGGCTATCCAAGCTCTGCTCCACGTTGGGCTATC
>JAFYNZ010000011.1 GCA_017547845.1 Muribaculaceae bacterium
ACTCACAAAAAAGACATTGTGTGAACCTCGATTTAAACATTTACACAACAAAATACTTTTGTGGAGCGAAAGCTGCTTAAATGCCCCAATTTTTCGCACAAAAAAGAGACTGTCCAACTTTTGTTGTTAGACAGCCTCTTATTTTGTGGATTGATGTTGGTCGATTAAAGTTTTGGACCTGCAGCCACGAGAGCCTTACCTGCTTCGTTGCCTTCGTACTTAGCGAAGTTCTTGATGAAGCGGCCAGCGAGGTCGTTAGCCTTAGTTTCCCATTCCTTAACGTCAGCGTAAGTGTCGCGTGGGTCGAGGATGTTAGGATCAACGCCTGGAAGAGCTGTAGGAACTTCGAAGTCGAATACAGGGATCTTCTTAGTTTCAGCAGTGAGGATTGAGCCGTCGAGGATAGCGTCGATGATACCACGAGTGTCGCGGATAGAGATACGCTTGCCTGTACCGTTCCAACCAGTGTTTACGAGGTAAGCCTTAGCGCCGTTAGCTTCCATGCGCTTAACGAGTTCTTCAGCGTACTTAGTAGGGTGGAGTTCGAGGAACGCCTGGCCGAAGCAAGCTGAGAATGTCGGAGTAGGCTCAGTGATACCACGTTCTGTACCGGCCAATTTAGCTGTGAAACCAGAGAGGAAGTAGTACTTAGTCTGCTCAGGAGTGAGGATAGACACCGGAGGAAGCACGCCGAATGCGTCAGCTGAAAGGAAGATAACGTTCTTAGCAGCAGGACCTGCAGAGATAGGGCGTACGATGTTGTTGATGTGTTCGATTGGGTAAGAAACGCGAGTGTTTTCAGTCACGCTCTTATCGTTGAAGTCGATCTTGCCTTGAGCGTCAACAGTGACGTTTTCGAGCAATGCGTTGCGACGGATAGCGTTGAAGATGTCTGGTTCGCTTTCCTTATCGAGGTTGATAACCTTAGCATAGCAACCACCTTCGAAGTTGAATACACCGTTGTCGTCCCAACCGTGTTCGTCGTCACCGATGAGGAGACGCTTAGGGTCAGTTGAGAGAGTAGTCTTACCTGTACCTGAAAGACCGAAGAAGATAGCAGTGTTTTCGCCGTTCATGTCGGTGTTGGCAGAGCAGTGCATAGAAGCGATGCCCTTGAGAGGGAGGTAGTAGTTCATCATAGAGAACATACCCTTCTTCATTTCGCCGCCGTACCAAGTGTTGATGATAACTTGCTCGCGAGAAGTGATGTTGAACACTACAGCAGTCTCAGAGTTGAGGCCGAGTTCTTGGTAGTTTTCAACTTTAGCCTTAGACGCGTTGTAAACGATGAAGTCTGGCTCGAAGTTTTCGAGTTCTTCAGCAGTAGGACGGATGAACATGTTGGTCACAAAGTGAGCTTGCCATGCCACTTCCATGATGAAGCGTACAGCCATGCGAGTGTCCTTGTTAGCACCGCAGAAACCGTCTACAACGAAGAGGCGCTTGCCAGAGAGTTCGTTTTGAGCGATTTCCTTAACAGCAGACCATGTTTTTTCAGACACAGGCTTGTTGTCGTTCTTATATTCTTCTGAAGTCCACCAGATAGTGTCCTTAGAGTTGTCATCCATTACGATGAATTTGTCCTTAGGAGAGCGACCTGTGTAGATACCGGTCATAACGTTTACAGCGCCGAGTTCAGTGTCTTGACCTACTTCGAAACCTTCAAGACCTGCCTTTGTTTCTTCAGCGAAAAGCTGTTCGTAAGAAGGATTATGGATGATTTCAGTGACATCCTTAATGCCGTACTTGCTTAAATCTAAATTTGCCATAAATTGATTATAAATGTGTTATGTGTGTAAACTAAACAATTGAATTTACTTGTAAGTTTTGAGTGATTTTCGCAAAGTTCTAGAAAATCGAATGCAAAATTAGTAAAATAAATTTAACTCAGCAATTAATTAAGGAAATTTTTCTTTATTATCTCGTTTGGTAACATTTTTTCGCTAATTTTTTGACATAAGTAAAAAGATTTGGCTTTATTCGGCTATACTTTTACGGGAAGCGTCGAGAAAAAACTTTATGTCTGTTGTGAAAAATATTGAAGCGATGCTTCGTATTTCTCGCTCGTTTGTTGTATCTTTGCACCATAATTATAAAAAATACTAAAACCATTAATTAATGAAGAAAGCTTTACTATCACTTTTTGTGGCTTCTATGGCCGCAAGCACTGCTTTTGGTCAGACTGTTTTGCTTGACGAAACATTTGACAACAACGACTACAATAAGTCGTTCCCTTTGGTGTGGGATGGTGACGGTCTTGCACCTCACAGTAGCATCTCATCTCTCTTCTTGTCGGCTTCTACCGGCTCTTATCAGCCATGGTGGATCCTCAGAGACAGCAACACATCGCCTAATATGTACTACGGCAGCCACTCTATGTACATATCACCAGGTCAATCCAACGACTGGATGATTTCTGTGCCGGTGAAGATTGAGGAAGCCGGTTTTGTATTATCGTTTGATGCTCAGTCATATTGTATGAACATGAACGAGTCAAAACTCAGCAGCCTTACTCTCTACATCGCAGACAAAATGACTGAAGACCCTGCCGACCTTCCTAAGACTCCGGTGAAGGTGTTTGAAAATATCCCACAAGGTGCGTCAGATGCCGTAGACGGTGAATTTACTCGCTATTCTTACGGTCTTGACGACTATGTAGGCAAGACTATCTACGTCTGCTTTGTCAACGAAAACTACGACAAGCACATTCTCTGCTTGGACAACATCAAGATTTCTCGCGAAGAGGTGGGCTCTATTGCTGTGTCAGCACCTGATTGTGTGACCGAAGAGAAGTTTGATGTCAACGTTACAGTCTCTGCCAATACTGATAAGGATCTCAAAAACTGGACTGTGACTTACGATGATGGCATCACTACATTGACTGAAAGCGGCGAATTGCTCCAAAGCATGTCGTCGTATGAGTTCGCTTTCGAAGTGCCCATCGCTAAGGGTGAGCAACGCGATTACACTATCACTTTGACTGCCGACGATATGCCGGCAAGCGAGGTGAAGGGTAGCGTGGCATGCTATGCATTTGTGCCATACCGCAAGGTGCTTATCGAAGAGAAGACAGGTACATGGTGCGGTTATTGCCCTGCCGGAACATACAACATCGACAACATGGTAGCAGATGAAGAGATGAAGGAATACGTTGTGCCTGTGGCAGTCCACTCTAAGAGCACAATGGACCCAATGGTGATTGATGAGTATGACAAGGCTATGAGCCAACTTTTCGGTGACTCAGCACCTTTGTTTGTCTTCAACCGTCGTGATGTGCGTCAAATCAATGCATCGTTTGACTTGCAGTTTGACAAGAACAACACAGGCTCAATGGCTTATGCTGTGCGTCAACTCCACGAAGAGCCAACTCCAGTGGAAGTGAAGGTGACAGGCGAATATGTCATCGAAGGCACAGATACTATCGCAATTAAGGCTCGCGCAGCATTCCGCTCTGCAGTGCCTGTGAAGAAAGAAAAGTATGTATTGTCGTTTATTTTGGTCGAAAACAACGTGTGGATGCCTATCGATGCCGGTAGCTGGTGGGCACAATCCAACTATTATTCATTCCAGTCAGGTCAGACATCAATCGAAGGCGACCTCGGTGGTTGGACTCTCTGTAAATCAGCGCAAGATGGCGTGCGCTACAACGATGTGGCACGTGGCATCTATGACCTCTATGGTATTCAAGGTAGCCTCCCGACACAGATGGATATGAACACTGAGTACACCTACGAGTATACTATTGATATCCCTGACACAGAGGTGACTAATGCTAACGGCAAAATCATGCGTCCTGCTATCAAGCGCGAATACTGCGAGTTGATTTGTTTCGTGGTAGATGTCGAAACAGGCGAAGTGATGAACTGTGATAAGTATCCTATGTCGGATGTGGCAGAAGAACGCTACACAGTGGCTGACCTCGTAGAGGAAAAGGGCTTGGCAGTAGATGGCATCACTCTTGATGCAGAGGGTGAAGTGGTCTACTACGATATGCAAGGTCGTCGCGTAGTAAATCCTGAAAACGGTATCTACATTCGCAAGCAAGGTTCAGTAGCGACAAAAGTTGTCGTGAAGTAATCGCGATAGACTGAAAAAATACTAAGTAAATCCGTGGATCGGCGCTTATACGCGTGGTCTGCGGATTTATCGTTAAATAAGGTGTAAAAATAGTTAAAAATTTTCGCGATAGAGAAATTTTGTCTAATTTTGCCGAGTAAATTCAATAAGCAATTTAATAACAAAAAATAATTACGCGTATGAAGAAAATTTTACTTTCAATTGCACTCGTAGCAATGAGTGTGTTCTCAATGTCAGCATTGTCATTCAAGGTAGAAGTCAATGGTGTAGAAGTTAAGGATGGCGATACTGTAGAAATTACAGAACTCGTTGATTCTGATGTTCTTCCATGTAAGGCAATGGTGCCACACGTTAAGTTGACTAACCTCACAGCAAACCCTATCGATGCAATCGCTGAAGGCGAATTTACTGAATTAGCAGATGCAGGTTCAGGTAATGCAGCATCTATGATTCAATTCTGCTTCGATAGCTGCTACACAGTAGAATCAGTAGTTGGCTCATTGGGTGGTGGTTCTTGCTCATTCGCTCCAAACGAAGTAAGAGAAGGCAACCGCGCTCACATCGAATATATGCCTGCTTACAAGGGTGATGGTTTTTGGGCAGTAGAAGAATTCTTCCCAGGCGTGTCAGTGTTCAAGTTCACTCTTCGCAACTCTGCTGACTCAAGCGATGCTATCACTATCAACATCAAGTTTAACTACACAGGTGAAAACGCTATCGATGGTATTGAAGTTGACAGCGCAGCTGCTGAATACTACAACTTCCAAGGCGTGAAGGTTGCTAACCCTGAAAAGGGCGGTATGTACATCGTTCGCCGTGGTGCTAAGGTTTCTAAGGAAATCGTGAAGTAATAATTAGTACATATATTTTTCGTAACCATAACGGGGATGTCTACATGCGAGACATCCCTGTTTTGCAAATATACGAAACATCATCAGTTTTGCGTTATTTAAGAGTATGGACATCAAGTCGTTGGTCAGTGTCATCGTGCCTGTCTATAATGTAGAGGCTTATCTGTCGAAGTGTGTTGATAGCATTTTGGCACAGACATACGCGTGTCTTGAGGTAATACTTGTCGACGACGGCTCGACTGATGCTTCCCCACAGATTTGCGACCGATATGCTGCGACGGATAGTCGTGTGAAGGTGATCCATAAGCCTAATGGCGGACTTTCCGACGCTCGAAACGCGGGGATTGATGCAGCGACAGGCGAATATCTGGCTTTTGTAGATTCTGACGATATGATTCACGCTCGCTTTGTCGAAACTCTTCTCGATTTGGCTCGCTGCAATAGAGCCGGCATTGCTTCGGTGGAATTTGCGAGATTTTATGACGAGCGCAGTCTTGACCTGAGGTCGGAAGTAGAGGGTAAGACGATGATATTCACATCAGAGCAGGCTATCGAGAGGGTGTTGTATCAGAACGTGTTGGATAACTCGGCATGCAATAAGCTATACTCTCGCAAGGTAATCGGCGACTTGCGTTTCCCTGTTGGTAAACTTTATGAGGATATGGCACTCTGCTATAGGTTGATGGAACGCTCACCGAAAGTGGCACATAAGCGTGTAGGGCTATACTTCTATCGACTCCATGAGCAAAGCATCACAGGCAGTTTTTCATTGCGACGCACCGATGTGCTCGACATTACCGACGAGATAGTCGCCTACATGGCTAAGCGTCATCATCGGTTGCTATCGGCTTCGCTTGACAGAAAATTTGCGGCTAATATGAATATTCTGTGGCTGGTGACTCGTTCCCGTCAGAGCGATGTCGCAGTGGAGCAACGTTGCTGGGGCAATATCAAGGCCCTCAGATTTACAGTGCTTAGTAATCCCGACTCCCGACTTAAAAATCGCATCGGCGCATTAGTGGCGTTTCTCGGAAAACGCACTCTCAAATATTTCTTCAGACTCAAACGACACAAGCGATGAAAAGCCGATTGACAGTTTCCATAGTGACCTACCACACAGATATCGACGAGTTGGATCGATGTCTGCAGTCGTTGCGTTCGCCGGTGGTGGAGCGAATCTACATAGTCGACAATTCTCGTCAAGCGTATATCTCCGACTACTGCCGAGCTAAGGAGGGTGTGGAATATATTGGAAGCGACAATGTCGGTTACGGCGCAGGCCACAATAAGGCTATCAACAAAGCGATGGCTGCAGATGCTGACTATCATTTGGTGCTTAATTCCGATGTGCGTTTCGATCCGACTGTCCTTGAGCAACTTGTGGACTATATGGACTGTAATGGCGATGTGGGACAGGTGCAACCGAAGATTACCTATCCCGACGGCCGACTGCAGTACACCATCAGAATGCTGCCCACGCCTAAGGACTTGATATTCCGTCGTTTTTTGCCCTCAAAGTTGGTGGTGAAGAATGACTATCGCTATCTGCTGAAATTTGCCGACCACGACAGAGAGATGAATGTGCCGTATCATCAAGGCAGTTTCATGCTGTTTCGCATGGAGGCGTTGCGACAGATAGGGCTATTCGACGAGCGTTTCTTCATGTATCCAGAGGATATCGACATCACCCGACGCATGCATCGATGCTATCGCACGATGTACTATCCGCGTGTCAGCATCATTCACGACCACCGAGCAGCATCTTACAAGAGTGGTCGTATGCTCCGCATTCATATCGTCAATATGATCAGGTATTTCAATAAGTGGGGGTGGGTGTTTGATAGTGAGCGACGTCGGTTCAACCGCAGACTTCTGGCTTATAAGAAATAAAAAAAGTCTACCACTTTTCACAAAGAGATAGACTGAAACCTTAATCTTAAATTTAATACTATGAAAAACACATATGCAAAAGTATATATATTTTCCCATAATGCAAAGGGAAAGATCATAAATTCGCAATTTATTATATTTTATTAACATTTTGAGAAAGGTTGTTAATTTGGAAATTAGTTAATTTTGTATACAGTCTGAAGCATGGAGAAGATATTGCAGTATATGTGGCAGTTTAGGATGTGGGGGAGCTCTGAGAAAGTGCTCTCCGATGGTCGTCGCGTTATGCTGCTCGACCCGGGCAAACTCAATGTCGATGCCGGTCCCGACTTCTTCAATGCCAAGGTGATAATCGACGGCGTGGAGTGGGCAGGCAATGTCGAAGTGCATGTCAAAGCCTCCGACTGGAAACGCCATGGCCATCACAATGATGCGGCCTACGACAATATCATTTTGCATGTCGTCGGTATCGATGATGAGGTGATATGTCGTCGCGACGGAACGCCTATCCCTCAGCTACTTATGCCGTTGACTCCCGAAATTGCTCAGAAATATACGCAACTCGTCGAAGGTGGGGCGGCAGTCAGATGTGGTGCATATCTGAGTGAAGTGCCGTCGTTGATAATGTCGGACTGGCTTGAGACGTTGGCTTTCGAACGCTTGCAGAGCAAGACATCGCGCTTCGTGTCGCTACTTGAGCAAAACCATGGCGACTGGGAGGAGGTGTGCTACGTGTTCTTGGCTCGTTCGTTGGGCTTCGGACTCAATAGTCAGCCGTTTGAAATGCTTGCGAGGAGTCTGCCTCTGAGTGTGTTGCGAAAGCATAGCGACAGCCGGTTGCAACTTGAAGCATTGCTTTTCGGACAAGCCGGAATGCTTGATGTGACTGAGCACGTGATGGATGAGTACTACCAACTCTTATGTCGCGAATACTTCTTCATGATGCGCAAATACTCGTTGCGACCGATGGAGCGTCACCTATGGAAATTTGCCCGAACACGACCGGCCAACTTTCCCCACCGTCGCATAGCCCTGCTCGCAGAGTTCTGCTATGGAGGGTTTGCGATGATGCGTCAGATGATAGAGGCCAAAGGAGATGTCGACAAATTGCGAAACCTCTTTGCCGTGGAAATGTCCGACTATTGGAGCACTCACTCCTCGTTTGAGGTCGCTTCGCAACGCAACTCGCTATCGTTGACGCGCAACTCGATTGACCTGCTGATGATCAACCTTGTTGCACCGCTCTATTATGCCTACGGAGGATGGTCGGGCGATACATCGATAGAGGACATGTCGATGGATCTCTTGTCGAGCATCAAGGCAGAGTCCAACTCGATTATTTCACGATGGGCTGCTGTGGGAGTGACGGCTGATAACGCACTGCGTTCGCAAGCATTGTTGCAACTGACCAAAGAGTATTGCGACAACCGCAAATGTCTCTACTGTCGCATAGGCAATCGTATGCTGCGCATCGCCGGCAAAAAATAAGCGAGCAAGTCTGTCGTAGACTCGCCCGCTTGCTCTATCGGGGTAAGACTCAACATTCGCTGAAGTCAATATCACATATCCTTATTCTACTCTCACATTCTTAGAGTCGACAGAATACACGTCGATAAGACCGCTTGCACCGGCATCGTTTTGAGATGTAGGGATTTGGCGACGGTTGGTCACACGCAAAGTGTAGCTACCCTTAGGTACATTAGTGAAAGTGAACTCACCGGTGACATAATTGGTCGTAGCGACATAGCTTGATGCTGTAGCGCCAACGAGAGGGAAAAGCACAGCAGTGAGTTTTTCGTAGCCGGTCGGTTTGCAATCGACTGTGTAAGCTACATTGTTTTTGATTACATTAAGGCTTGAAGGGATAACCACGGTAGTCACATCAGAGCGAGAGACACTATTGGTGTAGACCTTATCCTTGCTACGAGTGAAAACGAAAGTAATTTCATTGCCTAAAACGTAGTTTGCTGAATAGTCGAAATATCCTTCGTCATCGCCTACGCCGTAATAGGCCATCTTATTGCCGTTGACCGTGATAGTAGCACCATTGTTGAGCTTCACGACATCGCCTTGTGCTGTGTGCTTGTGGAAACTTGCCATAGCGACTGCATGTTTAGGATAGAAATCCACTTCGTAGTGTTGATATAGAGGCAATGTAGGGTCGAGGTTATTGTCCTCATTGCATGATGTTGCAAATACAGCCATAACAGCCATTGCAAAATAAATGATTTTCCTCATAATTTAATCCGTTTTAATTACTTTGGTGCAAAGATACAACAAACGAGCGAGAAATATGAAGCATCGCTTCAATATTTTTTACAGCGAGTGCCACAAATCTTCACGATTTATCGTAAAGATACAACAAATCGAGCGCAGAAGCAATAGGTTTACCTATTTGATTATGCCGAGATGCAGTAAATCTTATGTAAAGATACAACATGTTGGGTGAAAAAGCACTAATCTTTATCCATTATTTTTCGGGATTTTGTTGTGAGTTATCTTATAAAGCCCAATAGATGAAGAATTACGATTATTATTATTAATTGCAAAAATGGTATCAAAAAGAACAGAATTGTCAATACGACTCCCCCTTTGCTCTGCATGTATTCTTTGTTGAATATGATTCTACACGTTTTGGCTTTTCGTGTAAAATGTTTACTGAGAAGTCTTTCGGTGACAGAGTATATTATCAATGGAGTGATTAAAAATATGATGTAGTTTAGGCCAAAGAATATGTATATACAAGGAAGCACAATGCCCGCAAGGAATAAAGACATCATAGCAGCGATATTCATCACACAATCTGTTCTGTCTATCCAATGCGGCCATTTTCTAAAACGGAATTTTGTGTCAAGCCAATTAATATCGGTTTTAGTTCTTATCCACACCAACTTGCAATATATCAACTCAATATATTTCATCATTATGTTTCGTTTGATTGCAAAAATAAGTGTTTTCCCGTTTCCTACCAATTTTTGGGGGCTATTTTGCCGTTTTCTACCAAATTTCAGGGATTTCTATCTGGATTTTAGTGGTCATTTATGAGACGAAAGAAGATAATCGGTCAGATTTTGTCATGTTATGAAACAAGAAATCACGACTTGATAGAGTTTTATTGGTTAAATTGTTGTATCTTTGCATTCCAACATACTATAGTATAATGTGCAAATATTCGCTCACTTTTTTTATAAGATGAAGAGACAAGATTATGATATGAAAGAATCTTCGGAAGAAATATAGAGTGTTAGAACTTTAGAAAAACTATAAGTTCCCAAAATAGTATAATCAACTTAAAATCTCTTGATATGAAGAAATTACAAATCGCTCTGGCAGTCGCACTCATATCATTGTGCGCTCAATTTCAGACAAAGGCTCAAAACGTACAGTTGTTCTACGACACCGGTCGTGAATGCATGACATCGACATTCGAAATGTTTCGTCCCGACGGCGGAGGTAGCACATATTTTTTCGTTGACTTCGACTATTCACCCAAGGTCATCGGAGGCTACATGGAGTTTGCTCGCGAGTTTAATTTTTGGCAAAATTCAAAGGTAAACTGGCTCTCTGTTCACGTCGAATACAATGGCGGTCTGAGCAACAAGATGTCGTTCAACAATGCATTTCTTGGTGGTCTGACTTATTCAGGTCATTCAGCCGACTTCACCAAGACATGGTCGCTCTCTGCGATGTACAAGGTAATTCCGGGCACAGTTGACGCTATGGGTAAGAAGCAGATTCACAACTTCCAAATCACCGGCGTTTGGGGTATCCAATTCGCTAAAGGTTGGTGCACTTTCAGTGGTTTTGCCGATTTCTGGAGAGAGCATCGCCCATGGCAAGGGACTGAATTCATTTTCATCACAGAACCTCAATTCTGGGTCAATATGAACAAAATCAAAGGTTGGGACAATGTCAACCTCAGCATCGGTGGCGAGTTGGAACTTTCTGCTAATTTCGTCGACAAAGGTTTTCATGCGATGCCTGCAGTCGGTGCTAAATGGACTTTCTAAGTCTAACACTCTACACGAACAATAGCAAACCATCACATGCTGCATGGTTTGATACTTTTCGGGTTGGTTTTGTGGCAATTACGATAAAAAGCACTATATTTGCAAAATAAAAAGATATGACTATGAGAACGTTAATCGCATTAATGATGGTCGTATTTTCGACTATGAGTGTGTCGGTCGCAATGGCAGATCGACATACAACAAAGGAGATTGACGAAGTTTTTTGGGACATTTACTATATTCCACCTCAACCTGAATTTCCAGGAGGACAGGAAGCATTAATGGAATGGATCGAACAAAACAAGGTTTATCCTCAAGAGGCAATTGATAAAGGTATTGAAGGCAGAGTTATAGTAAAGTTTACGGTAGAGGAAGATGGTACTGTTACAAACGGAAAAATAGTTAGAGGTGTTGATCCTCTATTGGACAAAGAAGCATTGCGATTGGTCTCTATTATGCCAAAGTGGAAGCCAGGCATGAATAATGGCGAGGTTGTCAGATGCTTTTTTACGCTTCCTATTACGTTCAAACTGTGATTATTGGGGCTTTTTCTTTTAATTTCGGATAATAAAACAGGCATCACCGGCAATTGTTGTCGGTGATGTTTGTTATATGGCAACTATGTTTGGGGGTTATTGTGTTAAAACAATCAGACCTACTATACCAAATATAAATAACAGGATAAAAGGTGACATATAAAGCAAGGTCAATACTACTCCCCATTTGCTCTGCATGTATTCTTTGTTGAAAACAATTCTTGATGTTCTCATTTGTATTTTTAAGTGTCTGCTTATATACCAATGTGTTATAAATGATATGGCATAAGGCATGAATACTATAGACTCTATGGTGTTTTTTGTGTATGCCGAGCCAATCATAATGATTATAGCTAAAGCCCAAAGTGGAGCACCAATAAACCTCCGTGCATCATAGAGTATGCTCCACGTTGGCCATTTGTAGAACTCAAATTTTGTGCTAAACAGATTTAAATAGGTCTTTGTGTTAAACCACACTAACTTGCAATATATCAACTCAATATATTTCATCAGGGCACTTGTGGATTTATAGTTGGGGTTTGGTGGCGCGGAGTATTTCGCGTTTGCCACCGGGAGGACCGGCAAGTCGCTCGACGATAAAGCCGATGCTTTGTAAGCGACGACGTATTTCACCCTTAGCGCAATAGGTGGTCAGCACACCACCCGGATTCATTGCGTCGAAGATGCGTCGCAGTGGTCCTTCTGCCCACATTTCCGGTTGCTTCTCAGGTGCAAACGCATCGAAATAGACAACATCGATACCCTGTGGAAATAGGGTGGTGGAGTCGGTGTAGTCGCACTCTGTCTTTTCCAACGTGAACGACGGAGTGATTCGGACGGCTTTGTTCCACTCGGCAGCATGGATAGCGGCAAAAAGAGTCGGTGCTTGGGGGTTATCGACGGCCTTATGATAGTCGGTGCTGTCGATTATCTCTTTGGGGAGAGGGTAGAGCTCCAAGGTGTGGTAGTGTTGTCGTATGTCGCTTTGCAGGGCAGAAAGCAATGCGTTCAGACCTGTGCCAAATCCGATTTCAAGCACTCGCAACGAGTCTTTGGCGAGGTGACGCAGACCGCAATCGATGAATATGTGTTGACTCTCGGTCAGAGCACCTTTCACAGAGTGGTAGTGCTCGTCCATGTCGGGACGATAAAGCGTGGTAGAGCCGTCGGCAGTGGTCTGTAGTTCTATCTGAAAATCTTTCATTTTGGTAGTGATGTGCGTATTCTCCACTCTTGTGGGTAGAGGTTGTTGGCGCGATTGCCAAGGTTTTTGACAAAGCCGAGCGGCATAGACTCGTGGCATACGATGACGAAGCCTCGTGGCGAGCCGTCGGGGAGGGTGATGGCTTCGCGTTGAAGGTAGTTGATGGCAGTAGGGTAGTCGAGTTCTACGCGTGGGAATGCGTCGCTGCGCAAAGATGTCGATAGCGCAAGACCATGTTGAGGTATGAGGTCTTTGCCCTTGACGGTCGCTACTTCGATGCCTGCCATGATGACCTTGGTGCATTGGCTGATTTCGTCGAGTATCGGTGCGTGGTTGTGACTGATGGCGCAGATAGTGCCGTTGTGCTCGGAGAAGTGCCAATCGTTGCCCGACAGCCAATTGATAGTAGGCAACTTAGGTGGTTTCGCAGGGCGTTTGGATTTACGTGGCTGCCAATCTTTCTGTTCAGTCGTTTTGCGTAGTACAGCGACAAATAGACCTTCGCCACGAGTGTGGTGCTGCATAAATCGGTAGCAATGATGTGAGGTGTCCAATCCCGGCTGAATGCCCCAATTTTCTTCGATATCCAATCTGATGCTTTCTGCACCTAATTCAGAGCAGATGCGATCCACCATCTCTTCGTTTTCTTGGCGATTGAAAGTGCAGGTGCTATAGATGAGGTATCCGTCTTGCTTGAGTGTGTCCCAAGAGTCGCAGACTATCTGCCACTGCAGAGCGGCGCATTCGCTGACCAGCGATTTAGACCATTGGCGGCGAGCCTCTTCATCCTTGCGCATCATGCCCTCGCCTGAGCATGGCGCGTCGATAGCGATGATGTCGTAGAGACCGGGTGTCTTGCAAAGTCGCTCGACCGAACTATTGGTGACAATGACATTGGGGTAGCCCCACTTCTGAATGTTTTCCTTCAGAATTTGCGAGCGCATAGGCACATACTCGTTGGCAACGACAAGCGAGCCTTCGGCAAGCATGTTGATAGCGGCAGTCGTTTTGCCACCGGGTGCTGCACAAAGGTCGAGGTAGCAGATAGGATACTCGGGTGCTATCTGCTTGAGTATCAACTCGTGAATCATCGATGAAGCGTCTTGCACATAGAAGCCGCCGGCATGGAGTTGGGGCGTGAACGTGAACTGTGGTCGCTCGTCAAGGTATCTGCCATTGACACTCCACATCACCTTCTTGCCGGCTTCTGCCCATTGCGGCAGGGTGCATGGTTTGCGTGTGTTGGTGCGTATTGCCACCGACGGCTCTTGGTCCAAGGCTTCGGCAAGCATATTTGCCTCGCTACTGCCAAGCAAATCCTTTATCTGTGCAAGGAATTCTTCAGGAAGTCGTGTTGTCATCATCGATCAAAAATTTCTTACGGCAAAATTAGTGCTTTTTCTCTCGATATGCCAATATGTCGATGGTAAAAAATCTGAGGCGAGTGTCGTATTAAAGATATTTTAACATTGTTATGCCACAATGTGGCACTGACAGGGTGCTAAATTTGCAACAGATCATTAAATCGATTTGTAACATGGGTATTATAATTGCAATAGGACTTCTTGTCAATGTCTTTTTATACATGATTGGTAAAAATGACAAATGGGGCGAATAGTCCTCCGATTAGAACGATTATAGTGAGGATTGATGCAAATTCTATAGATGACCTGCTTGCCAATTTTCTTACTACTAATTACTACTACACTTAAACCGAAATCGAGCATTCGATTTTGTAACGACATCATTTAAGACCTGAAGCAATGCGAATCTCACATCATGAGGCATCAATACATCAGCCGTATTGATGCCTCTGTCAGATGCCGGTTTCATCAGTCTTAGGGATTGTCAATGCGATGGGGCACTATCGTTTTGGCATAGGATATCGTGGTGCAATATAAAATTGTGAAAAAATGTTGAATTTTTCGGATATAAAAGTTTGTTAGTACGGTGGTAAATGCGTAATTTTGCACCGTGAATCGATAATATGCATCTAATGCGTGTTATACTTGTATGAATTACAGAAGGATTTTATCAATGGCGACAGTGGGGCTGTTTGCGACTGTGATGTCGACAGGCTGCTCTCATAGCGATAGGAAGGCTCCGGCTGACTCCGATACCGCTGTCGTCGCGTATCATATGGTCGACGAATATGTGGCTGAAAACGATATCGCTATGACTGTGCGTAGCATAGTCGATGCGATAAGTGTAGGCGAGTCGCTCGATACGGCAGAATACAACTACAATGGCATCTTGACCGATGGTGAGGGTGTCCCACTCTACACCGACATTCAAGGCAATCCCGGCGAGTGGGAAGTCGATGTGTTGAGCGATAATTCAGTCAGAATCCACAATCTATATTTGGGCGACCTATTGCCGAAGGATCTTATGGAGTATATCACGACTGCACTCAGTCTGAGCGAGAGCAACTTGTGTACATCTGATGAGTATAAAGATGACGATGAGACCCACTTGGAGGTATATAATTTCGGCTCAGGCTCGATACGTTTTGAGACACGCGAAGCATATGCTCCCAACGGCTTGGAAGGCCCTCTGATGTCAATCGTTATTACCGACGAGGTGACCGAGTCGTGATGGGCGATTCGGCACGGTGCTGATGACTTTATCGCGAAACTATTGCATTACTACGATTGTATTATTATCTTTGCACAATAAATTTAATTGTGCAATTATGAAAAAGTTTTTATCATTACTATTGTTTGCGGGTGTGGCAACGATGCCTATGCTTGCAAATACGACTGATGACCACGACAATAGATTGTACTTTACAATCGATAGCAGCACTGATCTCAGTCGTGTGCCAATCTCGTTTCAATTAGAAAATCCGACCATCAGTATTACAGCAGTCGAAATGTATCTTACGCTCCCTGCCGGCGTGGAGATAGTCTCAAGCCAACTTGCAGAACGCGTCGAGTCGACTCATCAGATTACAGAGGGTGATACATCGCACGGATATTTTGTGTCGGTAGCAAGTGAAGCGGTCGATGCTTTCGTAGGCACTGACGGCACTATCTGCACGCTGATTTGTGATTTCTCAAAGCTTCAAGATGGCGATTACAGCATCTCGGCTTCGGGAATGTTTGCAGTCGGCGTAGACAATGAGTCGGTGACTTGCTATACTGCAACAGGTCAAGATGAGACAATGACCAAGCGTGATGGTACGATGACAGGCGTCGATGCTATCAATGTCGATGAGTCGGAAGGCCGTCTTGAAATCTACGACCTCCAAGGTGTGCGACTTAAAGAGCCTCAAAAGGGTCAAATCAACATTATTAACGGTAAAAAAGTAGTGCTATGAATAAGAAGATAATGCTAACGCTAAGCGTGTCGATAATGTGTGGTGGATTGGCAATGGCTGCTCAGTCTGTGTCGGCTGATGTCAATGGCGACGGACGTGTGACCACCGATGACGCTGCTCTCATCTACGACTATATACTCGGCAGAGCCGGATCGAATGTGACTTTGGACATGGTCGATGTCAACAGTGATGGCACTGTAAACACTGCTGATGTGGTGGAAGTGTACAATGCCATTAAGAACACACCACCTCCTCCACCGGCTGAGGGCAAATCAATAGTGTTTGTCGAAGGTGTCACTCAAGAATCGGGTTGGTATGATGTCAACAAGGTCGGCAAGGGTGAAAATGGCGACATTAATATGTGTTGGGCAGCCTCTGCGTCTAATATTATCCAATGGTGGCAAGATGTTTATGTAAGTAAAGGTGGCGTTTTGCCGGAGGGTGCGATAACCGGTCCGGGCGAAACATACGAATTGGCGCTCATGGAAATGTATCACTCACAGTGGAACAATCAAAAGGGTGGCTATGTAGTAGAAGCAGTGCCATGGTATTTTGAAGGTGTCTTCTATGGAGAAACTGCTGCTGCGGGTTCTCAAGCATATCCGTTAAAAGGATACAATGGTGGCTACTTTAAGTCGGTGTGGGATGATATTTACCCTCATCTTTATCATGAATACTCTTATATGTTCGGTTGGTACACAGACCTTTATGCGGGCGAATTTAACAACTACTATTTGTGGGGCGAAGGCTCAAATTTGAGAGGCGAAGACCGATTGAGATATTTCACGCAGTTGGTTGTCGATTCTGTCGATCGAGGCATTGCATCATTGACAGTTTCTCTGTCGTCCGACCTTCGAACGCTCCACCACGCTACAACTATTTGGGGATACGAAATCGACCACGAGACAGGACTTTTGACACGCCTATGGATTACGGATTCCGATGACCTTGAGAAAGAGCCGAAGCAGCAATTACTCAACGAGTACGAGGTCAGCATTGGCGACGGCAACTCCCACATCAAACTATCGTCAAGTTCAGTTCGCTATGGTGCTTGTTACGTCGTTTCGTTGATGCCGGTGTCAGGCTACAAGTGCAATTGATCTCGACATATATTATAACATAAAGAGAAAAGGTCGCAGCCTCGTGGGTTGCGACCTTTCTTCTTTGTATTTTCTTAGATTTGATTTGCTAATATGCAATTCGTTGAAAACTGTTTTTCGTCTAAGCTAATCCATAAATCGGGACCTGTATGGCACCGGTAAAGTGAGATTTCCATACTGCGACATTATCCAGTGGTCACCATTTGCACCCATGGATAGTTCGGTATATATATCAGGATTTGCCAAATCCTCTCCGTTGACAATAGGTATTGAATACTCGCTATACTCTGACGGAATGAAGCCATCAGTCCAATAATATATACCTGACACTTCGGCAGAAGATTTCGCGCTTAGGATATCCAGATAGTTCCATGATTTGCCACCTGCAAGGAGACAATCTTCTACAATGCTCTTTTTCCTAAGTTCTGTGGTAAGTTGGGCTGCATTTCTATTATTGGTATCAACTATTGCACCGGTGTTTAAGCACTCGCTGATGATACCATATTCATTCAATTGTCCTACGAGTCCACTGACGCTACTTTCATTACCACACTGCAACGTACCGGTGTTGACACATTGCGAAACAACAACTGTATTCTCTTCGAAATCGGTGCAAGCCCTGGTTACATTGTTTGCCACAGCGACTGAGCAACTAATTGTTGCGACAATTTTCCATGCCATCAATGAAGTTCCGGCTGATGCGACTGCTGAAGCTATCATGCACACGCCTCCAAGAATCATACATGCGCTTCCTACGGCCGAATGAATTCTCTGATCCAACTTCTCCCATCCTGCTACATCATCAGCACGCTCGTTAAGCATGTCGTTTATATTTTGGAAGAATTTATCCATGGTAGATTCGTCTGTGGAGTATGTAAGCACATCTTGGTGATATTGATTGAAACCGCCATAAATTTCATGCTCAGCACGAATAGTTTGCAATTTTGATCGCACAGCACTGATGGTCTGATCATTTTGCGTTGACATGCTATTTATGTATGCATTGTATTCAGCGTCACTCATAACTGACTTGACCGGCGACATTAAAGGAGATAGATTTTCATCGTTTAGATTGCCTTGTTTAGCCAGTGTGAAGTCGTAGTCGATAACAAACCTATTGTAATCAGACGAGCGTGTAATCATAGCGGCATATTTTATGGCTGAACTTGCATTAAAAACCCCAAATCCGACTGTCGCAACTGATGCGACAATTCTGAAAGTATCTCGCAAAGTCCACATCTTTGGATCACCAATCTCTCCGGCAATGCCACCAACACTCGCCTCTGACATAGTAGTTGCAACAGAACCAGTATTTGTGCTATAATGCGCTATGAAATATGTGCCTGACAGGCCCACGATACCTCCGACATAGTTGCCCGTTGCATTGACATCGGCATAATTTTGCGTACAAGTGATTGCACCCATAATGCTATTGCCTATGATACCTCCTACCTGATTCACGCCCTCAACTGAGGCCTGGTTTATTGTATTGTGTATGCCGCAAATAGGCGATTCGCCTACTATACCGCCAACATAATCTTCTCCACGCACGGAGGCACTATTTAAAGATGAATATATGGTGCATTGAGATTCTCCTACAAGACCACCAACAAACTTCACACCTTGAATGGATCCGAGGTTCTCACAGTTGTAGACCATAATATCGTTATAGGAGTATCCTTCTTCCGAATCTTCGCCGCTGGAGATACGCGAACTACCCACAATACCAGCCACACCTTCTTGGCCTTGAATATTGCCATAGTTTACACTTGAAAGAATGTGCGATGCACCCAAACCACCTACAATGCCACCGGCACCGATTACTGTGGCGCCTTCGTTTTCAGAGCCTCCATAATTAGCCTGAATGTTGCCATTGTTGGTACAACCAACTATAAACAATGAGTCAGCAGAACCTACAATGCCACCACAAGGAGCATAGTAAGCGGTAATGTTGGCATTGTTGACACAATTAGAAATGATTGCCTTTGATGAGAGTGCGCCTGCGCCAAGCAGACCGCCTACTGCATATCCACCTATAATCTGATTGCTTGATGCAATCTCGCATCTGTCAATGTAGAGTTGTGCATACTCCTCTACTGTTCCAACGAGACCACCAATGGCAAGACTGTTGTCTGTCGGAGAAGACGAACCATTACCGAGGATAGATGAGTTTTCTACCTTACAATTACTAATATATGTGACATCCTGATAGCCACCTCGTGTCAAGGCGCAGCCGACCAAGGCTGCTGAGGAGAAGTAACCCTCGATACGTGCGCTTTCGATGGTAAGACTATCTATTCGTGAATTGAGCACACAACCGAATAGAGCTACGAAAGAACTATAGTTGCGCTCACTCCACAGATTTGTAATCTTTTGCCCTTTGCCATGATAATGGCCTCTGAATGGTGTCAGATTAGAGCAACCGATAGGGTTCCATCCATATCCGTCAGCCACTCTCCAAGATGCAAAGTCCATATCAATGTCACACTCCTGGGCATAGTGGTAGGCAGAGTCCAACAAGCAGTTTGTATTGGCGTCGTTAGCAAGTTCGGCAAGGTTGAGAAGGTGAGAATATGATGATACGGTGAAAGGATCTGTCTCACTACCGCTACCGTACATACCGAAATCTTCATTATAGGTTGATTCCACAGTTGTTGCAGTGCCTGATACGCTAAACTTACAACCCATACCATAGGATTCCTTGTCATCTACCTCTTCTTCCGCAGCAGAACGTTCGCCATCGATTTGATCCACCTTAAAGTAAAGAAGGGTATATTTGCCATCGCGTAAACCTTTGTCCAAGGTAATCTTAGACTCTCCATTTTCACGAATATGGGTAAAGTTTCTTTTGAAAATCAACCCATTGGGTCCTTTAAGGACGCAAACACCTTCTGTGGCAACCAAGTTTTCGGTCGAGGCAGTGAAATACAATTCCTTTGCTGCTCCTTCAAACACGTCTTGTTCGGTGTCATTAGGATCAAATGGCATATCCTTATCGCATGCAATAAAGAGCGTTGCTGCAAGCAACATAAATATAATTTTCTTCATATTAATCATCGTTATAACGTTATTATGTAATATGTTAAAATGTTGTATAAACCTTAGTCATTAGAACTTCGTGCGTTGGAAAATGTTGTATTTGAGATATGGATAACCATCAACAATTTCCCATATAGAATTGAAATCAAAGCCCTTATAGGTGTCGGAGTTTCCGATTTCACTTTCGGAGAAAGAGTCTGTGGCTTTCCAGTCTCCACCACTACCCTCAAGATAGTAGTTATCTTCCACATAAAGTATAGCGTTGCCATTCTTGCGATAACCTATGATAGCATTGCCATAATGCACCTTTCCAAAGTTGATATTGCGGTACACCGTATTGTAGTGGTCGGCCTGTCCCAGAATACCACCCGTATCTCTATCGTGGTCAGACAGAATTTCACCACGGTTGTAACTGTCGTATAGGCAGCAATTACCTTTTGATGCAGCACCCTCTTGCATAAAGCCCACTATACCTCCCACATAATTGTCGGAATGGTTGCCGCTAATGTTTCCGAAGTTGGCGCAATATTCTACGTAGGCATTGTTCTTACAGCTTACAGTGCCTGTGTTATATCCGACCTCACCAGCGATACCGCCAATGCCTTTGTATGGTCCTGATGCTGTGATATTGCCGTGGTTGGTGCAATAATATATTTTCATCGGCCTAAGTTTGGCAAAACCGACAACTCCTCCCACGCTGTAATTCTCTTCAGAAACAGATGCCGAGATATCGCCAAAGTTGGCACAATGCTGAACTGTAGGTGCATTGTTGTCGTTATCTCTGTACACATAGGCCAGAACACCGCCAATATCTCCTATACCTATTATCTGGGCCATATTCACACAATATTGTAAGACAAAATCATTATTCTCACCTACTTCCAGGAAGCCTACAACACCTGATACTCGACCTCCTCCGTTGATATTGCCATAAGCAATATTGTTATAGAAACCGGAATAGCTAATTTCTGAATCATTGACAAAATAAAAGTTGCCCACAATACCACCCACATTATCGCCTGTGCAGGTAACATTGCCATTGAAAGCATTGCTATTAATATAATTCTCGGCAGATCCGATACTTATCTTTCCAAATAATCCACCAACATTGGTTGCGCCTGTCACATTTGCTTTGACAGCAACCCCTGTCACGCTACTATCATAAGCATAACCGACACAACCACCAACCCTATCATTACCATTTACTTTTCCGTTAAATAAAAGAGGGAAGTCTGTGAAGTTTGGTAGTGAAGATTGATGACCATTAGTAAAGTCTATCACTGTTGTACCTGAAATTTTTGATGACTCTAACTGACCTACAACACCACCAACACGTTCGTCTCCATTGACGGTCATCGTTTCTGAAAATTGCAGATTGCTCACATTGCATTCACAAAGATACATGCCTCCGCAAAAACCTCCGACCACATAACTACCATTCACGTTTGTTGTGATTACTATTGGTCTCTCGATAGTAATAGTTGTGTTTATAGGAAAACCAATCAGACCTCCTACTTCATTAGTACCAGAAACGGCTGAATAAGATGATTCCTCAGGTTGGATAGTATTAGTCCCTTTGAAAATTATACTTATATTTGTTGTTGACCATGAGAGATATTGAGTACCCCCAATAAATCCACCAACACATGATACGCCTTTAATGTGGCCGCTAACCTTTGCATCACTGATGGTTGTACTGCCAATAGTGTCTATAAAACCAACCAATCCACCTACATAAGACCCATTCAATACGCCTGTATTATTGGGATCACCGGTACATCCTACCGAAGTTCTAATGGTGATATCAGAAAGGGAGCTATCTGTACACTGATCGACACCTCCTATAACACCACCTATTCCACCATCAATTCCACTTATTATAAGCACATCCTTATCTTGCTCGGGTATTATGTGATTGACATAAACATCATTGATAGTATAACAGGAATTAGATATTCGTCCTACTATAGATCCTACAAAGGAATAACCATTTACGGAGAACTGAGTAGTGGTTGCATCGAAATTTTTGAACTCAAATGTCGCATTTTCTACATTGCCAACAACTCCTGCTACGTTGTTGTTTGCGCCACTTATGGAGAGATTGTTTGTGATATTTGATATTTTCAGCACTCCATCTTTGTGCGAACCCAAAATACCGCCGATGTTATCCCCCATATTTTCAAATGCCATTGTGCCTGTAATAGTGATATTGTCAATGGTGATGTTGCCACTTGCCGCCCCTGCTATAGCGCCACAATCCTTCGATACGTTTCTGAAAGCGATATTGCTAAAATTAAGGTTCTTTACTTCTGCACCATTCTTTAGTTCGGTAAAGAGTCCGACATTAGTGTAGTTTGATGTATTTGAACCTTGATAACTCATGTCGCTGATAGTGCGGTCGTTTCCGTCATATATTCCGGCAAAACTCTCGATTTTATTCATGCCTGTGCTTATGCTCTTATCCTCCACATCGGTCCATGAGAAGTCGCCCATCTGTTTGAAATATACACCTGCAGCATCTGTGTCATCTTTGTAGAGGTTGTATATCAACATATAAAAATCATCAGCCCCACATATCTGATATGGATTTTCCTCAGAACCATCACCGTATGCAAATCCTGTCATACTGCTGGCTTCGCTTACAGAAGTCACTGAATTTTCTTCTATTTCAATGACATATCTGTCTGTTCCGGTTGCTTCATCCTCAGATGTTCTGGTATTAGTCGTGTTATCAGCTTTTTGATAAAAAGTGATGCACAACACATATTTTCCATTTATATCCGTTTTACCTTCGGGGAATTCCATCTCAACGCCGGTTTTGTTGTCATCTTCCGGAATAAATTTGGTACGCACCTTCATCACATCAGAATTGTTAAGTGATATTAAACGATGCTCGTGCCAAATATCTGCCATTTCGCCTGAATGAATTTTGTCAACGATAAATGGCATGATGAATCTCAATACGACTTTGCCATCCTTATGCTCAAAAGTTGATTCATATAGATCCTCATAATCATCGTAAGAACACGATGGTAGTAGAGAACTTACCAAAAGAAATAGAAATAGACTTAAAAATTTTTTATTCATAAGTATATAAGATTTATTGCGCTTAAAAAATATCATTATAGCATTACACAACACTAAATTTCCAAAAGATAAAGTAATAACTAAATCCGGGAATTAATAGATGTTACCTTAGTGTTACAATCAAAATCGAGAAAATACTCGACACATTTGACAAAGGTACAAATAAAAGTCTGCGAGAAAAAATTATATGCAGAGCATTATCACAATGCTATTTGTGCAAAATTACAATTTGACGTGCAAATCTACAATTTGGCGTGCAAATCTACAAATTTCCCATTTTGTCGGAAATCAACCTTTTTATTTCTTAATATTTTCTACAAATTCAGCCGGTGTAATTCCCGTAATTTTTTGGAAATTTCTGACGGCTGTGGTGCGCTGTGTATATCCTACAAAATCAAATAACTTTGATATATTTATCTCCGGGTTTAGCTTCAATTGCTCAATAACATAGTTTATTCGACGTCGGTTGATATATTCATTAAATGTCAAACCTGTATTTTGCTTTATAGCATCGCCTACATAAGTACGATTGGAGTTCAAGTATTCCGACAGTGTATTTAGATTCAAATTAGCATCGCGCCATTTCTCTTCATCATCAAGTGCTACAATTATTCTATCCCAAAGACTTTTCGACACAGAGACCATGCTATTTGGAGTTTCAAACTTTGGCGATGATTTTTGAGGGAGTAAACGCGTATTCAATTCAAAGTATGTAATGAGTACGAAGAAAGCCATCCACGCTACCTGGTGCGCAATAACAATCCAATAGGCATGAGTCATCTGAATTGCAAAATGTAACAGTCCTATTACGCAGAATCCCGAAGCATAAATACGAATATGTTGTTTGCTTATACTGTTCTTACGCCAATCATACGGCACCAGAAGAAGTGTAAAACAATAGAACAACATCACAGTGAGAGACAACAATCTAAACCATACATTGAACTCCCCAATGTGTGCCTGCAAGTCGGTAAGGCTGTATATCGGAGTATATTCAATTCCGGTACACATGCCTATAAGTACCAATAGCAACAAGGGTGAAAACAAAAGCGCATAAACTTTTGTGCGACTAATGCTTGGTCGTATAACCTCCAAAGGATAAAAGAAAAAGCACATCTGTATGAAAATGGGAATAAATGTGTGCTCCGGTTCAAAGAAAGCTCCATCAGCAGTGGTAGTTTCTGTCCATGTGCGAGAAATGAATGTAAGTGTGAAGAATGCTGAAAACCAACTGAAGACCGCTTGAATTGTGCGTGAATTATCGTTTGGTTCTTTACGACGTTTCCATAGAAGAATACCGCATGTCACGAGAGTTATGGTCATCAAGGTAAGAAGGACAGTGGCTATATATTTCATATTTTCGACATTCTAAGTTTTATTAGTGTAGATAGAACTATGTGAAATTTTATTACTTATCCTAAAAAGGACTCAATTTTTTCAAAGAACAAAATTACAACAATTCAAATCTTTCTCCAAATTTTACAACCAATTGTTGTGATCGCAGATTAAACAAGCAAGTGCGAAATTAATTAAAATGACTGAAGAAAGCACACTTTGGATTATTAAAATTTAATTTTTTACGAGGTCGATTGTTTAATTTCTTTTGAATTGCGAATAATTCATGAGGGCTAATATCG
>JAFYNZ010000012.1 GCA_017547845.1 Muribaculaceae bacterium
CCTAACACAATGGATTATGACTGGGAAAAGAAGCCTGTGCTTTATAACGAAGCAGGTGAAGAAGTAGCAGTCGGCAACTATGGTTATGCAGATGCATCGACTTATATGTCACTTTATGTATCATTCGAAGAAGCTATCACATCAGAAGGTACTTATAAGCTCGTCATTCCGGAAGGTGGTATGAGAGAATATGCTTGGGGTATCGAAAACCCAAGAATTTGTCCGGCAATGGAACTTACTTACACAGTTGGTAATGCCGAACTCCAATACACAGTGACTGCATCACCGGCTCCAGGCTCAGAAATTGCAGTTGAAGACCTCAACCAATTCACAGTGACATTTGGCGATGTCCAGAAGATCGACTTCTCAACAGAAGCATGGCACGGCTACGTGCTCCGCGTAGACGAAAAGGGCAACACATTGGAAGAATTCCCTGCTACATGCGACATGATTTCAGACGTTGCTTACACAGTGACAATGGACCGTGCAGCGACAGAAGCCGGTATCTACCGTCTCGTAATCCCTGAAGCTGCAGTAATCGTTCTCGACAATGCCGGCGTATCAGGCCCTAACAAAGAAGTGACATTCGATTACAACGTGATCACTGTAGGCATCGAAGACATTCTCAATGATGCGACATCATTCGAAGTTTACACAATCAATGGCGTACGCGTACTCCGCAACGCATCTGCTGAAGATATGAAGCTTCTCGATAAGGGTATCTATATCATCAATGGTCGCAAAGTTATTATCCGCTAACGTTCCTCGATTAAGACGATTAATAACTGAATTCGGGATTTAATAGAGGTTCCCATAATTCAACTCATATTCAAGAGCCTGACTCCAACCACTAGGAGCCAGGCTCTATTTTATTTATTTTTGGTATGAATCATTGTAAAATTCGTTGCTTTTGACTAAATTTGCAAAACTTAGTGTTGGCAAAGCATATATTTGAATTTTAAAGGTTTTTGTTATGAAAAAGCTTAAACATATCTACATCAGTTTATTTTCGATTGTTGTGTTATTAATTGCGTCGTCTTGCAATGATTCTATCGACCCTATGCCGGAAACTCTGATTGATACGGAATTTTCCGTTAACGGGGTGTTGTTTGATATGGTTGCTGTTGAAGGAGGCACATTCACAATGGGTGCGACTTCGGAGCAAGGTAGTGATGCTCGTCATGACGAATTGCCAACCCACCAAGTGACGCTCAGCGACTATATGATAGGCAAAACTGAGGTGACTCAAGAATTGTGGGAGGCGGTGATGGGCAATAATCCATCCTATTTCAAGGGTGATGATAAGCCAGTGATGGTTAATGCATGGTATGACTGTCAACTATTTCTTAATAAACTTAATTCGTTGACATCAAATAGTCGTCCCAAAGGCATGGTTTTTCGACTTCCGACTGAAGCTGAATGGGAATATGCAGCACGTGGTGGCCGTAAGAGTAAAGGCTATAAGTACTCAGGAAGTGAAGTCCCTTTAAGTGTTGCTTGGTGTTCGGTTTGGAATAATGCCGGACCGCAACCTGTCGCTACAAAGTCTCCAAACGAGTTGGGAATCTATGATATGAGTGGCAATGTAAGTGAATGGTGTAGTGATTGGTATGGAGAATATGGTAGTGATTCCCAGATTGACCCTATAGGCCCACTTGAAGGTGATTTCCATGTGATTCGTGGTGGAAGTGCGGGAGATGATCCAAGTAAATGTAGAGTGTCAACACGCTTTTTCTCAAACATCGATTCAGGTTTACGTTTGGTGTTGGCCAAGGGCGAAGAATCAGAAACGTTTGATTATGAGACATACTCTGTCAATGGCATTTCGTTTGATATGGTTGCTGTCGTTGGTGGTACATTCACAATGGGGGCTATTTCGGAGCAGGATAGTAATGCTGAGAGTGATGAGAAACCGGCTCATCAAGTGACACTTAGCGACTATATGATAGGCAAAACCGAGGTGACTCTAGAGCTATGGTGTGCCGTGATGGGAATTAATCTTTCGGAAAATTATAACAAAATTGAACCGATGGATAATGTGTCATGGAATGAATGTCAACAGTTCATTAGGAGATTAAATTGGTTGACATCAAACACTCGTCCCCAAGGTATGGTTTTCCGACTTCCTACTGAAGCAGAGTGGGAATATGCTGCTCGCGGTGGCAATAAGAGCAAAGGTTATAAGTATTCTGGAAGCAACAATATTGGTAGCGTAGCATGGTATAATGAAAATAGATATTCATCGCCTTTCTCTGTGGCAACTATTGCTCCAAATGAACTTGGAATATATGATATGAGTGGCAGCGTATGGGAATGGTGTAGTGATTGGTATGGTAGTTACAACGGAAATTCTCAGATTAATCCCCAAGGTCCTTCTGATGGTACTTATCGTGTTATCCGTGGCGGTAGTTCAAACTCCGCTTCTGAGGATTGTAGGGTGTCAAATCGCGATAAAAGTTTACCCGATTGCGAATATGCTAAATTAGGACTGCGCATAGTCCTTGCTGAGGGCGAAGAGTCAGATGAATACCAGACATATGTTGTCAATGGTGTAATGTTTGATATGGTTTATGTCAAGGGTGGCACGTTCACTATGGGTGCAACTTCGGAGCAGGGTAGTAAGGCTCCTGATGACGAGAGTCCAGCTCATCAAGTAACACTTAGTGACTTCATGATTGCCAGTACCGAGGTTACTCAAAAATTATGGAAAGCAGTAATGGGGAGTGATCCCTCGCTTAATAAAGGTACTTCATATCCTATGATAAACATATCGTGGGATGAATGTCAAATATTTATAAAAAGATTGAACTTGTTGACAGGCTTGAATTTCCGTCTTCCTACTGAGGCCGAATGGGAGTATGCAGCCCGAGGAGGTATCAAAAGTAAAGGAAATATGTTTTCTGGTAGTAACGACATTGATAAAGTGGCTTGGTATAATGAATCTAAGCACGCAGTAGCAATTAAGGCTCCTAATGAGTTGGGACTTTATGATATGAGTGGCAACGTAAGGGAATGGTGTAGTGATTGGTATGGAGATTATGATGGAGACTCACAGACTAACCCCAAAGGACCTTTAAAGGGCAATAGTCGTGTGTGTCGTGGTGGAAGTTGGAAAAGTAAATATGAAAATGACTGTCGAGTTTCTCGTCGCGCATATGCCGAACCTAACTATAGAAGTGATTTCCAAGGATTTCGTTTAGTGCTTTCTGTTGGTGTAGAATATGATGAGATAGAATCCTTGAATAAGCCAAATTTTGAATACAAGACATATTCTATAAATGGTGTGTCGTTTGATATGGTTGCTGTCGAAGGAGGCTCATTCACAATGGGTGCGACTTCGGAGCAAGGTGGTGATGCTTGGGATAATGAGAAACCAGCACATAACGTAACACTCAGTGACTATATGATAGCCAAGACGGAGGTCACTCAAGGGCTATGGATAGCCGTAATGGGTACCAATCCATCATATTTTAAGGGTTATGATTTGCCTGTTGAGAGTGTGTCGTGGGATGATTGTCAAGAGTTTATCAAGAAATTGAACAGCATCACAGGATTTAACTTCCGACTTCCGACCGAAGCCGAGTGGGAATATGCAGCTCGGGGTGGCAATAAAAGTAAAGGCTATAAATACTCAGGAAGTGACAATCTTGGTAGCGTAGCATGGTATTATGAGAACTCTGGAATATCAATTCTTGATGAAGATAATTGGGTTAGCGATATAAAGAAAACGAATAAAAATCAAACACACATAGTTGCTATAAAATTACCAAACGAGTTAGGAATCTATGATATGAGTGGAAATGTGGATGAGTGGTGTAGTGATTATTGGTGGGGAAGTTATAGTAGCGATTCGCAGATAGACCCTAAAGGTCCATCATCTGGTTATTATCGTGTGCACCGTGGTGGCAATTGGTACGAATATTCGAGGAGATGCCGTGTGTCCTATCGCAATTACTACCGCCACGACGATAAGTGGTACTATCTAGGTCTGCGCCTTGCCCTATAGAATCGATAGAAGATAGATATAAAAGATAGTATAGATAATATAGATGCAATAGATATTATAGATAGATAAAATAGATAATTATAGATATTATAATAAAAGGAGCTGTGTTGATTTTTGGGATTTAGAGGTCTTTAATGCCATGCTTTGATAGCAATTCTTTAAGTCGGGCGATTTCTGCTTTTTGGCTTGCAACTTTGTTACGCAGGGATTGCAATTCCTCATCTTGTTGGTGGCGATAGCCGGTACGCGCAGAATGCATTCGCTCTTTGATGCCACCTTGCTCAATAAATTCTTGCTCTAATCTCTTGAGTTCATTATTAAGCAATGTGTCGGTCATATAGCATAGCGTGATAGCGATATTAGCCATCTCTTCATCATTCCAACGCTCAAAGTAAGGTCGATAGTCATCTACTATGTTGTGTTTCCGGCAAAACATTTGCATTGTGGCATAACGCTCATGAGTATTTCCCCACACTGTAAGTCTGCGTGATTCAAGATAATCCATATAGTCGGCTCTCAACTCTTGCAAGGAGCTGCGAGCAACGTTCAGTAGTTTAAGTTGTATTTCTGTCGACGTGACACCATCTTCGGTGCCCTCAATGATGTTTTGTTTTCCACTGCGTGCCGCCTGGATCATCTGGTCAACAGTTCTATCGCCATGTTGTGACAGAAAACGCTGACAAAAACGATATGTCATCTGATAGAGCGTTTCAGCCTTCTGATAATAGTAGGCATCTTTCCATGGCTTTTGCTTTCGTAACACTTCCAATCTATCCTTAATCATTGTCAAATATATTTTATAAATCTATATTATCTATATTATCTATAATATCTATTTCGTGAGAGAGGGGATCAGAAGAGTCGGTTGGCTTGGGTGAGGGTGTCGGGCTTGCCGATGTCGATGAGGTTGAGGTCACTGCAGCAGTATCCTTTGATGCCACTTATGCCAATTGGTGATAGAGAGGTGTCGTCGGCTTCTGAGATGTCGCTCTTACTCGCTTGTGATAGGTAGAAGTCGAGAATAGGGAAGTCGCCAGAGAATCCATCAGTTGTCATCAACTCAAAGCATCGCGTGCTCATAACGTGGATGCCACTAAATGCCAATTCGATGTCGCTTTCGGTCATCTCAAATCCTTTCGGTTTGAATTCATCTGTTGACAGGTTGTGCCAGCCTTTGAGATACATTTCTTCAGTAAATATCAGACGGCGACTCGATTGGCGTGGACTGACGAGTAGGGTAGCTTCTGCTCCGTTGAGTGCATGTGCTGTCATCAGTCCCTTGAGGTCGGCATTGCTGAGGATATCGACATTGTGCACCAAAAATGGCTCGTTGTCGGTAGTGAGTAGTTGACGTGCATGCAGAATACCTCCGCCAGTGTTTAGAAGTTTGCCACGCTCGTCGCTTATCTTAATCGACACCCCGAAGTCTTTGCTACTGACAAAGTCAATGATTTGTTCGCCAAAGTGATGAATGTTGACCACGATGTCGGTGAATCCTTGCTCTTTGAGTCTTACGATTACTCTCTCAAGCATTGGAACACCTCCGACAGGCACCAATGCTTTGGGGTGATGTTCGGTCCAAGGCTTAAGACGTGTGCCAAGACCGGCTGCAAGTATCATCGCTTTCATATCACCTCTCCTCCTTTCATAGTCATATCAATTCCCTGCTCGCGATGGCATAAGCGGACGGTTGCTTCAGGGAACATACTGCTAAGATGCATGGCAGTCGCCTGGGCGCAATAGACAGAGCGATGTTGCCCACCTGTGCAACCGAAACCGATTTGCAAGCTCGTAAATCCACGTTTTAAGTATCTTTCGACTGCCGGCTCAGTCATTGCCCATGCTGACTTCAAAAACTCTTGCACCTCACCCTTTGACTCAAGGAAGTCGATAACATTCTTGTCGAGTCCGGTGGAAGACTTGTATTCAGCATATCGGCCGGGGTTGTGCATTGCTCGGCAGTCAAACATAAATCCGCCACCATTGCCCGAGATGTCTTCGGGATAACCTTTTTTGTAGGAGAAACTGAACACCTTTATATTGAGTCCTTCGGTATCTGAGTTTTTGAAGCGACGATTGTCGCAAAGATATATGCAAAGTGATTTGAGGGTAGGATAGAGGTCAAGTTTGCCTTGACTGATTAGTGATGCAAGATTGTCCAAAGCGAAAGGAATGCTCTGCATGAAATGGGCCTTGTGCTGCATTAGTCCGCGGAAACCGTAAGCTCCGAGCACTTGAAGCGTGCGGAATAGCACGAAGTCATCTGTCAATGCTTTGGCTTCACATTTGTCTATATCCCTGACTGAAGCCAATTCATCGAGATATACATCTATCATTGCCTGACGAAAGTCATCGGTAAATCGGGCTTTGGCTTGCCAAAGAAACGATGCGACATCGTAGAGCAACGGGCCGCGTCGACCACCTTGGAAATCAATCCAATATGGTTGCTCATCTTTTATTATGACATTGCGACTTTGACAATCACGATACATGAATCCCCACAGCTGTCGAGGTGTTGACATAATGCGATCGGCAAGTCTGTCAAAGTCGTCTTGCAATTGGTGCTCGTTAAATTCTGCTACCACAGGCTTGAGGAAGCAGTATTTGAAATAGTTGAGGTCCCAGTTGACGAGACGACGGCTGAACTCAGCTTCGGGGTAGCACACATCGAAGTCGATGTCTTCGGTAGTCTGCAGGCGAGCAAGTGAGCGCATAGTGTCAGCAACGTATTGTCGGATGTTGTCGCTATCCAACAAGGAAAATAGCGAAACATCGCCAAGGTCTTCTTGCAGATAGCATAGGTAGCTCTCGTCGTGGTTGTAGATACGTGGGGCGTTATGCCCTGCAGCTCTGAATTTACAAGCGAGAGTCATAAATGCAATGTTCTCGGATTCCTCTTTGCCGATAGTGCCGATTACGGTCGGACCTTCGTCGGAATGAAGACGATAATAGACGCGACTTGACCCTCCGGCAGCAATCTGTTCGACGGCGGTAGGAGGTGTGGAGAAGGTCTGGGTATATAGGTCGATAAGTTTCTGTTTCATCATTTTTAGAATTGGATTGCAAAATTACATAAAACGAGGTTAATTGACAAATAAAAGCACCTAAATCGCTTAAATAAATTAAATAGTGCTAACAAATCACTTTATTCTTTGTTTTTTCGTATAAAATTAGTAACTTCGCAATCTGAAATATACTGCCGAACTTGTTTCGCAATATATAAATAAGGGTTTAACTATAAATAAATACTTGGAAATGGCTAACATTGAAAACTTTAACTTTGCCGGTCTTAAGGCAATCGTTCGCGTTGACTTCAACGTGCCATTGGACGATAACGGCAACATCACCGATGATACTCGTATCCGCGGTGCACTCCCTACGTTGAAAAAAATCCTTGCTGATGGTGGCGCATTGATTATCATGTCGCACATGGGCAAGCCTAAAGGTAAGGTCAACCCAAAATACAGTTTGTCGCAGATTCAAGGAGCTGTCGCAGCTGCTTTGGGTACAGACGTTAAGTTTGCTCCTGATTGTGCTAACGCTGCAGAAGCTGCAGCTGCGTTGAAGCCGGGTGAAGTGCTTTTGCTCGAAAATCTTCGCTTCTATGCAGAAGAAGAAGGCAAACCTGTCGGTATTGAAAAGGAAGACCCTGCTTACGAAGACGCTAAGAAGGAGATGAAGGCTCGTCAGAAAGAGTTCTCTAAGACATTGGCAAGCTATGCCGACGTGTATGTAAACGACGCATTCGGTACGGCTCACCGCAAGCATGCTTCGACAGCAGTCATCGCCGACTATTTTGATGCAGACCATAAGATACTCGGTTATCTTATGGAAAAGGAAGTCACTGCAGTTGACAATGTTTTGAGCAACATCAAGCGTCCTTTCACTGCTATTATGGGTGGTTCTAAGGTATCAACTAAGATTGGTATCATCGAAAACCTCATGGATAAGGTCGACAACTTGATTCTCTGCGGTGGTATGACCTACACATTCTCAAAGGCAAGAGGTGGCAAAATCGGTCTCTCTATCTGTGAAGACGATAAACTTGACCTCGCTTTAGATATCATTGCGAAAGCTAAGGAAAAGGGTGTAAACTTGGTGATTGGTGTTGACTGTGTAGCAGGTGACGCATTCAGCAACGATGCCAACCGTCAAATTTTCCCTACCAACGACATTCCTGAAGGCTGGGAAGGTATGGATGCCGGTCCTAAAACACGCGAAATGTTTGCAGACGCTATCAAGGAAGCTAAGACTATCCTTTGGAATGGTCCTGCAGGCGTGTTTGAATTTGATAACTTCGCAGAAGGTTCACGTGCTATCGCTGAAGCAATAGTGGAAGCGACCGACAATGGTGCATTCTCACTTGTAGGTGGTGGAGACTCAGTGGCATGTGTTAACAAATTCGGTCTCGCTGACAAAGTGTCATATGTATCTACCGGTGGTGGTGCATTGCTCGAGGCTATCGAAGGCAAAGTGTTGCCTGGTATCGCAGCAATTAAGGGCTAAAACGCAAGTTTGTAAGATATTTTGATTCTTGACAGGGGAATTGCCGAAAAAAATATTGTGCAATTCCCTATGTCGGAATTGTGCTGAGAATCAATCGATTGAAGGGTAAAAAGGGGTGAAGTATGAGTTAAATCGTCATATTTCTGATTTATTTTTTGCATTTCAATCTTTGCTTTTTACGAAAATAATTGTAATTTTGCGTTGTTTTTGGGTTACTACAACGAATAGGTAGATGATGGAGTCTATAATTGGTTGATTATAATGGCTTAAAAACGGAAAAACTTACAATTAAGATAATAAGAAAAAACATTTTAAAAACTTAATATTAACAATTTAACTAATTAAAAATTATGGAATCTCAACAAGCTAAGCCGGCTAAGCCAGCTAAGAAAGATGAAAAAATCAGCAACGTTCGCGGTATCCGCAGCGCATTCCTCGTGATTTTGGCATGTGCAGTAGTTGCAGTGTGTGTGTTCATGTTCGTAATGGGTGATGCTGCAAACTTCGAAGGCAACGACCCAGTAAACGGTCACCCAATCAACCTTCTCGGTACAATCTACAAGGGTGGTTTCATCGTACCTATCCTCCAAACATTGTTCCTTACAGTAATCGTACTTTCAGTTGAACGTTGGATCGCTCTTTCTTCAGCTCAAGGTAAGGGTAACACTTCTAAGTTCGTTGCAGAAATCAAGAAGCTTCTTTCTGAAAACAAGATCGACGCTGCTATGGAACTCTGCAAGAAGCAAAGAGGTTCTGTTGCATCTGTAGTTTACAACACATTGGTTAAGTACAAAGAAATGGACGCTAACACAGTTCTTTCAAAAGAACAAAAGCTTACTACTCTTCGTAACGAAGTAGAAGAAGCTACAGCACTCGAAATGCCAGCTCTTTCACAAAACCTTCCAATCGTTGCAACTCTTACAACTCTTGGTACTCTCGTCGGTCTTCTCGGTACCGTAATGGGTATGATCAAATCATTCCAAGCTCTTGCAACTTCTGGTTCACCAGACTCAACAGCTCTTTCAACTGGTATCTCTGAAGCGCTTATCAATACAGCATTCGGTATCGCAACTGGTGCATTCGCTGTAATTTCTTATAACTTCTACACCAACAAGATCGACAACTTGACCTACGCTATCGACGAAATCGGTTTCTCAATTGTTGCTACATTCGCTGCTACTCACTAATCAGCGTTGAAACAAACAGTTAAAAAATAATTTTAAACCGACAAATCATAGCAATATGGGAAGAGTACAAATGAAAAAGAAGAGCACATTCATCGACATGACCGCGATGAGTGATGTTACTGTGCTTTTGCTTACCTTCTTCATGTTGACATCTACTTTCCTTGCTAAGGAACCAACTACAGTGGTCACACCTCCTTCAGTATCTGAAGAAAAGGTTCAAGAGACCAACTTCGTACAGGTTCTTGTAAGCCCGGAAGGTAAGATTTGGCTCACAATGAACAACGACACATCTGCTCAATGGTCAAATGAGAGAATGAGAATGGAGTTGCTCGACAAGGTGGCTGAAATCTACAACGAGTCGCATAAGAACAAAATTAGCTTCTCGCCTGAGCAAAAGTACGCATTCAGCAAATTGGGCGCTTTCGGTGTGCCTTTGGCTAACATGGGAGAGTTCTTGGACCTCGCAGCTATGCCGGAAGGTACTACCAAGCAAGATGAATGGATTCAAGGTAAGACTGAAAAAGTCACAGGTATTCCAATCCAAAAGGAACAGGATGAACTCCATCCTACAGAGTTCCAAATGTGGATGAAGGCTATGCGTCAGACCAACAACGAAACTCTTGCGCAAGCTATCAAAGATGGTACAGGTGTAGCTATCAAGGCTGACCAAAACACATCTTACGAAATCGTTCACATGGTGATGGATAACCTCCAGACAATCCACATGAATAAGTTCACATTATTAACAGCATTAAAGACAGAAGGAGAATAATCACATGGCACAGATTGAAACAGGCGGTGGTGATGGCAAAGGTAAGAGCCACCAGAAAAAAATGTCGATCCATGTGGACTTTACTCCAATGGTGGACATGAACATGTTGCTCATTACGTTCTTTATGTTGTGTACAACTATGATTAAGTCACAAACTCTTAATATTGCTTTGCCTTCTAACGAAAAGGTTGAGAATGTTGAGAACATGTCGCAAGCTTCAGCTGACGACGCTGTGACTATCATCCTTGATGCTAAACGTAAAAAAGGCTCATTTGATGTTGATACAGTTAACGGTAAGGTAGTCAACGAAGTTTATTACTTCGAAGGCAAGCCTGGTGGCGACGAAGGTATGTTTGACGCTGCTGGTAATATCCTTTCTGCTAACAACAACCTTCAAAAGGCAGAATTCCTTGCTAACAATGCTGACGGTACTTCACAAGGTATCCGTAAGCTTATCCAACAACGTAACAAGGAAGTGCTCGTTGAAATCAATAAGCTTAAAGAACGTTTCCGCAAAGAAGAAATCAACCAAGAGCAATACGATAGTCTTTCAAAGAAAGTTCGTCGTGATGAAAAGTTGAAAAAACCTGTAATCATCATCAAGTCGACTAACCAAGCTTCTTATGGTAGCCTTGTTCAGATCCTTGACGAAATGCAGATTAACTCAATTTCTAAGTATCAGATCGACAACATGACTCGCGTAGACTCTGTGATGCTAATTGATTACCAAAACAATCATCGTAATTGATGTTAGATTTATTAACCTTTAAATGTAGAAAAAGACTATGGCAAAGAATGTAGATCTAACCTCGAAAGAATGGCGTGACCTCGTATTCGAAGGCAAAAACCAAGAATTCGGCGCATACCAACTCCGTAAGTCAAGCGACAAGCGTCACAACTTGGCGATGCTTTACGTTTTGATTGGTTTGGCAGTTGTAGGTGCAATCCTTTTCTCACTTTCTATCTATAACGACTACCGCGCAGAAATCGAAGCGGCAGAAGCTAAAGAACGTGCAGAAAAGATGTCAGCAGCTCAATTGGCACAAATGGAAGAAGTTGAAGAAGTCGAAGAAGAAGTTGAAGAACAACGTTTCGAACAACCTGAAATCGAAGTTCCTCAAGAAGTACTTGCGACTGTACAGGTAACTCAAATCGCTATCGTTGACGCTGAAGAAGTGAAGAACGAAGTGATGGATATGGAAGCTCAAAAGGAAGACAACACAGCTCGTGGTGTCGTTAACCAAGAAGGTTCTGATGACGCTGACAAATTCCAAGCAGTTGCAGAACAGGTCGTTGTTAAAGAACCGGAACCAGAACCAGTGAAGGAAGAGGAAATCTTCGTAGCTGTAGAGCAACAACCTGAATTCCCAGGTGGTAACGCTGCATTGATGAAGTGGTTGGGTAACAATATCCGTTATCCACAGATGGCTCTTGAAAACGGCATCTCTGGTCGTGTAATCGTTAAGTTCGTCGTTGAAAAAGATGGTTCTGTAAGTGGTGTAACACTCGTGAGAGGTGTCGATAAGGACCTCGACCGCGAAGCACTCCGCGTTGTTAAGTCTATGCCAAAATGGCAACCAGGTAAGAACAACGGTCAATCAGTGCGTTGCTACTTTACACTCCCAGTTACTTTCAAGATCCAAGAACAGTAATCTATTTAAATCCTTAATAATAAAGCCAGGCAGAATCTGCCTGGCTTTTTTTGATTTATTAGTATTTGATGGTTGGGAATATCAAATTTAATTACTAACTTTACACAAAATTTTTACATAGCTTTATAGAGTTCAAACTAAAGAATTGATTGCGTGTTATAAATAGCACAGGAATTAATAATTGAGTATTATGAGCAACAACAATCATTTGCCTAAAGGGGCTCGACTCCTATTCGGAATCTTCATGATTTTGGTCTACGTTGGAATGGGCTCGCTTTTCCTTATGGGTTATTTTGAGACCATATTGCCCACGACTATCGGAAACATTGTGGGCGTAATTTTGGCCATCTATGGCGTGTGGAGAGGTTATCGACTCTTTAAGGGTATGAGATAAATAGGTAAGAATGAAGAAAGTATTAAATTTTTGTAATAGCATAGTTGCATTATTGGCGCTTCCCTTCCTTATGGCGTCATGTAATCCTACTGTCAAGGGTGATTATAGCAAGGGTAGTGCAACGATTTATTGTGATGAGGGTTTCAAGAATATTCTTGATGAAGAGATTTCTGTCTTCGAGTATCATTACCCGGAGGCGTCGATTATCCCTTACTATGTAAGCGAGGTAGAGGCGATAGATGCGTTGATTGACAACAAGACAAACGCTATCGTAGTGACTCGTGAGCTTTCTGATGAGCAACGTGAGTATATCAAGTCCAAGCATAGACTTGTCGCAAAGTCGCATTGCATTGCAGTCGATGCTGTAGCACTTATCACCAACAAGGCAAATCCTATCAATCAGTTGTCATTGGACGACATTAAGATGATTCTCCAAGGCGAAATTGTCAATTGGCGTCAGATGGGTTGGGACAATACGGATACAATCAAGATAGTGTTTGATAATCCGGGTTCGTCAACACTCAAATTCATGAAGGACAAGTTCATCGGAAAAGATGGCTCATTCCCAAAGAATGCCTATGCTCAAAAGACTAATGGTCAGGTGTTTGACATTGTGAAGAATGATCGTGATGCTCTCGGTATCATCAGCGTCAGCTGGCTTGCCGACGACTTGACAACAGCCAAGGAAATATCTATTGAAAAACGTGTTGACAACCTCAAGAACGGAAGTGATACTATTTCAACAGTTCTCACTGACGAAGTTAAGATACTTCGCGTTTCCAAGCCTGATGAACTTGAAGGCTTCAAGCCATATCAAGCATATATCAACAGCGGTGAGTATCCGTTGTATCGTAAGGTTTACATGATTCACACCGGTTCGAATGCTACTTTGCCGCATGCATTCTATTCGTTTGTGACAGGTTTTATCGGACAGAAGATAATTTCGCAAACAGGTATTATGCCGTATCATGTTCATACGCGTCTTGTCGAACTCCAATAATAGCAGAATAAACCTTGCGACAATTACGCAGTCAAAAATAGAAACTAATAACTAAAATCAACAATAAAATGAAACTTAGATCATTAATCTCACTCTGCTTGGCAGGTGCTTCCATCACTGCAATGGCTCAAGGCTATAAGGATGGTATCGAATATTACAAGGCAGATCAGTTCAAAAACGCCAAAGAGCTTTTGAACCGTAACATCAACAACGCTGACACAGATAAGGCAGCGTCATACTACTATCTCGGTTGCATCTCAATGCATGAGGGTAATCTTCCGGAAGCAACTTCAATGTTCAACAAGGGTGTTGAAGCTAATCCAGAGTATGCTTACAACTATGTAGGTCTCGGTGCTATCGAGTTGGCTAATAAGTCACCTAAAACTGCTGCAGCACAATTCAAGCAGGCTGAAAAGTTGGCTAAAAAGGATTTGGCAGTTTATGTTGCGGTAGCTCGCGCTTACTATAATGCAGACCCTGTGGCTTATGCAGAAGAAGTAGAAAAGAAGATGGACAAGGTGAGAAAGTCATCTCCAAACTTCGCTCCTCAGATTGCAGACTTCTACATGTTTGAAGGTGATATGGCTGCTGACAAGTCTGATTGGGGTGCTGCTGCAGGTCGTTATGAAATGGCCACAACTTATGACCCTGCTGCAACTGAAGCTTACGTGAAGGGTGCATCTATGTATCTCAAGATTAACCCTAACTACTCTATCCAGTTGCTTAAGAAGCTTCTCCAGCTTAACCCAACTTCAGCGCTTGGTCAACGTGAATTGGCTGATAAGTACTACGATACAAAGAAGTATAAAGAGGCTGTAGCCGAGTATGCTAAGTATGTGCAAAACCCTAACCACTTCAAGCAAGACGAAGACCGCTATGCTTTCCTTTTGTTCTTTAGTGGTGACTTCAATGCAGGTTATGAATTTGCTTCTAAGCTTCTCGCTGAAAACCCAACAAACTTCACAGCTCAACGCTACCAATTCATGAATGCTGCTCAGCTTCCTGAAATGAAGGATCAACTCCTTCCTATGGCAGAAGCTTTGATCGCTAACCACAACGATACCAATCGTTTTGCAGCTATCGACTATATCCTTATCTCTGAAGAGCTTAAGAATGCTAAGCAATATGAAAAGGCTGTGGCTCTTCTCGAAGAAGGTATCAAGGAAATGCCTGATAACTCACAGTTCTATAAGAATCTTGCAATGATTTATGTAGAGCAAAACATGATTGCTAAGGCTGCAGACGTATACTTGGGTTATATGGCAAGTCTCGAAAAGGCTACATTTAACGACAAGGTGCAATATGCAACATTCTGCTACTACGGTGCTATCGAGAAGAAGACAACAGATGCCACTCGCTCTGCTGAACTCTTCGATAAGGCAACAGAAATCGCAAACGACCTTGCTACTACTTACACAACTCACCCACGCGGTTACAAGTTGCTCGGTGATATCAAGGTGCAACGAGCCGACCAAGCTGAAGTTGCTACAATCGCATTCGACGAATACATGAAGGCATGCAATGTGATCGAAGCATCAGGTAATGCTGCTCAATATGCATCAGATGCTAAGGTTGTGTTCAACTACCTCGGTAACTACTATCTCGAACAAAACGACGTAGAAACAGCGAAGATCTATTTTTACAAATATCTTGAAATCGACCCTAAGAATGATGCATATAGAGCATTCGTTGAAGGTTTGAAGTAACAAAATTCTTTAAAATCGAAATAAAAAATGGATATCTACTTTGGTAGGTGTCCATTTTTTTATAACTTTGTGTGCAACTTTTAAAGGTATCGGTAGACCTATATTAACACTTGTTTGTTATTCATATATGGCTATCATAATTTTTATCGTTAGAAATGGCTGAGGTTAAGAAAATTAAAAAAGGATTAGATATTTGCCTTTATGGCAAAGCTTCAGACAATGTCGTTTCTGATACGGCATCGGAATTATTTGCCGTTTGTCCTGACGACTACCCCGGATATGTGTGGAAGTTGTGTGTGCAGGTAGGCGATAGTGTGCTGAAGGGTGGACCTCTGATGCATGACAAGAATAAGCGGCAGATTTTTATGTGTTCACCGGTGAGTGGTGTAGTGACAGAGATTATTCGTGGTGAGCGACGCAAGATTGAAGCAGTCGTAATCAAAAGTGATGGGTCTACACATGAAAAAGAGTTTAAGACTCCTCAATCATGTCAAGATCTTATCGACTTGCTTTGTCAGAGTGGTCTCTGGGCTATGATGCGTCAGCGACCATACGATATAATTCCTGACCCTGATGTGCGTCCGCGAGATATATTCGTCACAGCGTTTGACTCTGCTCCGTTGGCTCCTGAGATGATTTCGTCGTCAGACCATGGTGTGCTTGAAGAGGGGTTAAAGGCCTTGAGATCGCTCACAGATGGCAAGGTCTACTTAGGTGTAAAGTTTGGCTCAGGTATCTCGTCGTCGGCTGCTATCGTGACCGAATTTGTAGGACCACACCCTGCAGGTAATGTCGGTGTTCAGATTGCTAATATATCACCTGTCAATAAGGGCGATGTGGTGTGGTGTCTTGATGCTCGCACAGTGTGTCGAATCGGTAGATTGCTGAGTGAGAATACTCTGGACATGACTACGACGATAGCATTGACCGGCGAACTTGTCGACAATCCTCATATGATAAAGACTTCGATAGGAGCTGCAATTCCGACTCTTATCGGTGGTCAACTTTCAAGCAAAGCTGTCAATCCACGCGTAATTTCGGGCAATGTTTTGACTGGCGTGAAGGTGAGTCGTGAGTCGGGTTTCCTCCGTTATCCATATCGTCAGATAACAGTTATCAACGAAGGTGATAGTGCTGACGAGTTTATGGGATGGGCTTCACTCAATCCACTGAAATACAGTGTAAAACGCACATTCCCTGCTTTCCTTAGAGGACTTGCCAAGCCATTCCGTTTTGATGCTCGTCTGCTTGGTGGTCGCAGAGCGATGATAGTCAGTGGAGAGTATGACAAAGTGTTCCCAATGGATATCTACCCAGAATACCTTATTAAGGCGATATTGACATTCAACATCGACCGAATGGAGCAACTCGGCATCTATGAGGTGGCTCCGGAGGATTTTGCCTTGGCAGAATTTGTCGACACATCTAAACTCGAACTTCAAAAGATAGTGCGCGAGGGTCTCGAACGCCTGCGTAAAGAACTAAGCTAACTCAAATAGTTATCGTTATGAAATCTCTTAAACGAAAAATAGATGCATTGAAACCGCATTTTGAGAAGGGTGGCAAGTTGGAGAAACTGCACTCTGTCTACGATGGTTTCTATACATTCCTTTTCACTCCCAACGAAACGTCCTCTTCCGGAGTGCATATCCATGATGCCAATGACTCGAAACGCACTATGATTACCGTTGTCATTGCGTTGATACCATGTCTATTGTTTGGTATTTACAACATTGGTTATCAGCATGCTATGGCTACGGGTGCTGATATGGCGTTCTTGCAGATGATATGGTACGGTCTGCTAAAGGCGTTGCCACAGATAGTCGTTGCATATGCTGTCGGACTTGGCATAGAATTTATCGCTGCTCAAATCCGTGGCCATGAAATTCAAGAGGGCTTTTTGGTATCGGGTATTCTTATTCCGATGATTTGTCCGATTGATACTCCCTTGTGGATGATTGCAGTGGCAGTGGCCTTTGCTGTGATATTTGCCAAAGAAGTGTTTGGCGGTACGGGCTACAATTTCCTTAATATAGCCCTTGTGACCAGAGCATTCCTTTTCTTTGCTTATCCATCGAAGATGAGTGGCGACGGCGTATTTGTGTCGCTTGGCGATGCAGCGACTGTCGATGCTTACTCAGGTGCGACTCCATTGGGTCAGATAGCAAGTTCTACCGATGGCGGAGTTCAGTTGCTCAATGTTGCAGGTGAGCCATTGACATTCTGGGACACTTTCATCGGTCTGATACCGGGCTCATGGGGTGAAACATCGACACTGTTTATATTAGTCGGTGCGGCAATATTGTTGCTGACAGGCATTGCGAGTTGGCGTATTATGACCTCGGCTGTTGTAGGAGGACTTGTGATGTCGGCTGTGGCACATTATTTTGCAACTCCACTATATCCTGCCACTTTAATCGATCCTGTGCAGCAGTTGTGTCTTGGTGGTTTTGCGTTTGCAGTGGTGTTTATGGCCACCGACCCTGTGACAGCTTGTCGCACAAACGTCGGCAAATATATCTATGGTTTTATGATCGGTGTGATGGCCATCGTCATCAGATGCTACAACACCGGCTATCCTGAGGGTGCAATGTTGGCAGTGCTTCTGATGAACTGTTTTGCTCCATTGATTGACTACTGCGTGGTGGAGGTAAACATACGTCGTCGTCTTGCCAGAACGAAAGCAAATGTATAACGAAGAAAATCTATAACGGTATGAAAAAGCAAAGCAACAGTTATACGTTGATATATTCTATCGGTCTTGTGTTTCTTGTGGGTGTATTGCTCTCGATAGTCTACCAAGCGCTCAAACCGATGCAAGACCAGAATATTGCAGATGATAAGAAGAAACAGATACTCTCTGCTGCGTTGGTTGTCCCGACTGCAGACGAGTCTATCTCAGAATTATACGATAAAACCATCGTTGACGCATATGTAGTCAACTCATCGGGTGAAAAGGTGTCGGCAAATGCCGATGCATTTGATGTCGATGTGGCTGCCGAGGTGAAGAAACCGGCCGATGAACGACTATTGCCGGTCTTCGTAGCAAACACTGATGAGGGCGTGAAATATATTCTGCCTATCTACGGCGCAGGATTATGGGGTCCGATATGGGGTTATGTGTCGTTTAATGCCGACGGACAGACCATCTATGGCGCATATTTCGCTCACCAAGGTGAGACACCCGGACTCGGTGCTGAAATCGAAACTCCTACATTTCAGTCGCAATTTTCAGGCAAGTCACTCTTTAGAGACGATGAGTTTCGCTCATTGGCTGTCTCAAAGGTGGGACAAGAGCCTACGGATCGAGACTATGTACATGCCATCAGTGGCGGTACTATCACCAGTCAGGGAGTGGGTGCGATGTTTGAAAATTCGTTGGCTCCTTACGAGAGTTTTTTTAAGCAACTAAAGTTAAACGCTAAATAATACGTGCCATGTCAAAGGCTTCTAAAATAGCATTCTTAAATCCTTTATCTAAGGAGAATCCGGTAATAGTCCAGGTGTTGGGTATCTGCTCGGCATTGGCTGTCACAACCAAGCTTGAGCCGGCATTCGTGATGACACTCTCAGTGGTAGCAGTGTTGGCATTGTCGAATGTCATCATTTCATTGATTCGCAAGACAATTCCGACATCGATTCGCATCATCGTTCAGCTCGTTGTCGTCGCAGCACTCGTCGTTATGGTCGACCAAGTGCTAAAGGCCTACAACTACGAGGTCAGCAAGCAGCTGTCGGTGTTTATCGGCTTGATTATCACCAATTGTATCCTCATGGGGCGTCTTGAAGCGTTTGCTCTCAACAATGGTCCATGGCTATCGTTCCTTGACGGGGTCGGCAATGGCTTGGGCTATGGCATGATACTCGTCATAGTAGCATTCTTCAGAGAATTGCTTGGTTCGGGTACGCTCTTCGGTTATCAAGTAGTGCCGGACAGTTGGTACGAAATGGGATATATGAACAATGGCATGATGATTCTGCCTCCGATGGCACTGATCACGGTCGCATGTATCATTTGGGTACATCGTTCACGCAATAAAGAGTTGCAAGAAAAATAGTCTAACATATTAGAAAGCAATCAATTATGGAAGATTTGAATCTGTTTATACGTTCGATTTTTATCGACAACATGATATTTGCCTACTTTTTGGGTATGTGTTCATTCTTGGCTGTATCCAAAAATGTGAAGACATCGTTCGGTCTTGGTATTGCGGTGCTATTTGTGCTGATAGTATCGCTGCCGATCACGTGGGCTCTGAATGAATATGTGCTTCAGCCGGGAGCTCTTTCATGGTTAGGTCCGGAATATGCGTCGACCGACCTCAGCTTCTTGGGCTTGATAATGTTTATCGCAGTAATTGCAGCTTTGGTGCAGATAATTGAGATGGTGGTCGAAAAATACGCTCCATCGCTCTACAATTCGCTTGGTATCTTCTTGCCATTGATTGCGGTCAACTGTGCCATCTTGGGTGCAGTGTTGTTTATGCAGCAACGAGACTTCGACAGTGCGTGGACAGCGACAGTCTATGGCGCAGGCTCGGGCATTGGTTGGCTCCTTGCCATCACTTGCATTGCAGCAATCCGCGAGAAACTCGAGTATTCCGACGTGCCTGCACCATTGAAGGGCATCGGTATTACGTTCATTATCACAGGCTTAATGGGTATCGCATTTATGAGCTTCTTGGGTATTAAACTTTAATTTCGCATCTCATGGATTTACTATCAAACATAAATTGGAATTCGGTCCTTGCAGCAGTCGGCATATTTGTTGCTATCACATTGGTGCTTGTCGTCATACTATTGGTGGCAAAACGATTTCTCGTGGCCTCAGGTCAGGTCAAAATCAAGATTAACGACTCGCAAGAGATAACGACTGATAGTGGCAAGACATTGCTTGCGACTCTCTCCGACAATGGTATTCACCTTTCGTCGGCATGTGGCGGAAAGGGTAGTTGTGCGCAATGCAAGGTGCAAGTGCCTGAAGGTGGGGGAGAGATGTTGCCTACCGAATCGGTGCATTTTTCTCGCAAGCAAGCCAAAGACCATTGGCGTCTCGGTTGCCAGGTGAAAGTCAAGGGAGATATGTCGATCGAAGTAGATCAGTCGGCGTTGAATGTCAAGGAGTGGGAGTGCGAGGTCATTTCCAATCGCAATGTCGCGACTTTCATAAAAGAATTTATTGTCAAGCTTCCGGAAGGCGAGCACATGGACTTCCTCCCCGGCTCATACGCTCAAATCAGAATACCGAAATATGGCATCGACTACGACAAGGATATTGACAAGTCGCTCATCGGTGACGAATACTTGCCTGCATGGCAGAAGTTTGGACTCTTCGACCTTAAATGCAACAACGACGAAGAGACTATTCGCGCATACTCTATGGCCAATTATCCGGCTGAAGGCGACCGCATCATGCTGACTGTGCGTATTGCAACGCCTCCGATGAAACCCGCTCCGCAGACAGGCTTCATGAACGTGCCTCCGGGCATCGCATCGTCCTATATCTTTACGCTCAAACCGGGCGATAAGGTACTGATGAGTGGTCCTTACGGCGACTTTCATCCAAATCTCGACTCGAAGGCAGAGATGATATGGGTGGGTGGTGGTGCCGGTATGGCTCCGCTTAGAGCGCAGATTATGCACTTGACACGCACGCTGCACATCACCGACCGTAAGATGTCGTACTTCTATGGTGCTCGCGCGCTCAACGAAGTGTTCTATCTCGAAGATTTCCTCCAACTTGAGAAGGATTTTCCTAACTTCAAGTTCCACCTTGCGCTCGACCGTCCCGACCCTGCTGCCGATGCAGCAGGCGTGGCATATACACCGGGATTTGTGCATCAAGTGATGCACGACACCTATCTCAAGGATCACCCTGCGCCGGAAGATATCGAGTACTACATGTGTGGACCGGGCATGATGAGCAACGCAGTCAATCAGATGCTTTACTCGCTCGGTGTCGATCCCGAAAACATCCATTATGACGACTTCGGCGGATAATAAATAGTATTGAATATGATTAAGCCACGACATTATGTAAATTTATTTTGTCGTGGCTCGTTTTTATCTTTAAACTATCTTAGACTGAAAACTTAAGTGAATCGTGGGCGAGGGTTACGCCGTCGGGGAGACGGGTGATGACTTCGTGGTGAAGGCCTATGTCGTGATTCATGTGCGTGAGGTAGGTCTGTCGCGGCTTTACTCGGTCGATGATGTCGAGTGCTTCGTCGACTGTGAAGTGTGCGAAGTGATCTTCGTAGCGTAGAGCGTTGATTATCAGCGTATCGACACCTTTCAGTTTGAGCAGCTCTTCATCGTCGATGCTTTTAGCGTCGGTGATGTAGGCGAAGTTGCCGATGCGATAGCCCAGGATTGGCAGACGACCATGATTGACCACGATAGGCGTTATCTTCACGCCGTTGATTTTGAGGTCGTAGTCGGGATTGATGATGTGCAGTTTATAGGTAGGCACGCCGGGATACAGCTTCTCGCGGAAGCAGTAGTCAAGGCGCTGACGCAGCTCGTCAGCCACATCGCCCTTGGCGTATATAGGCATGTCCTTGCCGTCGCAATATGGGCGAAGATCTTCGATGCCGCCGATGTGGTCGAAGTGGATGTGGGTGAGTAGCAGAGCGTCGATGTCGGTGATTTCGTTGCGCAGAGCCTGCTCACGGAAGTCGGGAGATGCGTCGATGAGAAGGTTGAGACCATGGGTTTGCACCATGATGCTTGCTCGTGAGCGTCGGTCGTGAGCGTCGGTCGATCGGCACACTTTGCAACGGCACGCTGCTTCGGGCACTCCTTTCGATGTGCCACTGCCGAGCACTGTCACCTTCACTCGCGAGTCGATGAAGTTGACTTCGGGGTGGAGAATGATGTTGAAAGTGTCGTGGACGGTGCGGCGTATGTGCTGGCAAAGGTCGGCTATCTCCTGACCTGTCGCTCCGCCGTTGTTGACGATGACAAGCGCTTGATTTTCATATACTTGTGCGTTGCCGAGTTTGTGCCCCTTAAGGCCTGCTTTCTCGATGAGCCATCCTGCCGGCACTTTGACGTGGTCGTTATCGACATCGTAGAAAGGCACGCTGTCGCCATAGATTGAGCGAAGGTTGCTATCAAAGAATTTGCGACGCACGACGGGGTTTTTGAAGAAACTTCCGGCGCTTCCACGTTCAGATGGTTCAGGGAGTTTCTGCTTGCGAATGTGTGTGATTTCGTCGCGTACTCGGCTGATGGTGCAATCTTGACAATCTTGCTTGAGAGCCTTGAGTGGTCCGTAGTCGAGGTGCTCAGCCACGGTAGCTGGCTTGAGTCTGAAGCAGACGCGCAGCACTGCATAGCGACCACGTGCTTCGTTTTTGAATATGCTGTCGCGGTAGGCAAATCGACATTCGTGGTTTTCGAGCGTCACGACACGATTGGTGGCAAAGTCGTAACATTCCACCTTGTAGATGACATCTTTGGCTTCCACTCCGTAAGCTCCGACGTTCTGAATGGCTGACGCGCCGACTTCTCCGGGAATGTATGCCATATTCTCCAGCCCTGCATATCCATGATCGACACACCAATCGACAAACTGTGCCCAGTTTTCTGCTGCTCCTGCGATGACATAGACCGTCTGATCGTCTTTGCGATAGTCGGTGATGCCACGAATGGCAGAGTGGAGTATCAGTCCGTTGTAGTCGGAAAGGAATAGGAGGTTGCTGCCTCCACCGATATGAAATATCTCGCTTGACTGAAATTCGTCGCTGCGAATGATTTCGCGAAGCTCTTTGACTGATGAGTATTCGGCAAAGTGCTTTGCCACGACCGGAATGCCGAATGTCGTGAGCGAGGTGATGTCCTTGTTGTGTTGAATCAAGTCTTTCATCGTCTGAAGTTTACTAAAAGATCGTCTTGGAATTGGAGATACACGCCATCGGTGTATTGCCACAATTCGAGTGTGCTGCTATAGTTGTGTCCCTTGTTGACCTCCTTCGGCGAGCCGAGCGAAAGTCGACACTCCTCCTTGGTCATGCCGTTGCGGACTTGGCCGTTCTGAATGAGTTGCCACACTTCGTCGTCGATGTGGGGGTACTTGGGGCGTGGGTCGGAGAGATAGAACAGGTTGGCAAACGAGCGACTGTCGATGCCGCTGTCGGTCACATTCATTAGCATCATGTGGAGCGAGCCGTCGCTGTCGGTGAATAGCACTTTTATCGGGAACACCTTGTCGCCGAAGGTGACATCGGTGATGATGACGGGCACATACTTTTGTCCATCAGTCTTTTCGCCTGAGGCGTCGTACCAAAGCGATGAGCGTGTCCACAAATTGAGACCGACGAGTTTCTGACGGACTTGGCTGACGATGTCGAGGTCGATCATCATCGGAATCTCAGTGCTGAGTATCGCGTTGCCTTGTGGCTTGCGAGTGTTGTAGCTCAGAGTGTGGCTACCGTCGGAGAATAGAAGCACTATGGCTTTGTCGCCGTTGGGCATCATCTGCGATGTCGTGCCACGAAATTGCAATTCCTTGCCAGCTAATGCCATACGTTCAACCTCTGACGCCAATTGGTTGGCATCGAAGATGAGAGCCGTGCGATTGTCGGTGGCAACGAATCTTTTTCCGATGGACCACTCGTCGTGGGGTTGAGCTTGAACTTTGCAGAGGAAGGTGTCTTCGGGAGTGACGGCAGTCTGCTTGCGGTCTTCTTTGCTGAGCTCGATGCGTTTTGTGCTCTCGATGCCTGTGGAGCAACCGATAGACAAAATAGACACTAAAGCCCCAACTACAAGAGCCGGGGCATAGTGTTTACGGAATATGTGAAATGTAAGTTTCAAGATTACTTTTTGTTTTCTTCAATCCACTTACGAGCGTTGACGAATGCAGTCAACCATGGTGTGATTTCGTCGTTGCGACGAGTCGCCGGGTAGAAGCCACATTGCCATGGGAAGATAGCTCTTTCGAGGTGAGGCATCATCGCGAGGTGACGACCATCGGCGCTTGCGATACCTGCTACTGAAGCGTATGAGCCGTTAGGGTTGGCTGGATATTGTGAGTAAGCGTATTTAGCGATTACGTTGTATTCCGACAACTTTTCTGGCAATTGGAACTTACCTTCACCGTGAGCAATCCATATACCCAACTTAGAGCCTGAGAGTGGTCCAAACATCACACTGTTGTTTTCAGGGATAACGACAGAGATGAAGCCTGATTCAAACTTGTGAGAGTTGTTGTGGAGCATCTTAGGACGGCGTTCGTGGTCAGGGCAGATGAGGTTGAGTTCTTGCATAAGTTGACAACCGTTGCAGATACCGAGCGACAATGTGTCGGTGCGCTTGTAGAAGTTGTCGAGAGCAGCCTTAGCCTTTTCGTTGTAGAGGAAGCCGCCTGCCCAACCCTTAGCCGAGCCAAGTACGTCGGAGTTAGAGAAACCACCGCAGAATACGATCATGTTGACGTCTTCAAGTGTTTCGCGACCTGATGTGAGGTCGGTCATGTGAACGTCCTTCACGTCGAAGCCTGCGAGATAGAGGCTATATGCCATTTCACGGTCGCCGTTGACACCCTTTTCGCGGATGATGGCAGCCTTGATGCCACTCTTTTCTGGACGGTTGAAACTCAAGCCGTAGTCCTCAAGCTTGCCACTGAAGCCCTTAGGGAATGTGTAGCGGACAGGTTGGTTGCGATAATTATCGTAACGGCTGCGAGCACATGCTTCGCCACTTTGCTTGCGGTCGAGGAGGTAGGATGTGCGATACCATACGTCGCGGAGATGATCGATGAAGAACATCTTTTCGTCATCGCCGTTGGTGATAGTGAGTGTGCGTTCGTTGCTGATTTCACCGATGTTTTTGAATGCCACGCCGGCCTTATCGAGCACTTCCTTGACTGTGTCAAACTTAGAGTCAGCGATTTGAAGTACGATAGCAGGGTTTTCAGCGAAGAGCACCTTCACCATATCTGCATCGTTAAATTCGTCAAGGCAGATGTTCATACCACCCTTAACGTTACCGAAGTTCATTTCGAGCAATGTAGTGAAGAGACCACCGGCTGAAACGTCGTGTTGTGCGAGGATGAGGTTGCGACCTACGAGTGTCTGTATAGCGTTGAATGCCTTAGCAAAGTATTCAGGACACTTCACTGTAGGAGCATCTGCACCGAGCTTGTTGAGCGACTGAGCAAATGCTGAGCCACCGAGCTTGAGCTCGTCAGAACTCATGTCGATATAGAGGAGTTGTGAATTCTTGAGTTGAGCCACAGGAGTAGTCACTCTGCGGATGTTTTTCACTTCACCGGCAGCAGAGATAATCACTGTGCCCGGAGCGTACACCTTGTCTTGACCATACTTTTGAGTCATTGACAATGAGTCTTTGCCTGTAGGGATGTTGATGCCGAGAGCGCAAGCGAAGTCAGAGCAAGCTTGTACAGCCTTGTACAATGCTGCGTCTTCACCTTCGTTCTTACATGGCCACATCCAGTTGGCAGAAAGTGATACAGACTTAAGACCGTCTTTGAGTTGAGCACCGGCGATGTTGGTCAATGCTTCAGCAATAGCCATCACTGAGCCCTTAGCAGAGTCGATTAAAGCTACCTGAGGAGCGTGACCGATAGATGTTGCGATACCCGATTTGCCACGATAGTCGAGTGCTACCACACCGCAGTCGCTGAGAGGCAATTGGATTTCGCCTTGGCATTGCTGACGTGCAATCTTACCTGTCACAGAGCGGTCAACCTTGTTGGTGAGCCAGTCTTTACAAGCGACAGCTTCGAGTTGGAGCACGTTTTCGATATATTTGTCGAGTTCGGCTTGTGAATATTCCACACCTTCGTAGTTACGCACAACAGTGTTGTCGGTCATAACAGTTTTAGGTGAGTTGCCAAACATGTCGGCCATTGCGAGGTCGATAGGGCATTTACCATCTTTTTGTTCGAATACGAAACGGTCGTCGTTGGTAGTTTCGCCGACTACATAGAAAGGAGCGCGTTCGCGTTCAGCGATTTTGCGAATCTTTTCGATGTGCTTTTCTTCCATCACGAGACCCATGCGTTCCTGGCTCTCGTTGCCGATGATTTCTTTAGCAGAGAGAGTTGGGTCGCCGACAGGGAGTTGGTCCATGTTGATCTTACCACCGGTAGCTTCTACGAGTTCAGAAAGTGCATTAAGGTGACCGCCTGCACCGTGGTCGTGGATACTTACGCAAGGGTTGTTGTCCATTTCAGCGAGTGCACGCACAACGTTGCTGACACGCTTTTGCATTTCAGGGTTGGCACGTTGCACAGCGTTGAGCTCGATAGAGTTGTCGTATTGACCTGTCGCTACTGATGATACTGCGCCACCACCCATACCGATGCGGTAGTTGTCACCGCCCATTACTACGACCTTCATGCCCGGTTTCGGATCGCCCTTGAGAGCGTCTTTCTGTGTGCCGAAGCCGACACCACCGGCAAGCATGATAACCTTGTCGTAAGCCATGGTGCGATTGTGTTCTTCGTGTTCGAAAGTGAGGACCGAACCGCAGATAAGTGGCTGACCGAATTTATTACCGAAGTCAGAAGCACCATTAGATGCCTTGATGAGGATTTCTTCCGGAGTCTGATAGAGCCATGGACGTGGGAGAGGAGCGTTTTCTTCCCATTGGCGTTGGTCGGCGATGCGAGGATAAGATGTCATGTAGACAGCAGTACCCGCGATAGGAAGACTCGCCTTACCACCGCCGAGACGGTCGCGGATTTCACCACCTGTACCTGTCGCAGCACCGTTGAATGGTTCTACTGTAGTAGGGAAGTTGTGGGTCTCAGCCTTGAGCGAGATGACTGTCTTGATTTCTTTTTCTTCGAAGAAGTCAGGCTGCTCAGGGTTGCATGGTGCAAACTGTTGAGCCTTAGGACCTTTGACAAATGCCACGTTGTCCTTATATGCAGAAACGAGGCTGTTAGGGTTTTCTTGCGAAGTTTTCTTGATGAGTTTGAAGAGAGATGATGGCATCTCTTGGCCATCGATTATGAAAGTGCCGTTGAAGATTTTGTGGCGGCAGTGTTCTGAGTTGACTTGAGAGAAACCGAATACTTCTGAGTCGGTCAATTTTCTGCCGATACGTTCAGAGAGTTCTTGGAGGTATTTGATTTCTTCGCCAGAGAGAGCGAGACCTTCCGAGATATTGTAGGCTTCGATGTCGTCGATGTAGACGATTTTCTCCGGAGTATGGGTGATTTTGAAGATGTCGGCAGAAAGGCCGTCGTAAAGACGCTGAAGCATCTTGTCAAGCACTGGACACTCGTCTGTCGTAAGTGCATATTCTTCGATGCGTTGAATACCCTCGATACCCATGTTTTGAGTGATTTCCACAGCGTTTGTACTCCATGGAGTGATCATTTCTTTTCGTGGGCCGATATATTTGCCTTTTAGACGGGTAGCTTTTAAAGCCTTAGCTCCGTCGAATAGCCATTGCAACTTTGAGATTGTCTCATCACTAAGCTTGACTTCGCTTTGAACTGCGATTACAAGCGATGCTCCTTTTTTGAAAAATGTTACCATTCTATTCGATGTTATGATTTAAAGCACAAAGATAACACATAATTCAATAACTTCAAATAGAAAAGCGTGACTTTTGTGGATTTAAGTGTGTGATTTCGGACAGAATAGGGGTGTCGGCATGGTTTTATAAAGAAAAAAGCCGAGAAAGAGCGTATCTTTCTCGACTTGAATTAAAGGTTGTGACCTTTGTGTGCGGATTACTCAGCAGCAGGAGTTTCTTCAGCTGCTTCTGCATTTTCTGCTTCGAGTTCAGCCTTAGCTGCTGCTTCTTGTGCAGCGAGGAGTTCAGCTTTCTTCTTAGCAACTGCTTCTGCTTTTGCTTTGTTCTTTTCTACTTCTGATTCCAAGCGAGCCTTAGCGTCGTCTGCCTTCTTAGCAGCGTCTTTAGCCTTGCCTGCTTCTACAGTCTTGTCATGTTGTGCTTTCCAAGCGTCGAAACGGCGTTGAACTTCTTCTTCGCCAAATGCGCCCTTCTTAACACCACCACGGAGGTGCTTCATGAGCAACACACCTTCACGAGAAAGGATAGTGCGAACTGTGTCTGTAGGTTGTGCACCTGTTTCTAACCAATACAAAGCACGGTCGAAGTCTAAACTTATTGTAGCAGGATTAGTGTTCGGATTATAAGAACCTATCCTTTCAATAAATCTACCATCACGTGGTGCCCTGCTATCGGCGATTACGATTGGATAAAACGCGTAGCGCTTGTGACCGCGGCGTTGCAATCTGATCTTTACTGCCATAAACTTGCCTTTTTAATTTGTTTGTATTTAGTTGATTATTAATTTGTTATGCTCCATCTTGAGTTGTCTCTCGATTTTGCGAGTGCAAAGTTAGTCATTATTTGTCGAATAACCAACGTTTTTGCGAAATATTTTTGTCTTACCTATTGATTTTGTGCGTTTTAGTCGGGCTGACCTTTAGGAATGTTGTCGGTGTATGCGAGGTTAGAGGTCGCCGACGACGATGAATTGTCCCCAATATGGGTGAGACTTATATGCGTCTTTGCTACTTGAAGGTACGTGGAGAGTGATGCGTTCCGGGCAACCATTCATGACGATGAAGCTTGCTTCGGGTGGCACAGGTGCTTGAAGATAGATGGTATGGAGATTGGTGCTTGCGAAAGCAAGGTTTTCGATTTTGCTTACAAACTTGTCCATGCGAACGACTTCCAAGCCACTATATTCGAATGCCGACTGACGAATCGTACGCACCGAGCGCGGAAGTGTAATCTCTTTGAGCGAACTGCAGAATGAAAAGCAACCGGCTGAGATTTCGATAATCGGGCTTTTGATGCTGACTGAGCTTAAAGATTTGCAACCATAGAAAGCCCATTCGCGAATCGAAGTCAACTCGTCGTAAAGTTCGACGCTCTGAAGACTTTCGCAGTTGCGGAAAGCATGTTCGCCGATAAGTTTCAGACTTTCAGGGAAGATGAATGTCTCAAGGTTGCGACATTCGCTGAAGGCGTTGCTTTCGATGAATTTCAAGCCACGTTTGGTCGATACGCTTTTCAGATTTGGGCAGTTGTTGAATGCGTATTTGCCGATGGTACGAATTGCCGGTGAGAGTTCAAGTCCGGTGAGTTTGCAGTTTTGGAGGGCATATTCACGGATTGAGGTTATCTTCCAGTTGGTAAGGCTACGCGAAACGTTGTAGGGTATGTCGAGGAAACCTGTGATCTCTTGTGTGGCACTGTGTACGATGGCTTCGCGTTGCTCAAGAAGACCCAACAGTCCTTCTGATGGTACTTTTTCATATCTGATAGGGCCACTGGTGAATGCATTGGCAGTGAAAGCAACGAGGACAAGGAACAGTGTGATAAATGTGGATTTGGTGTTGATGTTATACATAGATTTAATGGATGTTTGATTGTGCAAAATTATATCAAGTTTTTCAGATATCAAAAGCAATTGTGTTAAAAACTATAGTTGGAATGCGAAAAGAGAGCGAAAAACGCCCCACAAGTTTGATTATTTCGTCGCTTTGCATTAATTTTGCACCTTAATTTAAGAAAATATGGCAGCAATATCATTACTTGAGCGCCTTGATGGCATTGAAGGCAGATTTGAAGAAGTCGGTACGTTGATCACCGACCCAAGCGTCATTGCCGATCAAAAGCGCTATGTTAAGTTGACTAAAGAATATCACGACCTCGAGTTAATAGTCAATGCTACAAGACGTTATCGACAGATGCTTTCTAACATCGAGGAAGCGCAGGAGGTTCTCAAGACAGAGACCGACGAGGAAATGCGAGCATTGGCCAAGGAGGAAATCGATGTGGCAAACGAAGAGTTGCCTAAACTTGAGGAGGAAATCAAGATTCTTCTTGTTCCTGCCGATCCTGATGATAGCAAAAACTGTATTGTCGAAATCCGTGGCGGTACGGGTGGCGATGAGGCGGCACTCTTTGCCGGCGACCTCTACAGAATGTATCAGAAGTATGCAGAGAAGAAGGGCTGGAGCCTTGCTGTGACAAGTTTCTCGGAAGGTGCAGCCGGAGGTTTCAAGGAAATTATCTTTGCACTTTCGGGTACTGATGTCTATGGCACGATGAAATATGAGAGTGGGGTGCACCGTGTGCAACGTGTCCCTGCGACAGAAACACAAGGTCGTGTTCACACTTCGGCTTCGACTGTGGCAGTATTGCCGGAAGCAGAAGAGTTTGATGTAGAAATCCACGAAGGCGAAATCAAGTGGGATACATTCCGAAGCGGTGGTGCAGGTGGTCAAAATGTCAACAAGGTGGAATCGGGTGTGCGTCTTCGTTACAACTGGAAGAACCCTAACACAGGCGTAGTGGAGGAAATCCTTATCGAATGTACCGAAACTCGTGACCAACCGAAGAACAAGGAGCGTGCTTTGTCGCGCCTTCGTACGTTTATCTACGACAAGGAGCATCAGAAGTATCTCGACGACATCGCGTCACGTCGTAAGACAATGGTGTCGACCGGTGACCGTTCGGCTAAAATTCGCACTTACAACTATCCTCAAGGTCGTATCACCGACCATCGTATCAACTACACAATCTACAATCTCTCGGCGTTCATGGATGGCGAGATTCAAGATTGCATCGACCAGTTGATTATCGCGGAAAATGCCGAAAAACTCAAGGAAGCAGAATTGTAGTGAAGAAAATATATTAAATCATATACAACATGACAAGACAACAACTTATCGAAAACATCAAGGCTCGTCGCTCATTTCTTTGCGTCGGTCTTGATACAGACCTTAAGAAGATTCCTCAGCATCTTTTGAACGAGGAGAATCCTTATTTCGCATTCAATAAGGCGATTATTGATGCTACAGCGCCTTACTGTGTGGCTTACAAGCCTAACACTGCATTCTATGAATGCCAAGGCCTTAAGGGTTGGGAAGCTCTCGAGATGACAGTGGACTATCTCAAGAAGAATTATCCTGACCACTTGATTATCGCTGACGCTAAGCGTGGCGACATCGGCAACACCAGCAAGATGTATGCAGCGACATTCTTCGAAGAGATGGATGTGCATGCTGTGACAGTAGCTCCTTACATGGGTGTCGACAGTGTGACTCCGTTCTTGGAATATGAAGGCAAGTGGGTAGTGCTTCTCGGTTTGACAAGCAACAAGGGCTCACACGACTTCCAATTCATCAAAGATGAGAATGGCACTCCACTCTACGAACATGTTTTGCGTAAATCAGCAGAATGGGCAGGCGACGACCGCATGATGTATGTGGTAGGTGCGACACAAGGCTCAATGTTTGCAGAAATTCGCAAGATTGCTCCGACTTCGTTCCTCCTTGTGCCAGGCGTAGGTGCTCAGGGTGGTAGTCTCGAAGAGGTTTGCAAATATGGTATCAACTCTGACTGCGGTCTTCTCGTAAACTCATCACGCGGCATCATCTACGCATCAAATGGCGAAGACTTTGCAGAAGTGGCAGCAGCAGAAGCAGAAAAGCTTCAGAAGCAGATGGAAGCAGAATTAGTAAAAATCGGACTATAATCATTAACTTAATATCATGACACAAAAAGCAGCGGTCTTATTGAACGATAAGGCTTGGGCTCGTTGGACAGCCCTTATTTTGATTTCGTTGGCAATGTTCTTTGCCTACATGTTTGTCGATGTAATGTCACCACTTCAATCACTTGTAGAATCTGCTCGTGGTTGGAATAGCGACACATTCGGTACTTATGCCGCATCAGAGTTTATCCTCAACGTTTGCGGTTTCTTGATCGTAGCAGGTATCATCTTGGACAAGATGGGCGTGCGTTTCACAGGTATTTTGTCAACATCTTTAATGGTAGTCGGTGCAGCAGTTAAGTACATCGGTATCTCAGACGCTTTCCAAGAATCTGAAATCTGCTTGTGGCTCAACTCATGGTGGCCTGAATTCCCAGGCAGTGCTAAGATGGCTGCATTCGGCTTTATGATCTTCGGTTGCGGTTGTGAAATGGCAGGTATCACAGTGTCAAGAGCTATCGCTAAGTGGTTTGAAGGCAAGGAAATGGCATTGGCTATGGGTCTTGAAATGGCTATCGCACGTCTTGGTGTGTTTGCAGTGTTCTCTTCATCACCTGCTATCTCTAAGATGTTTGCTAATGCAGCGGGCGACCCATCAATCGTTGCTCCTATTGCATTCTGTACAGTGCTTTTGATCGTCGGTCTCATCAACTTCATCGTATTCTCAATGATGGATAAGAAGCTCGACAGCCAAAAGGGTGGTTCTGCTGCAGGTGCTTCAGAAGAAGAATTCAAGGTGAGCGACTTGGGCAAAATCCTCAGCAGCAAGATGTTCTGGCTTGTGGCATTGCTCTGCGTGCTCTATTACTCAGCTATCTTCCCATTCCAACGTTTTGCAACCAACTTCCTCGAAGTGACATTGAGCATCTCTAACCAAGAAGCTGCCGACCTCTTCCGTTGGTTCCCAATCCTCGCGATGGTATTGACTCCATTCCTTGGTTCATTCCTCGACCACAAGGGTAAGGGTGCGACAATGTTGATGCTCGGTGCGTTGATTATGATCTGCTGTCACATGAGCTTTGCTTACTTGCTTCCAATGTACCCAAGCAAGACATTTGCTATGATTCTCATCGTAGTGCTTGGTGTATCATTCTCGCTTGTGCCTGCAGCGTTGTGGCCATCAGTTCCAAAGATTATCGATCCTGTAGTGCTTGGTAGCGCTTACTCATTGATTTTCTGGATTCAGAACGTAGGTCTCTGCTTGGTGCCACTCGTAATCGGTAAGGTGCTTCAATCGACAGGTGGTTACACAGCTCCGATGACTATCTTCGCATCATTCGGCGTAGTGGCATTGCTTATCGGTGTATTCTTGAAGATTGAAGACAAGCGCAAGGGTTATGGCCTTGAACTTCCTAACATCAAGAAGTAATCAATCCTAAAGTATAAATAGACGGTGGATCGGAGATTAATAGTCTTCGGTCCATTGTTTTTTAGCAGAAATGAAGTCTTCGATTTTGTGGAGTGGCAAAGATTTTATAATTTTGTAGGGTATATTACGTTATATAAAGGTAATGAAGAGATTTGTGCAACATATGTTGGTGGTGATGGCTGTCGTCGTTGGGTCGATGATGGTCCACACGGTGTCGGCCGAAGTGGTGACACAGAAGCAGGCTCGTCGCATTGCACAAGCTTTCTTCGATCATGCCCATGGCATCAAGACTGCTACTGTCGACTATGTATACAATGGCAAGGCTTTGACGACCAATCGCCTGATGACGCCTTTCTATCTCTTCAATCATCCCAAGGGTGGCTTCGTCATAGTTTCGGCTGAGAATAAGTGTTTCCCTATCTTGGGCTACAATCTCGATTCACGATTTGACAAAGGCAATATTGATGAATCTTTGCTTAAACTTCTCTCTCTTTACGCAATGCATGTGGAGCAGATACGCTATGACAGTCGTCTGCCCGAAGATGCTATTGCTGCTTGGCAAGACCTCCCGACTTATATCGACAATCTCCTGAAGGCTCAACCCTCTGTCTTTGGTAGGGCTTTCGATGATGCTGATGCGCTAATGCGATTGGAAAGTGTGCTTTCGGAAGATGATTCGACTGTCGCTTCACAACTCTCATCGACCTACACTCCCGAGCAATGGAATACATTGATTTCCGACCAACTTACGACTGATAAGTCGGTGGCAATTGGTCTGATTGACGACAATCGCATCGTGCCGATGGTGGTCAATGGTCAGAAAGCCGATATGTATCTCGTCAGTATTGATGGCAAGGAACTCGGTTGGTACCGACTTTTGGCATCGGAGGTGATGAGTCACGGTCAGATAGCATCGACATCGGCAGCTCCTATTGAGGAGGTGACTGAGCCGGAAGAAGAGCCTTTTGCATATTATCATAGCTACTACCGACAGATGCAACAAGAGCGTGAGCAAGCACAGACTGCAATAGAGCAAGCGGGCATTGTGACATCTCCTATAGTAGGTCGACTTGGCGGTGGTCATTACTCAATTAAGATGCCAAAACCGATTGCGATGGTCTGTGTCTATACACTTGACGGCACAATGACTATGCAGCTTAATTACGGTGGCGTTGAACAAGTGTCGCTCAATCTTTCTGCACTCAACACAGGTTTCTACTTTGCGATGCTAAAAGATGTCGATGGTGGTGTGTATGGAATTAAACTAATCAGATAATCAGATATTTATATAAAATAGACTCATATGTTGAAGAAGATATTGGGCAACACCCTCATTTCAGTAATTTTAGTAGTATTGTCAGTGGTGTACATTATAGCGACATTTCGCATGCGCACCGAGTGGTGGATGAATTTCGATATGTTTTTCGCATTTATGGCTGCCTTCTGTCATCTGATGGCTGCACTCTTCACTAAGATGATTCCTGCTGAGTCTAAGCGTATGGATCGCATAGCGTTGGCAATGTTTATCATTGCTGTCGTCTCAGGCGTGGCCGAACTTGTGGCTTTCTACTGCTGCTGATTTCCCCGGCTGACCTAATTTATCGATACTATAGATCTTATAGATATTATAAATACTATCTCCTTTAATTAATAATCAGGCTTGTCCGCGACTCGGCTATTTCCCTAATGTCAAGTCGGTGGATTGATAAGGCATTGTCAGTGGGTGAACTGTCGTGTCGATATTCTCCGGTAGGTATTTGTCCGTCTCACAGGCTATCTTTATGCGTCGTTGAAGAATTTCCGGCTCTGAGTCGTGAGCAAAGTGCATAGGAATGAAGTGTCGGATGTCGAGTGAGGTAAGCAGCATTTTGGCTCCAATAGCGAAACTTGATCCGAGTCTTTCGTCAATAGGAAACATTGCAATATCTATATGCTTCGTGATATCGAGCAGTCGCGAGAGTTCCGCTTTGAATGCATCAATCGCTTGTTTGGTCTCATCGGCTGAAGTCTCATCTGCAAATGCCCATGCATTTAGGTCTCCGGCGTGGAATAACAGTGTGCCGTTGAGGTCAATGAGGTAGCTACAGCCTACGTCGGTAGAGCCAAGGGCGTGAACTGTGATGAACTCATCGGAGAAGGTTTCCGAAGGGTGCATGATATGTAGATTTGACGGACTGACCACTGGGTGGCGATAGCTTGATGTCGGTTGAATCAGGTGACGGGCAAATCGTGCAGTGTCGTAGCTTATAATATAGGTGGGGCAATTGCTGAGTTGCGATGCCCATCGGAATATCTTGGAATTGAAATGATCTTTGTGGTGGTGACTTACAAAGATATACACCGACTTATTTGTGCCGATGATGTCGACTATCTTGCCATCGGTGTCTTTCCAATAGTCAAAAACAAAAAGACACACATCTGTCTCAATGACGAAGCAGTCATGCCAGATGTATGTCACTTTGTAGTTCATGTAGGGGAGAGGTTCTTAGAAGTCTACACCGAATCTGATTTGGACACCATTTGTAAAGACATCTCCAAATCGTAGATATTCGCCGAAGTACTTGCCCTCGGTTCTGACCTTGCTGATATGTTGCATATCATAGCCAGCACCTAAACTGAACGCAATTTTGCGACCGCTGATTTTCAGTGCGACGCGAGCACCGGCTGAGATAGTCGAGTAGAAACCTACTTTGTCAAAAATTGAGTAACCGACTTTTGCATCTACGTACGGAGTGATCCAACTGTCCACAAATTCCGAACGAAGGTGTGCAAAGATAGGTATACTCATTGGATCGCCTTGTCCTACTGTATGTACAGAGTTATGCCAATTATTGTTGCTATTGTAGCGTTGGTAGACATTCATGCCGACACCTGCTCCGGCAAAGAAGTAAGGACACACCTGGTAGCCATGCGATGTGCTAAATCCATAGCGATAGAGTCCCCAATCTCCTGTGGCAAATGTGTAGCCTACATCGACGAAACCGCGATAACCTTTAGATGGTAGAGATTTATAGAGTTTTGTGCCTGACTCGATGGTTTTCGGTTTTCTAACGAAATTGTTGGCTTGCTTTTCTTCCTCAGCGATTCGGTCGATTTGATCGTATTCGCAAGCAAATACGCCACCATCGTTGAGTCGGATACGAAGGTATTCACCTTCAACTTCTTCGATGATTGTGCCACGATAGACATTGCCGTTGCGTAGATAGACCACGTCTTCTGCGTAGATTGACATAGTAAATGCCAATGCGAGTAATATAGATACTAAAAATTTCATATATGTGTTGTTTTTTGCAAATTTAACAAGTTAATTGCAAATGAACAAATTTTTTTGACTATTAAAATGGCTCGTTGAGAAGATTTAGTATCTCCGATGGGGAGGAGATGATGTGATCGGCATATGCTTGGCGCAACTCTGAAACTGTGCGGAATCCCCAAGTGACACCGACAGAAGTAACGCAAGCACGACGAGCAGTCTCAATGTCGACAGCGGAGTCGCCGATGTAGATTACTTCGCTCTTAGGCGTTGGCGACTGATTGAGTATAGTGAAGACTATAGAAGGGTCGGGTTTAACGGGACGACCTTCTATTTGTCCTTGTATTGATACAAATGGAATATCGGCAAAAAAGTGACGCACGATTTTGTCGGTCGCTGTCTGGTATTTATTGGAAGCGACAGCGATTTTGATATCCATCTCGACGAGTCGCTGAAGAAGCTCCGGGATACCATTGTAGGGTGTGGTGTACTCTGTGTTGTGCTCATCGTAGTAATGCTTGAAGTCGGCGAGGAGCGTGTCGACCATCGCTTCATCAGCATCAGGGCATGAACGCTGAATGAGTTTGCGCACCCCATTGCCGACCATGAAAGGGTAGGTGGCAAGCGAGTGACCGCTGTAGCCATTTTTTTCAAGTGCATAGTTGCATGCAATGCCAAGGTCCTTGATAGTATTTAGCAAGGTGCCGTCGAGGTCGAATATTGCGAGGCGTTTCATAGGAGTCCGGAGTTTTAGCGAGTTAGAGAATTTAAGATGGTTAGAATGGGTAGCCGATAGAGAAGTGGAAGCTTCGGTCGCGTCCCCATCGAGGGTGAATGAGTGGCCACTTTTCTTTGCCTTCGGCAGGGTTATAGGCCTTCATACCCATGTCAAGACGGAGTAGGAAGTAGTTGAAATCCAAACGTATACCGATGCCATAGGCTGCTGCCAATTCTTTATAGAATGAGTCAAATCGGAAGAGACCTCCCGCTTGATTTTCATAGTCGCGAATGGTCCATATGTTGCCGGCATCGATGAATGCAGCCATTTCGATAATCCAGAATAGTTTGGCACGATATTCAAGGCTCATGATGAATCGAATGTCGCCGCATTGGTTGATGAAGCTGCTCACAGAGTTGGAACCGCTGAATTTTCCCGGTCCGAGTGTGCGAACGTCCCAACCGCGTACACCATTGGCACCACCACCATAGAAGCGTTTTTCGAATGGTAGGATGGCAGAGTTGCCATAAGGGTAAGCGACGCCCATGCCGACACGGAATGCCAGTGAGTGACGTGGGGAGAATGTGTGTGTCACTGAGTAGTCGCCTTCAAATTTGAAGTATTGTGAGTATTGAATTCCAAAAACCTTGTAGGGATTTTCTCGGGCATCAGAACGATAGGTAAATGCGTTGTTGATGGCGTAGAGGAGGTTGCCGGCTATCTCAGCATTTAGTCTGAGAGTAGAGACGTTTGATGTATTGAAGCGTTGCCAGATGTTCTCCTTAGGTTTATTGGTATAATAGAACGAGTAGCCCATGCGCATGATGAAGTGGTCTTCGTAGCTGTAGCGTAGCAATGGGTTGTCGGGTGCTATCTGGTCGATGAAGTCGTGGGTGCTTTCCGGTAGATAGACATAGTTGATGTCGATAGGGGTGAATGTGTGGCGCATACGGTTGAACTGTTCTGTCCAACGATAATTGTAGCCCAAAGTGGCGATAATACGCGTGTATTCCGGTCGCTCTTGGTAGTTTATGGAGGTGTTGAAATCGGTGGTCGCTTTGATTTTCTGCTTAAACTCTTTATTGACAAACGGAAGCATGAACTTTGGAAACGACAACCCGAGGTCGAGCGAATACTCCATGTAGCGATTGTTGATCAGACCGGCGAGGTCGCCAGATATAGACTCATAGGCTCCGCGTAGCTTGGCTGTGAGTGCTTCAGAGCCTTTGCCGATGTTGCGATGTGTGTAGGAGAGTGATGCTGCCACGCCGAGGTTGCCTTCGGAGTTAGTGCCCTCCAATTCGGCTGTGGTGGCTTGCGACTTGCCCGGAGTCATAAGGATGTAGGCGTCGAGCCATTCTTTGCCATCCATCTGACCTATGCGGTCAAATTGTATGTTGATAAACTTGAGGATTGCGAGGCGGTTGAGTGCTTGATATGTCTTGTTGACATCGGAAGTGACATATGGTTGTCCCTTTCGGAGGTAGCAGTTTTCTTCCAAGACAGAAGGACGAAGGTATCTGTTTTCGTCGTAGAAGATGGTGATGTCCTTGTAGTCGACAGTGTCTACGGCTGAGATTTTGCGCAGATTATCGAAGTGTGTCGGCTCATAGTTGGTCACAAAGATGATACGACGGATATAATAGGGCACATGGGTGTTGATAATCGGAGCACCCGGGATTGGCTGATATGGAGGATTGACTTTGATGGTGAGGTCGACATCATGGCTGTTGGCTGTGGTGTCGGCATTAAAAGTGATATACTCATTGGTAAAGGCGTAGTAGCCATTATTTTGCATCGTTTCGGTAAACTTCAAGCGTTGAGCTTCGAGGCGTTTGCTATCGAGGTTGTCGCCTTGCTTGATGATGACCAACGATGAGTCTCGCATCAAGATGTTGCGGATTGAGTCGTTGTATAATTCAAAGTCGATGTTGTGTATCTTGTGGGGAGTGCCCGGTGTGAGGGTATAGTCGACATTGATTTTGCGTTTCTTCTGATTGATAGTTGTATCAGATGTGACAGTCGCTGATAGGTAGCCCATATTGATAAGGGCTTTCTGAAGTTGATTGACTGACTGACGCGTCAGAGTGCTATCATAGACCACAGGCGGCTCGCCCATCTTGCGCACCCACTTATTGTACCATTTGGTGGAGTCTTTGCCACTGAGATTATATACGCCAAGCTGTAGTTTTGCAGCCCAAAGCACTTTGTGGTTGGGTTGTTGGCGTACATAATTGATCATCTCCTCCTTGGTGATAGATTTTGTGGAGTCGTTGATGTGAATATGTATATCGTTAAGAAGATACTTTCCTTCAGGCACATGACGAGCACTGCTGCATCCTGCAAGGAGCAGTGCAACGATGATAACTGATGCTATGTGGACTAAAATCTTCTTCACTTGATGATTGCAAAGTTACTCAAAAACTGAGAGAGTGGCAACACTATTCTTGCCATGATGCTTTAGCAGGTATGACCTATTGTCCCTTTGACCATTCAGATTTGCCGTTACTTATCGAGGGCGTAGAGCAAATCGAGCTCTGACGAGAGGTCGCTCACCATGACGGATAGCAAATGATGATACGCCGTCGACTGTCTGTCGCATCACTTGCACTTGGTCGCCATATTTGCCTTTGCTCATAAATGCTATCTCAAATCGGCTGAGACTGCAACGATCGGAGTCGTCCATCGTGAATTGGTTTACAAGCAGAGCGATGTATTTCACTGTGTTGACATGGCGATAGAAGTCAATGTCGGTATAGGTGAATGTGTAGTTGACCGGGTTGTCACACTCCACAATTTTGAGCTTGGCTTGCTTTGCAATAGGGCATTCGCGGTCGCTGATGAGTCCGTCTTGAAGACATAGTTCGGTGGTGCCGGCATTCTCGTGGGTGACGGTATTGATTACCATCCAGACGGTGCGAGCATAGCCGATGGTCTCGCCTTGAGCGTTTTGGATTTCAAAATTGCGTTCAGAGAAATGCTTGTTCCAACTCTCAATCCATGTGATGATGGTGTAGTGCTCGTTGACCTTAGGCCAATGGCGCATCTCGACAGTCAATCGACTGAGTACCCAACCGAGGTTTTTGTCGACCATACTTGCGTGACCGATGTTGAGAGTGTTGGCATGTTCGGTAGCGATTTCGATTATCTTGGTAGCAAGAAGCGTTAAAGGCATTTCTTGCTGAGCGTTGGCTTCTCCCGGGATAAGGAAATAGGATTTCTTATATTCTTTCTCCATAATAGATGCTAAATAGACTACAAAGTTAGTAAAAAAATTGTGCTCTGCCAATTTTTGCACTAACTTCGAGGCATTAGAGCAGCGAACGTCCGACAAAGTCGGGTGCGCGTTCGGCTTGCCGAGCGATAAAGCCTCAAAGTTACCTCTCTTCATGCTCTGCCAATTTTTGCACTAACTTCGAGGCATTAGAGCAGCGAACGTCCGACAAAGTCGGGTGCGCGTTCGGCTTGCCGAGCGATAAAGCCTCAAAGTTGCCACTCTTCATGCTATGCCAATTTTTGCACCAATTTCGAGGCATTAGAGCAGGGTCTATAACAGAAGCAAGGTCTAACAGACATGTGGCTTTAGCGGCAATAGATGAGATAGACACTATAGATACTATCAGTAGCAATGATAGACTCTCTGTTCTCGACTCATTTTGCTTTGAAATCTTAAAAAATGTGTAAAAATGTCGCTTAATGGCTTGAGAATTTGGTATTGTGAAAATATGTTTCTATTTTTGTGGTCAATAATTCCGACAAATTGGAATGAATCAACTAAATCGTATCACCTAAATCTCAGAAACAGAAGTGTTTCCGTCGACCTAACAATGAAAAAGACATTAAAAAATATCTGGAATTTATACTATGACGGCTTCAAGAATATGACTTGGGGTCGCCCATTATGGCTTTTAATCTTTTTAAAGGTCATAATCTTGTTTTTGGTGCTTCGCATGTTCTTCTTCAAGCCGGTGCTTTCGGGCAAGAATGAGGCAGAGAAGATAGAGTATGTCGGTGAGCAATTATCGCGAACAATAAATAATAATCAATAAATCAAAATCTTATCTTATCATGGATGAAATGACATTAGTTGACTGGTCGAGACTGCAATTTGCTCTCACCGCAGGCTACCATTGGATTTTCGTGCCTCTGACCCTCGGATTGGCGGTCATCATGGCTACAATGGAAACTCTCTACGTCGTGAAACGCGACGAGTTTTGGAAACAGACTGCCAAGTTCTGGATGAAACTTTTCGGTATCAACTTCGCTGTCGGTATCGCTACAGGTATCATTCTCGAGTTTGAATTTGGTACCAACTGGAGCAACTACTCATGGTTTGTGGGCGACATCTTTGGTGCACCTCTTGCCATCGAGGGTATCTTCGCATTCTTCATGGAGGCTACCTTCTTTGCTATTATGTATTTCGGATGGAATAAGGTCAGCAAGAAGACCCACCTTGTGGCTACATGGCTCACTGGTATCGGTGCTGCTATCTCTGCAGTGTGGATTCTCGTTGCTAACTCTTGGATGCAACATCCTGTCGGCATGGAATTTAACCCTGATACCGTGCGTCATGAAATGGTTGATTTCTGGGCATTGGTACTCAATCCTGTGGCTATCTCCAAGTTCTTCCACTCTGTATTTAGTGGTTGGATGACAGGTGCTATCTTCGTCATTGGTCTCAGTTCATGGTATCTGCTCAAAAAGCGTGAAACTCGCTTTGCTTTGGCATCTATCCGCGTGGCTGCAGTCGTAGGCGTGGTGGGTACAGTGGCTCTTATGGCAAGCGGTGATAGTTCAGGTATCCATGTGGCTAAATATCAACCGATGAAACTCGCTGCTGCTGAAGGCTTGCAAGATGGTGGTCCTCAAGCACCATTCTCTATCGTTCCGGGTGTGGAAGTTCCAGGCATGCTTTCAATGCTTGCGACACACGACTTCAACGGCTATGTGCCGGGTATCAACGACATGCTTAATGGTTATACCGATGCTGAGGGCAACGTACACCTCTCTGCAGAACAAAAAATGGAGCGAGGTAAGACTGCTCTAAAGGCATTCAATGACTATCGTGCTTTACGCGATACTGATCCTGTCAAAGCAGAGCAAGCACGCAAGGTGCTCGACGAAAATGTCGAATATTTCGGTTACGGCTATATCGATAGTCCTCAAGAACTTGTGCCAAATGTTGACCTCGTCTATTGGGCATTCCGCGTTATGGTCGGACTCGGTAGCTTTCTATTGTTGCTCATGGTCGTAGTGTTGTGGGCAGAATGGAAGAAGAAACTTGAGGGTATGACATGGCTTCAATGGGTGGCATTGCTCTCAATTCCATTGGTTTATCTTGCCGGTCAGGCAGGTTGGATTGTGGCAGAAGTAGGTCGTCAACCATGGGTGATCGAAGGATTGCTTCCGGTGAAGGCCGCTGTATCAAGTGTCAGTGTAGCAGCTGTGCAGACTACGTTCTGGCTCTTCGTGGCTATCTTCACACTCTTCCTTGTAATAGAGATACGCATCATGATCAATGCTATCAAGCAGGGTCCTAAGATTTCTAACAAATAAACATTCATACGATTATGATAACATACGAATTTCTTCAAGAATATTGGTGGTTTCTAATATCACTCTTAGGCGGACTTTTGGTCTTTTTGCTCTTTGTGCAAGGTGCCAACTTCCTAATCTTCATTGCAGGCAAAGATGAGGACCAACGTCAACTCATCGTTAATTCTACAGGTCGTAAATGGGAGTTGACGTTCACTACTCTCGTTACATTTGGTGGTGCATTTTTCGCATCGTTCCCACTTTTCTACAGCACAAGTTTTGGTGGCGCATATTGGGTGTGGATTCTGATACTTATTACATTCGTGTTTCAAGCAGTGTCTTATGAATTTCAGGCCAAACAAGGCAACCTTCTCGGTCGCACCAGTTTCCGTTGGTTCTTAGTTATGAACGGCTGTCTCGCTCCGATACTTATCGGTGCTGCAGTCGGTACATTCTTCACCGGTTCAGAATTTGTGGTCAACAAGAATGCAGTCGGCAACATCGGTGCTCCGGTCATCAGCCAGTGGCAAAACGACCTTCGAGGTCTTGAGGCAGTGGGTAATCCGTTCAATGTAGAGTTTGGCCTTATGGTGTTCTTCCTTGCAGTGTGTCTTGGTGCACTTTATCTGCTCAACAATGTCAGCCATGCTGCTCTTGAACGCAAACTACGCTCTACACTCAAAGTGTTCTTCCTACTCTTCCTTGTGGCATTTGTGGCAGTGGTGGTGCAAGTGCTCTTGATGCCGGGCTTCGCAGTGGATGCTGAGGGCATAGTGTCGATGGTCGATGGTAAATATCTCACCAACTTCCTTGAAATGCCTATCGTGCTCGGACTCTTCCTCGTCGGTGCAGTCCTCGTCGTCGTGGGCATCGTAATGACGCTGTTTAAGAAAGGTTATCGTTGTGGTATCTGGTGGGCAGGTCCAGGTACAGTCTTCGCAGTGATGGCTATCTTTATGCTCGTCGGCTACAACGGCACAGCCTACTATCCATCGTCGGCCGACCTCCAAAGTTCGTTGACACTTGCCAACAGTTGCTCAAGCGAATTTACGCTTACAGCCATGGCAATCGTATCGCTAATTATACCGTTTGTGGTGGCTTACATCGCTTATTTCTGGCGTCAAATGGACAAGAAGTCGTTGACTACAGAAGAGCTCAATCACTCAGAAAAATATTAACCATTTGATTTCAATAATAGACTCATTCGATTAAAATAATAACGGAAAAGAATTATAGATTTTTCATAATCATGATTTTAAACATGGGTGAGGCTGTCTAACAAGTCCGTTAGTCGGCCTCTATTTTTGTTGTACTGCAAAAAACAACGAAAAAAATAAGGCTTTCATGCTGATTTTCAGCGCGAAAGCCTTTGTCATGTCATGGATTTTTAGTAAATTTGTGTTGCA
>JAFYNZ010000013.1 GCA_017547845.1 Muribaculaceae bacterium
CGATATTAGCCCTCATGAATTATTCGCAATTCAAAAGAAATTAAACAATCGACCTCGTAAAAAATTAAATTTTAATAATCCAAAGTGTGCTTTCTTCAGTCATTTTAATTAATTTCGCACTTGCTTGTTTAATCTGCGATAACACTTTTACACTGCAAAGTTAAGCAAAATATCATAGAAATCACTATCTTTGCAAATTAAATCGGTGCTAAGCGCTCTGCGGTCGCAAAACAATCCGGAGTGTCTGTGCGTTGAGCAATAAAAAAGGTTTATAATGAGCAACAATAATATCGATAATAACGACAGACTCAATACGCAGTCTGATAGCAATGACATCCTTAAAGATGTCACCCAAAATGAATACAAATATGGCTTTGTGACCGACATTGAGACTGATATCGTCCCTGCCGGTCTCAATGAAGATGTGATCCGCCACATTTCAGCTGTCAAGGGCGAGCCTGATTGGCTTCTTGAGTTCCGCCTCAAGGCCTATCGCCACTGGTTGACTTTAGAAGTGCCGACATGGGGCCACCTCGACATTCCGCCGATTGACTTCCAGGCCATCAGCTATTATGCCGCTCCTAAGAAGAAGGAGCTCAAGAAGAGCATGGATGAGGTCGATCCGGAGCTTGTAAAGACTTTCAATAAGCTCGGTATCAATCTTGAGGAGCAAAAGGTGCTTGCAGGTGTGGCTGTAGATGCTGTGATGGATAGTGTCAGCGTGAAGACTACCCACCGCGAGAAACTTGCTGAACTCGGCGTTATCTTCTGCTCGTTTAGCGAGGCTGTGAAGGATTATCCCGACTTGGTGAAGAAGTATCTCGGCTCTGTGGTGGGCTATCGCGACAATTATTACGCAGCTCTCAATTCGGCTGTCTTCTCTGATGGCTCGTTTGTCTATATCCCTAAGGGTGTGCGTTGTCCGATGGAACTCAGCACTTATTTCCGCATCAATGCAGCCGGCACCGGTCAGTTTGAACGCACTCTCATCGTTGCCGACGATGATGCTTATGTGAGCTACCTTGAGGGCTGTACTGCACCTATGCGTGACGAAAACCAGCTCCACGCCGCTATCGTCGAAATTATCGTCGAGGAGCGTGCCGAAGTGAAGTACTCTACGGTGCAAAACTGGTATGCCGGCGACAAAGATGGCAAGGGTGGTATCTACAACTTTGTGACCAAGCGCGGTCTCTGCCGTGGTCATCGCTCTAAAATCTCGTGGACTCAGGTCGAGACAGGCTCTGCCATCACTTGGAAGTATCCTTCTTGTATTCTCAAGGGCGACGAGTCGGTCGGCGAGTTCTACTCTGTGGCTGTCACCAACAATTTCCAGCAAGCCGACACCGGCACCAAGATGATCCACCTTGGCAAGAATTCCAAGAGTACAATCGTATCGAAGGGTATCTCTGCCGGCAAGTCGCAAAATAGCTATCGTGGCTTGGTGAAAGTGGCTAAAGACGCAAGTGGCTGTCGCAATTTCACACAGTGTGACTCATTGCTGATGGGCGACCAGTGTGGTGCTCACACATTCCCATATATCGATGTGCAAAATTCATCGTCGGTCGTTGAGCACGAAGCGACTACATCGAAAATCAACGACGAGCAAATCTTCTATTGCAACCAGCGTGGTATCCCGACTGAAGAAGCGGTGGCACTCATCGTCAATGGTTATGCCAAGGAGGTAATGAACAAGCTTCCGATGGAATTTGCTGTCGAAGCTCAGAAACTCTTGCAGATTACGCTTGAAGGATCTGTCGGTTAACACACATTTGATTCTAATCCCACATAATGATTGAACGCATCGTTATCATAGACTCTATTGACCCCCAGACTTTCTACGGGGTCAATAATTGTAATATCTCGTTGATACGCAACCTTTTCCCTAAGTTGCGTATGGCTGCGCGTGGCAATGTCATCAAGGTCATCGGCGAAGAATCGGAGACAAGTACTTTCGAAAAGAAGGTCAAGGAGATAGAGGCTTACGCTGTCAAATACAACAAACTCACCGAGGACGTCATCATCGACATCATCAAGGGTGAGCCGCCCAAAGCGATGGACTCCGAAGGGGTCATCATCTTTGGCCAAAACGGAAAGCCTATCTCGGCTCGTAACCCCAACCAAGCCAAGATGGTCCACTCGTTCCACGACAACGACCTCACGTTTGCTCTCGGTCCTGCCGGTACGGGTAAGACCTACATCGCGATAGCCTTGGCGGTCGCTGCTCTCAAAAATCGACAAGCCAAAAAGATCATACTCTCTCGTCCCGCAGTCGAGGCCGGTGAGAAACTCGGTTTCCTCCCGGGCGATATGAAGGACAAGATTGACCCATATCTCCAGCCACTCTACGACGCGCTCGAAGATATGCTCCCGGCAGTGAAACTCAAGGAGTATATGGAAAACAATGTCATCCAGATTGCTCCTCTCGCTTTCATGCGTGGTCGCACGCTCAACGATGCTATCATCATTCTCGACGAAGCGCAGAACACGACCAAGCATCAGATGAAGATGTTTTTGACTCGTCTGGGCATGAATGCCAAGATGGTCATCACAGGCGACGTCACACAGATCGACCTCCCTCGCCACACTCAAAGCGGTCTGCTTCAAGCGCTCCGCATTCTTCGCGGCGTCAAGGGAATCGGCGTAATCGAATATGAGAAGAAAGACATCGTGCGTCACCCGTTGGTGCAACGCATCGTCGACGCCTACGAAGCGCGTGAGCAAAAGGTGGACGACGAGTTTGAAGCTAAATTAAACAACAACGACAACAACAACGAAGACTAACATATGGCAAAAGTAGGTGATACAGTGCGCTACCTCAACTCGGTAGGTGGCGGTAAAATAGTGAGAATCGACGGCAAAATGGCATACGTCGACGACGATGGTTTCGAGACTCCGATGCTCATCAAGGAGCTTGTGGTCGTAATGCCTGCCGGTCACGAGGCTCAGAAAGCCAATGGCAATAGTGCCAACCTCATGTTTGACCAGAAAGCGTTCGACGCAGGTCGTCAGCCGGAGCCACAGACACAGGTCATCGTCCAAGACAAGGCAGAAGAGACTGAATTGCCAATCGAAGAGACTGCCTACGGCGAAAAAATCAACGTGGTGCTTGCCTTCGAGCCTCGCAATATCAAGCAGCTCTCTTCGACATCATTCTCTGCCGTATTGGTCAACGACTCCAACTATTTCCTCTACTTCACATTCCTCGTGCGTAGCGATGACGAACATGGCTGGAAACTGAAATATTCAGGAACTATCGAGCCAAACATGCTTGCCGACCTCGCCGATTTCGCTCACGAAGAGCTTCCACAGCTTGAGCGCATCGCGTTCCAATGCATCGCATTCAAGAAGGACAAGACTTTCTCGCTAAAAGCGCCTGTCAGCATCAGTCAGAAGATCGACCTCACCAAGTTCTACAAGATGCACTGTTTCCGTCCGGGCGTCTACTTCGACACGCCGGTGCTCGAGTTCCCACTCATCAAGGACGATGTGCCGTCAAAAGCGTTGCAAGTCAACACCGAAGCACTTGCCGAGGCTATGATGTCAAAACCGAAGGACAAGGATATCGCCAAGCAACTTTCTGCCAAGTTCAACGTTGACAAAGGTCGCAACAAAGCACCTAAAGCCGACAACGCCGCCAACCCCAACAAACTTCTGCCTATCGTAGAGGTTGACCTTCACATCGGCGAACTTGTCGACACTACTGCCGGCATGAACAACACCGATATGCTCAACCTTCAGCTCGACACCGTGCGCAAAACTATGAGCCAGCATTCGCGTCGCAAAGGTCAGAAGATCGTATTCATTCATGGCAAAGGCGAGGGCGTGCTACGCAAAGCTGTGCTCGAACTGCTCAAAAAAGAATACCCTAAAGCCGAACTCCAAGACGCATCATTCCGCGAATACGGCTTCGGAGCCACATTAGTCACTATCCACTAAACCAACTCATCACATGAAGATAAGCAACGAATGGTGGACAGCCCCCACCGATAGCGAGTCAGGACGACTCATCATGGTCACCGGCCGTCGTGACATGGAGCCAATCATCGCCTCAGGCAAATACACCGACCGCGTTGAGGTCACTTGGAAATACCAAGGCGAAGCCAACGGCATGCCCGACAAGCCGACTTCGATGCTCATGGAAGCAGTCACCGACTCTCTCCAAGAGGTGTTCAAGAAAGACCCTGTCGCAATCATGACCGGCATCTACACCGGCGATGACGAACGCAACTGGATCTTCTATGTCAAAAACATGCACATCTTCGGCCGTCGATTCAACCAAGCCCTCGAGCAATTTGAGTTGCTTCCAATCGAGCTCTACGCCGAAAAAGACCCCGAATGGGGCGAGTATCTCGAAATGAAAGAGCACTCCTACATCGACGAAGGCGAATAACGCTTAATGAGATAAATCCGCATACACAAAGTGCCCAAAATCGATTGAGATTGGGCACTTGCTGTATCTATGGGTTGATGATGACTATTGCTTCTTGGGGTGTGGGTAGTCAATGGTGTAGTGCAGACCACGACTCTCCTTGCGTTCCATTGCTTGGCGCATGATGAGGTAGCCGACATTGATGATATTGCGGAGTTCGCAGATTTCACGGCTTGCCTTGCTGACCTTGAAGAGTTTTTCGGTCTCTTCGTATAGGATGTCGAGGCGATTCCATGCGCGATTAAGACGGATATCGGAGCGTACGATGCCGACATAGTAGGCCATAATCTGGTTGACCTCCTTGATGGATTGCGTGATAAGCACCATCTCTTCGGGGTGGGTTGTACCTTCGTCGTTCCAGTCGGGGATATCGGTACGGAATGAGTATTCGTTGATGTGCTCTGCTGCATGGCGAGCTGCCGCATCGGCATAGACCACGGCTTCAAGCAGTGAGTTGGAAGCCAGACGGTTGCCGCCATGAAGACCGGTGCATGAGCATTCGCCGACTGCGTAAAGTCGACTGATTGACGACTCGCCGTTGAGGTCGACTTTGATACCACCGCAAAGGTAGTGGGCAGCAGGAGCGACCGGGATATAGTCCTTGGTGATGTCGATACCGAGCGAGAGGCATTTCTCGTAGATATTTGGGAAATGGGCCTTGGTCTCTTCAGCATCTTTGTGGGTGACATCGAGGTAGACATGGTCGGTGCCATGTAGTTTCATCTCGGAGTCGATGGCACGAGCGACAATGTCGCGAGGAGCGAGCGACAGACGAGAGTCATATTTCTGCATAAACTCTTCACCGTCGAGATTGCGGAGCACAGCTCCGTAGCCACGCATAGCTTCGGTGATGAGGTAGGATGGGCGGTCGCCGGGGTTGTAGAGCGCTGTCGGGTGGAATTGCACAAACTCCATGTCGGCGACTGTGCCCTTGGCACGATAGACCATTGCTATGCCGTCGCCTGTGGCGATGAGAGGATTGGTCGTAGTCTTATAGACAGCACCTACGCCACCCGTAGCCATAAGCGTAACGCGAGAGAGAAACTTGTCGACGCTGCCGGTCTGCTCGTTGAGCACATAGGCTCCGTAGCAAGTGATGTCGGGAGTGCGACGAGTCACAATCTTGCCAAGGTGATGCTGGGTGAGAATCTCGATGGCAAAATGATGCTCAAAGATGTCGATATTTTTGTGTTGACGCACAGCCTTGATGAGGCTAGTCTGGATTTCGGCGCCGGTGTTGTCGGCATGGTGAAGGATGCGAAACTCCGAGTGTCCCCCTTCGCGGTGGAGGTCATACTCACCATTCTCGTTTTTGTCGAAATTGACACCCCACTCGATGAGTTCTTTCATACGATCGGGGCCACCTTTGACCACCATCTCGACGGCAGCCGTGTCGCTGAGCCAGTCGCCGGCGATGAGGGTGTCCTTGATGTGTTTTGTGAAATTATCGGTCTCGAAGTTGGTCACACTTGCCACGCCACCCTGAGCGAAGTAGGTGTTGGCTTCCTCCATTGATGTTTTGCAGATCAGAGCGACACGAGCATTCTCTGCCGCCTTGAGGGCAAAACTCATTCCGGCGATGCCGGACCCTATCACGAGATAATCATATTCGTAGGTCATAATAATTAATACCTAATGTTTCACAATATTTCTTCTCTTAGCGATGCTTTGAGTCTTTAGTCGACCACTATGTGGCGAGTCAGCACCACTCGGCTGTCGGCATCAGAGGTGATGACATAATTGCGCTCGATGTTGAATGATGGCAATGCATTGATCACCTCTTCACGACCTGTAGCGACAGAACTGATATGCTCCTCGTAGTCGACCGCCTCCATCACCTCTCCGTCGACATAACGGATGGCCTCGGCCTTGACATTCATCTCAAGGGTGAGCGGCTCGTCGCCTACGATGTTGGCATCACGATTTGTTTCGACTCTGAGTTTCGATGACACAGGCGGACAAGGAGTGACAAGCTCTTTCTCCCAATATCCGTTTTCAGCCTTCTCACTATGCGTCACACCGTTGAAATCAGTGTAGTGAACTTCGATGTCGGCCACATCTTCAAGGCCATCCGAAAACTCTATGCTGTAGACAAGCTTTATCTCGCTCGGCTTGTGGCAAGAGGTCAACGCTATGCAGAGCAGAGAGAAAACAAGTGCCAAATGTTGTAGTTTCATCTTCATAATTTGGTGTCACATTTTATTGATGGCAAAATTACTCAAAAAAGTAGAATTTGCAATGCAAAACCGCGAATTAATCTGCCCCATATCGCAAAACACCATATTATAACGAAAAATTTGACTAACTTTGCAGTCTAATAACGACAATTTTTCAGATATGGTATCAATAGATGGACTTGCCGTAGAGTTTGGCGGCACAACTCTTTTTAGTGACATCTCTTTCGTCATCAACGACAAAGATCGTATCGCGCTGATGGGCAAAAACGGTGCGGGTAAATCTACTCTGCTTAAAATCCTCGCCGGCGTGCGTCAGCCGACACGCGGCAAAGTGTCAGCTCCAAAGGACACCGTCATCGCATATCTGCCTCAGCACTTGATGACCGAGGATGGTCGCACCGTCTTCGAAGAAGCATCTCAAGCCTTCGCCCACCTCCACAAGATGGAGCAGGAAATCGAAGAGCTCAACCGTCAACTCGCCGAACGCACCGACTACGAAAGCGACGAATACATGGCCCTCATCGAAGAAGTTGCCACCAAGAGCGAAAAATTCTACGCCATCGACATGACCCACTTCGAAGAAGATGTCGAAAAGACTCTGCTCGGCCTCGGTTTCAAACGTAGCGACTTCGACCGTCAGACAAGCGAATTTTCAGGCGGTTGGCGCATGCGTATCGAACTTGCAAAAATGTTGCTCCAAGACCCCGACGTGTTGCTCCTCGACGAGCCGACCAACCACCTCGACATCGAGTCAATCGGTTGGCTTGAAGACTTCCTCGTCAGCAACGGAAAAGCAGTCGTAGTCATCAGCCACGACCGAAAATTTGTCGACAACATCACCACTCGCACCATCGAAGTGACCATGGGCCGCATCTACGACTACAAAGTCAACTACACCCAATACCTCCAACTTCGTGCCGAACGCCGTGCTCAGCAGCTAAAGCAATGGGAAGAGCAGCAGAAAATGATCCAAGAGACCAAAGACTTCATCGAGCGATTTAAAGGCACCTACTCCAAGACACTCCAAGTGCAGAGCCGTGTCAAAATGCTCGAGAAACTTGAGCTCGTAGAGGTCGACGAAGAAGACACATCGGCATTACGCCTCAAATTCCCGCCATCACCACGCTCAGGTCAATACCCTGTGATGATGGACTCCGTAGGCAAAGCATTCGACCAAAAACGCATCTTCTCAGGTGTCAACCTCACCATCCATCGCGGCGACAAAGTGGCATTCGTCGGACGAAACGGCGAAGGCAAATCCACGCTCGTCAAATGCATCATGAAAGAACTCGAGCATGAAGGCAACCTCCAACTCGGCCACAATGTGCAGATAGGCTACTTCGCACAAAACCAGGCATCACTGCTCGACGAAAACCTCACAGTCTTCCAGACCATCGACGATGTAGCCAAAGGCGAAATACGCAATAAAATCCGTGACCTCCTCGGTGCATTCATGTTTGGCGGCGAAGAAAGCTCCAAAAAAGTGAAAGTACTATCCGGCGGCGAACGCACACGCCTTGCCCTGATGAAATTGCTCCTTGAGCCGGTCAACCTCCTCATTCTCGACGAGCCGACCAACCACCTCGACCTCAAGACCAAAGACATTCTCAAGCAAGCACTTCAGGACTTTGACGGCACACTGATCTGCGTCAGCCACGACCGCGACTTCCTCGACGGACTGGCAACCAAAGTCTACGAATTTGGCGACGGAAGAGTCCGTGAGCACCTCTGCGGCGTCTACGAATTCCTCGACACCAAAAAGATGGAATCCCTCCGCGAACTCGAATCCCCCCGCGGATAATAACGTTTAATTAGCAGTGTCGTTGTTGCGATGGCTGTTTGCTTAGCGGCCTTTTAGGCTTGTTAGGCATGTTCGGCCTTCGCTATCGAAACTATATCAGCAGTGTCGTTGCTGCGATGACAGTTTGCTAAGCGGCATATTAGGTCTTAGTGTCCTTAAAGTCTCTAAGGTCTCTAAAGTGCCTCTTGCCACTAACGCCCATTAAACATTAAACCTTCTCCCACCCTTCCCCCGAAATTCCCTACACTACCCGCCATTCCGTCCTAATTTTGGGGACTGATTGGCGGAAAAGATGTTTATTTATTGCATCGAAACCGGAAGTTTTATATCTTTGCAATCTAATATTGACTATTTTAATAAAAACTATCATGAAACGCTCAGGATTAAGCAGAACAATTGTCGCGATAGCGATGATGCTCATCGGGTGGCTGCCGTCACTCGCCCACGACTTCGAAGTTAATGGTATCTTTTATAACAAAACAAGCGACAACACGGCCGCTGTCACCTATAAAGGTGATTCCTATAAAAGTTATTTCAACGAATATTCTGGCGACATTGTCATTCCTTCATCGGTAGACTACAATGGTGCTACTTATAGCGTCACAAGTATTGGAGAAGGGGTGTTCTATTTGTGCGAAAGCTTGACAAGCATTGAAATCCCTAATAGCGTCACAAGTATTGGAGTCTGTGCGTTCATTGGTTGCTCAAGCTTGACAAGCATAGTTGTTGATTCTGGTAATAGTATATATGACTCACGAAACGATTGCAATGCTATTATTGAAACTGCTTCAAACACTCTTGTCGCTGGCTGTCAAAACACTATAATCCCAAATAGCGTAACAAGTATTGAAAACGATGCGTTCAGTAGTTGCGAAAGCTTGACAAGCATTGAAATCCCTAATAGCGTCACAAGTATTGGAGACTATGCGTTCTCTCAATGCTCAAGCTTGACAAGCATTGAAATTCCTAATAGCGTCACAAGGATTGGAAACTATGCGTTCTACCTTTGCGAAAGCTTGACCAAAATCACTTGCTTGGCAACAAATCCTCCAACGATAAAATCAAAGACATTCTCATATTATTCGGCTGAATTATATGTGCCGTCCGGATGTAAATCGGCTTATCAATCAGCAAATTACTGGAAAAGTTTCAATATCAAAGAGTTACCTATTATTCTTTCGACTTCTATCGTTCTAAATAAGACAAGTGCAAGCCTTAAAGCAACTGAAACTCTTACTCTTGTTGCAACTGTATTGCCTGAAAATGCTACTGACAAGTCTGTGACTTGGAAGTCATCAAACGAAGCCGTGGCAACAGTTGACGCTAATGGTAAAGTGACCGCAGTTGCAGTCGGCGAAGCAACCATCACTGCGACCACTGCCGACGGCTCAAATCTCTCGGCATCTTGCAAAGTGACCGTAACATCAACCTTGGCAACATCTATCACTTTGGATTATACAGAGTATGAAATAGTGGAAAAATCGGATTTTCAACTCACTGCAACAATCCTTCCTGAATCAACAACAAATAAGGGAGTGGTGTGGAGTAGTTCTGATATGAGGATTGCTTCAGTCGATGAAAATGGATTGGTCAGAGCATACTCAGTCGGCGAAGCCGTTATCACTGCTACTACGATTGATGGCTCTAACTTGTCTGCCTCTTGCAAGGTAACTGTTGTTTCTTCACTTGCTCAATCCATTACACTTGATAAGACTGAGGTATCACTAAAAGCAACTGAAACTGCAACACTTGTTGCAACCGTGCTTCCTGAATTGACAACCGATAAATCAGTCGAATGGTCATCATCTGATAAATCTGTAGCTACAATCGATGCTAACGGTTTGGTAACTGCCATCGCAGTCGGCGAAGCAACTATCACAGCGACAACAGCTGACGGCTCAAATCTTTCTGCATCTTGCACAGTAACAGTGGTGCCAACGCTTGCAGAATCTATCGCACTTGATAAAACTGAAATCAGTCTTGAAGCTACAGAGACTGCAACGCTCGTCGCAACTGTGCTTCCTGAATTGACAACCGATAAATCAGTCGAATGGTCATCATCTGATGAGTCAGTGGCTGTAGTAGATGATAATGGTGTGGTAACTGCCATCGCAGTCGGTGAGGCAACAATCACAGCGACAACTACTGACGGCTCAAACCTTTCGGCTTCTTGCAAAGTAGTTGTAAAACCAACCTTGGCAACATCTATTACCTAGAATCATACAGAATATGAGATGGTAGAAAAAGCAGAGTTTCAACTCACAGCAACAATCCTTCCGGAATTGACAACAAACAAGGGTGTCGTGTGGAGCAGTTCAAATGCATGGGTTGCTTCAGTCGATGAAAACGGATTGGTCAGAGCATACTCTGTCGGTGAAGCAATTATCACAGCGACAACTACCGATGGCTCTAACCTCTCTGCTTCTTGCAAAGTAACTGTTGTTTCTTCAATTGCTCAATCCATTACTCTTGACAAGACGGAGGTATCACTTAAAGTAACCGAGACCGCAGCACTCGTTGCAACAGTTCTTCCGAAATTGGCATCTAATAAGTCTGTCAAATGGTCATCATCAAACGAAGCTATCGCTGTAGTTGATGAGAATGGTGTGGTAACTGCCATCAGCATTGGAGAAGCCGTTATCACTGCTACCACAGTAGATGGCTCCAACTTGTCAGCCTCTTGTAAGGTGACAGTCATTCCGACATTGGCAGTTTCTATCGAATTGGATCAGACTGAAGCAAGGGTTGAAGAAAAGTCAGAGTTTCAGCTAACGGCTACTATTCTTCCTGAACACACTACAAATAAAGAAGTAGCGTGGAGCAGTTCTAAAAAAGTGATAGCAACAGTAGATGATACAGGATTGGTATTTGTGAAATCCGTCGGCGAAGTAATTATCACAGCAACAACGACCGACGGCACAAACCTTTCTGCTACTTGCCATATAAATATCTATTCTTCCGATATAGATGGCATTGACGATGATGAA
>JAFYNZ010000014.1 GCA_017547845.1 Muribaculaceae bacterium
ACTTTTGAGGGATGTTCTAAAAAGCCACACATCAGCGCAGAGCGATTGACAGAAGCCCTTGTGGGAAATGAGCTAAAAATTCCCGGATTTAGTCGATACCTTGGATTTCGGCTTCTTTCTTTTAGCCAATTTCTTGTCTTCAGAACCCTTCGTTTGGGGCGCTCCAAGAAGGCAAATTTGACACGAGGCAGAAATATTGCCAAGCAATTAAGAGAAAAAGGTTTTGTGAAATCTGAGAAATTAATTATCTTTGCACGTTAATAACGTAAATAACTGAAGATATGAATCTGTTTGATGTTGTGAGCGAGGATATCAAGAAAGCTATGCTCGCCCGAGATAAAGTGAAACTCGAAGCCCTTCGTGGGGTCAAGAAGGAGTTTCTTGAAGCTAAGACAGCACCCGGAGCTAATGGCGAACTCACTGACGAGGTCGCTACAAAGATACTTGTGAAGATGGTGAAACAACGCAAGGAAAGTGCGCAGATTTATGCCGACAACGGTCGTCAGGAACTTGCTGAAACCGAGCTTGCTCAAGCCAAAGCCATCGAAGAATATCTCCCAAAGCAACTCACTGAAGAAGAACTTGAAGCCGAGCTTAAGGCTATCATCGCTGAGACAGGCGCTCAAGGTCCGAAAGAGATGGGCAAGGTGATGGGCGTCGCTTCAAAACGCCTCGCCGGTCGCGCTGAAGGCAAGGCTATCTCTGCCAAGGTCAAAGAGCTTCTCAACTAATCACAGGGAACATCTATCAATTCCCGGAGATATACAAAAAACATCGTAACAACAATCAATTGCCCTGACACTACGCCCCACGTGCCGAGCATTAACCAACATATAATCAAATGCTTACACTTCAAAGTATAAAGGCCGATCCCGAATATATCATTGCCCGATTGGCAGTAAAGGGTTGCGATGCACGCACCCAAATCGAGGAAATCATCCGCATCGATGCTGAACGCCGTCGTCTTCAGACCATCTGCGACACCGAAGCTTCCGAACTCAAGAAGCTATCGTCGCAAATCGCTATGCTCATGAAAGAGGGCAAGCGTGAAGAGGCTGAAGCAGCCAAGGCTAAGGTGGCTGAAATCAAAGCTAACGCCAAGACTCTCCAAGAGCAACTCGAAGCTTCCGAACTTCAATTGCGCGACATCCTTCTCTCGCTTCCTAACACTCCATGCGAAGCAGTGCCGGAAGGTCGCACAGCAGAAGACAACGTGGTCGAAAAAGAGGGTGGCGCAATGCCTACACTCGGCGAAGACGCAATGCCTCACTGGGACTTGGCTAAGAAATATGGCATCATCGACTGGGAACTCGGTGTGAAAGTCACCGGCGCAGGCTTCCCATTCTATATCGGCAAGGGTGCTCGTCTTCAACGTGCCTTGATACAGTTCTTCCTCGACGAAGCTTGGAACGCAGGCTACATCGAAGTAGAGCCACCGTTTGTGGTCAACGAAGCATCAGGCTACGGCACAGGTCAGCTTCCTGACAAGGAAGGCCAGATGTATCACTGCCAGCTCGACAACCTCTACCTTATCCCGACAGCCGAAGTGCCTGTGACCAACATCTATCGCGACGTAATCCTTTCCGACAATGAATTGCCAAAGAAAAACTGTGCATTCTCTGCATGCTGGCGTCGTGAAGCGGGCAGCTACGGCAAAGATGTGCGCGGTCTGAACCGTCTCCACCAGTTTGACAAGGTCGAAATCGTACGCATCGAGAAGCCTGAAAACAGCTACGCAGCACTCGAGGAGATGAAAGACCATGTGCAAGGCTTGCTCGACAAACTCGGATTGCCTTGGCGCATACTCCGTCTCTGCGGTGGCGACATGAGCTTCACATCGGCCATCACATTCGACTTCGAAGTGTGGAGCGCAGCACAACAACGCTGGCTCGAAGTCAGCTCAGTGAGCAACTTCGAAAGTTATCAAGCCAACCGTCTGAAGTGTCGCTATCGCGGTGAAGACAAGAAGACTCACCTCTGTCACACCCTCAACGGCTCGGCATTGGCATTGCCTCGCATCGTCGCAGCATTGCTCGAAAACAACCAGACTCCGGAAGGCATCGTCATCCCTGAATGCTTGCGCAAGTACACCGGATTTGACATCATCGATTAAATATAGTAACCACGGCTCTCCGACTCTTGTGGTCGGGGAGCACCAAATACATTTTCAACCATGGCAGCATACATAAGCAAAGAGGAAAAGAAAATCCCTATCAATGACCCTTCAGGAAAGTGGAGCGACATGACTCTCCTACCGGAATGGGAAGAAGAATTCTACGATGTCTATACAGCCAAGAAACATGGCAAATGGGTGATGCTCAAGACATTGAAGAAAGAGTATGCAGACAAGCCCGAGTATCAGAAGATGCTCGAGCGAGAGTTTGACACGCGCTACAACCTGGCACATGCCAACATCGTCATGGTCAACGACTACGAATTGATTCCCGACATCGGCTTGGCTATCATCACCGACGACATCTACGGCTATTCGCTTCGCCGTCTCATCGATGAAAACAAGGTGACTCCGAGCATCTTGCGTCGCATCGAGACTCAACTTGTCGATGCCATCGACTACATGCAAGAGAATCACATCATCCACCACCCTATCACCCCCGACAAGATTATCTTCACCGACCAGACCGAGAATCTCAAGCTCATCGATGTCGGCTACGACCATAAGGACTTGCTCACACCTCAAGACACAGCGGAAGACATCCTTGCCTATGGCAAAGTGCTCACCGAGGTGCTCAACAACATTCCGGGCAACTACCCTCGTCTCCGCAAGATAGCCAACAAGTGTATCGACCCGGACCCAAAGCGTCGTTATCACTCATTTTCAGAGCTTTACCTCGCTATCGAACGTCGCAGCAGCAGCCAACTCTACGGCTGGCTCATCGCTTTCATCTGCGCAATGGTCGGTCTGCTTGTGTGGCTCACACTCGGCAACTAAACCTAATCCTTATTAACGCTTAAGGGAGCTTCTATAAATTGCTTTGTGATGATTTATGATTTTTAGGCGAGCAGATTTTTGTTTTTAACGCAAGGAGTATAGCGAGCTATACGACTGAGTTAAAGGCGAAAAGATGCCAGTCAAAAACATAGAGCACACAAAAGGAAGAACCCTCAAACTAAAGAAATAACTAAATCCGGGAATTTATAGAAGTTCCCTTAAAACAGAAATACACATAACATGGTAGAAATACGCCAACTCAATCCGACACGTAGCAACTTGAAGAAGTTTGTAGAGTTTCAAATCGACCTCTACAAAGGCAACCCATACTTTGTTCCGCCATTGGTGTCGGACGAAATCGCTACTCTCGACTCTAAAGTAAACCCGGCATTCGACCACTGCGAGTCAGCCTATTTCATGGCTTATCGCGACGGAAAAGCAGTCGGTCGCATCGCTGCAATGATCAATAAGCAAGTCAACGAGAAAGAAAATTCTCGCCAAGCACGCTTCGGTTTTGTCGACTTTATCGACGATGCTGAAGTCAGCAAGGCACTCTTTGACGCAGCAGAAAAGTGGGCTAAAGAGAAGGGTATGGATAATATCGTCGGTCCGCTCGGCTTCACCGACCTCGACAACGAGGGTATGCTCATCAACGGCTTCGAAGAGCTCGGCACGATGGCTACTATCTACAACTACCCATACTATCCCGCTCATGTCGAACGCCTCGGCTACGAGAAGGAGGTCGACTGGCACGAATTCCTCATCGAAATCCCCGAACAAATCCCGGATAAGCACAAACGCATCGCTGAGATTGTCAAGAAGAAATTCAATCTCCGTGTAGTGAAATTCACATCTCGCAAGGAGCTTAAAGAGCAATATGGTCAGGCACTCTTCGAACTCATCAACGAGGCTTACGATGACCTCTATGGCTACTCTCGCCTCACAAAGCGCCAGATCGACTATTACATCAAGATATACCTCGGCATGCTCAACCTCGACTTGGTGACACTCATCGTCGACGGCGAAGACCAACTCGTCGGAGTCGGCATCTCTATCCAGTCGATGAGCCGTGCTTTGCAAAAGTCAAAGGGCAAGATGTTCCCATTCGGATGGTGGCATTTGCTCAAGGGCTTGAAGGGCAAAAACGACCGTGTCGACTTGTTGCTCGTCGCTGTCAAGCCTCAATACCAAGGCAAGGGCGTAAACGCACTCCTCTTCACCGACCTCATCCCGGCCTACAACAAGTATGGCTTCAAATGGGCTGAGAGCAACCCGGAATTGGAGTCGAATGCTGCTGTGCAAAATCAGTGGGAAGCATTCCCATATCGCCAGCACCGCAACCGCCGTGCCTTCATCAAACGCATTTAGTTTTTTAAATTTAAGGTTTGTAATCAGTGTAGGGACTCGTGAGAGCCCCTGCATTTTTTCTGCACCACACAGAGACACTGACAAAGTGCATAAAACAAACAAAAGCGAGATATTTCTTTGCCTAAATAGTATATTTTTGGTTGTTTCGGACTATTTTTTATTAAATCGGCATCATTAGTTGCATACTTTTTAGTAACTTTGGGCCATGTAAAGACTTTGACATTATAGTGTCCAACTCTTTGCAGACCTAATACATCTCATGCTAATTACTAAATTCTAACACCAATGAATAAGAAATTTACTCTATTCGCTCTGTTCGCCTTAACGGTGACAGCAGCAGTGGCAGGTGTAGCCGGTTGGCAACGATTGTCGACCGAGCAGACACAGTCGCAAATCACTCGCGATGCTTCGCGTCCGGAAAGAATCAGTCGTGCCGGCTCTGAAAGCCGACCTATGGACGCATGGCAAACTATCAACCCCGCGAAACAATACTCCGAGCAAGAAGGTATCGACATCTACGGCTATTCTTGCAACGATGTCGACTACACGCTCAATGGTCTTATAAGCTTCAACAGCTCATCTCCGGCGCAGATGAGTCGCATCAATGCTACCCACGATGTGACAGCCGGCGCCTATGGTGGCGATGCCTACTACGTGATGAGCACATTTGAATACTTCTACCCTGGCGCACTCTGCACCGTTGACTTGACGACAGGCAAGGTCACCGAAGTGGTGAGTTACATCGAAAATCCCGATGTACGCCTTGCTACCGACATGAGCTACGACGTGACCAGCGAGACAATGTACATGATTTTCAATTGCGACAATGACCCTTATAGCACTGCATTCGGCTCTGTCGACCTAAAGACAGGCGAGCAGGTCGTAATCAACCCTAACTTGAATCGCTATGTGCGTGCAATGGCAGTCAGCATTGATGGCATCATCTACGCCATCGACCAAGAGGGTCACCTCCTCACCATTGACAAGAAGACCGGTGAATGCTCCAATATCCTTTCGCTCAACTGCGTGCCTTTCTTCCGTCAGACAATGGAGTTTGACCGCAACACAGGCGACCTCTATTGGGCTTATCGCGACTCTTACAACTATAGCAGACTCAAGAAAGTAGATATCAACACCGGCACTATCCAAGACCTTGGCACTATCGGCGACGGCAACGAATGTGTAGTCGGTCTCTACATTCCTTACGCTCTCTGCGCTGACGGCGCTCCTGCCAAAGTCGACAACTTCAGCATCGCAGCTGCCGACCAAGGCGAATTGTCGGTCGCTATGAGCTGGACTTGCCCTACTCTCACCTATTCGGGTGCAACTCTTGCATCGCTCGACTGTATCGAAATCTACCGCAACAACGAGCTCGTCACATCGCTCGACGACGCTGAGCCCGGCAAGGCGATGAACTACACCGACACTCCTTCAGCAAGTGGCGTTTACGACTATAAAGTGGTGGCGGTCAACGGCGAAGGTGCCGGCGTGGCAGTTTATTCATCTGTCTTTGCAGGTCGTGACCTCCCAAGCGCAGTCAAGTTGACATCAGTGCGCCGATTGGGCACTACCGGCATTGAATTGAAGTGGGAAGCTCCTACGACAGGTATCAACGGTGGATACATCGACACAGAGTCGTTGCGTTACAAGGTGACTCGCACCACCGACGACACTGTTTTGGCTCAAAACATCACAGAGACAACTATCTCCGACAACAGCATAACCAAACTCGACCGCTATCGCTACCAAATCACTGTCAGCAACAACGACGGCGAGGGCGGCTCGACTGCGACAGGCTACATCGTCAACGGTCCTGCACGTTCACTCCCATTGGAAGCCGACTTCACCGACTCAAAAGAGGCCGGCCTTTGGAGCATCGGCGATGCCAATAGCGACGGCGTCTACTGGTTCTGGCAATACAGCGAATACGACGAACGCGGCTTCTATTTCTATCAGACTGAGTGGGAACAAGATGCCGACGACTGGCTCGTGTCGCCATTGACTACATTTGAAAGCGGCAAGACCTATAAGATGGTGGTCGAAGCTATGCCTTCAAGCGCTTATACTCCTGAAAAGATGGAGTTCTATCTTATCCGCAACTACGACCTCTCGACTGCAATCAAGGTCGGCGAGACTTTTGATGTCATCGGCAAGACTGATGCCAACGACGAAGTGATCCTATCGGAATATCGTGCCACAATCGACAATATCGAGTCGGGCGAATACTCTGCAGCCGTGAGATGCGTTTCTTCGGCGTGGGACGGCTACTGGCTGGCTGTGGCAAGCGTGACTGTGGCTGAAAACATGGACGGCAACCTCCGTGGCGACGTTTGGGACGACAGCGAAGAACCTGTCGAAGGTGTCACAGTAAGCCTCGTCGGCACCGACTTCAGCGCAGTGACCGACAGTCGCGGACAATTCGAAATCAAGAATATCCCTGAAGGCACCTACAATGTCAACACTTCAAAACTCGGCTATCACGACGGTTTCAAGCAAGTCGCTATCACTATGCTCGAAACCACCAACGTGGAACTCGACATCACTCGTCGCAATGAATTCAATGTCAGCGGTACAATCCGCAACGAGTATGGCAAGCCTCTCGCCAACGCCAAGGTAAGCCTCACAGGCTATAACGACTATTCGACCACATCAGATGCCGATGGTCTATTCTCATTCAACGGTGTCTATGAGAACGATAAGTCTTACTCGCTCACTGCCTCTAAGGACTTCTACAACGAGTCGCAAAAGCCTGCTTTCGTATCGACTGCCGATGTGGTCAAAGACCTCACCCTCAGCGACCAAATCCTCGCTCCTGCTATGGTGACAGCATCTGTTGCCGACGACAATCTCTCGACCGATGTCCAATGGACTAAGCCGGGCTACGACGCTTCTGTGGCTCTCTACAGCGAATACGGCTCTTACACATTCGGTACAGACGAAGGCGATGCGACCACACTCATCGGTGTCATCTGCCACAACCCTGTCATTCTCGAGTCAATGGATTGGACCACTTATTGCGACTCCAACTCTATCAATGTAGTAGTGCTTGCTCTCGACCAAGAAGGCAACGCCACTTCTGAAGTGCTCTACATCGACGAAAATGCCGACAACACTCCGTTCTATCAGACCGTCTACTCATTCCCTCAGCCAATCTATGCTCCTAACGGCTGCTTCATCGGTATCAGCATCGACGAAGGCAACGTGGCTGTTCTCACCGCCGAAAACACTGCTAAACGCCCATTCATCGAGGGTGTCAATGCATATATCGAAAGCTACACCATCGACACTACACTCAACTTTGTCGAAGAACTCGGTGACGAATATCGCGAAAACTTCTTCATCGGCTACAAGGGCAAATTGCTCGCCGACAACGAAGCTCCTCACACTCTGTTCAACATCTATCGCATCGATGGCAACAACAAGGCTACGCTCATCAGCAGCAAGACCGAGTCTCTCGCTCTCACCGATGCCGACTGGAGCACTCTCCCTCTTGGCGATTATACTTATGCTGCAGAAGCTGTTTATGACAACAAAAAGGTGTCGTCTCGCACACTCTCTGATGCTGTGACTCTCACCGGCATCGAAAGCATCACAGCCCAAGGCGAAGTCAAGGTTATCGAGATTTATGCTACCAACGGTGTCAAGTTGCTTGCTACCGACGATGCAGCATCTATCTCATTGCCTGCAGGCATCTACATCGCTCGCTATCTCATCGGCGACAAATGGACAACACGCAAACTCATCATCACACAATGAAAACACTCAATCGTTCGATCATAGTCGGCAGCATGCTATTGGCTGCTGCCGGCTCTATCCAAGCTCAAAACGTCGCTTTCTCTTGCGACTTTGAGCAAGGGATACCCGAGACTTTCGCCACATTCGACCGCGACGGCAACAACCCTTCTCGCAGCATGAAGAAATATGGTTTCGAGAATGGTATCGCTTGGGTGGGATACACTATCGAGCCCGGCACCGATAAGCAGAACGGAATGGCTTGCAGTGGCTCTTGGTACACCGACCCTGCCACATCCGACGACTGGCTCATCACCCCTGCCATTGCCATCGACAGCAAGTACAATATCCTCTCGTGGCGTGCATACGCGATGGACGCTGAGCACCGCGACGGCTACGCGGTCTATATCTCTACATCGGGCAACACTCCCGACGATTTCACTCAAGAAGCCGTCTTCTCCACTAATGCAGAGTCGCCACAATGGACCACCCACACGATTTCTCTCGAACGCTGGGCTGGACAGGAAATCTACATCGCATTTGTCAACAATAGCACCAATTGCAACATTCTCGCTATCGACGACCTCAATATCTTTGCCTACGACCACACATTCGATTTCGTCAACACCACCCCACTCGCTATCGCATCACCGGGCGTTGTCAATGTCGAAGGTCGCATCTCTCCATCAGGCTTCCTCCCGGTTGAGGGCTATAAGGCAGAATTGGTCTACAACGGCGAGACCTACACCATCGACCATAGCGACCTCGTAATCGCTCCGGGCGAAGTATCGACATTCGCATTTGATGTCGACATCGACGTAAAATCAGAGTCAACCGAAGTCTATACGCTCACCATCTCAGCACTCAACGGCGAAGACACGATGGTCGAAGAGGGTAGCGTCACATGCTTTGAACGCATGGTGCTGCTTGAAGAGGGCACAGGCACATGGTGTGCTTGGTGTCCGGGCGGACAATATGGCGTCGAATTGCTTCACGAGAAATATGCCGGACAGTTTGTCGACGTCGCTGTCCACATCAACGACCAGATGTCGGTCAAAGAGTATGTCGACGGCACTCGCCACTTCTTTGCAGGTGGTATACCTTCATGCACCATGAATCGCTCTCGCTCACTCATCGGCCACCCTTACGAAGATGGCGATGCTCTGATGCAACAAGCATTGCAGATGGGCTCTGTCGGCAAAATCAGTTGCGAAGCATCAGTCGGTGATGACAACAAGGTGACTATCAACGCTGTAGCAGAATTCGGTGTGCCTATCACAGAAAACGCCTACACACTTTCGTTCATCATCGTCGAAGACAAGATGACAGGCTATGAGCAAAGCAACATCTACGGCGGCTCATCAATGGTGATGGGCGGACTCGAAAACCTCCCCGACCCTATCCCTGCCGGCGAATACTTCTTTGCCAACGTAGGTCGTGCCATCTACCCATCCTACAAGGGTGATAGCGAAGCATTCCCGGTCGGCACTCCACGCCACACCCCTATCGCAGTCACTCGCACCTACGACCTCCCCGAGTTGCAAGACATCGACAACCTCAAGGTCGTGGCAATCATCAACGATGTGGCATCGGGCGAAGTAGTCAACGTGTGCGAAGTGAAACCGGCACTTTTGAGCATCGAAGAGACTCTCAACGACTGTGGCATCAACATCTACGACTGTGGCTCTGCTATCGCTATCGAAGCACAATCCATCGTAGAGACACTGCAAGTCTACAGTCTCGACGGAGCGATGGTCTACACTGCTTCACCGGCAGCGACCACCCACTGTACAGCGACCCTCAATCCGGGACTCTACATCATCAAGGTCACCCTCCAATCAGGACAATCAGCGACAGCCAAAGCCCTCGTCCGCTAACCGTCCTCTTCGCAAGGAATTCACAACACTAAACCTCAACAATCACCATAGGCAGGAACGTTTCAATAGCGTATCCTGCCTTTTTTGACCATACTACCACCCCAAATCAACAAATTTCGACCAATAGATGAGCAATCAATCGGGCAAACATGTTGTGTCTATGTGCGATTTGTTGTATCTTTGCAGATTGAAACTTTTATAAGATGAGAGGAAAGCGACAACAAAACCAACCTCAAAGTTGGAAAGAAGACTATATCAAGGCGTTTCAGAATCAGACTGAAGAGACTGTCGGACTCATGGAGTTTATGCAACGCATGATGCCCGATGCCAAACGCAATCAGCTCAAAAGCTGGTTGAAATACAATCAAGTGATGATCAACGGCGTGGTCACTCGCCAGTTTGACGAGCCGGTCAACCCCGGTCAATGGGTAGAAATCAATCTTACCCGTCCGTTTGTGGTCTTCTCCCACCCTCGCATGACTATGATCTACGAAGACGACCATATCATCGTGGTCAACAAGGGTTACGGCCTTCTATCGATGGGTACAGACTCTGCCCACAAAGATGAGACAGCCTACTCTATCCTCAAGGATTATGTCAAGCAGAAGCACCCGATGAACAAGATTTTCATCGTCCATCGCCTCGACCGCGACACTTCGGGGCTGATGATGTTTGCCAAGAGCATCGAAGCCAAGGAGGCTATGCAACACAACTGGAACAATATGGTGCTCAGTCGCAACTATGTCGCTGTGGTCGAAGGCATCGTCGAAGAGGAAAGCGGCACTATCCGCAGTTGGCTCGACGAGACTTCTCAATTTGAAGTCTATTCGACTCAGCAAGAGGGTAAAGGCCAACTCGCCATCACTCGCTATCGTCTTCTCGACAAGGGACACGGCTACTCGCTGCTCGAGTTCTCGCTCGACACCGGCCGCAAGAATCAAATCCGTGTACACGCAGCCAAGGAGCTAAAGCACCCTATCGTCGGCGACCGCAAATATGGCGCTCAGTCAAGCCCTATCAACCGCCTTGCGCTTCACGCTCGCTCGTTGCGTTTCGCTCACCCTATCACTAAAGTAGACATGAACTTCGAGCTCCCTGTGCCTTCTCGCTTCGCAGGTCTCGTCAAATACGGTAAAAACAAGCAGAAATGAAAATGGATGTAAAGACTGAGGTCGACACTACATTGTCTGACCTCGACCTGAAGACTAAAGACCCTATCGCTATGATAGCTGCCATCTTCTCATGGGTGGCGGCACCACTATTGATTCCGCTCTACGGCATGGCACTCGTGTTCTCGCTCTCAATCATGAAGTATGCTTCGATTGAGTCGCAACTACTTGTGCTCGGAGTGGTCTTCTGCACCAATGCCGTGCTCCCGGTGATGCTCTTCTGCTTGCTTAAACTCTTGGGTGTCATCAAAGATGTCGCTCTCAACGAGCAGAAAGAGCGTGCCATCCCATATATCATCATGATTCTCTGCTACCTCGCTTCGGCCTATTTCCTCTACACGCGTCAAGCGCCGATGTGGGTGGTGATGTTCTTTGTCGGCGGGTCTGTAGCAGCCGTCATCAACATGGTGGTCAACGTGTGGTGGAAAATCAGTGCCCACGCAGCAGCGGCAGCCGGCTTGATTGCAATGCTCGTCGGCATGCACACCTATGGCTCTCCACAGACCGACCTCATCCCTTGGATTATCGGCTCTATCATCTTCGCAGGCGGACTCTGCTCAAGCCGCGTCTATCTGCGTCGTCACACTTTGGGACAAGTCATCTGCGGTTCGATCGTGGGCTATCTCGGAGTCTACTTCTCAATCTCACTCTTTGCTTAACAATTAATATTCAATCACTTATACATAAATCACAATCCCTATGAAACCATTAGTAAGCATCATAATGGGCAGCACTTCCGACCTGCCTGTAATGGAGAAAGCAGCCGAATTTTTCGACAAGATGGAGATTCCATTTGAAATGCTCGCACTTTCTGCCCACCGCACTCCACGCCAAGTCGAAGAGTTTGCAAGCCAAGCCAAAGAACGCGGCATCAAGGTCATCATCGCTGCAGCCGGCATGGCAGCCCACCTCGGCGGTGTCATCGCTTCATTGACTACGTTGCCTGTAATCGGTGTGCCTATCCGCTCATCGTTTGACGGCATGGACTCTCTGCTCGCTATCGTACAAATGCCTCCGGGTATCCCTGTGGCTACTGTAGGTGTCAACGGAGCTCTCAATGCAGCTATCCTCGCCGCTCAAATCCTTGCGACAGGCGACAACACTATCGCCGACAAGATGGAGAACTACAAGTCTTCGCTCACCGACAAAATCGTCAAGGCCAACGAGGAACTCTCTAAGATTGAGTACAAGTTTAAGACCAACTAATTCACACCTTAACCCCATATTGAAGTCATGAGCATCTTCAACTATCACCACCGTCGCAGCAGCAGTGTCCCTGTCGGAGTCATCGTTATCGGCGGCGACAACCCCATCCGTGTGCAGTCGATGACCAACGTGTCGACCAACGACATCGAAGCGTGTGTCGAGCAATCCCTCCGCATCGCCGCAAAAGGTGGCGAGTTGGTGCGTCTGACGACTCAAGGCGTCAAAGAAGCGACCGCCATCGGCGAAATTCGCCATCAATTGCGTCTCAGAGATTGCGATGTGCCGATAGTGGCAGATGTTCACTTCAACCCTAAAGCCGCATATGTCGCTGCCGAAAACACCGACAAGGTGCGCATCAATCCCGGCAACTTTGTCGACGTCGCTCGCACGTTCCAAAAACTCGAGTTCACCGACGAAGAATACCAAGAAGAGATCGACAAAATCCGCCGTGCGCTGATCCCTTTCCTCGACCTCTGCAAGGCCCACAACACAGCCGTCAGACTCGGTGTCAACCACGGCTCACTATCCGACCGCATCATGAGCCGATATGGAGACACACCGGCCGGCATGGTGGAGTCGGTGATGGAGTTTCTGCGCATCTGCCGTGAGCAAGATTTCGATAGAATCATCATCTCAATCAAGGCTTCCAACACGGTGGTGATGGTGCAGACCGTGCGTCTGCTCTGCAAAGCCATGGAAGCCGAAGATATGCACTTCCCTCTCCACCTTGGAGTCACCGAAGCAGGCGACGACGAAGAGGGCCGCATCAAGAGTGCTGTCGGCATCGGCACTTTGCTCGCAGAAGGTATCGGCGACACAATACGCGTATCACTCAGCGAAGAGCCGGAAGCCGAAATCCCTGTGGCTCGCCAATTGGTCGACCACATCATCGCCCGTCAGGGCCACGCTCCTATCCTTGAGCCTCAGCCATTCGACGGCGAAGCACGCCTCTACTCGCTCCCTATCGAAGGTTTTGAACAAGTGCGCCACCCATTGGTCATCGGCCACGACATCGACCAAATCCCTGCCGACTGGCACATATGCAAAGCCGACTCCGACCCAAGTCTTATCAGCGACGACAAGCCGGTGGTGGTCCACTCCGACCATGTCAACGCCGTGGGCGAAATCCAAGCATTTATCAGTCGAATGGTCAACCTCGGTAAACGCAACCCTGTCATCATCCGTCTCACCTACGCGACCGACAATATCGAGTTGCTACAGATACAGTCGGGTGCCGACTTCGGCACAATGTTGCTCAACGGCTACGGCTCTGCCATCTGGCTTGACGCTACAGCCATCGACCAAGCGACACGCACTCGCATCTGCCTGGGCATTCTCCAAGCGGCACGCCTTCGTGTATCCCACACAGAGTACATCTCATGCCCCGGTTGCGGTCGCACACTCTTTGCCCTACAAGACACCATCAAAAGCGTAAAAGCCGCCACATCTCACCTAAAAGGTCTCAAAATCGGCATCATGGGCTGCATCGTCAATGGTCCGGGTGAAATGGCCGACGCCGACTACGGCTATGTAGGCGCGGCTGCCGGCAAAGTAAGCCTCTACAAAAACAAGGAGTGCATCGAAAAGAATATACCTCAAGAGGAGGCCCTCCAGCATCTAATCGACCTCATCAAGGCCAATGGAGACTGGCAAGACCCTCTCTAACAATATCATACCGGAAATTTTCAAAATTCCCTTAACCACCAAACACACAGCAATTTATGGAAATCAGAATAGAAAACCTTGAGCAATTGCCTCAAGCCGTCACACAGTTCATCGAAGCGATGGACGACCGCACTGTCTACGCCTTCCGTGGCGAAATGGGTGCAGGCAAGACCACTTTCATCACCGAACTTTGCCGCCAACTCGGCGTTGATGATGTCGCCAACTCACCGACTTTCGCTATCGTCAACGAATATCGTTCTGACACCACTGCCGAACTCATCTACCACTTCGACTTCTATCGCATCGAAGACCTCGAAGAGGCCATCGAAATCGGCACGGAAGACTATTTCGACTCAGGCGCACTATGTCTGCTTGAGTGGGCCGAACGTGTCGAAGACCTTCTCCCGGGCGACACTGTCGATGTCTTTATCACTGTCAATGACGACGAATCACGCACCATCAAATTCGACTAATGCAAATCATCCATTTGGACCAAATCGGTTCGACCAACACATACGTGGCTCAAAATCACGCTGAACTCCAGTCCGACACGGTCATTGTCACCGACAATCAGACTGCCGGACGCGGACAACGCGGCAACTCTTGGGAAGCCGAGCCGGGCAAGAATCTCACCTTCACCATCCTTGTCCGTCCCACCGATTTCCGAGCCATACGCCAGTTTTCGCTCAGCGAAGCGACAGCTGTGGCCATCGTCGATGTCATCAACGAAGAACTCGGCGTAGAGGCCAAAATCAAATGGCCCAACGACATCTACCACAACGATAGCAAACTTGCCGGCATTCTCATCGAACACGCCGTCATGGGTAGCAACATCATGCACACCATCATCGGCGTCGGTCTGAATGTCAACCAATCGGAGTTTCTTAGCGATGCTCCCAACCCTGTCTCGCTTCGCCAAATCCTTGGACACGAAATCGACCGAAACGACCTGCTCGAAAAGGTGTGCCACAGAATCTGCGAAAACATTGCTTCACTTACATCCGACGATAGCTTCGAAGCGATGCACAAGTCCTACATGCATTACCTATGGCGCAACGACCATCGTCTGCACCCATTCCGCGACCTCATCGTAGGCGACACATTCTACGGCTCTATTTTAGAAATCGAGCCAACAGGTCATCTCAACATACTCGAAGAAAACGACGAAGACCCGGAGACATTTGATGCCTCAACCCAACCAGATGGTTTTGTCAGACGCTTCGCATTCAAAGAAGTCGAGTGGATTATCAAGTAGCATTTGAGCCACCACATCACCTTCAACAACATTCACAACGCAACATATATGCCGTCAGGACCATCTCGACGGCATATTTTTTTCATAAAACAGCCACATTGTTTGATTAATCAAATTTTATTGCTACTTTTGCGGCATTATTCTAATTCACATAACTTAATAAACTATGAGACAACTTAAAAGAATCCTTATGCTCCTCGTGATATCGCTATCATTTACCGGAGTAGCCAAGGCTCAATATTACGAAATGGCAAGCCACATGACAGACATGTTGTTGCCGGCATTGTCAGGAAACCTCAACTATAAAGGCTATATCGAAGCATCTTATCTCAAAGGACTCGGCGAAGAACGAGTTGACTTTGTTGACATATCGACCACACAAGGTGTCAAATACGCAAGTTGGTTCTACATGGGTGTAGGTGCTGCCGTTGATGTAATGCTCCCAAGCGTCGACTACTCTCATCATAAATACGACGCATCAGTCATGGTGCCTCTTTATGCCGACTTCCGCTTCTTTATCGGCAACCAAAGCAAGGTGAGCGCCAATCTTGATCTTCGCGTAGGTGCTGCATTCGTGTTTGATGAATTCCCTACCAACCACGGGTATCTCATGGAAGACGAAAACCTTTACTTCCGTCCTACTTTCAGCGTACGTTTCCCTATCAATAAACTCAGACCAAAACAAGCCATAAATATCGGTTTCAGCTACCAATTACTATTAAACGCTTGGGAAAGTGGTCGCCATTGGGACGAAGCCAAAGACTTCCACAACATCGGTGCCACCGTCGGCTTCGAATGGTAATCAATACTCTCCTATCTTTCTTTAAATTAAATAGTTAGAATAATATTTTTAGATTTTTATATCTTAAGCGCAAAATACCTACACCCGATAAATTGAGATTGATTATGCTAAACGAGGATTTAATGGATGCAAAAGATATAGAAATTTTCAAACTGAAAAAAACTATTGAGAAATTTAAAGAGTACGATGAAGAAAGAAAAGCCTACTACAGAGATTTAGTCCTAAGAGTCAAAGAATTAGAGTCTTTAGTCGAAGAACTAAAATCTCAAATTACCAAATATGAACAAGAGACTAAAATCGGAGTTCTACAAAAGAGGCTAAAAAATCAAAGAATTGCGTTATCCAGACTTGCAAAAATAGATAACCTAAACAAATATTCCGAAGCAGAACTATTAGAAATTGACGCTCTTGGAAAAACGATTGATTTTAAGCTCATTAATGATAGGCTTAGAAAACGATTAAAAGCAGAAAAAGATGCCAAAGATAAACTATTAAGTTTAATCGCTAAATATCGTGACAAGTATGGTGGGCTATAATTGGTAAGTCCTAAATAACTCAAGCATGACGAAAAGATAAAAAAGAAAAAATAACTTCACATATTTCTTAAACACTGACTTTGGAGTGTTCTGACTTGATGCGACAACAACGCAACACAAAGACGTGGTTTCCCTCCCTAAAGACCACGTCTTTTTTGTGTCATAACGACTCCCGAAGGGCGAATAGAAATCTTGCCGCCGGCTTTGCTAAGAATTGGAACTCTCTTGCGACCTGCCACACCATATACCATGCCCCATATGCATCGCCCCCTGACACATCTGCTCATAAATCGTCGCCCTTTGATGCCGGCGTCAAGTTTCACACCATTGTCCCATGCTTCCCATCTGAAATCCCACCTCTCACTCATCATGGATCCCGAAAACGCTTCGCTGCTCACTAATAACACATCTCGTTCCGTCCTCATCATGCATACAAAGCCGCCTGACGCCATTTTGCCTTCCGGACACACATTGAGTCACCATGACAACAAAACGCCATCAAATCGCCTCCCAAGCACCTTATCTCGCCTCGGACACCACACACATCTATCCTCACCCCTCTATCCTATCTATTATATCTATCCTATCTATTGTATCTATCCTATCTATCCCGGTCACAGCATCGGCATAAAAAAGCATGAGGCTGTCTAACAAGTCCGTTAGTCGGCCTCTATTTTTGTTGTACTGCAAAAAACAACGAAAAAAAATAAGGCTTTCATGCTGATTTTCAGCGCGAAAGCCTTTGTCATGTCATGGATTTTTAGTAAATTTGTGTTGCAAGTAAACTGCTAAAAATCTAAACATAACATGGCAAAGTTAGCAATAAAATCCGACAATAGA
>JAFYNZ010000015.1 GCA_017547845.1 Muribaculaceae bacterium
CTCCTTTTTTCGTATTGCTCGTTTTTCTGCTGCCGATTTACATTTTGGGCATGCCCAAAATGTAAATCAAACCTTATTAGTTTGAAGTATTGATGATAATTTAAACATCATATTTTTCGCACTTCGTTTTTTAATTTATGCTCTTTCATTCACTATGGGTTATAAACTGAGTGGCATCAGTAGTGATGCTTAATATCTCATTAAGTCGGTGTGCACCATATATAATATAATGTGTGGGTTTGAGGCCACTCGCAGATGTTGTGGCTCTAAATACCTTGAAATTAGGCTTGTAAACTGCTTAAAATGAGCAAAAATCAGGTGTTGAGACAAAAAACTCTTAGATTTTTTGGCAGTATCGAAATTGTTTTGTAATTTTGCACTCCGAAAATTATAGTTTGAAATAACGAAAAAATAAAATACAATGAAAAGAACTTATCAACCTTCTAACAGAAGAAGAGTAAACAAGCATGGTTTCCGCGAGAGAATGGCGACAAAAGATGGTCGCAAAGTATTGTCACGCCGTCGCGCTAAAGGTCGCGCTAGCTTGACTGTTTCTGATCACCTCGGCGGTAAGTAATCCGAAGTCAGAAATGACCCCATGGCGGAAATCGCCAGCAAAGAGTAAGTTCTTCCGATGCATTCGGGAGAATTTTTTTTATACCCATATCTCCTGTGGTCAAATCTCTCCGAGCATTATTGTTTGATGCCGAAGTCTACGGCGATGAAGAGCACCCAATAGAGCAGTATTAATATGAGCGTCAGGACTCCAAGCCAAAACCATAGCCGACTGATAGAGCCGGTCGAACGGTTTTTGCGTTGGCGATTGCGCATTCTTGCTTCGCGTTCGGCTTTGATCATCTCTTGCTTTATCTGCTCGTAGAGATTGGGGTCGATGTTGTGTCGTCGATGTGTTTTCATAGCATTGAAGGTCTTATGGCTATACAACAAAGGAGTCGCTGAAGATGTTTATCCGAGCGACTCCTTTTATGATTGATGTACTCTGTAAATGTCTTAGAATGGAGGGCGATCGCTGTCGCTACCTATGATGTCAGGCGTAGTGTCGAATGGTGACGGCGATGCTCCGAATGGCGATGGCGACGCACCGAAGCCGACATTGTCAGAAGTGTCGGTGTCATCTTCTGTGCCCATGCGTGATTGCACTGTGGTCTCTGTGACTTTGAATGCTGAAGAGAGGTTGTCAAATCGAGCAAAGTTTTTGATAAATCGCATGTCGATGTCTTCGACCGCACCACTACGGTGCTTGGCGATGATGAATTCTGCGATGCCTCTGACATCTTTGCCGTTGCCGTCAAATCCCGAACGGAAATAGTATTCAGGACGGTGGATAAAGCAGACGATGTCGGCGTCTTGCTCGATTGCACCCGATTCACGAAGGTCGGAGAGCACCGGGCGTTTGTCCTCGCGAGTCTCTGTACTACGGTTGAGCTGTGAGAGTGCGATAATCGGTATGTTGAGCTCTTTGGCGAGGGCCTTGAGGTTGCGGGAGATGGTGCTGACTTCTTGTTCGCGGCTACCAAATTTCATGCCCGAAGCATTCATGAGCTGCAAGTAGTCGATGAGAATCATCTTTACATCGCGTTCACGCACCAAACGACGCGCCTTCGTACGAAGTTCGGAGATGGAGAGACTCGGCGTGTCATCAATATATAGAGGTGCTTGATAAAGATTTTTGATGCGAGTGTTGAGTTGGTCCCATTCCATGTCGCTGAGACGACCGCTCTTAATCTTTTCGCCTTCGATTTCGCAGACGTTGCTTATCAGACGATTGACAAGCTGCACGTTGGACATTTCAAGCGAGAAGATGGCTACAGGGGTGTTGAGGTCGACAGCCATGTTCTTGGCCATCGAAAGCACAAATGCTGTCTTACCCATCGCCGGACGAGCTGCGATGATGATGAGGTCGGAGCGTTGCCATCCGGAGGTCACCTTGTCGAGGTCGTTAAAACCGGTTGCAAGACCCGATAGACCACTTTTGTTGTTGGCAGCAAGCTGAATCTGGCGGATTGCTTCGCCGATGACAGGGTCGATCTGTGTCACATCGCGCTTGAGCTGAGTCTGCGAGATTTCAAACAATGCCCCTTCGGCTTCTTGTAGCAAGTCGTCGATGTCGTTGGCCTCGTCGAATGCCTTGGTCTGAACGTGAGATGTGAATGTGATGAGTCGACGTGCCAAGGATTTCTGGGCGATGATACGAGCGTGATATTCGATGTGGGCAGCCGATTGCACGCGTGCTGTCAACTCTGTGATGAATACCGCTCCACCCACCTCTTCGAGTGTGCCGTTCTGACGCAATTGCTCAGTGACGGTGAGCATGTCGATAGGTCGCTGATTGAAACCAAGTTGGTTGATGGCTTCGTAAATCTTCTGATAGCGTGGTTCGTAAAAGCTTTCAGGAGTCAGTAGGTCGCTTACGATGGTGTAAGCATCTTTTTCGAGCATCAATGCACCGAGCACTGCTTCTTCCAACTCGACTGCTTGTGGCTGAAGCTTACCTGATGGGTCGGTAATGACAGGGGTGTGTTGAGGCTTCTGTCTATAATTTGTTTTTTGTCGTTCCATGGGTGCAAAGTTACGAATAGTTGTCTAATCTGTGTTGTCGATAACGTATGTTTTTATAATCAACTTATCAACATCGACCATCTGTGTTTAGAACTGACTTGAGTCAATGAGGACCTCTTTGCGACCGCCATTGATACCCTCATACACCATTACGAAATCGATATCGTTGAGTTTGAATTGACGCATTTCGGCCAATGATATGGCGTCTGATTTCATTTGCTCTACAAATAATTTCTCGATTAAATCTACATCCATATTTTCAACAGTTTCTTCGTCAATGTTGAGAACATAAGTAAGCACGATGTCGCGACCATTAAACTCCACACGGCCATCTACAACACGGCCATTTTCGATTTCAATCTTCAGAGCCTTGTTGTAGTTTTTGAGCATTAGATCGATAAAATCTTCTTTGCTTACATCTTTCTTGTCGATTTCGTCAGCTGTTATTGCGAAGTTGCAGTGTTTTGTTGTTGTCGGGAAGTTGTAATATATGTTGTAGACCAATCTGCAATTGTTTCGCTTTAAAATGTTTATTATCAGATCTTTGTCATCTTTTTGTAACATTGTGTCGAAGGTTACGCTCAGGTTGCGACTTTGTGAGAGCTTTATGCTTTCGGTAGAAAAATTGCTTATCATCAAATTTATGTTTTCTTGAGTAGTATTGTCTAATGTGAATGTGTACTCCAAGGTTAAGACTAAATCTTGACCATTGTATTCGCAATTTCCGCCGGTCATGATGCCTTTCATTGAGGCATTATTCATTTCCTGTTTGAGACCTATCTCAAGTCCTTCGGCTAAACTCTCAAGTATTTCTTTGTCTGTCTGTGCATTTACGCTGAAAGCGGTGGCCATGATTATGACCAACGTAGTAAAGATGTGATTTAGTTGTTTCATAATGTGATGGTATTAAAATGGTTTGCGATATTTGTCGGGGTTGGAGTCCTCCATGATAGAGAGATATGATGTGTAGCGACTTTGTGAGATGCGGTGTTCTTCGAGGGCTTGGACGACAGCGCAGCCCGGTTCGTGGGTGTGGGTGCAATTGTTGTAGCGACAATCTTCTGAGATTTTGAAGATCTCAGGGAAATAGTGCGACACTTCTGCTGCATCGAAGTCAATTGTTCCGAATCCTTTGACACCGGGAATGTCTATCAATTCTCCACCACAAGGCAGACGATGCATTTCGGAGAATGTGGTGGTATGTGTGCCGGTGTGGTGGATGTCGGAAATTTCGCCGACTTTGAGATTGATGCCCGGTATAAGGGTGTTGATAAGTGATGATTTGCCGACGCCACTGTTGCCGGCGAAAAGCGACACTTTGTCTTTGGCTGTCGCTATGAGTGTGTCAATGCCGATGCCGGTGGCTGCTGATGTGTGTATCACTTTGTAGCCGATGGATTCGTATAGATAGGTCATAGCTTCGGCAAGTTCTTTGTCATCTTCGTCCCAAATGTCGCATTTGTTGAACACAAGTACGGTGGTGATGTTGTAAGCTTCAGCCGTAGCAAGAAATCTGTCGATAAATGTGGTGGTGGTGACCGGCTCACGCAATGTCACGACCAAGAACGCACAGTCGATGTTGGCTGCAAGGATGTGGCTCTCTTTCGAAAGATTTGACGCGCGACGGATGATATAGTTCTTGCGCGTGTGTATCGAATTGATGAATCCGGTGTTGTCGGGCGTCAGTGAGATGCCGACATGGTCGCCCACCGCTACGGGGTTGGTGGTGCGTATACCTTTGATTCTGAAATTGCCTTTTACTTTGCAGTTGATAAGCTGGTCGTCGGTGGTGCGTACGACATACCAACTGCCTGTGTTTTTGATTACCGTTCCTTCCATGTTGCAAATATAGGCAAAATTTGCGATAGAATGAATGAGTCAGAGCAATTTATTTTGACGATATAATCCGAGGAATGCCCAATTTGCGAGGTATATAGTGTGAATATATTTTGCATTGTGATTTTTTAAGAGTTTGTATAGTGCGTTAGAACTAAGTGCTTTAGGCCTTGTTGTTGACTCGACTTGCTATGTAGAATGAGTGTAAAATGTTGTCGTTTGGGAAATTTTTTTGTAATTTCGCGGCGTTTTTAGGTAAAAATCATATAAAATCAAGGTAGAAAAATGAACATCGAATTATTTGGTATTTGGGCAGGTGAAGTTTACCGCGCTCTTGACTCTTCAGAAACTCGTGTACTCGGTTACAAGCAAATCAAGAAAATTTCTAAGTTGAAAAAGGATGAGATTATGGTCGCTCTCGGATGGTTGGGTCGTGAAGGCAAAATCGTTGTGACTGTAAGCGAAGACGATATCATCGTAGAATTGGTGTAACCATTTCGGATACATAGCCGACTATCTGAGTCCGGCATAAAAAATAATCGACTGATATGCTCAGCCGATTATTTTTTTGCTCTATATTGAGGAAATTTATTTTCTGAAAACGATAGGGTAGATGACTCTGACTGGGACGGTGTGTCCGTCGATTTTGCCCGGTGTCCACTCCGGCATTTTGCTGATGATTCTCACTGCTTCTTTGTTGAGACTTTCTTCGACACCGCGAAGCACTTGGATGTTGGTGATTGAGCCGTCGGTGTTGACTACAAATGAGCATATTACTCGGCCCTGTATGTTGTTCTCATATGCTTCAGCAGGGTATTCGCGAGTCTTGTTGATAAATCTGACGAATTTGGTCTCGCCGCCCGGAAAACTTGGTTTTTCGGATACATAGTCGTATTCATACACCTCTTTGTATTTGACACAACCCTCGTGGCTGACACCACAATTGACTTTGCACGTCTGTGCATTGGCGATATATGTACATCCGACTGCAATGACCAGTAGGGTGATTATTCGATAGTAAAAATTAGCCATATTTGGAGGTTAATTGGTTATTTTCACTGCAAATATATAACGCTTCTCACTAACGTGCAATAGTGTTAACATTCATTTAGTTCAATATTAGGATACGTTTAGAAAATTTAAGACTTGACTATTTGTAGATGCTTGGTTTCTGATTTCAATGGTTAATTTATCCAAAAACGTTTTTTGACAAATTTCACCCCTTCAGTGTGCTTGTCGTCGGTGAGTCGTGACACGACGTTTGATGCGTGGTTACAATATATTGAGACTGATTACGTTATATATAATGGTATAAAATAGGAGTTAATGAAACTGAGATATATATTTGCAATCGTGATGTTGTGGTCGCTCAATTGCTTTGCGCAAGAGGGTGCGTCGGCATATAGTTTTTTGGAAGTGCCGTCGTCGAGTCATGCCTTTGCGTTGGGTGGAGCTAATATCACGGTGATTGACGATGATATTAATCTTATGGAGCAGAATCCTGCATTGCTTGGTCCGGAAATCGATATGCAGGTCGGCTTTAACTACATGCATTATCTCGGCGCAAGCAATTTTGCCGGTGTCAGATATGGCATGGCTGCCGGAGATCGCGGTGCGTGGTCGATTGGGATTCAGTATCTCGGCTATGGCACCATGTCGCAGACTGAGGCTGATGGCTCTGTAGTCGGAACGTTCTCTCCCCAAGATGTGGTGTTCAGCGGTATGTATGCCCATGACTTCACCGATCGACTTCGTGGTGGTATCAATGTGAAGATGATATATTCCAGTTATGAGCAATACACTGCGTTTGCTATGGCCACCGATTTGGGCTTGAATTACTACGATCCGGACCATGATATGTCGCTCTCTTTGGTGCTGAAAAATTTAGGCGGACAGATTAAGCGCTTTGACAACGACTACGACCGTCTTCCTTTTGACATTCAGTTGGGTTGGATGCAGCGTCTTGGTTCATCGCCTTTCCAGTTGTCGATCACTGCTTGGCATCTCAATAAGTGGAATCTACCATATTATGATATGGAGGATAATGGCTCTGAAATCAGAGTGCTCAAGCAGAGCTTTATATCCAACTTGTTTCGGCATCTGGTATTCGGATTGCAGTATGCACCGTCAGATAAATTTTATATTGCACTTGGCTACAACTATAAGACTCGCACCGATATGTCGACCTATAACCGCAATATCTTGTCGGGATTTTCGATTGGCGCAGGGTTAAAGGTGAAATCCTTCGCTTTAGGTGTGTCATATGCGCAACCTCACAAGTCGGGCTCGTCGATTATGCTCAACTTGTCGACAAATCTCAATGAATTACTCCGTCGGTAACCACCGACCAAATACATAAAAATTATGGCAGACAACAGAATTATTATAGCAATCGATGGCTTTTCGTCATCAGGCAAAAGCAGTATGGCCAAGCAGTTGGCTAAAACGATAGGTTATGCCTACGTAGATAGTGGTGCGATGTATCGTGCTGTGACACTTTACGCTATGCGCAAGGGTATTTCGACCCCTGACTCTCTTGACGAAAAGGCTTTGATTGATGAATTGTCTAACATCGCTATTTCGTTCAGAGTGGACGATGCGACCGGTCGCTCTCGCACTGTGCTGAATGGAGAAGATGTGGAAGATCTGATTCGCACCATTGAGGTGTCAAATCAAGTAAGCCCGGTGTCGGCTGTGGCTGAAGTGCGTCGTGACTTGGTCAAGAAGCAACAGGCCTTCGGTGTCGAAAAGGGTATCGTAATGGATGGCCGTGATATCGGTACGACTGTATTTCCTGCTGCCGAGATGAAGGTTTTTGTCGATGCTTCGCCTGAGGTCAGAGCTAAGCGTCGTCACTTGGAACTCCAGCAGAAAGGTCAAGACGTGGCATACGAAGATGTGTACAAAAACGTATGCGAGCGCGACCACATCGATAGCACTCGTCAAGAGTCTCCTCTCAGAAAAGCTGATGACGCTTATGTGCTCGACAACGACAATATGACCATCGAGGAGCAGAATCAATGGCTTCTTGACCTATATAATAAGATCGTTTCATCTAAAGCCTGATCGATCGTGCCACAAATTGAGATAGATAAGGATTCAGGTTTCTGCAACGGTGTGGTGACTGCAATTCGTAAAGCGGAAGAGGAACTTGAGAAGTCGGGACATCTCTATTGCTTGGGCGATATCGTGCACAATTCCAACGAGGTCGACCGATTATGTGCTAATGGTCTTCAGACGATTACCCACTCCGATATTAAGAGACTTCAAGATGTAAAGGTCTTGCTTCGTGCTCACGGCGAGCCACCGGAGACCTATCGCATGGCAGAAGAGAATCGCATCGAAATTATCGACGCGACATGTCCTGTGGTGTTGCAATTACAGAAGCGCATCAAGAGCGCGTTCTCTCAATGCAATGATAAGGGAGAGCGTCCTCTGATATTGATATACGGTAAGAATGGTCATGCCGAAGTTAACGGGTTGGTAGGTCAGACCGATGGCGAGGCTGTCGTTATCCAAACCATCGATGACCTTGATGGATTGGATCTCAGCAGAGATATTGCGCTTTATTCGCAGACAACGATGTCGCTCGAAGGTTTCCGTCAGATAGTTGAGGAAATACGCCGACGCAAAGTCGATGGTAAGTTTGAGTTTTTCGACACTATCTGTCGTCAGGTGGCCAATCGTATACCGAAAATTCGCGAGTTTGCAGCGTCGCACGAAGTGGTGTTGTTTGTGTGTGGGAAAAAGAGTTCCAACGGCAAGGTGTTGTTCCAACAATGTCTTAATGTCAATCCACGCACATATTTCATCTCAAATGAGAAAGAGATTGATTCGGCATGGTTTTCTGATGTCGAACGCATCGGAATCTGTGGCGCAACATCGACACCGCGATGGCTGATGAATAATGTGAAATCTTACTTGGAAAAAATCCTGTAACTCCATGCTTAACGAGACACAGCAACAGCGAGACGAGCGTTTCATGCGCGAAGCGTTGAAAGAAGCAGAGTTGGCCGCTCGAGAAGATGAGGTGCCTATTGGGGCAGTAGTCGTGTCAAATGGAAAGATTATTGCACGCTCACACAACTTGACGGAGCGACTTTGTGATGTGACAGCCCACGCTGAAATGCAAGCTATAACTGCGGCAGCAGACTATCTTGGAGGTAAATACCTGACAGGTTGCACTATCTATGTCACCGTTGAGCCTTGTCCTATGTGTGCCGGAGCTCTTGGGTGGAGTCAGATAGCACGCATAGTTTATGGTGCTTCCGATAAGAAACGAGGCTATTCGACGTTGCTGTCAGGCAATAAGACACCGCTACATCCGAAGACGGAGGTCGTGGTCGGCGTGCTTGAAGAGGAGTGTCGACAGTTGATGCAATCTTTTTTTCGTGCCAAGCGATGATTGGCACAATGAATACCTAAAATCTTTTCTGTGCTCCTATTTTAAGGAAGACACAAAAGCCAAAGTGTTAATCGAAATCGGGAATTTTTAGATGTTCCCCTATATATAATACCTATATACAATGTTGAAAAGTTGGATTGAGGCAATGCGCCTTCGCACGCTTCCTGTAAGCCTTGCCGGAGTCATTGGTGGCTGTGGTTGTGCTGCTTATTACGATAAATTCTCGGCAGTGCCGGCATTGCTATGTCTGTTTTTTGCTTTGTTTGCTCAGATTGCTTCAAATTTCGCAAACGAATATTTCGATTTCAAGAATGGTCTTGATAAGAAAGGTCGCGAAGGATTTCGTCGAGGTGTGACCGAAGGTGATATAACTCCTCAAGCAATGAAGGTTGCTACATTCATCACCTTGGCACTGGCATGCGTTGTCGGTTGTATGATGCTTTTCTACGGTGGCTGGTGGCTGATACTTATAGGTATAGCAGTAGTGCTTTTTGCATTGGCATATAGTGCCGGACCGTATCCGTTGTCGCATCATGGACTTGGTGATGTCGCTGTAGTAATATTCTTTGGTGTTGTTCCTGTGACTCTGACATGCTTCTTGCAGATGGGTGACTGGTCGGGACTACAGACATCGTTGCCTGTCTCAGTTGCAATAGGTTTGATGGCGGCAAATGTTTTGGTTGTCAATAATTATCGTGACATGGATGACGATAAAGCAGTCAACAAACGCACGACGGTTGTTATCTTCGGTCGTAAAGCGATGAGTTGGGTGTATTTTTTCAGTGGAATTCTTGCTGTTGCATTGCTTTATCCTGTGTGGAAGTTGCTTCCTATATATATAGGCGTGATTATAAGGTTGTGCTATTACTTCTTGCATGGCATGTTGTGGCAAACGCTTGTGAAAAATCGAGGCGCCAAATTAAATCCACTATTAGGCAAAACAGCAATGCTTCTGTTGTTGATGACCATAATCTGCACAATCGCCTTCACTATCTTCCACGTATAGCCTCATCTCTCTCTTTCCCTCTCTCCTTCCTCTCTTCCATCTATTCTATTATATCTATAGTATCTACTCTATCTATAGTATCTATAGTATCTATTGCGTCTACCTCTCATTAAAATCTATCATCACTATAAAGACTATAGGCGCTACAAATATTATCCTATCTACGACTTTATCGGGAACGTAATGAGAAAAAAGCGAAAGGCTCATCAAAAAATCGGGTGCTTCCTTAAAAAGCATTTGAATCCTTAAAAAACTCGGGTAATTGAAAAATCGAATTTGAATCCTCAAAAAAGGTCCAAAACCTCTAAAAAATCCTCAGGCGGCAAAAAGGGCCAAAAAGCCCAAAAACCGACAAAAATGCGGAATGCTGAAAAATATGTTCAAAAAACATGTTTTACAGCATATTTTTTATTTTGCTGATTTACAGATGATTAACTTAAAAACGTCAAAAAACAGCAAAATTTTTTGAAATTTTTTCGTCAAAAAATTTGGTCATGTCAAAAAGTCGTCGTAACTTTGCACTCGCAAAACGGAAACGGGGGCTAGCGAGCCACACTGCAGACCGTTGAGCGAAACGAAAAACAAGTACATTGAAATACTTA
>JAFYNZ010000016.1 GCA_017547845.1 Muribaculaceae bacterium
CTCCTTTTTTCGTATTGCTCGTTTTTCTGCTGCCGATTTACATTTTGGGCATGCCCAAAATGTAAATCAAACCTTATTAGTTTGAAGTATTGATGATAATTTAAACATCATATTTTTCGCACTTCGTTTTTTAATTTATGCAAAAACAACGCAATTTCAGACAATTTCAGACGAAGAGGGCGAAAATACCATATCAGTCTCATTAGACACACTTCTTCCACGACACTATTGCACCCCAATCCACTGCTATAACACACTTCATCACTAAAGATTCTGCGAGTGTTTCTACACAGTTGAAATTAAAATTTGTGTTGTGCATAATAAAAATAGCCTTGTGATCTTACTCACAAAGCTATTTTTATTTTGTCGCTGCCTCAAAGACAGAAAATTATCTTAGTTCAACCGATAATCCCATTGCTGAAACCATACGATAGAAAGTTGAAATTGATGGAACGATAAGACCTCGTTCAATACGAGATACATGACTTTTGTCTGCACCAATTTTTTCAGCCAATTCCGATTGTGTCATGCCAAATTGTTTACGAGCATCGAGCAAAATTTGGGCATTGTATTCTTCCCATGCTTGACGTTCTGCTTCTTTTCGGCTTTCAGTACCATGTGCTCCGAAAACTTGATTGAGTTCTTCACTCACATTATAAATTTTGTTCTTTGTCTTCATAATACTCTTTTTTTAATCGTTTTGCTAATTCAATTTCTTTTCTTGGAGTTTTTTGGGTTTTCTTGCGAAATGCGTTGGCTATCTCGGTAGTGAGGCAACAGAACCATATGGAGCACTACCCCGATAGGGGTAATACTTCGGTAGCCGCGGGTAAGCGAAGCCGTCAGGAGAGCGTCACCCGTGGATAGATGACACTATCTACATACTACCCCGAAGTGGGTAGTACATCGTGTCTGTTGCACGTATGAATATATAAGAGAGTGTAGCTATATAAGAGCGTTTAGCTATATGTGAGACGTTAGAGACTGTGTGCAACCCCATTCGGGGTTAGGTGTATATGTGTGTAGCCGAATCCGGTGGTGGCACTCGCTACGCTCGTTTACCACCGGTTATCGAAATAATACCCCTGATCGGGGTATCTCACACACGCTACACGCCTAAAAAGGCATCCTTGCACCGGGGGTGTCAAGCTACGCCTTTAACCCTCGGCTATTCATATCGCCGTCCAAAAGACAAAAATTACAATTGCTCTAATAGTCTATCAAATATATTGTAGTAGTCTTCGATACGGTCTCCGCCCAAATATACCGCAATGATATTCTTTTGTGGATTTACATAAAGCACTTGTCCATATAGACCGTAAGCCCAAAATCCACCTCGATGGAGTATTGCTTTATATTTACCTGTAGTTCGGCTTCTGTTTGCGCCACAAACTTCTACATCAGGCACTGATTTATAGTAATCATATAAGCTATCCATATCATCAAATTTCTTATGATCATAACTTCCCCAATACCAACTATATGAGTATGTTCCATTATTTTTGCCCACAACATTTTTGCTGTGAGAACGCTCTACATAAGCTGAATCTACAATTTGCTCGCCATTCCAACAGCCTTTATTTATGTATAGTTTGCCTATTTTGGCTAAATCACGAACATTTGTTGTAAGGCCGGCATAACTTTTTGCGTGACGGTGTTTCTTGCTGTCAAGACTTATGGTAGCCGACTGTTCCATGCCTAATGGCTGCCATACATTATCTGAAAGATATTTAGCGTATGGTATTCCTGTTGCTCGTTCTATAACAAGCCCCAATATGGCAGTTGTCATCGAATCATAATGATACCTTTCGCCCGGAGTTGAGATAAATTTCATACTACAAATAGTTTTCAAAGTATTATCTCCATAGTATAGCTCTGAAATCTTTGAAAAAGGATTAAAACTATACGATTCCTCAAATTTAAGTCCTGCACTCATATCAAGCAAATGCTCAATCGTGAGTTGGTGAAACATTTTATCCTTCGTCTTTAACTCAGGAATATATTTTGTTACAGGATCTTTTACGCTTTCGATATATCCGTCTTTTAAAGCAATACCACATAGTATGCTTGTAATTGTCTTAGTAACCGAAAACACGGTAGTTTGACTGCTTTTATTCAGCCCGCCGCTATAATGTTCATATATAATGGTATCATTCTTAATAATAATCGCAGCTGCCGGTTTTGCCGTATATTCGAGCATCTCGGTTAGAGTCATTTGCTTCATTGTGTCACTCTTCGTAAAATAGACATCTACAGGTAACGTGTTAAGTTTTCTTTCTTCTTGGGGTAATTCAGCAAATGAAAAAACTTTTGATGAATTGTGTACTGTATCTTGTACGAATACATTATAATCATCTATCGCAGGATTTCCGTTCTTAATAGCTCTAAATGTAGAACAAGACGACAATAATATCGCTATTGAGAATAGCAGTAGATTAATTTTCTTTACCATATCTTATTAAGTTATTTCTCGCAAAGTTAAAAAAAATTTCCATTCCATAGATACGGAAAATGCAGACATCACGCATTCTCATAATATAAGTGACATCAATTAAATGCAATACTGCACCACCCAACTATCATATTTCAAAGTTGACAAAAATTCTGGTTACTCAAAAAGAAAAATGTATTTTGAAGGAGTGAGAGGGCGTTATGTTAAGGGGAGGTCGGTGTCGGAGAGGAGGCGGTCGGGGAGCATCTTAGATGTTTTCGCTCCGAGCTCGCGGAGGTCGTTGGCTTGCTTGAGAGCATTGCCCTTGCCTGTCATCAATTGTCCACGCGACTTATCAAACGCTTCTTGAGCATTACCGATCGACTTGCCGACACTTTCAAACGACTCTACAAACAGCACCAATTTGTCGTATAGTTTGCCACCCTTCTCTGCAATGCGGAGAGCGTGTTTGTTCTGTTTGTCCTGTTGCCAAAGTTGAGTGACAATGCTCATCACTGAGAATAGATGAGTCGGCGAGACAAGCATCACACCTCTATCGTAGGCATATTTCCAAATGTTGATATCGAGTTGAGTTGCGGCGACATAGGCCGACTCGTTGGGGATAAACATCATGACATAATCGGCCGAACCCTTGACAGCACGTTGATAACGCTTGCGATCAAGTTCGTTAATATGATTGACCACCGATTGCAGATGTCGCTTGCCTGCATCCTTCTGCTCAAGTTCGGTCTCGGCATTACAATAGTCGACAAATGCCGACAACGAGACTTTAGAATCGACCACAATCGACTGGTTGTCTGGAAGATAAATTATCACATCGGGGCGAAGGCTGCCACCCTCTTCGCTGCGAATCAATTCTCCGGAAGTGTCGCGAGTAGCCTGCACATCATAGTTGACACCTCGCTGAAGTCCGGCATTTTCGAGAAGAGTTTCGAGTATCATTTCCCCCCAGTCGCCTTGCACCTTAGAGTTGCCTTTGAGCGCGGTGGTGAGATTATGCGCTTCCTTTCCTATAGACTCGTTGAGACGCATCAACTTCTCAATTTGGTCATAAAGCGACTTGCGAGAGGCATTTTCATGGACATAACTATCGTTGACAGCCTTACGGAAACTATCGATGTTCTCCTTGAATGGGCGGAGGATAGCCTCGATCTGCTCACTATTTGACTCACGCAATGAGCGACTGTTCTGCTGAAGCACCTCTGAAGAGAGGGCCTTAAACTGAGTCGCCATGTCGTGGCGCATCGTCTGGATTTGTTGGTCATACTTTGTCGCCAAAGATTGGAGCTGTTGAGAATGTTGCTGATTGAGAATCTCGATTTGTCGTCGGTTGACTTCCTCAAGTTGGCGGCGTTGCAATTCAAGCACTTTGGAGGCATCATCAGGGCGACGGAATGAACGGATAAGCACCACAATGAGCAACAATGCGAGTAGCACAAGCAGTGCAAGAATAAATGTGTCAGAATTCATATAGCAGTATTATTTGGTTGTGAGTTTACTAAAAGCTGTCGACGACCAAGTAGAGCCATCGTCGATAATAAGAAATGCGGCAATACCCTGAGCCTCAATCATATGACGAGCGTCTTGGCTACCCATGACCATGCAGGCTGTGGCATAAGCATCGGCTTGCATACAATCGGCTGCCACTATAGTCGCACTGACCACATCGGTCTGCTTAGGGCGTCCTGTGACGGGGTCAATAGTGTGGGCTATGCGACGGCCATTCTCTTGGCGATAGTTGCGATAGTTGCCCGATGTAGCCATCGCCATATCTGTGAATTGAACGACTATCTGTGCATCAGCATTAGGGCTATCTGATGGTGCTTGCACTGCTACATTCCATGCCCTACCCTTCGGGCTCCGGCCTGATGCCACAATTTCGCCCCCTATCTCGATAAGAAAATCATTGATACCATTGCGACGGAACATTTCAGCCACACAGTCACACCCATACCCTTTGGCAATGGCAGAGAAATTGAACGTGGTGCGGCTATCTTCCTTGACCAGTCTGTCGCCATCGATGCTACATTTCGATAGGCCGACAAATTGCAACAGACTGTCGACAGCGAGTGTATCGGCAGCCGCCTGGGCATAACCAAATCCCCATGCATTGATAAGTGGAGAAATCGTAGGGTCAAAAGCTCCATCGGTGATGCTATGTATCTCTACAGACTTGGAGAAAACCTTACGAAAATGGGAGTCGAGGGCAACCTCCTCGTTTCGATTGATTTTAGAGACCACCGACGTGCTGTCGAAAGCTGAGACACTCCTCCCGACATCGCGAAGCGTAGCAATGACCGAGTCGGTGAGATTTAAATCGGAATTATAGGTGATGTGATAAGTGGTGTTCCATATCACTCCGTCAATCGAATTATAAGAGTCTGACTGTCTGCAACTTACTGCAAAACATACACACAACACTGCGATGCAGGACCAAAATTTCAGGGCTGTTTTCGTCATAACTAAATCAGCAAAAATGATGTAGAATTAAAAATTTAGCACAAAGATACTATATTTTGCGATTTTTTTATTAAATTTACGGCTGAAAAACTTCGTGACGATTGTTTTTCTACAACAAACATAATTTACAACACTAAAATCAATGCCAAAACTATGAAAGAATCATTTATTTTCCTAGCAGACGGCTTCGAAGAAATTGAAGCGCTGACAGTAATCGATGTTCTACGCCGTGCTGAAATGCCAGTAAAGACTGTCTCTATCTCATCTTCACTATACGTAACAGGTGCACATGGTGTTACCATTAAGGCTGATTCGCTCTATGACAACGCACTCTTCACCGACCCTGATTGGTTGATTCTCCCGGGTGGTATGCCTGGTGCAACTAACCTCTACGAGCACGACCAACTCAAAGGTTTGCTCCGTCGTCACAACGAAGAAGGTCGCAAGATCGCAGCTATCTGCGCAGCACCTGCTGTAGTGCTCGGACAGCTCGGCATCCTTGCAGGCAAGAAAGCGACTTGCTACCCAAGCTTTGAAGGCCTTTGCCTCGGAGCAGAGATGGTGGACTCTCCTGTCGTAATCAGCGAAAATTTGGTATGCGGAAATGGTCCGGCAAATGCAATGTCGTGGGCTCTCAACATCGTAAGCGTCGCTAAAGATGAGCAAGCAGCTCTCCATATCGCCAACGGCATGCTCTACTATCCAAGAGCTTGCGACGATGTCGACTACTATTTCGGATAATCAGACACAACGTATCAGACAATAGACAAGGCGGTCGTTTTGACCGCCTTTGCTTATTTACATTCTCTCAGTCGCTTTATTCCCTCTTGACTATACAACGCACCCAACATGGCAGCACCACCAAATTGCAAGTCACGCAGATAGGGCAACCTATCGAAAGTCACCCCTCCCAAGGCGATGACTTTTTTGTCGATGATGCCATCGTCGGCAGCTTGCCGGAGCATATCACTGCTGAAAGCAGAGCTATACCCCTGCTTGGAGATGCTATCGAATATCGGACTGAGAAAAAGGTAGTCGCATTCGTCCTTGTATCTCACGACCTCAACGAGCGAATGACAGGATCGAGAACGCTGCCCGACATAGCCGGGTGGGAGGATTGGGACATTGCGATTAGAATGCACACCACGCAACGAAAACTCGCTATACAGCTCTACATAGTCGTGAACTACGATTCTCGACAGATAGACGCTATCCAGACGGCGCAAAAGGTCGCGACAGTCATCAATGTCTGAGTCTGGCTTACGGAGGTGCACCACATCTACACCTCCATCAAGCAACCCACTGATGACAGCCACATCTTCTTCTACTACTACGGCGGGAGACGTTATAGCGATAATCTTCATAGAGCGACACTCTAAGCGGCTTAAAATCAACCCTTCAATGCCTTGATAATCAAGTCGGCAACCTTCTTACCCGAAAGGAGCATACCGCCGAAGATAGGGCCCATGCGAGGAGTACCACTGACAGCAGAAGCAGCCATACCGCAGACATAAAGTCCGGGATAAATCTCCTTAGTGCCATTGACCACTTCTTCCTCACCGGCAACCACATCAAGCGAGCGTTCACCTATGACAGCACCGGTGTCGGTAGCCAAACGGATACCGTTCTTACGAGCTACAGTGCGACACATTTCGCTATCGTGGCCCGTGCCGTCAATGACGCATTTAGCCATGATATTGAGTGGGTCGACATGCATGCCTTGAAGCAACACAGGAGTCCAGTTGACCACCACGCCGCTGACCACATTGTTCTTAAAGACGACATCTTCGACCGAGTAGCAGTTGAAGATAGTAGCGCCGGCATGCACAGCCTTATAGAGCAAAGCCGATGTACTTTCGACAGAATCCATCACAAAGAGGTCGTCGCTATATTGCTCATAGTTGATGCCAAATTCCTTGACGATGTGCAAAGCTTCCTCTTGCACGACGATGTCGTTGAACATCATCGCACCGCCCCACATGCCACCACCAGGCGACAATTTCCTATCAAACTGTGCCACCTTCAACCCTGCCTTGGCAAGATAGTAAGCTGCTACGATGCCCGAAGGGCCACCACCTACGATAGCTACATCGAGGTCCAAATTACGTTCCAACTTCTTGAAATAAGAGGAGATAATACCTTGAGAAACTGATTTTTCGATCATCTTTATTGTCTATTTAATATATTATAAATCAATAGTTTATACACTAAAATTATTCATCACAAAGTGTGTGACTGATCTTCATGGCGCAGAAGTTTGGACCACACATTGTGCAGAACTTTCCTCCGACATTGTTTGAGGCCTTATAGTATTCCAACGCTTTCTCAGGGTCCAAACTGAGATTGAATTGGTCCTTCCAACGGAATTCGTAACGAGCCTTGCTCAATGCGTTGTCTCTCACCGTAGCACCGGGATGTCGCTTAGCGAGGTCGGCGGCATGAGCAGCAAGCTTGAACGCTATGATACCTGCACGCACATCTTCCTTGTCGGGAAGCGCAAGGTGCTCCTTAGGGGTGACATAGCAGAGCATCGCAGTGCCATACCATCCGATCTGAGCCGCACCGAGGGCAGAGGTGATGTGGTCATATCCGGGTGCGATGTCCGTAACCAATGGACCGAGTGTGTAGAATGGTGCTCCATGACATTTCTCTATCTGTCGCTCCATATTCTCGCGGATTTTATGCATTGGCACATGGCCCGGGCCCTCGATAAATACTTGCACATTTTTTGCCCATGCCCTTTGGACGAGTTCACCCATGGTATCAAGTTCTGCAAACTGAGCCCTATCGTTGGCATCGTAGATGCTACCCGGACGCAATCCATCGCCAAGCGAGAGAGCCACATCATAGCGAGCCACAATGTCGCAGATGTCGTCGAAATGATCATACAGGAAATTCTCGCGTTGATGAGTCTGACACCACTTAGAGATGATACTGCCGCCACGACTCACAATGCCGGTGAGACGCTCAGCTGCGAGCGACACATTCTTCAAGCGTATGCCGCAATGGATAGTGAAATAGTCCACACCCTGCTCACATTGCTCGATAAGCACGTCGCGGAAAATCTCCCAAGTCAGATTTTCTGCCACACCATCGACGCGTTCCAAAGCCTGATAGATAGGCACCGTACCGATTGGCACAGGGCTATTGCGAAGTATCCACTCACGAGTCTCGTGAATCTGCTGACCGGTCGACAAATCCATAATCGTGTCAGCTCCCCACTTGCAACTCCAGATCGCCTTCTCCACCTCCTCATCGATGCCCGATGTGGTCGCAGAACTGCCGATATTGGCATTGATCTTGGTTAAGAAATTTCTTCCGATAATCATCGGCTCAGCTTCGGGGTGGTTGACATTGGCAGGTATGACCGCCCTACCCTCTGCCACCTCACGACAGACAAACTCCGGAGTGATGTGAGTGACAATACCGAGCATGCTGCAATTCATATTCTCGCGTATCGCCACATACTCCATTTCGGGAGTGATGATGCCTTGACGAGCATAATACATCTGAGATATGTTGTCGGCATCCTTGGCCTTACGCTCATCAATCCATACTTGACGCAAATGTGGCAGACCTTTCTCCAAATCTATTTTAGCGTCCTTGTCGCCATACGGACCCGATGTATCGTAAATATAAATCGACGGATTGGACTTTTCGATACGCTCTCCATCTTTTATGGTGACTGTCGGAGTCTGATTGACCACACGCATACCCACTCTCACACTCGGGTGAATGCTACCATTGATGTAGACCTTCTCCGAGCCGGGATAAGAAATCTTAAACTCTTTGTCCATTATATTTTATTTATTAAGGGAACTTATCTACTCACTAAACTCATTGACAATTGCCACGATGCTACGCATCTCCTCGACAGGGTCATCGGCACTTAGCACACTGCTGCTCAACGCTATACCATCGACACCAGCCTCAAGCAGCGGCTCCACATCTTCTATGCAAATACCACCGATCGCCACGATAGGGATACTGATACCTGCCTCTCTCATCATTGCCACCACACTGCGATAGCCGGCGATGCCGAGCACCGGCGAGAGATTTTTCTTCGTCGAGGTAAATCGAAATGGTCCACAGCCGAGATAATCGACCGATGCCGACAGATGAAGCGACTCAATATCGTCAAACGTATTGACTGTTCCGCCAATGATGTATTCGCTTCCGAGCAATTTGCGAGCCTCAGCGACAGGCATATCGTTTTTGCCGAGGTGCACACCGTCAGCACCCACCTTTCGAGCCATCGGCACATTGTCGTCGATGATAAATGTCGCATTCACCTCGCTACACATCTCCCTGACGATGCGTGCCGTCTGCTCCAACGTCATCTCATCGGCATCTTTCATGCGAAGCTGAATCCATCGACATCCACCCTCCAACGCGATGCGTGCCGAGTCTACATAGGAATATCGCTCATTGCAATGGGTTATAAACTGCAATCGGTAGTCATCGAGCTTCATAAGTCAGCATTTTTAGAGGGTTGAAACCATGATTGACCGGACCATAGCCCTGACCGATAGCGACATCGGCTCCGGCACGCAAAGCCTCCGTGATGAAACTCTTACCCTCTGCCACAGCCTCGCTCAGACCGAGGCCTCTCGCCAATAACGCCGCGATGGCCGACGACAAGGTGCAACCTGTGCCGTGAATGTTTCGTGTAGGAATTGTTTCGGTAGAAAATTCTTCGACACTCAACGCATCGGCATGAGTCTGAAACAAAAGATCTCGCTTCACCTCCCCCTCTTCGTGACCGCCTTTGAGAAGCACAGCCTTGACTCCGTAGTACAGCAGATGTCGGGCAGCGTCGCTCTTGGTGCTATCAGTAGAAATCTGCATGCCCGTCAACGCCTCCATCTCCGGAATGTTGGGCGTAGTCAGAATCGACATAGGGAGCAACTTCTCCTTGATGACATCGATAGCCTCCTCTGTCAAAAGACGATGACCACTGCTCGACACGATGACCGGGTCGAGCACCACAGGCAAAGCATAGCGACCGAGAGCATCGGCTACTGCACACACTATCTCCGAATTCGACAGCATACCTATCTTCACAACCGATGGATGCAAATCATCGACCACCGCCACTATCTGATCATAGACCATCTGAGGTGGCAATGCACATTGAGCGTGAACGCCGACAGTGTTTTGTGCCGTGACCGCGGTGATAGCTGTCGCGCCATAAACTCCGAGAGCAGAAAATGTTTTGAGATCGGCTTGTATTCCGGCTCCTCCTGACGAGTCAGAGCCTGCTATCGATAATACTACCGGATAAGATTTGATTGACTTCATATCACTACTTGTTTAGATTACATATAGCCCAAATAGTGATACAGTTAGGGGTAAGATATTACCCACCTGAATAGATGACTCCAAACTTCCAGCGTCAGCATTACCTGTACTGGTGCAATGTGTATTATCTCAGCCACGGAAGCCGTGAGGCTATCCGGACACCACCATTCGAGTTCGGTGCAAAGTTAATAATAAGTCTGTGATATATCCAAACGTTTTTTGTATCTTTAACAAAAGTGAATAAAACCTAATTCCTCCATTAAACCCTAAACATTAAACATTACCCCTTCAACCCTTTTAAGTATGTTAGCCCTTTGCCCATTACACATTCCCACACACCCATTATGCATTCAATCGTCGCTGATACCCCCGGAGGGTGTTACACCTTCATAACCGGTGGTCAGTGAGCATAGCGAACGCCACCACCGTATGCTGCCGCCCCCGGATTAGAGCAAGGGCGCGACCTTGACAGCCACGCCCTCTGCTTTCATGCTATATTAGTGCCTTATCTTGGTTTTACACCATCCGTCATGCGACCATCACTTCGCCGCCTGAATAAAAATTATGGTTGCACCATTCATATATATAGGGGGATCGGATACACCTGTTTCAATATGCAATTCCTCACCTGTAGTGTTTGCAGGCACTTTAAAATGTATC
>JAFYNZ010000017.1 GCA_017547845.1 Muribaculaceae bacterium
AGCTATACGACTGAGTTAAAGGCGAAAAGATGCCAGTCAAACTGTTGCGATTGAGCGAGTGGAGAGTTATGCTCGCATAAACTATCCCGAGCGTGAGCAACTTGGATGAAATCAAACATAGAGCACACAAAAGGAAGCCCCCGAAAATAAAATAAATAACTTAATCCGGGAATTAATAGAAGTTCCCATTTATTTGGATTATAATGACAATACTATATACTTTAATGCGTCGTGGCTTCATAGCGATGGCGATGATATTGATATGTGTGTTTTCTGCTGTGGCGGAAGATTTCACTATTGTCATAGATGCAGGTCATGGAGGCAAGGATGTCGGAGCTGTTGACAATCAAGTCAAAGAGAAGGACATCAATCTCGCCGTAGCCCTCGAACTTGGCAAATTAATCGACAAGAAACTCAAGGACGCGACTGTGGTCTACACTCGCGATAATGACACATATCTCACTCTCCAACAGCGTGCTGAAATTGCCAATAAGGCAAAAGGCGACCTGTTTATCTCGATTCACACCAACTCTGTCGCTATGAGCAATAAGAATCGTCGCACCATCTGTGGGGCTTCGACCTATACGCTCGGTCTGCATAAAGACGAAGACAACATGGAGGTCGCTCGTCGTGAAAATGCCGTTATGACGCTTGAAAAAGATTTCCAGACCACATATCAAGGTTTCAACCCTAATTCCGACGAGTCTTACATCATCTTCGAACTCTCGCAGAAGACCAATATGTCGCAGAGCATCAAGCTTGCCAATGGCATTCAGACGCAACTCGCCAAGGTCGCTAAGCGTCAGAACAGGGGAGTGCATCAAGCCGGATTCTGGGTGCTTTGGGCGACATCAATGCCTGCCGTTTTAGTGGAGCTCGACTTTATTTGCAACCCTGTTTCTGCTAAATACTTGGCATCTGAAGATGGTCAAAAGCAGTTGGCTAAAGGCATCTTCAACGCCGTAGAGGCCTATTACAAAAATATAGTCTCACACTCATCAAAAAAGGGCAAAGTCGCTGAAACTACAGAGCCTGAGCCGGCTGATGATGAGGTCACAGTCGATGATTTCGAAGCTCAAGTCGTTATCCAAAGCAATGGTCAGGAGGACTCTGCTAAGAAGACCAAAGCTCCGACTGCGTGTAGTCAGCAAGCCTCAACAAGCAACAATACCGGTCAGCGCCGCCGTCGTTCAACTCAGTCAAAGCAAGCTTCTGAGCAGCAGCAGTACGAAGTGGCTGTCATCAAAGAGAAGAAGCAGCCCTACTATCTGATGGAGGAAGGAGAAGAGGTGGTGCTCGAAGATTTGGCACAAGTGATGGAGCAAAGCAAGAGCAGCAAAGATGAAATGAAGAAATCTGAATCCGTATCCGACGAGTCAAAATCGTCACGCTCCTCTAAGTCCGACAAGAATCGTCCATCTTCTGCCAAGCTCAATAAGAAGACAAACTTAGGCACGACATCACGTATAGTCGCTTCAGTTGACGATAAGAAGACCGATAAAAAGTCTGAGACAAAGGTGGATGCAAAGGCTGAAAAGTCTGTTATCCAGCCAAAAGGTGAGGTCGCTACTGCTCAAAAGCAAAGCAAGCAGACTGTTGCCTCTGTCGACAAAAAAGCGAAGTCAGAGTCTAAAGTCGCATCTGCCAAGGAGGCCAATAAACAGAGCAAGTCGACAAGCAAAAGCCGCAAGTCAAAACTCAATAAGCGAACCACTATCTACAAGATACATATCTTGACATGTGAGGAATTGTTGCGTCCCGGCGACGAGCGATTCTGTGGATTGAAGCCTGTCAAGTGCAAACTTTCTAATGGTCAGTATCATTACACTTATGGAGAAAGCCATAGCAAAAAAGAGATGCTCACTGTGCTCGAAACTATCAAGCAAAAAATTCCCGAAGCCTATGTGTTGGAGGAAACAAAATTAGCTAAATAAAAAGATTAAAACATAATGAAAAAGATTGCAACAAAGGAATTTATCATCGGACTCTGCGTCATTATCGCATTGGTAGTCCTATTCTTCGGTATCGATTTCCTCAGAGGTATCAACCTCTTTCAGCCGACCAACTACTATCATGCTTCGTATAGCAATGTAGCAGGTCTGGAAGTGGCAGCACCGGTCACTGTCGACGGCTACAAAGTCGGTCAAGTCAGAGAGATTAACTTCAACTACGAAAACCCCGGTATCGTCGACGTTGTTATCGCTGTCGATGAGAAACTTTCATTGCCTGTCGACTCTCGTGCGGTTATCGAATCAGGCTTGATGAGCGGAGCTTCTGTGAAAATTATTATGGGTAAGGAGTCGGCTAAGATTCCTGTCGGTGGTGAAGTGCAGACTGCAGTCATCCCTGACCTTATGTCGGCTCTTTCGACTGATGTAATGCCTAACGTGGGTAATATCCTCGCACAAGTCGACTCGTTGGTGCGCAACCTCAATACACTCATTGCTGACCCTGCATTGGCTAATGCTGTCAAGAGTCTTGACGCTATCACTGCCAACGTAGAATTGGCTACTGTAGGCCTCAACAACACTATGAACAATCAGCTTCCGGGCATCATGGATAATGCCGGCAAGATTACAACCAACCTTGATGTGGTGGTCAACGACTTGGCTGTACTCTCGGCTCAGCTCAAGGCTCTACCATTGCAGTCGACAATGGACAATGTGAACGCTACTACAGCAAATCTCTCAACGTTCTCAGCTCAGTTGAACGACAAGAACTCTACGCTCGGTATGCTCATGAACGATCCTCAGCTCTACAATCAGCTCAATCGTGTGACTGCCGATATCGACTCACTCATTGTTGACATTAAGCGCAACCCTAAACGCTACATCTCAATCAAGCTTTTATAAGCTATTTAGACTGAACGATTTGTCTGCAATGATATTGGCAGCATCGCTTCGATCTCCAAGATTGTCGGCATCTTTCGTTTACGATTTAAGGTGATTGCTCATCATCGATAGCAGACAAGACACAACTCTATACGACTGCCGTATTCTCCGACCGGGATACGGCAGTAATTGTCTATAGTTTTCTTATGTAGAATCATTCTAAATAACAATGTGCATGATTTGCCCTCATTTCGCTTGTTTATGTAGGTTTATGATAGGGTAGTGTTATAATTAAATTCAGCGACTTTGTGTGTAATTCATTGAATGATAGTCATTTGGCATTAATGCTATCTGCGAATAGAAGGTGTATAAACTCGAAAAAGGTGCAACTGCCTGATTTTCAGTAGTGTTATCGTCTATTTAAAAAATCCAAATAAATCAGCACTTTTTTTTTAGGTTTTTTTGTGCGAAATTTGTATCCCTTTTCGGAAAATTTAGACTCTTAAAGTTATGGCAAATCACAAAGAACTATGGCAACATTGCCTCGAAATCATTAAAAGCAACATCCACGAGACTCAATTTCAGTCTTGGTTTCAACCTGTTGAATCTATCGGTTTCGAGAATGAAGTCGTGACTTTGCGTTTGCCGTCTGATTTCTTCCGTGAGCAATACGAAGGCCGTTTCTTCCCGATTCTGTCCAAGACGATGAAGCGCGTTTATGGCGCAAATGTCCGTCTTCAGTACACCATCGAAGTGGTCAATAAGGATCCCGAATCGGCTGTCATAATCGAGAGTCAGACGCCGAGTAATATCGTCAGATATGAGGATATCGACTCTCAGCTCAATCTCACCTACAACTTCGAAAATTATTGCGTCGGTAATAGCAACAAACTCGTGCATACCATCGCAGAATATATCGGCAACAACCCTAATAAGGTCGATTTCAACCCTGTATTCCTATATGGTCCGACCGGTGTCGGTAAAACCCACTTGATTCAGGCCATCGGTATCAGAGTCAAGGAGGTAAAGCCATCGGCTCGTGTGCTATATATCACAGCTCGAGTGTTTGAGAACCAATATGGACAGGCTGTGCACGACAAGAAGGTGACCGATTTTATCAACTTCTATCAGAGCATCGATGTGCTATTGATTGATGATATTCAAGAGATAGCAGGAAAGGTCGGTACGCAGAAAGCCTTCTTCCCAATCTTCAACCACCTTCACCAAAAGGGTAAGCAGATTATCATGACCAGCGACCGCCCTCCGGTGGAACTTGATGGCATCATGGAGCGTTTGATCAACCGCTTTTCGTGGGGTGTTACTGAGGTGTTGCCAAAGCCGGACCTTGAGTTGCGTAAACAAATCATCAATCAGAAGTCGCGTAAGAATGGTCTCGCATTGTCGGAAGATGTGGTCGAATTGATTGCCGAGTATGCCACAGACTCAGTGCGTGAACTCGAAGGTGTCATTATGTCGCTCATCACGCGTGCGTCTATCCTCAATCACCCTGTCACAGCCGATCTCGCTCGTGTGGTGATGAAGAGCACTGTCAAGATTACAAAGAAGATAAATTTCGAGATGATTGTGGAGACTACGGCAGCTGCCTACAATTTCGACTCCGACGTCATCTTTACTAAAAATCGTATGCGCAACATCGCTGACGCTCGTCAAGTGGTGATGTATCTTGCCAATAAATTCACCGACCTGTCATCGACCATGATTGGTGCAAAACTTGGTCGCACACATGCCACAGTGCTCCACGGCATAAAGAATGTGCAAAACCGTATCGGCGTAGAGAAATCGTTTGCAGAATTCATCGATCAGATTGAGACAACGCTCAAGAAATATAGATAGCGACAATACGTTTCTTCGACTTATTCCCTTCACCGGGTAGATATATACAAAAAAATGATTGGCCACTCGGTCAATCATTTTTGTTTCCATGTATAGAGCTTCTATAAAGAAGCCTGATGCGTATCAGAGATTGTCGGTATCATACAATAATTTGTCAATAAGGATTGGGATATCTCTTTCCTCGATACCACCTTTTGCAAGGTGCTTGCTGTCTTCCAGTAGTGACTTGATAAACTCCTCCTTCGATGATAAACGAAGGCTTTGAGAGTAGTGGGAGAGTGCCTCTTTGCGACGACCGGTAGCAAGCATCAAATGGCCGGCATTCATATAGTCTTGCGCGGTAGGGTTGTCCTCCAATACTCGCTTGTAGTAGCGTTCGCTATTGTCATACTGACCGAGTTCAAACTCACACCAAGCGATTGGTCGCACAGCACGGGTGCTCTTCTCGTCAAGGTATTCCACCTTATAGTAGCACTTCACAGCTCGTTCGATTTCGCCCGACTGAAGCAGACAGTGACCAAGATTCATCACCAGATTGAGGTTGGAATCATTGCGCTCAAGAGCCTTCTCATAGTAGACGGCAGCCTGTTGCCACTGACCAAGATTCTTGTGGCATAGAGCAATCTTTTTCACCAGCCATGAATTGTCGGGATTGAGGATTTCAGCCTTCTTATAATAGTCCAATGCTTGGTCATACTCCTTGAGCGACTGATAGCAATAGCCTATCTTTTGCAATATCAATTCGTCGCTAAGCCCTTTGCTCTCAATCATCTTGAAGAGGGCTGAAGCATCGCTGTAGTAGCCGCGAGTGAAATAAAACTCGCCGATGAGACGAAGATTGTCGTCAGTGCCAAGCATGTCGGCAATCACAGGCATATAGACGAAATTGATAGGTTGACGCAAAGGGTCGTTAAACTCCGAGCGACGGTTAAACAACTTGAAGAAGCGATAGATGTCGCGGATAAACTTAGTAGCCTCGGTCTTATGGTCGGCAGTCAAAGAGAGTTGCAGACTATTCTCGCGATGCTGATTGATCTGCTCAAACTGTGCGTCAAATTGCTGAATCATCATCGAGCGTTGAGCCTCAGGCATTTGTGCCACCGACAGACCAAACGAATACTTGTCGGAATCACACATAATAGAGTCACCACAGATGATGCCCATCAGATTGTCGTTGTTGAGAGCACGAAGATTGCTCAGTTCGCTATGAGCGGTAGAGAAGGGGAGAAACCAATTTGACACCTTATTAAAGAAAGAGAAGTTCTTCAGATTGGAAAACGCTATCATAAAGACATCGCCACCCTCAAGTTGCATCTCGCTGAGTTCCTTGAGCTTAGAGTTGAGACCGCTCTTATCGAGCAACTCAGCCCACTCTGGATTTTCCTCCATATTATTGATATCGACCTCAGCGTCCTTCTCCGTACCCTTGAAACGCTTCATAATTTCCGGCTGAAGCTTCATGATTTCGGGGATCACCTCCTCCTTCATCTTCTTATTGATACGGTCGGTGTCGCGAGTGCGAATAAGGTCGAAAATAATGCTCTTCACATCCGACTGAAAATCTGCTCTATCGGTCAGAGCCGTCAATCGATTGATGAGCGTAGCATTGTCTGCCACTTTGTCACGATAAGTATAGAGGCAGATGATAGCGACCACCAGAGCACGCATAGCGACATTGCGGTCGGCCACAGTGTCATACACACCCAGTAGAAGCATCAACTTGCCCGAGTCGTAGCACTGAAGCAGACTCATCATCAAAGCTGAGATAGCCTGGCATTTAAGTTCATAGCTATAGCGTTGCGAGGTCAGCACCTCTTCCATCAGTGTAGCGTCCTTATCCGATAGGTGAAGGTTGAGCCAAATAGAGTCAAACACATCTATCAACGCCCTCTCCTTATCGGCCGTAATGCCATTATCGTCAATGCCGACTTCAGCCGACAACTCAGCCTTCTCATTGAGCACATGATAGTGGTTAATCGTTTCTCTCAGAGAAAGTTGGCGTTGCGAATGCGTGCGATAAAGATTCAGATATAGCGAACTTGAAGCAAACTTGGCTTGCAACGTGCGTTCCACCTCATTGGTCATCATAGCCAGACGCTCCGTAAGGTCGGCGTAAAGACTTTCACGATGGGGGTCATCCATGCCCTCCATCATATAGTGAATCATATAGCGATAAGTCTCCTCCATGCGGCGGAGTTCCTCACCGACTTGCCAATTTTCGACCTTACAATTAAGTTCATTAAGCAAGGCAAACGCCTCCTTAAGACGTCGCTCCTTGAGCAACTTTCTGACTCGATTAGTCGACTTATAAATCTCCAATTTATTCATAAAACACAAATGACTACCCCTCCCCGCACAAACATAATGCCAAATCCCCCTCCATCGTGGAACGTTGAGTTTTGATGGCTGGTGCGCAATGTCGTTGAAGAAAGTTTGTAAGCATAGAGAGTGTCATAGAGAGCGTCAGTGGACTATTAGGTGGAGAGGATGGGAAAATAATTGAAAAAAGTCGGGGGTGAGGGATTGGAAAAGTCGCAGATTTTTACTAATTTTGCGACTTAATTGTAGATTGTTGATAGAAGTGCGCGTTTTCTACAGTCATGATATAGGATTGAGTGCCAATAGAAGTGCGCGTTTTCTGCAGTCATGATAGAGGATTGAGTGCCAATAGAAGTGCGTGTTTTCTATCGTCAACGATATAGAATAAATTGTCGGTGAATGTGTTATTCGCCGTCGTCAGATTAAAATTTAGATAAGATGAAGACAAACGTAGCAGTGTTCTTCGGTGGAAGATCGGTAGAACATGAGATTTCGGTAATTTCGGCTTTGCAAGCTATCAATGCGTTTAATGCAGAGAAATACAATATAGTCCCAATATATATATCTAAGCAGGGCAGATGGTTCACAGGCAGTGAACTTCTCGATGTGCGCAACTACAAGGATATGAAGGCTCTCACTGAGAAGTGTACTGAGGTCTTTATGCGTCCTGAGTATGGCGACTACAACCTTTACAAGGCTGAGACGTCGTTCTTTTCTAAGCGCAACGCTGTAGTGGCTGAACTCCACGTTGTAATCCCGGTGCTTCACGGCACAAATGGCGAAGATGGCATTTTCGAAGGTCTGCTTGAGACTATCGGCATTCCTTTTGCCGGTTGCAACACTCTCTCAAGTGCCAATGGTATGGACAAAATCACGATGAAGATGATTCTCAAGGAGTGTGACATTCCGGTGGTGGATTATGTGTGGTTTACCGATGGTCAGTGGTTCTCTCAGAGAGACGAACTTATCAATAAGATTGAGACTAAGATTGGTTATCCTGTCATCGTTAAGCCTGCCAACCTCGGCTCAAGCGTCGGCATCGGTAAGGCTTCCAATCGTGAAGAATTGATAGAGCGTGTCAACCATGCTGAGAAGTTCTCGCAACGCATCATCGTCGAAGATATGATTGAGCAACTCCAAGAGATCAACTGCTCGGTGCTCGGTGATGCTGACGACCATCAGTCAAGCGTGTGTGAAGAACCTATCAAGACCGGCGATTTCCTTTCATACGAAGATAAGTACATGGGTGGCAGCAAGTCGACTAAGGGTATGCAGGCAAGTGAGAAGCGCATTCCTGCCGACCTTCCGACTGAGATTAGCGAGAAGATACGCCACATGGCAGGCGAGACATTCCGCGTGTTGTCATGCCATGGTGTAAGCCGCATAGATGTGATGATTGACCGTAAGGACAATTCTATCTATGTCAATGAAATCAACACCATCCCGGGCTCGTTGTCGTTCTACCTTTGGGAAGCGACCGGCATCAGCTTCGAGCAATTGATGGATAAGCTTGTGGAACTCGCGTTGAAGCGTAAGCGTACGACCGACCGCAAGACTTTCACCTACGACCAAAACATCTTCTCACTCGGAGGAGGCGTGAAGGGTGCAAAAGGAGCTAAGGGCTCAAAGTTTTAATCAGAAACACTAACTAATACAACAATATAAAATAAGTATATGAAGAAGTTCACAGAATATAGCAAACAGCTTAACCTTTCCGACATCAATAAGGAGATGTTGGCAAAGTGGGATGAGAATCATCTCTTCGAAGCGAGTATGACAGAACGTGAGGGTTGTCCTTCATTCGTGTTCTACGAAGGTCCACCGTCAGCAAACGGTATGCCAGGTATTCACCACGTTATGGCTCGTACTATCAAGGATATTTTCTGCCGCTACAAGACTATGCAAGGCTTCCACGTGAAGCGTAAAGCAGGTTGGGATACTCACGGTCTTCCTGTTGAATTGGGCGTTGAAAAGACTCTCGGTATCACTAAGGAAGACATCGGTAAGAAGATCTCTGTCGATGAATATAATGCTGCTTGTCGTCGCGAGGTGATGAAATACACTAAGGAATGGACCGATCTTACTCACCAGATGGGTTACTGGGTCGACCTCAGCGATCCATACATCACTTACGACAATCGCTACATCGAGACTGTGTGGTGGCTTCTTAAGGAACTCTACAAGAAGGGTTATCTCTACAAGGGCTACACCATCCAACCATATTCTCCTGGTGCGGGTACAGGTCTTAGCTCTCACGAACTTAACCAGCCGGGTTGCTATCGTGATGTGAAGGACACTACTGTGACTGCATTGTTCAAGATTAAGAATCCTCGCGAAGAAATGACTCAATGGGGTACACCTTACTTCATCGCATGGACCACAACTCCTTGGACATTGCCTTCTAACACAGCGCTTTGCGTTGGCCCGAAGATTGACTACGTTTGCGTACAGACCTACAATCCTTACAATGGCGAAAAGATTTCAGTGGTGCTTGCTGAGTCTCGTTTGTCGGCTTACTTCAAGGCAGACGGTGCTAAGATGGCACTCGAAGACTACAAGCCCGGCGATAAGGTGGTGCCTTACAAGGTGGTCGGCAAATACACCGGCGAAGAACTTGTCGGCATGCAATATGCTCAACTTATGCCATGGGTTAAGCCATTGGAAAAGGTGGACGACCTCGCTGCTGACTTCGTGAAGAAGGCTGCTGAAGCTAATCCTGAACGTTGCTTCTGCGTAGGTACAGACAAATTCGTAGAACTCGAGTCTGAAGCGTTCCGCGTAATCCCTGGTGACTATGTGACAACAGATGATGGTACAGGTATCGTACACATCGCTCCGACATTTGGTGCTGATGACGCCAAGGTGGCAAAGGCTGCAGGTATCCCATCACTCTTCATGATCAACCTCAAGGGTGAAACTCGTCCGATGGTAGACCTCACCGGTAAATACTACACTATCGATGAGTGTGCTCCTGAGTTTGTCGAAATGTGTGTCAATAAGGAAGCATATGGCGTTCACGCAGGCGACTATGTGAAGAATGCTTACGCTCCTCAATATAATGTGAATGGTGCTTACAATGCTGAAGCGGCAGAGAAAGATGAAGACTTGAACATCGTCATCTGTATGGAAATGAAGCAAGCCGGCGAAGCATTCAAGATCGAAAAGCATGTCCACAACTATCCTCACTGCTGGCGTACCGACAAACCGGTGCTTTACTATCCATTGGATAGTTGGTTTGTGCGCACTACAGCTGCTCGTGAGCGTATGATCGAACTTAACAACACTATCAAGTGGAAACCTGCTGCTACAGGTACAGGTCGCTTCGGTAAGTGGCTCGAAAACCTCCAAGACTGGAACCTCTCTCGTAGCCGTTACTGGGGTATTCCATTGCCAATCTGGCGCACTGAAGATGGCAAGGAAGAGATGTGCATCGGTTCTTACGAAGAACTTTGTGCAGCTATCGACGACTCTGTGAAGGCAGGCTTCATGAGCGAAAATATCTTCACAGCCAAGGGCTTTGTGCCGGGCGTAATGTCGAAGGAAAACTACGACAAGATTGACATCCACCGTCCATATGTCGACGATGTAATCTTGGTATCAGCAAGTGGCAAGCCTATGAAGCGTGAGCTCGACTTGATCGACGTATGGTTTGACTCAGGTGCTATGCCATATGCTCAAATCCACTATCCATTTGAAAACAAGGACGTGTTTGACAATCGCGAAGTATACCCTTGCGACTTCATCGCTGAAGGTGTCGACCAGACTCGTGGATGGTTCTACACATTGCACGCAATTGCGACAATGGTGTTTGACAACGTTGCATTCAAGGCTGTAATTTCTAACGGTCTCGTGCTTGATAAGAACGGCAACAAGATGTCGAAGCGTCTCGGCAATGCTATCAACCCATTCTCTAACATCGAGCAATTTGGTAGCGACCCTGTGCGTTGGTACATGATCGAAAACTCTCAGCCATGGGATAACTTGAAGTATGACGAAGAAGGTGTGGCAGAAGTGAGCCGTAAGCTCTTCTCTACATTATATAATACATATAAGTTCTTTGCGCTCTATGCCAACGTCGATGGTTTCACAGCGACTGAAGCTGATGTAGAGTTTGCTAAGCGTCCTGAAATCGACCGCTGGATCTTGTCATTGCTCAACACTTTGGTCAAGACAGTGGAAGACTCGCTCAACGATTACGAACCAACTCGTGCTGCTCGTGCTATCTCTGAGTTTGTCAACGACAACCTCTCTAACTGGTATGTGCGTCTCAATCGTAAGCGTTTCTGGGCTGGCGAAATGAACGAAGACAAGCTTTCTGCATATCAGACACTTTATGTCTGCTTGAAGACAGTGGCTCAGTTGATGGCGCCTATCGCTCCATTCTACTCTGACCGTCTCTACTCTGATTTGATGCAGACTGTCAATGGTCAAGAGTATACCACAGTTCACCTTTCTCGCTACCCAGTGGCAGAAGACTTCAAGGTCAATAAGCAACTCGAAGCTCAAATGCAGTTGGCTCAAGATGTGACATCAAATGTACTCGCACTTCGTCGTAAGGTCAACATCAAGGTGCGTCAGCCACTTCAAACGTTGCTCGTGCCTGTCGTAGATGCCGATCAACGTCAGAAGGTAGAGTCAATGGCCGAACTCATCATGTCGGAAGTTAACGTCAAGGAAATCAAGATTGTAGATAACGAAGAGAGTGGTCTTGTGAAGCGTGTGAAGGCTGACTTCAAGAAGCTCGGTCCTCGTTACGGTAAGATCATGAAGCAACTCGGTAAGGCTATCCAAGAGATGGATCAGAAGCAAATCTCTGAACTCGAACGCAATGGTCAATACACATTTGCCGAACTTCCTGAGTCACCGGTTGTTACTACAGAAGATGTAGAAATCATTCCTGAAGATGTACCGGGATGGCTTGTAGCCAACGATGGCAACATCACAGTAGCGCTCGACGTGACTGTCACAGACGAGTTGCGCAACGAGGGTATGGCTCGTGAATTGGTCAACAGAATCCAAAACATCCGTAAGAGCAGCGACTTCGAAATCACTGACAAGGTGATGGTAGAAATCACTCGCAACGAGCAGACAGATGCTGCTATCCAGACATTTGGCAGCTATATCTCAGCTCAAGTTTTGGCTACTGAGATCAACATCGTAGATGCAATCGAAGATGAACGCGGCGTAGAACTTGACATCGACGGCATCGTGGTCAAAGTTCTTGTCGTGAAAAAATAGTAACCTATAAATTGTTACCACAATGAGTGATAGAAAGAGATATTCCGATGAAGAATTGCAAGAATTCAAAGAGTTGATTCAAGCAAAACTCGATAAGGCTATCAAGGAGTATGAACTCCTTCGTGCCAATATCGTCAATGATGAAGGTAATGGAATCAGCGACACATCTCGCTCATTCAACGTGCTCGAAGAGAGCACAAGCACATTGCTTAAGTCGGAATCTGCGCATTTGGCAAAGCGTCAGCTTGACTTTATCCAGAAGCTTCAAGCAGCGTTGGTGCGAATCGAGAATAAGACTTATGGAGTGTGTCGCGAGACCGGCGAGCTTATCCCTAAGGATCGATTGCGTGCAGTGCCTCATGCGACGCTCTCTATCGCAGCTAAACAAAAATAATCTATCAATCGAATGAAGATTAATAAAGGATGTCTGATTGCGATGATTATCTGCTTGGTAATCATCGCCGATCAGGCTTTTAAGATATGGGTTAAGACCAACTTCTACATGGGTGAAGACTACGAGATCACATCGTGGTTTCACCTTAAGTTTATTGAAAACAACGGCATGGCTTTCGGTCTTGAGTTGTGGAACAAGATGGTCTTGACGCTTGGTCGTATTGTCGCTGTCGGATTTATCACATATTTCTTGTTGAATATACGCAATGTGGCAGATATTCGCACAGGCTTTCTGGTCAGTGTGTCGCTGATTGCTGCCGGAGCTGCCGGTAATATCTTAGACTGCGTGTTCTACGGACAGCTCTTCGATAATCCTTATCCACCGCAGTTGGCACAGATGTTCCCGCCTGATGGTGGCTATGCAGGGTGGTTTGAGGGTAGAGTAGTTGATATGCTCTACTTCCCATTCTTCTCATTCACTTGGCCTGACTGGATGCCGATTGTAGGCGGACAGCAATATGAGTTCTTCCAGTATATATTCAACATAGCAGACTCAGCGATTTGTGTCGGAGTCTTCTTGCTATTGTTTTTCTACTCTAAGGACGTCAATATTGCGTTGCAGTCGTTGAAGAAAACTTCGGAAAACGAAAAGTAACCCATTCGCTATGAGAAAGTCGCTGTGGTGCATATTAGTGTTGTTGGTCGTTGTGGCATGTTCTGACCGTCCGAAGATGGTGGTCGACGATGACACAATGGTCGACTTGCTTGTCGATATACATCGAGGCGATGCTTATTTGGCGAGTGGCTCAGCTTCCTTCGTGACTGATTCTGCCAAGAAGGTTTTGCGTCAGTCGATACTCAAGAAGCATGGTGTCACTCAAGAGCAGTTTGACTCTTCCCTCAATTGGTATGGTCACAACATTGACCACTATGTCAAGCTATATGCAGAGGTGGAGAAGAAACTCGAAGTTCATCTCGAGAATGCGCGTCTGAGAGCTGAGTCAAGTGGCGAAATGATTGCCGCTAAGTCTGACGATGCATCCAACTTGTGGCGTGGAGCTCCGATAAAGCGTATCAGCAAAATTGAAGATACTCACTTCATAAGTTTCGAACTTGATAGTGCAGCCGGCATCGTTGCAGGCGATAGAGTGCATTGGCAGTTCAGAAAGTCAAACGTGACATCGGACATGCAGATGTTTATCGGCGTAGAGTATGATGACAGTTGCACATCCTACATCACTCGTGCTTTCACGCAGACCACCACTACTTGCAAGCTTACTTTGCAGACCGATACTTGCAAAACATTAAAACGCATCTATGGCTATGCTCACTTCTTCCCTGAAGACAAGGAGATAATCTATATCGATAGCATAAGAGTGGAGAAGATGCCATTTGTCGAGTCAAATTACTCGCAAATCTCGAGTCAACGCAATTTCTATCCTATGCAAAAGCTCCGTGAGAAGAAAGCTCAGTCGGAGCAGGCAGACTCGATAGATGAACCGAGTGCAATCGATGAACCACAAATGCCTGATGATGAGATGCGTCGTGAGCCTGTCGGAGCGCCGGCGTCTTCTCTGAGAATAATGTCGACAGGTACAAATCCTCGATAATCAGCACACTATGAAGATTGAAAGGCACCTGTCGCGACTCGTAGTAGAGGATAGATGTGGAAAGGTCTCCCGACATGCTATGTCGATTTTGAGTATTCAAATCACCGACGGAGTGATAAATGGATATGAGATTGAGGCCTACGAGCGTGAGATAGAGGCTGTGACTTACCACGATCGACCGTTATTGATAGCGACCTCTGACGACGGATTAATCACGATGAATGAGGTGTTGTAAAGCCCCTCTTTGAGAAATAGAATATAGGTTTACACCTATACTTTGGCCCTCTCTGATGAGGGCTTTTTCTTTAGTGTCAAATATTTCAGGCATAAGTACGATTGTGGTCGGCGCATAGATGTCAAGCAGGTCGGCAATATTGCCACGATACCCTTTGCATAAGATGAGGTAGTCGCACGGACGAGGTGATAGTTTAGTGCTGTCGACTTGGTCAATCATGCGTTGAGTCATTCTGTTGTCGTCAATACACATCAGCGACTTCCCGTAGATTGTGGTCAACGAGTTTCGGTTGCGTGGCAATTGAATGGTGCTGTCGTTGCCATCATAATAGACTCTGACAAGGTTGTCGTCCCATCTGTCTTGGATAATGAAGCCGTCAAGCGGACGATCAGTCGGTCCGGTAAGAGCTATCAACAGACTGGAAGACAGAGCGATAAGAGTATAGATGAGCAAGAGGCGTTTCCGGCTGCCGAGCCACATCGAAAGCAACACTATAAAGCAGAAATAGACAGGAATTGATATGGGTGAAATCCATACGTTTTCGATTACAGAGCCATCAAGAGTCAGCCACTCCATCAGCGACATGAGAGCCCTGTAGCCATAGTCAAGCGCCATCGAAGTTGCGATAAAATCGATGCCTAATGCCGACAGCGTAATGTGCAGAATTGCTATGCCGATATATAGAGGTAGCAAAGGGATAGTGATAACATTGATAGGAAGAAACATCAGCGAGAAGGTGTGGAAATAGTGAGCAGTGAGTATCCAACTTCCTAATACTGCGGTCAGAGTAGTCAGGATAGTAGCAACAACGTTATAGAGTCGAGGGTTGTGAAATCGGTTGACAAAATTAAACTTGTCGGTGAGGAGTAATATAGATGCGACAGTGGTCGCACTGAGTTGAAGACCGATGTTGAAGATTGACAGAGGATCGGCAATGACGATGAATGTCACAGCAGCGAGAAGTGAGTTGATGCTATCGTTGTGGCGTTCAAGTATGAGTGCTGAGAAATAAAATGTGGCCATCACGGCTGCTCTGACCACCGACGGCGACATGCCGGTGATAAATGCAAATGTCCATAATCCGATGATTGTCAGCAGATATATCCATTTGGGGGAGGCTACAATGCGCAGAGGATAGAGCAAAAAGGAGAGTATGAGAGCTATGATGCCCATGTGCAGACCGCTAAGTGCCAGAATGTGAGCTATGCCGACATCGCTGAATTTCTCGTTGATTTCGTCGGGCATATAGTCTTTGTCGCCAAGGAGCATTGTAATGATGAAGTTTTGAGTGGGGCGTTGAAGGCTGCTACGTTCTACGATAGAGACCAGATTGTCACGAATCGATGTCGACACAGACTTCCAAGTGTCTTTGTGGTCGATGTAGTGCAGATGCTCCGTGTCGCAGTATTGGCGGTATCTGATGCCATTGTGAAGCATGTAGGAAGCGTAGTCGCTACCTTGATAGTTGCGACTATTGACGATTGGTTCAAAGTCTTGGAGGAAACTTATGCGATTGCCGACCTGAAGAGTTGTGCCGCCTGTCGTGATTACGGCATTGAAATCTTTGATGTCGTGGGGAGTGCCGTCTAAGTTTCTGAAACTTTCGACTTTCACGCGCAGGCGGTCGCCGTCAGTGGTGGTTTCGACATCCTCTATAGTTGCAAATGCATATCCCTTATACTCCGCTTTGTCGAAGTCGATATGCTTCGGATAATGAGACGAACTGCATAGCATGCCGATGCCGATGAAGCTCAGACTTATCCACGACCAATGCCAGTCGCGTAGACGCAGACTCATCGCAGGCTTGCGACTCAGGAGATGCAAAGCGACAAATATAGCCAATGCCACTCCAAGACACGCAATAGGGATTGCTATCGGCAACTCTCGGAAACCGATAAGTATTCCGACAATGGTCGATGTCAGAATGGTGATGAATGGTTGACGACTTAGCACTGCGATGAATCTATTCACATCAGTCGAGATTCGTGTTCCAGATTTTCCAAGATTCTTCGGCCTGTAGTACGAGCATTTCAGTGCCGTTTTTTATTTGTGCACCATGAGCTTCACATGCGATTAAGAACATTGTTTTCTCAGGATTATAGACCAAGTCGTAGCATAGATGTTCCTCCGTCAGGGCATAGTAAATAATATCCGGCATTGCCATTGTGTTAGGATACATACCCAATGGTGTGGTGTTGACGATAACTTTATGATCGAAAATAATATCATCTGTCAGATCATAATATGTCATAGAAGACTTGTCGTGACTGCGAGAGACAAATTGAACTTTGACATCGAGTGCTCGAAGAGCGTGTTCCACAGCCTTAGATGCACCTCCGGTGCCTAATATCATAGCTTTGGTATGATTGGAAGTCAACAATGGGCGAATGCTTTCTCTGAAGCCTATGACATCGGTGTTGTGTCCGATGAGTCTGACACTTCCGTCGCTGATATGTTCGATTTTGATGACATTGACGGCTCCGATAGCTTCAGCTTCCGGACTTAATTCGTCAAGCAACGGAATCACCTCCTGCTTGTAGGGGATTGTCACGTTGAGCCCTTTCAGCGTAGGATGAGAAGCGATGATATCCTTGAGATGCTCGATAGTCGGCAGCTCAAAATTGAGATATTCGGCATCTATATGCTCGTCTTCAAATTTGCGACTGAAATACTGACTCGAAAAACTATGCGATAGTTTCTTGCCAATCAATCCGTAGATGTCATGTTTCCTGTTGTCCATATCGTTGAGTGTCATTTAGATGTGCAAATATACGCAGAAACTACACAACCGACCAAATCTTTGTCGGAAAATATCTGTCAGCCCTAATGATTGAGGGACTACATGGTTGCCAAAATCAGAATTTCTCATTAACTTTGGCGTGTATAAACACCATCAACTATGGAACAAATCATCAACATTATAGCTAAGGAGTTTGGACTTGTGCTCCGCAACGTAAAAAACACAGTCAATCTGCTTGAAGAGGGTGCTACTGTGCCATTTATCTCTCGTTATCGCAAGGAGATGACGGGGTCGATGGACGAAGTGACTATCGCTGCGATAGCAGAGCGTGTGGCAGAACTCAAGGAGATAGCCAAGCGTCGCGAATATGTGATTTCGGTCATTGAGTCGCAGAATGCTCTGACCGACGAATTGCGTCAGCGCCTTGAGCAGTCGTGGGATAAGACCGAGATAGAGGATATCTACTTGCCGTTCAAGCCGAAGCGTCGCACGCGTGCTGAAGTGGCACGACAATTAGGCTTGGAGCCTCTTGCTAAGGTCATCATGTCGCAAAATGGTCGCCCGATAGACGCTCGTCGTTGGGTGAAAGGTGATGTCAAAGACGAAGAGCAAGCCATCAACGGCGCAAAGGACATCATAGCAGAGTGGGTGAGTGAAGACAGTCGCTCGCGCACAAGACTGCGTCGCAATTTCTCACGCACAGCCATCATCTCATCGCGTGTGGTCAAGGGCAAAGAATGGGAAGGACAGAAATATCGCGATTGGTTTGATTTCAGCGAGCCACTTCGTCGTTGTCCGGCTCACAGACTGCTTGCCATGCGTCGTGGTGAGGATGAGGGCGTGCTAAAAGTATCAATCACTCCGGCTGATGATGCAGAAGAGCAAATAGCGCGACTATATGTCAAGTCCAACGGTGAAGCGTCGGAATATGTGGCGCAAGCAGTGCACGATGCCTACAAACGCTTGCTTCTCCCATCGATAGAAAACGAATTTGCAGCCGAGTCAAAGCGTGTGGCTGATGCTGAAGCCATCTCAATATTTACTCGCAATCTGCGACAGTTGCTTCTGACATCGCCTTTAGGTCGCAAGCGTGTCTTGGCCATCGACCCGGGATTCAGAACCGGTTGCAAAGTGGTCTGCTTGTCCGAACAGGGAGATTTGCTCGAGCATTCGACTATCTATCCACATGCCACCGACCAGGAGCGAGTAGTGGCTCGTTATGAGATAGAAGAGATGGTCCAGCGCCATGAGATTCAGGCGATTGCCATCGGACGAGGCACGGCAGGTCGCGAGACAAAAGATTTCATCGACTCATTGCGATTGTCGGGCATAGCAGTGCATATGGTCAACGAAGATGGTGCTTCGGTCTACTCGGCTTCCGAAGTGGCGCGAGAAGAGTTTCCTGATAAAGATGTGACCGTAAGAGGAGCAGTATCTATCGGTCGACGACTCATCGATCCATTGGCAGAATTGGTAAAGATAGATCCTAAATCGATAGGAGTGGGGCAGTATCAGCACGATGTCGACCAGACGATGCTTCGCAAAGGACTCGACCAGACAGTGGAGAGCTGTGTCAATAGTGTCGGCGTCAATCTCAACACGGCAAGCAAGGAATTGCTCTCATATGTCTCGGGCATCGGTCCGCAATTGGCTCGTCGTATCGTCGATTATAGGTTGGCCAATGGTCCGTTCTGCAATCGTCAGTCGCTAAAACAAGTGCCACGTCTTGGGGCAAAGGCATTTGAGCAGTCGGCAGCATTCCTGCGTATCCCCGGCAGCGACGATCCTCTCGACAACAGTGCTGTCCACCCGGAGCGATATGCATTGGTGAGAAAAATGGCGTCAGACTGTGGCTGCAGCGTCAGCGACCTCATGAAAGACTCTGCAATGCGTCAAGGCATCGACATCAAGCGATATGTCGGAGGCGATGTCGGCATGGAGACATTGACCGATATCATGGCAGAACTTGAGCGTCCGGGTAGAGACCCACGCGGCGTGCTTGAAGACTTCGACTTCGATGCATCAATCCGTAGCATCGACGACCTCAAAGAGGGTATGGTGCTAAAGGGTATTGTCACCAACATCACAGCATTCGGTTGCTTTGTTGACTTGGGTATAAAGACCAAAGGATTGATTCATCTCTCGCAGATGGCCGACCGCTACATCAAAGACCCTAACGAAGTGGTCAGTGTCGGTCAAAACCTCACTGTCAAAGTCATCGGCGTCGACCATGAACGCTCACGCATCTCCCTCTCCCTCAAAGGCATGTAGTCTAGGAGAGATACCTTTAGAAATCTTTGACTGTATAGATAATATAGATAGCATATATCCGAATACATAGAAACGAAGGCGGGACTCGGATGGTCTCGCCTTCGCTGTTATCATATGAGAGACTTGCAATAAATTTTGTTTTTTTGACTTAATGGTCTATTTAGCAGTCGAGTCATTAGTAAATTGTTGATTATGAGTGATTTCGCTTATTGTTGAAATGAACTTTAACAAAAATATTGCAATAATTGACTATTTTATAAAATTTTTAACTAAATTTGCAACTGATTCAGTAAGTGAGGAGGCAGAGGCAGCCTCACCGGATTCAACTTTTGTTGATGGTGGACTTTTGTCCGCCGAAAAGGTGTTATTGAAATTTTATCTTCAATTCTCGAACTTGGCGGTTTGAATCTATGCGAAGATAATTTGACAATGGCACCTGCATCGGTAGCTATACATACTCCCGAGAGGGAATCCGTATACGCTTTTCGGTGTGGGGCTGTCGTCTTATCCGCATAGAAGGTACGCCAAGACCTGAGAATTGGATAAGACTAGATACGAACCTCACACCATTTTTATATCCCATTATTAACCGGTTCTACTGAGGCTCGATGAACCACAAACAACAACTTACTAACACAAAGAGAGAGTATTAAAAAATTGTATTAACTAAACAAATTAAAAATGAAAAGATTGAAATTTCATCGAGCCATTGTCGCGATAGCGATGATGCTCATCGGTTGGCTACCGTCACTCGCTCACGACTTCGAAGTCGATGGTATTTGTTACAACATTACTTCTGCTTCTGATTTAACAGTGGAAGTGACTTATAAAGGAGACAATCAGTATTCAAATGAATATAAGGGTTCTATTGTAATTCCAACTTCAGTAACTTATAACAACAAGACACTAAAAGTAACAAGCATTGGAGATTATGCTTTCTATGGTTGCAGTAACTTAAAAAGTGTAACTATTCCTAACTCTGTTACAAGAATTGGTTCAACGGCTTTTATGAGAAGCTATAACTTGACAAAAGTGACTATTCCAAACTCTATTATAAGCATTGGAAATTCTGCTTTTCTTGAATGCGTGAGCTTGAAAAGTATAACTATTCCTAACTCTGTTACAAGCATTGGTGATCAAGCTTTTTGGACATGCAGTAGCTTGACAAGCATAAATATTCCGAACTCTGTTACAAACATTGGTTATCAAACTTTCCGTGAATGCGAGAGCTTGACAAGCGTAACTATACCAAACTCTATTACAAGTATTGGACAGTATGCTTTTGCTCAGTGCAACAGCTTGACAAGTGTTACTATTGGCAGTGGGGTTGAGAGTATTGACAAAGAAGCATTTAATGGTTGTACTTCTTTAACAATAATAAATTCGTTAAGAACCGTTTTTAATGATAACGACAAATATAAAGGATTTGACGCAAAAACTCAAATGGAAGCTACGCTTCGCATTCCACAAGGTTCTTTGGCTGAATACCAATCAAAAGATGGTTGGAAAGAATTTTGGAATATCGTAGAAGTTGAAAATCTTGAAGACGTGATTAATGGCACCACTACAACTTACAATGTAAATGCTAATTATGATGCAAGTCAAGGTTCAGTAGCTATCAATGGCGTAACCGGAACATACGCAATAGTAAATGCAAATGAAAAAGTTGAGTTTGAAATAACTCCTTTTGCCGGTTATGAAATTGAAAAGGTGATTGTAAATAACACTGATGTAACTGCTGATGTTATTAATGGTAAATATATTATTGCAAGTGCAACAGAAGATGTTACTCTTGAAGTTACTTTCAAAGAACAAACATTTGCTTTAGTGCTGAAGTGTAGCGAAGCAGGTGCATTCAAGAAAAAAGTGAATTATGGAGAAACAGCAGAATTAGAAATTTTACCAAGTACAAACTGGACAATTAGTTCTGTCTCATTTAACGGAACAGATGTTACTAATGAACTTGTAGATAATGTCTATACGACTCCTGCTATAACACGTGATTCAGAACTTAATGTGGTGTTTGTGAATTCAGGGTCATCTGTTTATTCTGTTTATAAAACAAATGATGTTGTAGTTTCTGCATCACAACAAACAATCAGAATTAAAGGTCTTGAAGTAAATACTCCGGTAGCTGTTTATAACACAAACGGGCAACATTGCCGCTCAGCAGTAGCTACTGATTACGAGATGAACATCAACATGGGCAAAGAAGGTGTTTATTTGGTAAAAGTAGGAGAAAGAACCTTTAAAGTAATTTTGTAATAATAAATAATATTTTGACATAATTGAGTAGGAGGAAAACAATCGTTTCCATCCTACTCAATTGCTTTGTGATTGGGTTAGCCGATGCGGTTGGGGGTATCGAGGAGGGAGATGAATTGGGCTGTGGTTGTCGCGAGGTTGTCGGAGTCTGCGATTGCTTCACTCACAGCGAGTCCGTTGACACCTGCTTGCATCAGAGGTTTTGCATCCGATGGGGTGATGTTGCCGATGGCCACGACCGGTATTTCGATGTGGTTTTCGTGGATGTATTGCATCGCTTTGCTATAGTCGTCAAGGCAGACGGCATTATCGGCATTGTAAGGACCGAAAGCTATGTAGTCGATGTCGAAGTAGCGTATCTGGCCGATTTGGTCTGCAGAGTTGACGGTCACTCCGATGATAGGACCTCCGCCAAGGATGTCGCGTGCTTGAGTAGGAGGCATGTCGCCTTTTTCGAGGAAAACGCCGTCGAGTTCGAGTTCCTTGGCGAGTTCTACGCGACTGTGAAGAAGTAGCACTGTTTCTGCTTGGTTGCAGATAGGTTTCAGTTGGGCTACCAAGTCTTTGATTTCATCGTCGGAGGCTTGCTTGTGGCAAAGTTGCACCCATCGGCAACCGCCTTCGATGACTTGTTTCACTTGGTCGACTATAGGAGTCGTAGAATTGGGGTTGGTAATGTATTGTAGCATATCTGTGTATTTTTTTGTGTAGATTATTTATCTGTGTTTATAGTGGTCTGAGACCCGGGAAGATGATTTCGATGCTATCGCCCTCTTCGGGGAATGTGACTTTCCATTTGTTGCGTGCAATCACGCGACCGTTGAGGGTGATGATTGTGCCGTCGTTTAATGCGTTGTGATGCAACGCGAGTTGCTCAATGCAAGTGCATGAGGTGATGATAACGGGGCGATTGTTGATATTGAGTATCATAGTTTCAGTGTCTTAATATAAAACAAGCGAGATAGGCTCTTAGTTGACATCGTGCTTATTTTGAGTCACGGAGTCGGAGGCGACAGTGTCGGCAGGCATAGTAAGCCCTTGGATCTTGGAGCGTTTCAAAGCGAGGAAATTTTCGGTCAACATTGTCAACGTGTCCTGTTGTCCGGCTGAGAGCTCGAGGTCGGTGCCTGCAGGGTGACGAAATATGCACTTGTTGAGTTCGGACTCATATCGTTCGATGCTGTGGGCTATCGAGGCAGAGTCAGAGGCGAGTCGCAGACTGTCGCAGTGACTGCGCATCAACGCTTTGAGTTCGGCGTACATCATGTCGGCATGTCCTGGCGTGTCGTTCTGTTTATTGTCGCTACAACCGACTAAAAGGGTTGCGAGTAAAACTGATGTAAATAAAAGGCGTCTCATGTCGTTTGCTATTGGTTGAGTTTAGACTTTAGGAATTTGCCGGTGTAGGACTGCTCGCAAGCAGCGACCTGCTCTGGAGTGCCTGCGATGACCACTTCGCCACCTTTGTCGCCACCTTCCGGACCGATGTCGATAATCCAGTCGGCGCATTTGATGACATCGATGTTATGCTCGATGATGAGGATAGAGTGTCCCTTGTCGATGAGTTGACGCATGGCTGAGAGTAGGGTGGAGATGTCGTGGAAATGCAGACCGGTGGTCGGCTCGTCGAAGATGAACAGGGTGTGCTCACTGCGCTCTTGCGAGAGGAAGTATGCGAGTTTGACACGTTGGTTTTCGCCGCCGGAGAGTGTCGATGACGACTGACCGAGCTTGATGTAGCCCAGCCCGACGTCTTGCAATGGTTTGAGACGACGCACTATCTTCGATGTGGTCGATGACTTGTCTTCGGAGAAAAACTCGATGGCTTGGTTGACGGTCATCTCCAAGATGTCGTAGATGTTCTGACCGCGATACTCGATGTCGAGAATGTCGCGTTTAAATCTCTTGCCTTCGCATGCTTCGCACTCAATGGTGATGTCGGCCATGAACTGCATCGGGATAGTGATGACACCCTCGCCTTTGCATTCATCGCAGCGTCCGCCGTCGGAGTTGAACGAGAAATGGGAAGCAGTGAAACCCATCTGCTTGGAGGCTTGAAGGTCGCCAAAGAGTTTGCGTATCTCGTCATAAGCCTTGAGATAGGTCGCAGCGTTGCTTCGTGTGGAAGTGCCGATAGGGTTTTGGTCGACAAATTCTACGGCTTTGACGGTAGTGATGTCGCCTGTGATGGATTTGTGAGTGCCCGGAATGTCGCCCGACTCGTTGAGAGCGCGTTGCAAAGCTTTATAGAGCACCTCTTTGACAAGCGTTGACTTGCCCGAGCCACTGACACCTGTGACAACGGTCATAATGCCTAATGGAAACTTGACATCGATGTCTTTGAGGTTGTTTTCTCTTGCGCCGTTGACTTGGATAAATTTTTTCCACGGCAGACGCATTTTGTCGTAGGCTATCTGTCGGCGACCTTGGAGATAGTCGAGCGTATATGACTCTATCTGTTTGTCGGACAATGCTGGGTCGTTGACATCGCCTGCAAATACCACATTGCCGCCAAATCTGCCTGCATCTTTGCCTATGTCGATGATGTAGTCGGCTTCTCGCATGATGTCTTCATCATGTTCGACTACGACGACGGTGTTGCCGAGTCGTTGGAGCTTGCGAAGCACGCTGAGGAGTCGTTGAGTGTCGCGAGAGTGCAGACCGATACTTGGCTCGTCGAGGATATATAGAGAGCCGACAAGGCTTGAGCCAAGCGATGTCGCAAGGTTGATGCGTTGGCTTTCGCCGCCCGAAAGGGTAGATGATAGACGGTCGAGAGTGAGGTAGCCCAAACCGACGTCGTTGAGAAAGTCGAGTCGGTTGGTGATTTCGGTGAGTAGGCGTTTACCGATGACTTGGTCGGTCTCGTTGAGTTGAAGATGTTTGAAAAAGTCTATCAGCGATGATATAGGTAGTCGCACAAGCTCGGTGATGCTTTTGCTACCTATCTTGACATATTCCACATCTTTGCGAAGTCGCGAGCCGTGGCATTCGGGACATATGGTTTTGCCACGGTAGCGTGCTTTGAGCACACGATATTGCACCTTGTACTGGTTTTCGTCAACCCATTTGAAGAAGCCGTCAATACCGGGCCATTGGTCTTTGCCGTGCCATAGGAAATCCTTTTGAGCCTCGGTCAGTTCGCAGTAGGGGACATGTATCGGGAAATCGTAATGGATTGATATAGCGATGAGTGCATTCTTCCATTCGCTCATCTTTTCGCCACGCCAGCATTGCACAGCACCCTCGTAAACGGATAGTGTCTTGTCGGGGATAACAAGGTTTTCGTCGACGCCTACAACCTTGCCAAAGCCTTCGCACACCTCACACGCTCCGTAAGGATTGTTGAAGTTGAACATCAGGTCGTTTGGCTCACGAAACTCAATGCCGTCGGCTGTGAATTTCTTGGAGAAGCAATGCTCTTTGACTTCGCCATCTATCCATACCTTTACGACGCACTCATCTTTGCCTTCGAAATAGGCAGTTTCGATGGAGTCGGCGAGTCGGCTCTGCTCATCTTTGTCGGAAGAGACAGAGAGTCGGTCGATAAGCAGTCGGTAGTACTCATGGGAGTGAGGCTCGTTGCTTTCGAGTAGCTCTTCGATGTCGAGAAACTCTTCATCGCGTTCCAAGCGGGTATAGCCCTCTTTGAGGTAGATTTGGAGTTGCTGTTCGAAAGTACGGTCGTCGGGAATAGAGATGTTGACGAGGATGGCAATCCTTGTGCCTTCCGGATAAGAACCTATGGTGGAGAGAATGTCTTCAAAACTTTCTTTCTTCACCTCGTTGCCGGTGATGGGGGAGAAGGTGTGTCCGATACGAGCGTAGAGCATACGGAGATAGTCGTAGACTTCGGTCGATGTGCCTACGGTGCTTCGAGGGTTGCGAGTGTTGACCTTCTGCTCGATAGCGATGGCAGGAGGCAGCCCCTTGATATAGTCGCATTCAGGCTTTGCCATACGACCGAGAAACTGGCGCGCGTAGGACGACAGGCTCTCTACGTAGCGACGTTGTCCTTCGGCATAGAGTGTGTCAAATGCCAATGACGACTTGCCCGATCCGCTGACACCGGTCACGACGATGAACTTATTGCGAGGGATTTCGATGTCGACATTCTTGAGGTTGTTGACTCTTGCTCCCTTGATTGATATGCTTTTGCTCTCCATGAGATGATTTCTTATTGCTAATAGAATGCGAAATTAGCAAAAAAATCGCTAAAAAACGCCCAATCTGCTAAAAATACATTGTTAAATATGGTTTAATCAAAAAAATATATTAACTTTGAAATCTAAATGCTCGATTCGGGTGTTTAGTGTGTAGAAATTAATAGTATTAAAACATAAACAGAAAAAACTATGAAACCCATCCATGTAATTTGTGCAGTCGTTGGTGGTGCTATCGCCGGAGCTGCAGTAGGTCTTTTGTTTGCCCCACAAAAGGGTAAAGAAACTCGTAGCAAAATTGCTGAAGTGCTCAAGTCAAAAGGTATCTGTCTTCGTAAGGACAAGATGGACGAACTCGTTGACGAACTTGAAGACCAATTAGACAAACAGATTTAATAACATCTAACACGATTTAATGATGAAAAATATCGGTTTATTATATGCATTCCTCGGTGGTGCAGTCGTAGGTTGCGCAACAGCATTGTTGTTTGCTCCTGAAAAGGGTTCTGACCTCAGAGCAAGAATCGTTGCCATGCTCAACAAGAAGGGCGTGAAAATCAGCGACGCAGAGATCGATCAGCTTGTGGCTGAACTCTCAGGCTCAATCGAATAATTCTTACCCCGAAGTAATACCCACACGATAAGGGAGTGCTCCTTCTTAAAACGGAGGGATGCTCCTTTGTCGACGATTTAATCAGTGCAATTATGAACGAAAACCTAAGTCAGCAGATACAGTCGTTGATCCGTCAAGGCAAAAAGTATCTGACACTCCAAATCAACTATGGTAAGCTCACGCTTGCAGAGAAGTTGACCATCTTGCTAAGCGGCGTATTGTTGGTAATGATATGCTTGACACTGAGTGCGTTTGCTATTGGCTTCTTGGCATTTGCGTTGGTCGATGCTTTGAAGGAGTCGATGTCGCCTGTCGGCGCTTACAGCGTGGTGGCTGCAATCTTTGTGGTTTTGACTGTGGTGGTCTATCTCTGTCGTAAGGCGCTGATTATAAATCCTATCGCTCGATTTGTCTCAAAGTTGTTCTTCGATAAAAAGCTTTAAAGATATGAATCAGAACGCTACCAATAACACTGCTCCGGCACAGACCGATAATCAGACGATTCAACCGGTCGAGCAATTCAAAGGCTATACGCTTGAAGAGTTGCGCTACAATCGTGCTATGATGGCTTTGAAGGCAGAGTTTTGCAAGGAGAAAATGCTTGCAGATCTTCAGGCAGCCAAGTCACAGACCATCCTCGGCAAGTTGCAAAGAGGTGAGGGCACAGGCTTATTCAAGTCGGGTGTGCTCGGCAAGATGGCTCGCAGTCTGAATTATGTAGACTATATCTTGGTCGGGCTGACAGCTTTCAAGACAATTCGTTCAATCACATCTCTCTTCCGCCGCAACAAATAGACTGCTGCGACAAAAACTTTATCCCAATAATTAACTACCCAACTCATGACAGATTATCAACAGATACGCTTAGATATTACCCCTTGTGATGAAAATATTACCGACCTCTTCGCCGCTTTCCTCGCTGATTGTGGCTATGAGTCATTTGTGCCAGATGAGACAGGTCTGACTGCCTACATCAATGCCACGCTCTTCAATCAAGAAGATGTCGAGTCTGTCATCGCTGATTTTCCGATGGAGGTCGAAGTCAAATTGACTGTGGACTTTATCGAAGGTAAGGACTGGAATGAGGAGTGGGAGAAAAACTATTTCCAACCTATCGTAATCGCTGACCAATGTGTTATCCACAGCACATTCCACAAAGATGTGCCTGAGGCTAAATACGACATCGTAATCGACCCAAAGATGGCGTTCGGAACCGGCCACCATTCGACTACAAGTCTGATACTCAGCACTCTCTTGGAAACAGATATGAAGGGCAAGAGTGTCATCGATATGGGCACAGGGACAGGTATCCTTGCAATCCTTTCGGCTATGCTTGGCGCAGAGAAAGTGACAGGTATAGAAATCGACCCGGGAGCATACGAGAATGCTTGCGAGCATGTGAAGCTCAACGATGTCTGTGTCACAGTCTTGCTTGGTGATGCTTCCCGACTTGAAGAAGTAGAAGAAGCCGACATCTTTATTGCCAATATCAACCGAAACATTATCCTTGCAGATATGGATGCCTACTGCCGTCGTATGAAGCCGGGTGCGATGATGATTCTAAGCGGTTTCTATCAGTCGGATATCCCTATGATAGAGAAGTGTGCATCTCGTCTTGGATTGGCTGTCGATAGCTTCAAGGAGGACAAGGACTGGGTGGCAGTAAAGCTTTTTAAGAACGCGTAAATGTGTGCTTAAAGGCGCGGATATGGTAGAAAAGGAGTAAAAATGGTCGTAAAAGGATATTTTCTTGCTCAAAAATTTGCTCATATCGAAATCTTTGCATAATTTTGCCCATCATTCAAATTAACGCTAATATTAACTAATAAACTATTGCCTATCGAAACACCTATACTTTAACACTAAAAGAAAGAAGTAAATGGTAAATATTATGTGCATGCCCGACGAGCAACTTGTCGCGGCATATGCTCAAGGCAATAATGAAGCGTTCGATGTTCTGCTCCGCCGTCATCAGGACAGAGTCTTCAACTATATCCTTAAGATTGTAAAGAACGAAGATGTGGCTAACGACGTCTTCCAAGAGACCTTTGTCAAGGCTATTATGACTATCAAGCAAGGTCGCTACACCGAGAATGGCAAGTTCCCGGCTTGGATTACGCGCATTGCCCACAATCTTATTATCGACTTTTATCGTCAAGAGAAGTCGGAAAACCTCCAGTCGTGTGACGTCGAAGAGGTGGATATTCTCAATAAGAAGGAGCTTAGCCAAGAGACAATCGAGGATACAATCATCACCGACCAAATTCACCAAGATGTGAAGCATCTCGTCACAGTGTTGCCTGAATCCCAGAAAGAGGTGTTGCTGATGAGATACTATCGCAATATGAGCTTCAAAGAGATAGCAGATGCGACCGGTGTCAGCATCAACACTGCGCTTGGCAGAATGCGTTACGCTATTCTCAACATGCGTCGCATCGCTCAAGAGAAAGACATCGTGTTGACTCTCTAAAAAGACACGGAGGTCTGTAAACTTGACTCTGCGAAAAAAGTTTCAGTCAGATGCAATAAACCACAATCAGGCTGCGTTATATAGACGTAAACAACATAACGCAAATGCCTATGGATAAAACCTTTACTTCAAATTCTTACGAAGCAGAGGATAGTCAGGTAATAGCAAAGCCCCGCAAAGCAACACTCAGTTTCATCAAGCAGTTTGCTCAAGTTTATACGTATGTGGGCGTGGGTACTGCAAGTATCGGAAATCTGATTATCAACTGAAAAGTTAAAGAGAGACTACTCATTGCGAGCGGTCTCTCTTCGTTTAAAGTATGAGTCTGTTGAAATCTATGTTGTCGACAGATGCATCAAGTGCAGTCGTTCGTTGACTGTTGCGAATAGATGCGTAGTGTTAGAATGCGTTTAGGAATCCTACAGTTGTCGAAGTGAGTATGAGACCCACAACCCAAAGCACGATTAGCACTATGCTTGCATTACGAGAGAGAGGTTTGAACTTTTCCGATGACTTGAAGACGCTGAAGATGAGTATCACCAACGGAATGCCAATCGACATGATGACTCCGATGCAGAGTATCATTGCTCCGAATAACTCATGCAAATTAATGCCTATCATTTCAGCAAATGGCACATCTCCCATATATGCTGCCCCGATGACAAATGAAATAAGTGCCAAGAGCAACACTACGAATGCTAAAGCTAAAGCTAAGACAATCGGTATAGCGACTGCGCCCAATACCATCACTATCGCTTTGATAATGAAGCTGAAGACGTTGACTATTCCATTTGCAATGCGCTTGAATAATGAGCCGTCTTTGGCTTGCTCTATGTAGGGTTGAGCTTTGCGATTGACATTGTCGTAGGCATTTGTCACGGTCTTGCCGATGTTGTGGATAGTCTGTTCCTCTCCGTTCATCGCTAAGATGTCGGCAGCTGTCTTGGCCTCAGGAACAACTATCAGTAGCACCAGATACACTACGATGATGGTCGTAAGTGTCAAGAAACCGAGTCCGACAAAGAGCAGACGCACCCATGTCACATCCATTTCGAGGTATGCGGCAATTCCACTGCATACGCCACCGATGATTTTATCCTTCGGATTGCGGAAGAGTTTGCGTTTCACGGTGTATGGAGGTGGGGTGGTAGAGTCCGTGTTGTCTGTCGTCTCGTTGTTCTCGTTATAGTCAGAGTCGCCAAACTCGTCGGGGTGTCCCATGCGAGAGATAATCTCCTCGATGTGGTTGATGGTTACGACTTGTCGTTCATCAGAAATCTTTTCTGAAAGGAGTTCGCAGATGCGACCTTCGATATCGTTGATGATTTCGTCGGCATCGTCGCCATTATGTTCGAATACGTGGCGAAGGCTGTCAAGATAATCGCTGAGCATGTTGAAGGCATCTTCATCGATATTGAATACTATGCCGTTGAGGTTGATATTTAGCGTCTTTTTCATTTTAGTGGTAGTTGATGATTGGTTGTTTCGATGTGGTTGACTGTAGCGCTGATTTCGTTCCAGCTTCGTTTCAATTCGACCAAAGCTTCAGCACCTTCTCGAGTGAGAAAATAGTACTTGCGCGGCGGTCCTTGAGTCGATTCGACCCATTCATAGTCCAAGACACCATCTTTCTTTAGGCGTGTGAGCAAAGGATAGAGCGTGCCTTCGACGACTATCAATCGCGCGTCTCTGAAGTCGCTGATTATCTCTGAAGCGTAGGCTTTCTTCTTGCTGAGCAGTAGGAGAATGCAATACTCCAGCATCCCTTTGCGCATCTGTGATTTTACATTGTCTACGTTCATATATATATCAATAAATTATTAAACTCTTAAAGTGTACCCGACGATTCGCTCTTGATGAGGTCGTCGTTGATGATTGATTTGGAAGCTTTCTTGACATCTTGTTTCAATCCTCCCAATCGATAGCTGATGGAGATGCCGACTTTCCACTGCTTGTTGCGGAACACTTGCTCCGAACGGAATGCGTCGGTCTCGGTGATGGTGACGTAATCGACGTAAGGGGTAAGGAATTGATTGGCATTTATAGCCACTTCAAGTCGGTCTTCCTTGAGGAATTTGCGAGAGATGGATAGTCCGTAGTAGTTCCAACCTGTGCCACGACCTTGGAGTGAGATGGACTGTGTGCCATAGCCACCATAGGCGTTAAGGCGAAGTTTCCAAGGCATATCGTAGTTGAAGTCACCACCGATGTTGCCACTCCAGCCACTGTTGGCGATGTGTATCTCGGTGTCTTTATAGTCTGTGTAGTTGACAGCTCCGTTGATGCTAAGGCGCATCTTTGGGGTGATGCTCCAAGTGGCATAGCCGCTGAGTGTGGTCATCTTTTGCGAGCCGAAGTTGTGGTAGGTGGTATAGAATACGGAGTTGTCCATATAGGTGTATTGATTGATCATGTTGGATGTCTGATTGTATTTCAGCGATAGGGTGTAGCCTATGCGATGACTGAAGTCTGACATCGAAAGGGTCACTTGGTCGTTTTCGACGCTTGTAAGGTCGGGATTACCATACTGTACATTAGTCGGGATACTTGTGTCGTGGTAAGGATTCATTGAGTCGATGTTTGGACGAGTGATGCGGCGATTATAGTTCAGACGAAGCATACCTGCCATGCCAATGCGATATGACACCATAGCCGATGGTACAAAGTCGTTGAGTGTCGATGAGAAATCTTCGTAGCCTTTAGTTCTGAAGTTGACACCCATGCGAGTATGCTCGTAGCGAAGGCCTGCATTGAATCCAAATTGCTTGTAGTTGAATGAATAGGAAGCGTAGAGGGCAGCCACGTCTTGAAACTGTTGCATGTCGACTGAGCGATTCTCGTCCCATGCAAATGTGCCTGCGTCGTCCGTGAAGTAGTGGGAGAAGTTGTCGCTACGACGATTGATGTATTTAGCACCGGTCTCAAGAATGTGCATTTGGCTGAATGGATTGACATAGTCGAGCTGAATAGTATGCTCGTTGGAAGGTGTTGTCACTTCGTTGCGGTGGTTTTGCATAGGGGAGTAGTTGTAGAAATCGAAGTAGTTGTTGGTCATGTTGCGACCGGTTGTGCCATAGTTGAACTGGTAGGAAAGAACGATGTTGTGGCCGGGACGACGGAATGTGTGCTGATAAGCAGCGTTGGCACTTGCTGTAGTGTAGTTGACATCAGCCTCCATGACAGAGCAATAGCTCCACGTCTGGTTGCGGTTGCGGTCGAGAGCTTGGAAATCCCCATCAATGACGCCGAAGCCCTTGACTCCCACCACGTTGCCGGAGAGGGTGAAGAGGTTGAGAGTGTCGGCTTCGAAACTTAGTTGCAGGTCGCCGATATGGACTTGAGCATGCTGAGCGATGTTCATGTTTGAGATATTGTAATGCTCTGTCGTTGAGTTGAATATCTCGCGTTCACCATAGTTGGAGTGGGAGTTTTTAAACTGACGAATGTTGGAGTAATTGGCACTAAGTGTCACCTTCCCTTGCTTGGCACGAGCATAGACAGTGCCTGTCGCATCGCGGTTGCTCGCTGCTGCGGTGAAGTTGGCAAGAAATCCGTCGGTAGATGTGCGAGTTTCGGTGACAAGGTTGAGGATACCGCCGACACCTTCTGCGTCGTATTTTGCCCCCGGCTCGGTGATGACCTCTATCTTCTTGATAGCAGATGCAGGCATTGCTTTAAGCACCTCCTTGGCGTTTTGGCTGAGCATTGGGTCGGGACGTCCGTTGACATATACCTTAAAGTCTCCGCTGCCATTTACTTTGATGTTGTCATCGCCATCGACAGTGACCATCGGCACCTTACGAAGCATTTCGATGATAGTATTCGACTTAGTGGCAGGGTCTTCGCTCAGGTCGTAGACAAGTTTGTCGGGCTCTGCCTTGATGATGGGCTTGCGTGCTACGACTTCCACTTCGTCGAGCATCTCTTCGCTGTCTTTGATGATGATGCGTCCGAGGTCGGCAATAGGGTTGGCATCAGTCACTTCAAAGCCCATGGTGGTCTCTTGTCGACCGATGGCAGTGAATGTGATGTTGTAGCGACCGGAAGAGGTGAGAGCCTCGGCAAAACGACCGTTCTCGTCTGTGACACCGACTTTGACCGGCTTGGCATTTTTCTTACCCGGATAAATGCGGATTGTGACGTAAGGCTCGCCCTCGTTGAATAGACTGTCGACGAGTTGGCCCTTGACTTGATACGAGGTAGCAAAGGCTGATGCTGAGGTTGCTACCATAGTCATCGCAATGATGAAGAGCTTGATGATTTTTTCCATCTTTGTTAGTTTTTAGTTTTGTTATGTGAATCGAGTGATGTTTCTTAATATTTAGGGAATTTCTGAAAATTCCCGGATTTAGTTAACGCCGTTGGAGACACTGTCGTCTGCGGTCGTTGAGATTTTTAGTCTTTATGTCTTGAGTGCTCCGAAAATTATTTGTTTTGAACACTCTAAAACTTAACTGACGCAAAGGTAAAATGTTTTATAGAACTATGCAATACATAGTACCTTAAATTAACATTCTTTAACGGAAAAATATCGCAAATGAGGGTAGAGGAGCGATAGGAGCAATAGATAAGATAGAAGATATAGAAGATATAGAAGATATAGTTGGAATAGTAGGAATAGATGCAATGGATGCAATAGATGCAATAAATACTATAGATACTATGATAATATAGCGACGATAGATGACGTAGTTGTTGTGGTGGGTAGGAGTAGGGGATTTGTAGGATTGTAGCGTTTTGCGTATCTTTGCAGTCCCAAAAATAACAGATTAAGGAATTAGATATGAATAATAAGAAGCAAAGTATATTTGAACGCCCTTTGTGGGTGGCGATATTTGCTCTCTCTGCAGCGATAGCGTGGGGATGGGCATTCCCGTTGGTGAAGATGGGGTTTGGAGAGTTTGGTATTACGGGTGACATGACCGGTAGCAAGATGCTCTATGCTGGCATACGATTTGGCGTTGCCGGCTTGATAACGCTTGCTATAGCCAAGTTATCAGGCAAGAGTCTGCGTGTCAATACGACAAGCGACTGGCTTTATGTCGTGGCGTTTGCACTCATCAATACGACGCTTCACTACATCTTCTTCTATATCGGCATCTCCAACAGTGCCGGCTCGCGAGCTGCGATTATCAACTCATCAGGGTCGTTTCTTCTCGTGTTGCTTGCGTGTATGTTCTTCAAGAGCGATAGCTTGACATTGCGAAAGATTATCGGTTGCGCTATCGGTTTTGCCGGTATTTTGGCACTCAACGTCGGTGGTGGAGAGAGTGGACAATTCACATTCATGGGCGATGGTATGATTATCCTCGGAGCATCGTGTGCGGCATTTGCGGGCTTGATGACGCGAGGTGTCTGTCGTCGTGTCGACATCCTTGTAGGCACAGGTTATAGCCTTGCCATCGGTGGCGCATTGCTCGTCATTCCCGGACTAATGATGGGTGGCACATTGCCTTGCATTACGCCATGGGGTGTCACCATATTGATGCTGCTTACCTCAATTTCAACCTTCGGTTTTGCACTCTACAACAAACTTTTGACGCTCAATCCGATGGGAAAAGTGGCAATCTACAACTCGCTGATACCGGTAGTAGGAGCTCTATCGTCATGTCTATGTCTTGGCGAACCATTCTATTGGAAGTACCTCATCGCTGCACTTCTCGCAATGGCAGGTATCTACATCATCAATCGAGGCAAGAAATAATAAGTAGTAATTGTAGATAAGTAAAGGGGCTGCATTTGATGGTGCAACCCCTTTGTTATGTTCTGACGAGTCAGCTTTATGCGACTGACTGTCGTCGAAGCGTCGGATTAATTTTGCTGTGGTTTAAGGTGCTTATCCATGAAGCGGAAGAATACACGTTGCCAGAGCACAGCGTTTTGTGGCTTGAGGATCCAGTGGTTTTCGTCAGGGAATACGAGCATTTCAGTGTCGAGACCGTTAATCTTGGCAGCGTTGAATGCTTGCATACCTTGAGAAGCGAGGATGCGATAGTCGAGTTCGCCCACAGTCACGAGGATAGGAGTGTCCCAACGATCGACGAAGCGGTGTGGTGAGTTGGCAAATGTGCGTTGAGCGATAGCGTTGCTCTTGTCCCAATATGCGCCACCCATGTCGTGCTGAGCAAACCACATTTCTTCTGTTTCGAGGTATTGTGCTTCCATGTTGAAGATACCTGCGTGAGCGATGAAAGCAGCGAAGCGACCTTCGTGGTGACCTGCGAGCCAGTAGACAGAGAAACCACCGTAGCTTGCACCGGCAGCACCGATGTGGTCGGCATCAACGAATGGTTTTTCCTTCATGTAGTCGACAGCAGCGAGGTAGTCTTTCATGTTTTGACCACCGTAGTCGCCTGAGATCTGAGCGTTCCATTCTGTACCGAAGCCAGGGAGGCCACGACGGTTAGGAGCGATGACGATATAGTCGTTGGCTGCCATGATTTGGAAGTTCCAGCGGTAGCTCCAGAATTGGCTGACTGCTTGTTGTGGACCACCTTGAGTATAAAGGATAGCAGGGTATTTCTTGTTAGGGTCGAATTCAGGAGGATAGATCACCCATGTGCACATCTCTTTGCCGTCGGTAGTAGGCACCATCACCTTTTCAACGTTACCGATTTTGAGTTTAGCAAGGAGTTCGTCGTTGACAGTAGTGATGTCCTTAGTTTCGCCGTTTGCAGTGAGGCACACTTCGTTAGGGCGAGACATAGAGTGACGGAGAGCAAGCACCTTGTCGTTGTCGAATGCGTCGACATTCACATAGTCCCATACGCCTTCAGCTACGGTTGCGATTTCAGCGTTTTCGACATTGATACGGAAGATAGGCATAGTGCCTTGGTAGTAGGCATGGAATACGATAGACTTGCCGTCAGGGTTCCAGCAGAGGCCTTCTACGCTGTAGTCCCAATCCTTAGTGAGGTCGCGCTTTTCGCCTGTAGTGAAGTCGTGGAGATAGAGACGGTTTTTGTCGCTTTCGTAACCCGGAGTCTCCATGCTCATCCATGCGAGAGTCTTGCCGTCAGGTGAGAATTTTGGGTTTGTGTCGTAGCCGAGCATGCCTTCAGTGAGGTTGACAGTAGTCTTAGCCTCGAGGTCGTAGAGGTAGAGGTCGGAGTTGGTAGAGAAAGCATAGTCCTTACCTGTGACCTTGCGAGATGTGTAGACGAGCTTCTTGCTGTCAGGCGACCATGCGAAAGTCTCTGCAGCACCGAAAGGTTTCATAGGGCACTCAAATGGCTCGTCGCTCATGATATCGACAGCGTTTTCTACGCTTGAGCCGTTGAAGTCAGCGAGGAAAGGGTGAGGGATTTCTTCCACCCATTCGTCCCAGTGCTTGTACATGAGGTCGGTGACATAACGACCTGAAGTGTTAGGAAGGTCGCCGAAGAGTGCTTCGTCTTTCTCGAATGCCTTGATGAGACTGCCATAGATGACCTTAGTCTGGTCAGGAGAGATTTCGAAGCAAGTCATGCCGTTTTCTGCCTTGCTGACACACTTGCGGTCTGTACCATCAGCGTTCATAGTGAAGAGTTGCACCTTGCCGCTCTCGTCGTCTTTAGCGAGGAATGCGAGACGCTTGCCACCGTCAATCCAGCGGAGGTTGAATTCGCTGCCTGCTGTGCGAGTGAGGCGTTGAAGGTCCGAACCATCGATGTTCATGACATGGATTTCGCTGTTGGAAGCATTTTGCTCGATGCTTTCGTAGCCGATAGCTACAGCGACTTTGGTCTTGTCAGGCGATACGATAGCTTCAGATACTCGACCGAATGCTGCAAGCACTTCAGGCGAGATACGGCCATCTTTGATTTCAATCTCAGGCTTCTCGATGATAATTTCGTCAGCCTTCTGTGAGCCGTTTTGGCAACCCACAAGCGCCGATGACAGAAGCATTGCGCTCATAGTGATTTTGAATTTGTTCATGATTGTTTATAAATTAAATTATTGATTCTCAGTTTAATAGAATCGGGGCATGGCACCATTTGCAGATGTCCACACCCCAATTTATAGGATCTATCTATTATTAATACTCATCCCAGCTCTTAATCTTGATATCGTCGATTGAGAGGTCGCAGAATGCTTGGATGAATGCAGATGCGAGACGAGCGTTGGTGATCAACGGAATGTTGAGGTCGACTGCTGCACGACGGATGCGATAACCGTTGCTGAGTTCCTTGACAGTGAGGTTCTTCGGAATGTTGACAACGAAGTCGATTTCCTTGTTGTGGAGCATATCCATCACCTGAGGTTTGCGGTCGTCGTTAGGGAGGTAAACGCAGATAGAAGGGATGCCGTTTTCAGCGAAGAAACGGTGGGTGCCTTCTGTAGCGTAGATGGTGTAGCCCTTCTTGTGGAGCAAGCGTGCAGGCTCGAGGAGTTCCACCTTCTGACGAGCGCCACCACTGCTGATGAGCACTGTCTGCTTAGGAATCTGATAGCCGACAGAGAGCATTGACTTGAGCACTGCTTCTGATGTGTCATCGCCGATACAGCCAACTTCACCGGTAGATGCCATGTCGACACCAAGCACAGGGTCGGCACCTTGGAGACGAGAGAATGAGAATTGTGATGCCTTGATACCTACGCAGTCGAGGTCGAATGCCGACTTGTTTGGCTTATCGACAGGAAGACCGAGCATTACCTTAGTCGCTGTGTCGATGAAGTTTTGCTTAGACACCTTAGACACGAATGGGAATGAGCGTGAAGCACGCAAGTTACATTCGATGACCTTGATGTCGTTGTTTTTAGCAAGGAATTGGATATTGAACGGACCTGAGATGTGGAGAGCCTTGGCAATCTGACCTGAGATCTTCTTGATGCGACGCATTGTTTCGACGTAGAGCTTTTGAGGCGGGAACTGGATAGTAGCGTCGCCTGAGTGTACGCCGGCAAACTCGATGTGTTCGGAGATGGCGTAGAGCTTGATTTCGCCGTTTTGAGCGACTGCATCCATTTCGATTTCCTTCGCTTGCTGGATGAATTCCGACACTACGACAGGGTGTTGCTTAGAGACGTTGGCTGCGAGTTGGAGGAACTTGGTGAGTTCTTCTTGGTTAGAGCATACGTTCATTGCCGCTCCTGAGAGCACATATGAAGGACGCACGAGGATAGGGAAGCCTACTTCAGCGACAAACTCGTCGATGGCTTCCATTGATGTCAACTCTCTCCAACGTGGCTGGTCGATGCCGAGCGAGTCACAGAGAGAAGAGAACTTGTTGCGGTCTTCAGCGTTGTCGATGTCGACAGCTTGCGTACCGAGGATATTGACATTTGCTCCGTCGAGACGCATAGCGAGGTTGTTAGGAATCTGACCACCTGTAGAGAGGATAACGCCGTGAGGGTCTTCGAGGTCAAGGATGTCCATTACGCGTTCGTAGGTCAATTCGTCGAAGTAGAGGCGTTCGCACATGTCGTAGTCGGTCGACACTGTCTCAGGGTTGTAGTTGATCATTACAGGACGATAGCCCTCTTTAGCTACAGTGAGGAGTGCGTTGACACCACACCAGTCGAATTCCACTGAGCTACCGATGCGATAAGCACCTGAGCCAAGCACCACGACTGAACGCTTGTCGCCAAGGTAGTTGACATCGTTCTGCGTACCATTATATGTAAGGTATAGATAGTTGGTCTGAGCAGGGTATTCGGCTGCGAGTGTGTCGATTTGCTTCACTACCGGCACGATGCCATTAGCTTTGCGGACATCTCTGACAACGTCTGAGAGAGGGTTGCTCTCCTTGTTCATACGGTCGCCATAGAGAGCACGGCCCACTTGGAAGTCGCTGAAGCCTTGCTCCTTAGCGAGTTTAAGCAATGGGAGTGGGAGCTCTTCGATAGAGTCGTATTTCTCGAGTTCGCGAGATGTGCGGATAATGTTTTGGAGTTTTTCCAAGAACCAACGGTCGATTTTGGTCAATTCGTGGATTTGCTCTACGCTATAGCCTTGACGCAATGCCTTAGCGATAACGAAGATGCGCTTATCTGTAGGCTCTTTAAGAGCTTTATCGATGTCCGGGATATTGATGTTTTTGTTTTCAACAAATCCGTGCATGCCTTGACCGATCATGCGGAGACCCTTTTGGATTACTTCTTCGAATGTGCGACCTATAGCCATCACTTCGCCGACCGACTTCATTGATGAGCCGATTTCGCGACGTACGCCGTGGAACTTACCGAGGTCCCAACGAGGAATCTTACATACGATGTAGTCCAATGCAGGCTCGAAGAATGCTGATGTCGACTTGGTCACAGAGTTCTTGAGGTCAAACAGACCGTAGCCAAGACCGAGCTTAGCAGCCACGAATGCCAATGGGTAGCCTGTAGCCTTAGATGCAAGGGCAGAGCTTCGTGAGAGACGAGCGTTTACTTCGATAACGCGATAGTCCATCGACTGAGGGTCGAATGCGTATTGCACGTTACACTCGCCGACGATGCCGATGTGGCGGATAATCTTGATGGCGAGTTTTCGAAGCATGTGGTAGTCTTCGTTGGAAAGAGTCTGAGATGGAGCGACTACGATACTCTCGCCGGTGTGGATACCGAGAGGGTCGAAGTTTTCCATGTTGCAGACTGTGATACAGTTGTCAAAGCGGTCGCGTACTACTTCATATTCCACTTCTTTCCAGCCCTTGAGCGACTTTTCGACGAGGACTTGTGGAGAGAATGAGAGTGCTTTTTCGACCAATGCCACCAATTCTTCTTGGTTGTCGCAGAAACCACTACCGAGGCCACCGAGTGCGTAAGCTGCACGCACGATGACAGGATAGCCGAGTTGTTCTGCAGCAGCGATAGCCGACTCGATAGATGTCACAGCCTCGCTCTTGATGGTCTTAACGTCGATTTCGTCGAGTTTCTTGACGAAGAGTTCACGGTCTTCGGTGTCCATGATAGCTTGTACTGGCGTACCGAGCACTCTGACGTTGTACTCCTCAAGCACACCATCTTCATAGAGTTTTACGCCACAGTTGAGAGCAGTCTGACCGCCGAATGCGAGCAAGATGCCGTCAGGGCGTTCCTTTTCGATTACCTTCTTTACGAAGTAAGGAGTGACAGGGAGGAAGTAGATCTTGTCGGCAAAGCCTTCGCTTGTCTGCACGGTAGCAATGTTAGGGTTGATCAAGATAGTCTCAATGTTTTCTTCCTTCATTGCCTTGAGAGCTTGCGAGCCGCTATAGTCGAATTCGCCTGCTTCGCCAATCTTCAATGCACCTGAACCGAGCAGGAGCACTTTCTTTATTTCTTTATCGTTGGTTGTCATCTTCTGAGATTTTTAGGATTGTTAATAAAGGATACGGATTAGAGGAGGTTGACAAATTCTTCGAAGATAAATTCTGTATCCTTCGGACCGCTACTTGCTTCAGGGTGGAACTGAGCAGAGAAGAATGGTTTAGTCTTGTGACGGATACCCTCGTTGGTGCCGTCGTTCATGTTGATGAAGTGAGGCTCCCATTCAGAAGGGATGGTAGAGTTGTCGACAGCGAAACCATGGTTTTGCGATGTGATGTAGCACTTTTCTGTGCCGACGAGTCTCACAGGCTGGTTGTGGCTACGGTGGCCATATTTGAGCTTGTAGACCTTAGCACCGGCTGCCTTGCAAAGCAATTGGTTGCCCATACAGATACCGCAGATAGGCTTGCCGATTTCCATCGCTTTGCGGATATGTTCGACAGTGATTTCTGCAAACTCAGGGCTACCCGGACCGTTGCTGATGAACAAGCCGTCGTATTCCATCTGAGTGAAGTCGTAGTCCCATGGCACAAGCACTACTTTGACGCCCAAACGGAGCAGACAACGGATGATGTTGTACTTCGTGCCGCAGTCGACGAGCACTACTGTCTTGTCGCCTGTGCCGTATTCTACTATTTCCTTTGTGCTGACCTTAGCGATAAGGTTTTCTTGGTTAGGGTCATGAAACTCGATGTCCTCGCCACCTTCGAAAGTGATTTTGCCCAACAAAGAGCCTTTCTCGCGAAGCAACTTTGTCAAGGCGCGAGTGTCGATACCATAGACACCCGGGATCTTTTCCTCCTTGAGCCATTCGCTAAGAGAGCGGGTAGCTTGCCAGTGGCTTGGCACCCAGCTGTAGTCTTGGCAGATGATTGCTTCACAATGTATGTGGCTTGACTCGAAATAGTCGCTGACATTTTCTTCACTCTTGACATCCTCCGATGGCACGCCATAGTTGCCAAGGATAGGGTAGGTTGTCACTAATATCTGACCCTCATACGATGGGTCGGTTAAGCTTTCAGGATAACCGGTCATAGCTGTGTTGAACACAACTTCTCCTGCGCATGGGCTTTCATAGCCGAAAGAAAGGCCCTCAAAAACTGAGCCATCTTCCAATGTGAGAATTGCTTTTCTTGGTTCTTGCATCTTAGTTTGCTATTTGAATTGTGCAAAGATAATAATAATTCGCGAAATCTCAAGCGATTTGCTTGCTCTATTTGTGATAGAATTGATATATTTTTCTCATCTTTGTCTATGAAGGCATTTAGAGGTGCTATAATTTGGTGATAACAAATATTTTTTCGTAACTTTGCAATCTGATTTTCTTTTCAAAAATCGCATTTTCTCCATCTACTTACTCAATGAACTCAAACAACAACAATAATCTCCAGGCCACGACTGCGAATAAGGCGACTGCAACCTCGGTGTTGCTTTATTTCTTGAAAATGTTTGTCTCTCCGGTCAATGGTTGGAAAAGCGTGAAATCGGCTGCGCTACGTTCCGAAGATGTGGCAGCACGACTCTTTTATCCCTCGCTCGCATTGATTTCTGTGGGCGAATTTCTCAAGCTGATTTATAATCATGCACTTACGGTCACTGAGCTATTGCAAGATGCAGTCATCACATTCGTAGCATTTTTTGCCGGATATTTCTCCATCTTGTTTCTCGTCGACTTCATCTTTGCCAAGGATGTCAGAGCAAAAATCACGACCGAATTTGGCAAAACATATATCCTTATGAATCTCACGACATTGGTGATCTTCTACCTTGTCTATGAGATAATTCCGTTGGCAGCACCGGTGCTCGTTTTTACCCCTATCTACACGCTCTACATCATCATCAAGGGAGCGAAATGCCTCCGAGTGCCTGAGCATTCGTTCACATCGACCATCTGCAAATTGACGGCACTTATAATCGGCGTGCCGATGCTTATCTACTACATCTTCGATGCTCTAATGCCGACAGTCTAAATCGATAGAAAATGAAACAAAGTCAAATTAATATCAAAAACCGTAGAGCTTCTTTTGACTACGAAATCACTGATACCTACACAGCCGGTCTTGTGCTGACAGGCACCGAGATTAAGTCTATCCGAGAGGGTAAGGCTGGCTTGACCGACACCTACTGCATCATCGAAAATTCGGAGGTGTGGGTAAAAGGTATGTATATCGCCGAATATTTCTACGGCTCCTACAATAACCACAACTCGCGTCGTGACCGCAAACTCTTGCTTACAAAACGCGAAATAGATAAGCTCAAGAAGGTCAACGACGATGTCGGCTACACCATCATTCCGTTGCGACTCTTCATCTCCGAAAAGGGCTATGCCAAGCTCGTTATCGGCGTCGGTCGAGGCAAAAAAGCCTACGACAAGCGTCAGTCCATCAAGGAGCGCGAAGACAAACGCAGCATCGACAGAATGTTCAAACGCTAACAATTTTACGACGATGAGCGACAAAAGACGCAGTCCACGACCAATCGAGCTACTTGCCCCTGCCAAAAACATCGAGGTAGCTATCCAAGCCATCAACCATGGTGCTGATGCCGTCTACATCGGTGCTTCAAGCCACGGTGCACGCCAGTCGGCAGCCAATAGCATCGACGACATCAGTCGACTTGCCGACTATGCTCATCAGTTTAATGCCAAGGTCTACACTACGGTCAATACCATCGTCTACGAGCAAGAGCTTCGCCATGTGGAGCGACTCGTGCATCAGCTCTATCGTGCCAATGTCGATGCCCTCATTGTGCAGGACATGGGTCTCTTGCGACTCGACCTGCCACCGATTGAGTTGCACGCTTCTACACAATGCGACAACCGCACTGTCGGCAAAGCACAATTCCTTGAAGCCGTCGGTTTCTCACAGATAGTATTGGCTCGCGAGCTTACACTCGACGAAATCCGCGACATATGCCACAGCGTCAAAGTGCCTATAGAAGCGTTTATTCATGGAGCACTATGTGTCAGCTACTCAGGTAGATGCCACGCCAGCATGGCTCTTCGTGGTCGCAGTGCCAATCGTGGCGACTGTGCACAGATCTGCCGACTTCCCTACACGCTCCGAGATGCCGACTCGAAGACCATCTGTCGCGACAAGCATCTCCTCTCGCTCAAAGACTTCAACCTCACTCATCGCATAGCCGACCTCATGGATGCCGGTGTCAGCTCATTCAAGATAGAGGGGCGTCTCAAAGATGAGTCCTATGTCAAGAATGTCGTTTCCCACTATCGCCGCATCATTGATAGTGTCATTGAGCAGCACCCGGAACTGTATCGTCGTGCGTCAGCAGGTTGCTCTGAGGTTAGTTTTATGCCACAACCCGACAAGTCATTCAACCGTGGATTTACCGGCTATTTTGTCGACCAACGTCGTCCGAAACTATCCATAGCCTCAATCCACACGCCAAAATCGCTCGGCGAAGAGTTGATTGACACCTCTATGATTAACAACGGCGACGGCATATCATTCTTCAACGAGCAAGGTGAGTACACAGGTTTCCGCGTCAACCGTGTGGAGCGTGGTCGCATCATACCGGCGCAACCGGTCAGAATACCGCGTGGCGCAACGCTCTATCGCACCTCCGACACTCAGTGGGACCGACAGATGTCACGCCCGACAGCCGTCAGAAAAATAGATATCGACATTCGCATCGACGAGACCGGTGTCACAGCCACCGACGAAATGGGCAACCATGTGCGTCTGCCTCTGAATGTCACTAAAGAAGTGGCACAGAAGCCGCTTAATGTGAGAAACGCATTCGAAAAACTCGGCAACACTATCTATCGTTTGCGCAACTTCGAGTCACACCTCGATGCTAAGACGTTTATCCCAATGTCGCAACTAACTGAACTCCGAAGAGAATTGATAGAAGCACTGATGCTATCGGCTAAGACATGCTATCGCCACGAGTTACGACGTTCCGAAGACCTTCATGCAAAATATCCTTCGCAGACCCTCGACTATCGTGACAATGTAGCCAACTCTTTGGCTCGTCAGTTCTATACAGAACACGGAGTCCGTCAGATAGAAGCGGCAATTGAGACTGCCGACGACCGAAATAGTAAGTCGCGAGTGGTCATGACATGTCGTCATTGCATTTTGCGCGAACTTAAAATGTGTAAGCGTGACAACCCTCAAGCCATTAAACGCTACCGTGAGCCACTTGTCATCACCAGTGGCGACATAAGTCTGCAACTGCGCTTCAATTGTGCCGACTGCGAAATGCAAGTACTCACAACATAGTTTAAATATTCTCCACAGAATTAAGGAAATTTTACCCCAATTAATATGGCTAATTCCCGCGAGAAAGAAATCTACAAAATCACCCTTTGGGGTAGTGTTGTTAATTTTTTATTGTTGACAATGAAATTTGTGGCAGGCTTCGTAGCCAACAGTGCTGCAATGATAGCCGATGCTGTACACTCGTTGTCAGACTTTATTACCGATGTTGTGGTCATACTGTTTGTTAGAATTTCTGGCAAACCACAAGACGAAGGGCATGATTATGGTCATGGCAAATATGAAACACTTGCTACCGCCATCATCGGGGTGATGCTTTTGCTTGTCGGTTTAGGCATACTCGTCAATTCTGTGGAGACAATCATCGATGTAATCAACGGCAAACAACTCGCTGCACCGGGCATGCTCGCATTGATCGTGGCAGCAATCTCCATCGTAAGCAAAGAGGCTCTCTATCAGTACACAGCCTATGTCGGACGTAAATTTCACTCAAAAGCCGTCGTGGCTAATGCGTGGCATCATCGCAGTGATGCATTTTCCTCGATAGGAACACTCGTCGGCATTGGCGGTGCGATATTTCTTGGCGAAAAATGGCGCATATTGGACCCTCTTGCAGCCTTTGTGGTCAGCATATTCATCATAAAAGTAGCAGTACAATTGGTCAAACCATGCGTTGATGAACTGCTTGAGAAATCTCTTCCTAAGGAATTGGAGGACAAGATATTGTCTATCATACTCTCATTTCCGGAAGTTAGCAAGCCACATCATCTGCGCACCCGTCAGATTGGCAATAATATAGCTATCGAAATCCATATCAGAATGGACGGCTCAATGACGCTGCGTGAGGCACACGACATCACCCGTCGCATTGAATCAGCACTCCGAGAAGAGTTTGGCGAACACACCCACATCGGCATACACATGGAGCCAAAAGCCTAATTTACATTTGTATTTTTCTACACATTGCAGATGCTTCTTTGACTGATGGTTTACAGATAGGCTGTCTAAAAAATCCACAAATCATCGCAAAGTGATTTATAGAAGTTGCTTGTAGAAGTTCTCTTGAAGAATAACCATTATATAGAAAGAGTGTCCCTTATGCGATGATAGGAGACACTCTGTTGTCGTTTGACCGACGATTAAGTCGTTATGAATGCTTGTCTTGTCGGTTTAGTCGTTGAAGCGGTTGAGGATTGGCTGGTAGGCATCGATGCGGCGGTCGCGGAGGAATGGCCACCAGCGTCTGACTTGTTCGCAACGTGCCATGTTGATTTCGATAACACGGTGCTCGGTGTCGTTGTTGCAAGCGCGGTGGATAAATTCGCCTTGAGGACCGACTATGAAGCTGCTTCCCCAGAATTGAATGCCATTGGTTTGAGCAGACGGGTCGGGTTCGTGACCTACGCGGTTGACTGTCACTACGGGCAGACCGTTGGCTACGGCGTGACCACGTTGGACTGTGGTCCAAGCTTCGCGTTGACGCTCTTGCTCTTCGGGGGTGTCTGACGATTCCCAACCGATGGCAGTAGGGTAGATGAGTATTTCTGCTCCACGTAGAGCCATGAGTCTTGCTGCTTCGGGATACCATTGGTCCCAGCAGACGAGCACTCCGAGTCGGCCGACTGATGTCTGTATCGGCTCAAAACCGATGTCGCCCGGTGTGAAGTAGAATTTCTCGTAGTAGGCAGGGTCGTCGGGGATGTGCATTTTGCGGTAGCGACCTGCTATTGAGCCATCTTTTTCGAATACGATGGAGGTGTTGTGGTAGAGACCGGCTGAGCGGCGTTCGAAGAGCGATGAGACGAGCACAACGCCACATTCGCGTGCCAATTCGGAGTAGAAGCGCACAGTGGCTGAGTCGTCGGCAAGAGAGACGGCAAGGTCGAAGTTGTCGACCGATTCCACCTGGCAGAAGTAGAGAGAGTCGTGTAGCTCGGGTAGCACGATGAGTTGGGCACCTTGAGCAGCGAGGTTGCGTATGCTTTGGGCGTTGAGGGCTTGGTTGCCGGCTATGTCGGAGGTGTAGCTATTTTGAGCGAAACCGACTTTGAGTGTTTTATTCTGTTGTGACATGTTTTTGCGATAGATATTATAGGTACTATAGATATTATAGATGCTGAACTATAGATATAGGAGACCTTGAGGAATTTGCATTGTGGAGCAGTGGAGAGAGCCGTGTTGTCGCACGAGGGCAGAGCAGTCGATGCCTACGATTTGGTAGCCGGGATAGGCGAGACGCATTATCTCGGTCGCAGCGCGGTCGTTGTCGGGCTGATTGTAGGTCGGCAGCAGGATACGGTCGTTGAGCACGAGATAGTTGGCATAAGTAGCAGGCAGACGCTCTCCGTCTTCGTCGTACATGGCATCGGCCATCGGAAGCTCAAGCAGACGATATGGACGTCCGTCGGCTGTGGTGAACGATTCAAGCTGCATGCGCATATTGAGGAGTGCTTCGAAGTGCTCGTCGTCGATGTCGCGACATCCTACGAAGACGATTGTGTCGTTGGGGCAGATGCGTGCCAGTGTGTCGATGTGGCTGTCGGTGTCGTCGCCGGCAAGGTAGCCATGGTCGAGCCATAGGTAGCGTGTGAAGCCCAATTCGCGACTAAGCACTTGCTCCACTTTCTCTTTGCTGAGTCCTCCGTTGCGGTTGGGCGAGCAGAGGCATTCGGTGGTGGTCAGCAGTGTGCCTTGACCATCGGTCTCGAGCGAGCCGCCCTCGCAGATGTATCCGCGGAGGTTGCGATAGGCGTCAGATGGGATAAGTCCCATGTCGCGTAGGCGAAGGTTGGCAAGGTTGTCGTGGCATGAGGCAAACTTTAGTCCCCAGCCGTTGAAGCCGAAGTCGATGGCTTTGAGGCCGTCGGGCGTGTCGATGCTGATGACGCCATAGTCGCGAGTCCAGGTGTCGTTGGTCGGCATGCTGATCATCAGGATATTGTCCATCGGCAGGTCCTTGAGCAGCTCGGTGGCTTGGACTTTGTCTTTGACCAGTAGGATGAGCTTTTCGCCGCTTTCTACGATTGCGCGAGCCATTTCCTTGTAGCAGCTATGCACTTCGTCGAGCATATATGCCCAGTCGGTGTCTTCGTGAGGGAGAGCCATGACGATAGCTTCTTGTGGCTCCCACTCGGCGAGCATTCTTATAGAGTTGTCGTTATTCATATTCGTTTTCGAGTATATCCCATTTGCTTTCTTCTGCATCAAATGATTCGTTGCAGTATTCGATAAATCCGCGTTTCTCGGTGTGTCCTTCTTCGTTGCACCATTCCTTGTAGGCTTTGCGGAGCTCTTCGTCGTCCATAAGCAACTTACGGAACTCGCTTTCTGCCACATCGACGGAGCGTGATTGTGATATGATAGAGTCAAAAATTTCAAATAAATCAATCATAGTTTTGTCTGTAGTTTTAAAATTTTGTTCAAAAATAAGACAAATTATCGAAATTACGAAATATCTTGCTCAATATTTACTTTTTTACTACTTTTGCAATCGAATTTGGGGCGTACCCCGCAAGCGAAATTATTAATCAATCGGGAGATCGGCAGAGGTTTCCCCTAATACATTATGGACATGGAAAAACCAAATACAGGTCAGCAGTTTGCCGCTGTCAAAGAGGTGTGTAGAGATATATTTGTCAAGAAACTCAAGGACTATGGCACTTCGTGGCGTATCATGCGACCGAAGAGCATTACCGATCAGATTTACATCAAAGCCAATCGTATCCGCACCATTGAGCAGACCGGCACGGCACTTGTCGACGAGGGTTTCGAGCCTGAATTTATCGGTATTGTCAACTATGGCATCATCGGACTGATTCAGCTCGAGCTTGGTGTCGGTGAGGATATCGATGTCGAGGAGGCGACTGCACTCTACGATAAGCTCATAAAGCAGACGACCGACCTGATGCTTGCCAAAAACCACGACTACGGCGAGGCTTGGCGATTGATGCGTGTCAGCAGCTACACCGATATTATCCTCCAAAAGATTCTCCGCACAAAGCAGATAGAGGACAACGAGGGTAAAACCATCATTTCCGAAGGTATCGATGCCAACTATATGGATATGATTAATTATTCTATCTTTGCTCTTATAAAACTAAAATATGGCGAGTGATAAGACTGCTGTGACAGCGAAGCGTTCGACTTTCCCGTTGTGGAACGAGTTGCTTACGATGCTGTTGCGACTCGTCGTCGGTGCGACTTTTGCCTTCTCGGGATTTGTCAAGGCTGTCGACCCTTGGGGCACTATCTTCAAGGTGGACGACTATCTTGCGGCGATGCAGATAGCGGTGCCCGACAGTATTGTGTTTTGTGGAGTCTTTGCGCTATTTACGATTGAATTTTTATTGGGCGTCTGCTTCATTCTCGGTGCCTATCGCCGACTTGCTCCGTCCCTGGCAATGCTCATGATGCTCGTGATGCTTCCCCTAACGCTATGGATAGCCGTTGAGGACCCTGTGAGCGACTGTGGTTGCTTCGGTGATGCGCTGGTAATCAGCCATTGGCAGACATTTTGGAAGAATGTGGTGCTGACCGTGATGGTCGGCTGGCTGGTGGTCTTTGCTCGTAAATCACGGTGCTTTATTATCCCTACATTGCAGTGGCTGATGGTTGCCGCTACGGTGCTGTTTGTCAATGCAGTTGCAGGATATGGCTATATTTATCAGCCATTGATGGACTTTCGACCATATCCGATAGGGGAGACCTTGGTGAGTCGTGACGGTGGTGACGAGGAGGTGGAATTTCTCTTCGTTTATAGCAAAGATGGCGTGGAAGCAGAGTTCACTGCCGATGCCTTGCCGGAGGGTGATGAGTGGACATTTGTTGACCGTAAAGAGGTGGTCCGTGGCGACACTGAGGAGTCGGCTGCGACATCTAAGTTGCTTCGCATCTATGACGCCGATGATGAAGATGTCACAGAGTCGGTGGTGCTCGACGAGGGACGTCAGGTCATCTTGTTCTATTCCTCTCTTGATGAGGTGAGTATTGCATCGACCTATCAGATAAATTCGCTCTATGCCTACTGTCAGCAGCAGGGTATCGACATGATATCTGTGGCGGCTGCGACACCCGAAGAGATAGCCGAGTGGGAAGATCTTTCGATGCCGAGTTACGACATTTATATAGCTGAAGACACATCTATTAAGGAGGTGGTCAGAGGCAATCCGGCAGTGGTCTTTCTCGAAGACGGGGTGGTGAAATTCAAGAGCTCGCTCAAAGCCATTGCCATCGCCGACTTTATGACTGAGGACACGTCGACCGACCCTATGAGTTTTGCCAAGGACAACAAGAATATCCTCTTGAAACTTTCGCTAATCTACCTCTTGTCGTTGCTTGCTATCGCAGTGCTCAGCCATGTGCCAATGGTGGTGAGATACGTCAGACGCAGAATTCGTTTCCGCAATCTCATAGTCGAAGAAGAGGAGGCGATAGAGTCTGCTGACGAGACATCGACCGCTGAGTCTGAGGAGCAGAAGCCGGAGCAATAGTCAGACGGCAAGTTGCATATATATAGAAACGTTCGGGTGCGCAATTTGGGCTCGAACGTTTTTTATTTTGGCTCTCATCAGAATAATTGGTAAAATAATCTTAAAAATATGGTGCTGATGTGGGCAAAATTTATTAATTTTGTGCATTAAAGGAAATCTAATTGTATAAATCATGAGAATAACACTTTCAAACCAACTACCGGAGTATCCTATATTCGTTGAGGGTATCCGTCGTGCGCCGGACCGCGGCTATACTTTGACTCCTGAGAAGACAGTGGTCGCTCTTAAGAACGCTCTGCGTTATATCCCTGAAGAACTTCACGAGCAATTGGCTACTGAATTCCTCGAAGAGCTTCGCACTCGTGGTCGTATCTATGGCTATCGTTTCCGTCCTCAGGGCGACTTGAAGGCTAAATCTATCGATGAATATAAGGGCAAATGCGTGGAAGGTAAGGCTTTCCAAGTGATGATTGACAACAACCTTTGCTTCGACATCGCTCTCTATCCTTACGAACTCGTGACTTACGGCGAGACAGGTCAAGTGTGCCAAAACTGGATGCAATATCGCCTCATCATGCAATATCTCGAAGAGTTGACACAAGATCAGACACTCGTCATTGAGTCAGGTCACCCACTCGGTCTCTTCCCATCTCACCCAAGCGCGCCACGCGTTATCATCACCAACGCTATGATGGTCGGTATGTTTGACAACCTCCACGACTGGCACGAAGCTATGCAGATGGGTGTTGCCAACTATGGTCAGATGACTGCAGGCGGCTGGATGTACATCGGTCCTCAAGGTATCGTACACGGTACGTTCAACACACTCCTCAACGCGGGTCGTATGAAACTCGGCGTGCCACAAGATGGCGACCTCCGCGGTCACTTGTTCATCTCATCAGGTCTTGGTGGTATGAGTGGTGCTCAGCCTAAGGCAGCCGAAATCGCAGGTGCTGCAGCTATCATCGCTGAAGTAGATGCTTCTCGTATCGAAACTCGCCACTCTCAAGGTTGGGTACAGGAAGTGACTGACGATATCGCTAAGGCATTTGAGTTGGCTGAAAAGGCTATGGAAGCTAAAGAGCCTATCTCAATCGCTTACCTTGGTAACGTCGTAGACTTGCTCGAATATGCTGTAGAACACAATAAGAAAGTAGAGCTCCTCAGCGACCAGACATCTTGTCACGCTGTCTACGAAGGTGGCTATTGCCCTGCAGGCATCACTTTCGAAGAACGCACACAATTGTTGAGCAACGATATCGAGAAATTTAAGGCTCTCGTCGACGAGTCATTGAAGCGTCACTTCGAAGCTATCAAGGCTCTTGTCGCTCGTGGTACTTACTTCTTCGACTATGGCAACTCATTCATGAAGGCTATCTACGATGCCGGCGTTAAGGAGATCTCTCGCAATGGTATCGACGAAAAAGATGGCTTCATCTGGCCTTCTTATGTAGAAGACATCATGGGTCCAATGCTCTTTGACTACGGCTATGGTCCATTCCGTTGGGTATGCTTGAGCGGTAAACACGAAGACCTCATCAAGACCGACCAAGCTGCTATGTCATGCATCGATGTCAATCGTCGTGGTCAAGACCGTGACAACTACAACTGGATTCGCGACGCTGAAAAGAACGCGCTCGTAGTCGGTACTCAAGCTCGTATCCTCTACCAAGACGCAGTCGGTCGTATGAACATCGCACTCAAGTTCAACGAGATGGTACGCAACGGTGAAGTAGGTCCTATCATGCTCGGCCGTGACCACCACGACGTGAGCGGTACAGACTCTCCATTCCGCGAAACATCCAACATCAAAGACGGCTCTAACGTAATGGCCGACATGGCTACTCAATGCTTCGCCGGCAACTGTGCTCGTGGTATGAGCCTCGTAGCACTCCACAATGGTGGTGGCGTAGGTATAGGTAAGTCTATCAACGGCGGTTTCGGTATGGTCTGCGACGGCTCTAAGCGTGTAGACGAAATCCTCCGTAGCGCAATGTTGTGGGACGTAATGGGTGGCGTGGCACGTCGTTCATGGGCTCGCAACGAAAACGCTATGTCGACAGTCTCTGAGTTCAACGACTCACACGGCAACCAAGGCTTCTCTATCACAGAGCCATTCGTAGCCGATGACGCTTACATCAAATCACTTATCAACAAATAATCAGTCAAAACAAACACATTATAATATATATAGCATTATGAATCAAATTATCGAATGCGTACCTAATTTTAGCGAAGGTCGCGACCTTGAAAAGATTGAAAAAATCGTAGACTCATTCCGTGGCAAACAGGGCGTTAAGCTCCTCGACTACTCTAACGACCAAGACCACAACCGTTGCGTTGTGACTGTAGTGGGCGAACGCGAGCCATTGAAAGCTGCTGTAATCGAAGCTATCGGTAAGGCTGTCGAACTCATCGACCTCACTAAGCACGAAGGTCAACACCCTCGCATGGGCGCTGTAGACGTTGTGCCTTTCATTCCTATCCGCAACGCTTCTATGGAAGACTGTATAGCTCTTTCTAAGGAAGTAGGTGAAGAAGTGGCTAAGCTCTACAACCTCCCTGTATTCCTCTATGAAAAGTCTGCTTCAGCTCCTCACCGCGAAAACCTCGCTGCTATCCGCAAGGGCGAATTCGAAGGTATGGAAGAAAAGATTCACGAGCCACAATGGCACCCAGACTTCGGTCCTGAACAACGCCACCCGACTGCAGGTACTGTAGCAGTTGGTGCTCGTATGCCTCTCGTAGCATTCAACATCAACCTCAACACTGACCGCCTCGACATCGCTACTGCTATCGGTAAGCGCATCCGTCACATGAACGGTGGTTTCCGTTTCGTTAAGGCTATGGGCGTCGAACTCTCTGACCGCGGTATCGTTCAAGTGTCTATCAACATGACAGACTACACTCGCACAGCTCTCTATCGCGTGTTTGAAACAGTGAAGTTTGAAGCTGCTCGTTGGGGCGTGACTATCGCAGGTAGCGAAATCATCGGTCTCGTGCCTATGGCTGCCCTCATCGACACTGCTGAATACTACCTCGGCATCGAAGACTTCTCTATGGCTCAAGTGCTTGAGTCTCGCATCATGGAAGAGTAATATATGCAGAACCTCATAATCAAAAACGCAACTATAGTGACCCCTTGCGGCGATTCTGCTCGCAAGGGCGTTGCTATGTCAGAGTTGACCATCATCAATGCCGGCTGTGTCATCGCCAACGATGGTGTTATCACCTATGTCGGAGACGCAGAGTCAATGCCTGAAGTCAATGTGGCTGACTACGAAGTAATCGACGCTGAGGGTAGATGTTTGCTCCCGGGCTTCGTTGATTCTCACACTCACCTTGTATTCGGAGGCTATCGTCCTGACGAATTTGAATGGCGTCTAAAGGGTGATACCTATATGTCAATCATGGAGCGTGGTGGTGGTATCCAGTCATCGGTCAACGCTACTCGCGCTGCATCGGCAGAAGAACTCGAAGAAAAGGCTCAATGGCACATCGATCGCATGGTCGAAATGGGTGTCACTACCGTAGAAGCTAAGAGCGGCTATGGCCTCGACACTGCGACTGAACGCAAGCAACTTGAAGTAATCAAGAGCCTCGCTGACAAGGAGGACCAAAAGCTTCGCATCGTGTCTACATTCCTCGGTGCTCACGCTACTCCTAAAGAATACAAAGGTCGCACAGCTGAATATGTCGACCTCATCATCAACGAGATGCTCCCTGCGTTCAAGGATTTGACCACCAATTGCGACATCTTCTGTGAGAAGAATGTGTTTGAAATCGAAGACTCTCGTCGTCTGCTCAATGCTGCTAAGGAGATGGGCTACAAGATTAAGCTCCACGCTGACGAAATCGTCACTCTCGGCGGTGCAGAACTCTCTGCCGAACTCGGTGCTTTGTCGGCCGACCACTTGTTGCACGTTAGCGACCAAGGTGTCAAAGACATGGCTGAAAAGGGTGTTGTGGCTACATTGTTGCCATTGACAGCGTTCACACTCAAAGAGCCATTTGCTCCGGCAAGAAAGTTTATCGATTCTAACGCAGCAGTAGCTTTGGCTACCGACCTCAACCCGGGTTCTTGCTACTCAGGCTCAATTCCATTGACTATCGCTTTGGCTTGCATCTATATGAAGATGAGCATCGAAGAGGTGATCACAGCACTCACGCTCAATGGCGCAGCTGCTCTTGGCATCGCTGACGAAGTGGGTTCAATCGAAATCGGCAAGAAGGCCGACTTTGTGATGCTTCGTTCCGACAACTATAAGACATTGCCATACTATGTCGGCATGAATTGTGTCAAGATGACAATCCACGACGGTAAGGTGGTGAATGTAAACGATTAATTATTAACCGATTAAACTAATTAAATCATGAAATTACAAGATCTCGATATTAAAGGTTTTATGGCTGCTACATCAGGTAGCGACCCTGTGCCTGGTGGTGGTAGTATCTCAGCACTTTGCGGTGCTTTGTCAGCTGCTCTCGCAGAGATGGTGACAGGTCTCACTATCGGCCGTAAGAAATATGTAGAAGTAGAGGAAGAAATGAAGGCTTTGGCTCCTAAGATGGCTGAAGCTCAAGTGAAGTTCCTCCAATTCATCGACGATGATGCTGATGCCTACAACGTAGTGTTTGACGCATTCAAGCTTCCAAAGGAAACAGATGAAGAAAAGGCTGCTCGCTCTAACGCTATTCAAGAGGCTACCCTCAAGGCTGCACTCGTACCTCTCGAAGTAGCTAAGACTGCAGTCGAAATCATGGATGCTATCGCTGTAATCGCTGCTAAGGGCAACCAGAATGCTATCACAGATGCTTGTGTGGCTATGATGTGCGCTCGCACAGCTACTTTCGGTGCATTGCTCAACGTTCGCATCAACCTCTCATCTCTCAAGGATGCAGATAAGGTGGCTGAACTCAGTGCAGAATGCGACAGACTCCATGCTGAAGCTAATCGCAAAGAACAAGAGCTCCTTAATTCTATCAACCTCTAATAAGTCGACACTATGAACACTTACGCTATTGGTTCAAGCGAACTTACCTATGATCTTATCGAGCAACTTCTCAAAGATAAGACTAAACTCGTGCTCTCCGACGAGGCTGTAGCTAAAATCCAACACTGTCGTGACTATCTCGACAGCAAGATGGAAGACACTTCTAAGCCTATCTATGGCGTGACTACAGGTTTCGGCTCGCTTTGCAACCGCACTATCTCTACCGACGACCTTTCTACTCTCCAAGAAAACCTCGTAAAGAGCCACTCTTGCAGCATTGGTCAGCCTATCGATGAAACTATCATTCGCCTTATGCTCCTTCTCAAGGCTCACGCTTTGTCAATGGGCTTCAGCGGTGTTCAAGTGGAAACAGTGCAACGTATCCTCGATTTCTACAACAACGATATCCTTCCTGTTGTATATGATCGCGGTTCGCTCGGTGCTTCAGGTGACCTTGCTCCACTTGCCAACCTCTTCCTCCCTCTCATCGGCGAAGGTGAAGTGTTCCACAACGGCAAGCGTTTCAAAGGCTCAGAAATCCTCAACATCTTCGGTTGGAAACCTATCAAGCTTAAGTCTAAAGAAGGTCTTGCTCTCTTGAATGGTACTCAATTCATGAGCGCAAACGGTATCAAGGCTCTTATTGACGGTTGGCACATGGTGAAGTGTTTCGACCTCATCGGTGCTATCTCATTGGAAGCATTTGATGGCCGTATCGAGCCATTCTTCGATTGCATCCACCAAGTGCGTCCTCACCGTGGTCAGATTGAGACAGCTGAACGTTATCGTCGTCTCCTCGAAGGCAGCGAAATCATCGCTCGCGAAAAGGCACACGTTCAAGACCCTTACTCATTCCGTTGCATTCCACAGGTGCATGGTGCAGTGAAAGATGCTATGTATCACGTGACTAACGTTCTCCATACTGAGATCAACTCTGTCACTGACAACCCAACAGTATTCCCAGATGATGACTTGGTAGTATCAGGTGGTAACTTCCACGGCGAACCATTGGCATTGATCTTCGACTACATGGGCATCGCTCTTCACGAACTTGGCAACATCTCTGAACGCCGTACAGCTCAGCTCATCCTCGGTCAACGCGGTCTCCCTGAATTCCTCGTTGCTCACCCAGGTCTCAACTCAGGCTACATGATTCCTCAGTATGCTGCTGCAGCTGTAGTGAGCCAAAACAAGATGTATTGCTACTCAGCATCTTCTGACTCTATCGTCAGCTCAAACGGTCAAGAAGACCTCGTGTCAATGGGTGCTAATGCTGCTACTAAGTTGCATAAGATCATCGACAACCTCAAATACATCGCAGGTATCGAGTTGATGAATGCTGCTCAAGGTCTCGACTTCCGTCGTCCATTGAAGTCTTCTTCTTACATCGAAACTGTTATCGAAGCTTACCGTAAGGAAGTGCCTACAGTAGAAGATGACGTTGTGATGAAGGACTACATCGAAAGCACTATGTCTTTCCTCGACAAGTTTGAAGTAGAACTATAATCTATTCACTTATAATATTGCCCCGTGGAGTCATTTCTGCGGGGCTTATTTTTCCCTATGACACTTTCCGACCTCCGTTCTCGTCGCTCAGTCAGAGCCTACACATCTCAACCACTCGAGAAATCCGTAGTCGATGCCATAAAGGCTGAGATTACGATGATTAACACCGTAGAAGCCGGTATGCGCTTTCAGTTGATACTTGATGATGCTGCTCCATTCGATGGCTTCCGCAATTCCTATGGGTTGCTCCGAAATGTCCGTAACTATGTCGCTTGTGTCATAGAGCCATCATATCCCGACACATATCAGCGTTGTGGATATTGCGCTCAGCAGCTGGTGACTCTTGCAGTCTCGTTAGGTCTGGGTACATGCTACGTTGGAGGCTCATACAATGCCGATCTGACATCTGCGCAACTTAGAGCAGGGGAGAAGATACCATTTCTCATCGCATTAGGCTACGAAGATAAGGGTAAAGAAACACTTATCGCAAAAGTCGGAAAGTCATTGACACATATTTCCAAGAAGCGACCGGCTGATATATTGACCTCTGATGTCAGTATCTCAGAGATTCAGGCAAATAGACCATTATTGTATACAGGACTTGAGGCAATGTTGTGTGCACCATCATCGATGAATCGTCAGCCTGTCAGAGTCCAATATCGTCAAGGAGAGATACTTGCGAAAGTGGGGAGTGGTAGCAACTCCGACCTGATAGACCTTGGCATAGCACTCTTCAACTTCCAAGCAGTCTATCCCGGAGTGTGGGAATGGGGTAACCCTGCCCGATTCTTTCCCGACGACTCGGAATAACCCTTGTGATGTCGGTCTTTAGGGATTTATAGTATCTATAGTATCTATAGTATCTATAGTATATATAGTGTCTATAGTATCTATATAAAAAAGCATCTGCCACAGAAGAAATCTGCAGCAGACGAATTTGTCTTGTGGTTTGATGAGTTTAGTCTCCGAGGTAGCTCTTAAGAAGCTTGCTCTTTTGTCCTTTAAGGCGACGGATTGCCTTTTCCTTAATCTGGCGGACACGTTCGCGTGTAAGGTCAAACTTAGCACCGATTTCTTCAAGTGTCATCTCTTGGCAACCGATACCGAAGAACATTTTCAAGATTTCGCGTTCTCTGTCGTAAAGCTGACGCAATGCGCGGTCTACTTCCTTAGAGAGTGATTCTTGGTTGAGAGATGAGTCAGCCATAGGGCTATCATCATTTGGAAGCACATCGAGCAAAGAGTTGTCTTCTCCTTCTACGAAAGGAGCATCTACTGAGATGTGGCGACCTGATACCTTAAGAGTGTCGGAAATTTTGTCGACAGGGATGTCGAGACGCTCAGCCAATTCTTCCGGAGAAGGGCGACGTTCGTTTTCCTGTTCAAACTTTGAGAGTTCTTTGCTAATCTTGTTGAGCGAACCTACTTGATTCAATGGTAGGCGCACGATGCGCGATTGCTCAGCAAGCGCTTGGAGAATCGACTGACGGATCCACCAAACGGCATAAGAAATGAATTTGAAACCGCGAGTTTCATCAAATTTCTGGGCAGCACGTATCAAACCCAAATTTCCCTCGTTGATCAAGTCAGGCAAACTAAGACCTTGATTTTGGTATTGTTTAGCCACTGACACAACGAAGCGTAAATTTGCTCGTGTTAATTTCTCTAACGCTGCGTGGTCTCCCTTTTTGATTCGCTGTGCAAGCTCCACTTCTTCACTTACTGAAATAAGCTCTTCACGGCCGATTTCTTGCAAGTATTTGTCAAGCGATGCACTCTCACGATTGGTGATTGATTTTGTAATTTTTAGCTGTCTCATGATTTGACTTCACAAAATGTCTGCAAAATTAGTGAATTTTCGGGAGTATTTCAAATTTTGAGGACGAAATAATTCGATTTTTTGAAATATTCCTCTGAATTTAATGTTTAAGTCTACGATATAGATGTCACAAATGGCTTTTTTCTATCACTTTAAGCAATGTTTGTGATTTAAATTCTGTCTCTTGCCACTCATCTTCGGCTACTGACTGCGATGTCAGTCCTCCTCCGACATAGATGTTGCACACGCCATCGACATATGCCATTGAGCGCAGATTGACATATAGGGCAATCGATGTTTCGGATATCGGTCCGATATAGCCACCATAGTATCGGCGACTGTGTCGTTCGATTTCGCCTATCAGAGAAATGGCTTGCTGTTTAGGGTAGCCAGAGAGTGCCGGGGTAGGTGATAGACGGTCGACAACTTTCCACAGGTCGGTCGTTGTATTCAGATTGGCTTTGATGTCGTTGCAGATGTGTTCGATAGGTCCTGCTTGGCGACTATATCTGTCAGAAACTTGAGGCGACAATCCTTCCGAGCGAAGTGTGTCGCAGATGTAGTCGGTCACAATCTGCTGTTCCTCAATGCATTTATCGTCCCATTCTGTCGTAGAACCTATAGGACGAGTGCCGGCAAGCGACATTGTTGCGAGTTGGTTATCGGCTGACTTTAGCAGCAATTCGGGTGAAGCTCCTATCCACACACCCGTCTTGGGAGTGAAGTAGCAGAATACGAATGCGTTGGGGTAGGTCTCAGTAAGAATGTCGAATATGCTACCGATGTTGAGCTCTTGACGCTTGACAATAAGTCGTGACAACACTATTTTACCTCCGTTCTGCTTGAGATGCTCAATGATGCGATTGGCTTGACCGAGATAGTCTTCGTAGCAGATGGCTGCTTCGATGGCATATGCGACGGAATCTTCCTCCGATGTGACGTCTTCAGGGAAGTTGATGCCGTATTGGGTCGGTATCACAAAACTTTGAGCAGACTCTTGCTCTACGAATGGTGCTACCACAAATCCTGTGGTGTCTCTATCGAATGTAATGCGAGACGATGCACCGAAATAGGCTTGCTTATCAGCCGGCAATCGGTACGCAAAGAAGTTGAGCCTTTGTCGAAGGGCTCTATCTATGGCATCAGTGATGATGGTGATATCAGACGAGTTCACCCTCGAGTTCATACGGGTAGGCTTGTGTAAGTCTCACCATCACGAAGTCACCTTCGTCGTAGTCTGTGTCATTGATTGGGAAGTATACCTCAGGGTCTACCTCCGGACTATCCCATTGCGTACGACCGACATATCTGTCACCTTCGATACGGTCAACAATCACCTTGACACATTGACCTATCATCTGCTCGTTAAGGCTGAGAGCGACATCTTCTTGAGCAGCCATCAAGATGTCGAGTCTTTCTTGTTTGACTTCTTGTGGAATGTCGTCGGAGAGGTGTCTTTGGGCCCAAGTGTCGTCTTCTTCAGAGTAGGTGAAAGCACCCATGCGGTCGAATTTCACTTCTCTGACAAAGTCTACAAGCTCCTTGAAAGCCTCCTCAGTTTCGCCCGGGAAACCGACCATAAGCGTTGTACGGAGTTTGATGTCGGGCACGATGCTGCGTATCTTTTCGATGACTTTAAGAGTCTCTTCTTTGGTGATATGGCGACGCATGTTGGTCAATACCGGGTCGGCGATGTGCTGCAATGCTATGTCGAGATAGTTGCAAACATTGTTATAGCGTTTCATCACTTCAAGCACTTCCCATGGGAAATCTACAGGGTAGGCGTAGTGAAGACGCACCCATTCCACACCCTCAATCTGTGCAATCTTTTCGATTAACTCAGGGAGCATCAATTTGCCATAGAGGTCCGAACCATACGCCGATAGGTCTTGGGCTATGATATTAAACTCCTTGACGCCTTCTGCCACAAGAGCTTTTACTTCCGACTCTATCTCGTCGATAGGGCGAGACTTGTGACGACCTGTGATGAGCGGGATAGCGCAGTAGGCACAGAAGCGGTTGCAACCTTCCGAGATTTTGATGTAGGCAGAGTAGGGTGGAGTAGTGAGCTTGCGTTCCCAGTTTAGGGCAGAGCATTTCTGTTGCTTTTCGGCTTCGAGGGCATCGACGATTTTGTTCCAATCAAATTTGCCATAGAAACCGTCGACATCAGGCAATTCGCTCTTGAGGTCGCTCAGGTAGCGTTCGGAAAGGCAACCCATGACATACAGCTTGCCGATTTGACCTTCGCCTTTAGCTTCGAGCAATTGGAGAATCATGTTGATAGACTCCTCCTTGGCATCGCCGATAAAGCCACAAGTGTTGACCACTACGATTTCGCCACGCACATTGTCGCTATCGTGATGAGCTTCATATCCGAGGCTTTCTAAACGCTTCATGAGCTGCTCGGAATCGACAAGATTCTTCGAACAGCCCATGGTTATAACGTCAATTCTATTCTTTTTGAATTTAGCCATTATTCTTGACCAAATAGAGATTTAACAAATTCTTCGCGGCGGAACACTTGGAGGTCTTCCATGCCTTCGCCGATACCGATATATTTCACAGGGATTTTGAATTGGTCGCTGATGCCGATTACCACGCCGCCCTTAGCTGTGCCGTCGAGCTTTGTGATAGCCAACTCGTTGACTTCTGTGGCAGCCACAAATTGCTTTGCTTGTTCGAATGCATTCTGACCTGTCGAGCCATCAAGCACAAGGAGCACTTCGTGTGGAGCTGATGGGACCACCTTCTTCATCACGTTCTTAATCTTGGTAAGCTCGTTCATAAGACCCACCTTGTTGTGAAGACGACCGGCTGTGTCAATGATGACAACATCAGCACCTTGAGCCTTCGCCGATGAAAGAGTGTCGTAGGCCACAGATGCAGGGTCGCTACCCATCTTCTGCTTCACTACAGGCACGCCTACGCGTTCGCCCCAGATGTCGAGCTGTTCGACAGCAGCTGCACGGAATGTGTCAGCAGCACCGAGGATCACCTTATTGCCGGCTTTCTTGAATTGGTAAGCGAGTTTTCCGATAGTGGTAGTTTTGCCTACGCCGTTTACGCCGACCACCATGATAACATATGGGTCGTCAGATTTAGGAACCTCAAAGTCGTCAAGATTGCAGTCAAGGTTGTTTTCGGCGAGGAGCTCGGTGATCTCTTCGCAGAGCAACTTATTGAGCTCAGCAGAGCCGACATATTTGTCGCGCTTTACACGAGCCTCGATACGCTCAATGATTTTGAGTGTGGTCTCTACGCCTACGTCGCTTGTGATGAACACCTCTTCAAGGTTGTCGAGCACATCGTCGTCAATCTTGTCTTTGCCTGCAATTGCGTGTTTGAGTTTGCTCCACACCCCCTCTTTTGTTTTCTGAAGACCTGTGTCGAGCTTTTCTTTCTTTTCGCGTGAAAATAGTTTCCCAAAAAATCCCATATATCTAAATTTTGTGCAAAGATACGAAATAAATCACAAATCTCAATGCTATACGACCAAATAAGCGTCAGAATGTGAAGTGAAGTTGCACTCTCAGGCCGCTTTTGTCCACATTTGGCGTATTACGATAGGTCAAACGCCACACATAGTCGAGTCGGAGGAAGGTGAAGATGTTGTCGATTCCGACGCTCAATTCCATGTAGGGATCTTTGCCCATAGGCTTGGCAAACGCCTGATACGGAAATCTGTATAGGTCGTTGTTGAGTTGGGGATTGTTCTTGTCGCTCAGACTTCCGTAGAGACCTTTGAACGATACGACCTCGCGAAGTTTCAGGCGATTGATGAGAGGAATGCGATTAAACAGTGCCCCGTTGGCCCAGTAGGTGATGTCCCACGCGACATATTGGTCGTTGGCAAATTCCATGGCATTCATCAGCGAGTAGCTTTCTCTCTGAATAGTGTAGGATAGGTTGGCATTGGGCCACATCAGAGCCGGATATTGCACCTGACTCCACACTTTGCCCGCCTTAACGAGTATGTCGGTATAGCCGAATGCTGATAACCAAAAGCGTTTCTGCACTGAAAATTCGGTGCGATTCAGAGTGAATTTGCTGCCGAGAAATCCTTTCGGACCATATTCGTGGGAGAGGATAAATATCGGTGCATCGATGTTGATAGGGATACGCTCCGACTTAGTCTGATAGAATTTTTCGTTGGGAGCATATCTGAGCGTCAAGGTGAATGCTGCTTGGTTGAAGTTCTTGTCGACATCGCCATATCCATTGATAAAAGGCAACGAGTGGGTGCCTTCTTGGTTCTCGTATCTGAATGCGATGTCAAACGAAAAGCCGCTTGCTCGCTCCATCTTGTAGCTGATTCTGGAGAGTCGACGATAGGTCGCTTTGTCATCGGGTTTGCGTTTAAGCGATAGGAAGAGATTGTCCTTGTTGGTAAACAAGTAATGCTGACCAATTTGGTCGATGTCGTAGTTGTGTTCGACTTTAAGGGAGTTGATAGGAAATTCGCGTGAGTTATACTCCTTATCGATGAACGAATACTCCAGTTCAGCCCCGTATTTGAGGCGTTTATCGGTCAATCCATAGGCAACATATCCACGTGCGAACAGTCGATTGTGAAGCAGGGCTGTGGTCACTCCGCCCAGTCGGAAACGCACTCCTTCGATATTGTTGACGCTGACCATCGTATTGACCGGTCCGATATCAAATTTACTATTTTCGCCGGTGTGAATATAGCCCGACACCAACACCTTTACCACCTGTTCAGCCCAATAGAAAAATGGTATGTCGCGTAGTCTGCCGATGAAGCCATCTATCGACTTCTCGTTCTTGTCGACCGGGATTAATCGAAGTTCGCTCCAGAATTGTTCCGGTCGGTTTTCTGCTCCTTTGGATACTATCACCTCTTCCTCAGTCTTAAAGCAGTAGTCGTATTCGGGTTGCTCGACGAAGCTGAATCCGTCGTAGACTGCCTCGCGTTGGGCGTATAGACCTTGACTACCCGGAGCAAGTTCAAACTCTGCTGTCATGTCGTCGCTTGTCTTGAGACGTGTGCCATCGGCCGCTTTGGTGAAATCTTGGACTATGTGAAGGCTCTTGACATAGTTGACATTGGCATTCTTAGGAAGGTATAACACCGCCTTTTTGACAAACGTCATACTGTCGCTAAGTGGCAGATAAATGCGTCCTGAGAACCCAAACGACTCGCTGACATGAGGCACAAAGTTGATCTCCACGCAAGGCTCTCCTTCGACCGTGAGCGTATCGGCAAGGAAGAATTTGTAGTAGTCGGGGGCTATCAGCGACAATGGACTCACAAATCGGTTTTGCATGATAGTGATGTCGTTGGCAAAAATGTCGACCTCTCTGAAAACATCGGCGACAAACTTATCAAGGTTGTCCTTGTCGAGTACATCAATCAGACTATGTCGTCTCACACCCTCGACGACTTCCTTATGTCGATTTCGACTGCCACGCCATAGCTCTTTGGAAATCTTTTCATCGGTCAGGATAGGCAGAATCGGGCGACCTGTCACTCGGCTGGTGTAAATATAGTCGGCCACAAATGCCCATTGACTATCCTTGAGTTGCTCCTCGGTGATGGCGAAATCGTTGAGGGCAATCCTCGTCTTGGTGTGCTTGTCGTGGCTGTAGTAGGGTTTGTCGTATGGTGTGTTTTGTCGCATAGAGGCATGCAGACGCTTGATAATATCCACTGCCGGATTACCCTTCTTGCTATAACGTTGGTCGCGTGCTCTGACCTCTATCTCATTGAGATAGACAGCCGTAGGGCTCATGGCAATGCTGATAGGAGAGTGCTGAATGTCAACGACTCTTAGTGTCTTCGGAGCATAGCCTACGCAGTTCAACTGAAGGATATTGCTGTTGCTGACGCTGATAGCAAACGCCCCATCTTCGTCGGTGATCACCCCTCGATTTTCTCCCTCTACATAGATGCTGACTCCGCCGATGCATTTGCTTGAAATGGAGTCTGTGACAATCCCTTGCAACACCCTCTTTCCAATCACATCGGCACGACTCGAAAAAGCGACGGCAAACGACAATACGACTATAGCCCACATCAAGACTGTTTTGATGCGAGACGCAATGCCCGAGGCGAAACTATTGCTATAATCTCTTGTCATATAGGATTAAAACCATTAACTTTGTAGTGGTGTTTTACGAAACAGTCGGTTTTAGTGACTGCAAATTTACAAAAAAGCTTTGAATCATCGTCACTTATCGGCTCTTTATCAGTCGACATATGTGTCGTAAACGATATTTTAAGGAAACTATGGCAAAAGAAATCGAACACAAATATATGGTCGTGTCGTCGCAATACATCGACATGGCGACACGCTCCTACTACATAGCTCAGGGCTATCTCAATCGTGACCCCATGCGTACGGTCAGAGTGCGTATCAAGGACGACAAGGCCTTTCTGACTATTAAGTCGAAGAACATGGGCGACACTCGTCAGGAGTATGAATATCCTGTGCCGGTGGAAGATGCACAAGAGATGTTGCGATTGTGTGAGGGCAGAGTGATAGCGAAGCGACGCTACATCGTGCCTTTTGAGGGAATGACCTGGGAGGTCGACGCCTTTGAGGGGAATTTGTATCCGCTTATTGTGGCTGAGATAGAGCTGCAAGACTCCGACCAAGTCTATGCGTTGCCGCCATTTGTCGGTCGCAATGTCACCGACGATGAGCGATTCTATAATTCCAGACTTGCCTCTGACGGTGTCGATGTTGCACAACTGATGAAATTGTCTTAAATTTGCATTATCAAAGAGACTATAGAGATGAGTAGCATAAGTTATGACTTGAAGAAGATAAAAGCAATCGCTTTAGATGTCGATGGTGTGTTGTCGACAGCGATGCTCACGATATCTGCCGATGGCGAGCCCTTGAGAATGCTCAATGTCAAAGATGGCTATGCCCTGCAGTTGGCTGTCAAGCGAGGTTATCGCATTGCGGTGATTTCGGGTGGTAGCTCAGAGGGTGTGAAAAGTCATCTGAAGGTGTTGGGTGTCAACGATGTCTTCCTTCGTTCGGGCGATAAACTGCCTGTGTTGACCAAATGGATGGAGGAAAACTCGCTTCAGCCCCAGGAGGTGGCATATATGGGCGACGACATTCCCGACATGCAAGCCCTTCAGTATGTGGGGTTGCCATGCTGTCCGTCAGATGCTGCTTGGGAAGTGAAAGAAGCTTCGCTATGGATTTCGCGCTATCAGGGTGGCTGCGGTTGTGTCAGAGACTTGGTGGAGCAGGTGCTCAGAGCCAATGGCGACTGGATGAGAGACGATGCCCATGTGTGGTAGTATTATCTATTAATGAGAAGAAACGTATGTTGGAAAATCTAAAAGAATATAACATAGTATTGGCAAGCAAGTCGCCTCGTCGTAGGGAGTTGCTTAAGGAACTCGGATTGGAATTTGAGATTAACGCACTATCGGTCGATGAGGATTATCCTGCCGACCTTCCGGCAGATCAGATAGCTCGCTATTTGTCGGAGAAGAAAGCTGATGCCTATCTGCCGACTTTGAGTGATAAAGAGTTGATAATCACTGCTGACACGGTGGTGATATGCGACGATGCAGTGTTGGGTAAACCTAAGGACTATGCCGATGCGATGCATATGTTGATGAGTCTCAGTGGTCGCTGCCATCAAGTGGTGACCGGGGTGACGCTGCTATCGGCTCAGAAGCGAGTAAGCTTCAGCGTGTCGACAGAGGTCTATTTTGCAGAGATTAGCGAAGACGAGGCACGCTATTACGTTGACCATTATTCGCCATTTGATAAGGCGGGTGCTTACGGTATTCAAGAGTGGATAGGCTATGTGGCAGTCCACAAGATAGAGGGTAGCTTCTACAATGTGATGGGCCTTCCATTGCATCAGCTCTATAAAGAGCTCAAAGCCTTCTAAACTACCTTGCTTTCCTAAGTTGTGAGGGGAGAAGTGGTATTTGGGGAGAAAAGGCATTGCCCATTAAACGCTAAACTTTACACATTAAGAACTTTGTCCCACTGTCCCATCGTTTCAGAGATGAGACACTTGCAACGAATGGGACACTTGCAACGAATGAGACACTTGCATCTTCCTGTCCACAACTAAAAGCGTTTAAGAATAGCCCTTAAGAGCCATCGGTCCTTTGGGGCTTTCTCTTTATAGAGCCTTGCAGAGCCTCACAAATAGGGAAGAGAGGGAATTTAGAGAAGATAGAGAATTTAATGAGCCCCATTAAACATTACACATTAAACCTTTACCCATGCCTTGTGGGTCTTCATGGCCTTTTAGGCGTTAAAGGAAAAGAGTTTAAGTAGCTCTACTAAACTTTAAACCCAAATCTCTTGCGTATTTCAAAACTTTGTTGTATCTTTGCAAATATTTTCATCGACTGACGACTACTGACATCGGGATATTATCGCAGCAAACGACTCTATCAACTTTGTCCCATCTGTTGCAACCGTTGCATCTGTCCCATTCGTTGCATCTGTCCCAAGTGTTGCAAGTGTTGCATCTGTCTCACCCCTGAAACAGTGGGACAGTGGGACAGCAAGACAAGACAGGCGATTCAGAGTCGACAGCACACATAGTCCGACCATATGCGTTACTCTTCACTCTAAGAGAGGGAAGAGGGGGAGAGTGTATATCTACGCTTGCAAGCAATCATAGATATCTTTCTATATTCATAGGCTCATCGTTCTGAGCCTTTTCTGAATAGGTAGTCGCTTTGTCCCTAAAAGCCTTTCTGCTGAAAGCATCGTCTTCACGGGACAGTCGCTCCTGTAATGTTTGTGGAAGTGCCTACAGGACCTTTTGGCCCTTCAGCCCCTTTCTCTCACCAAGCACCTATCATCTCGCTAAACGCTCCCTTCTCTGAGTTACCCCGATAGGGGTTACATCTCGGTTAACCGGTGGTCAGCGAGCGTAGCGAGTGCCACCACCGGAGATGCACCCTCACTCGACACATACCCCGACAGGGGTTACGCATCACCTCCGCACTCTGCTCATCGTAGTCGCATCGTCGCATGTCGCATTGAGGCTGACGCCATGCAACACGACAACGCTGCAACGACTCGACTTCCTATGAATGTTTAGAGTTTAATGTTTAGTGGGAGAGGTTGCCGTATGTAATAAAATGTGTATCGGTGCGTTAATAAGGAGTGAAACTATTAAGATTTATATGCTTTGTGCTAATGATGCTTGTCGGAGTGGCGAGTGTCACGGCTGATAATGTCAAGATATCGGGTAAAGTCATCGACAATGAGGACAAACCCATCGAGTTTGCTACGGTGAGGATATCGGGCACCGCTATCGGTACGAATACCGACTTGCAAGGTCTTTATGAACTTAAGGTGGCTGAAAAAGACACCATAGAAGTAGTGTTTACATGCGTCGGATTTAAGGAGCACCATCGCAAGTTGCTCAATCCTAAAGGAGAAGTAACCCTCAATGTGCGTATGGAGCTTGATAGCTACACCATCGGAGAGGTGGAAGTTACGGAGTTTCGTCGCAGTTCTGATGGTATGCAAAGCTTCGGTACTGATGTGCTCAAGACCTCGCCTGACGTGTCGGGAGGTAGCGTAGAGGCTATGATAAGCACCATGGCAGGTGTCAATTCTTCCAACGAAATGAGTTCGCAATATTCGGTCAGAGGTGGCTCGTATGATGAGAACTCGGTCTATATCAATGGCGTGGAGATCTATCGTCCTCAGCTTGTGCGTTCAGGACAGCAGGAAGGCCTGAGTATTATCAATCCCGATATGGTGGGCAATATCAAGTTCTCTACAGGTGGCTTCCCTGCGCAGTATTCTGATAAGATGTCGAGTGTGCTTGACATCACCTATCGCGAGCCGGAGGCATTGGAGGGCTCGGCATCGTTCAGCCTTATGGGTGCGTCACTGGCTTTCGGTCAGAACTCGGGCAAGTTTTCGCAACTTCACGGCATCAGATTTAAGAAGAATAACTCGTTGCTGACATCGCTTGAGACAAAGGGTGAGTACGACCCGTTGTACTTTGATTATCAGACAAGTATCAACTACAAGCCGACCGATAAGTGGACCATCTCCGCGCTCGGCAATATATCGCTCAATCACTACAAGTTTAAACCGGCCAATCGTGAGACAAGTTTCGGTACGTCGACCGATACAAAGCAGTTTACTGTCTATTTCGATGGCGAAGAACGCGATAAATTTGAGACCTATCTCGGTGCTGTCTCTGTGGGCTACAAGCATAGTCGTACGACCGATTTCACGCTCGGCGTGTCGGGCTTTATGACCAATGAGCTCGTGAGCTACGACATCTCGGGCGAATATTGGCTTGACCAAGCAGGCACAAGCGGCGAGGGGGGTGTCGGTGGCGAATTGGGTGTCGGAAAATACATGGAGCACTCTCGCAACCGCCTCAAAGCATCGGTGTTTCAGATTGCTCTCAGAGGCAACACGGCTATCAAGAGCCATCGTTTGTCCTACGGCTTAATCTATCAACGCGAGAAGTTTCACGACCGCACCAAAGAGTGGGAGTGGCGAGACTCTGCCGGTTATTCTCTGCCGACTATCCCTGAGGGGGTGAATCTCGTCTACAATCTATATTCCAAGCAAGACTTGTCGACCAATCGCATAGCCATCTTTGCCGAGGATACCTACTACTGGGACACTAATGTCGGATTTCTGTCGCTCAATGGAGGCTTGCGTCTATCTTATTGGGACTTCAACAAAGAGTTTCTTATTTCGCCACGCGTAAATGTCAATTTCTCACCGGCTAAATACAGCCGATGGAACTATAGATTTGCTACCGGTCTCTACTATCAGTCGCCATTCTATAAAGAATACCGACAAGCAGTGGTCGACGACAACGGCAACTCTATCATCAGGCTCAACAATGGCATTAAGTCGCAACGCAATTTCCAAGCCATATTCGCTACGGATTTCACCTTCAGAGCCATGGACCGACCATTCAAACTATCGGCTGAAGCTTACTATAAAAATCTGTCGAATATGATTTCTTACGAGTATGACAACCTCAAAGTGACATATTCAGGTGTAAACGACTCTAAGGGCTACATCATGGGTCTGGACCTCAAGCTGTTTGGTCAGTTTGTAGAGGGTACTGACTCTTGGCTGTCGTTCTCATTAATGAAGACTCGTCAGACTCTCAATGGTGTCAGCGTGCCGATGCCGAGCGATCAGCGTTACAGCGTGGCACTTTATTTCACAGACTATTTTCCGAAATTTCCGAAGTTGAAGTTTAGCTTGCGAGGCATCTTCTCCGATGGTTTGACCATGACGGCTCCTCGCGTCACTCGCGACCAAGCATATTTCCGTGCACCGGCCTATAAGCGTGTCGACATCGGCTTGAGTTATCAACTTGTCGGAGCACCTACCAACGGCGTGCGACCATACAATTTCTGGCGTCATTTCAAGAATATCTCGGTCGGACTCGATGTGTTCAACCTGTTTGATATCTCCAACGTGAGCAGCTACTACTGGGTGACCGATATCAACGACATACAATATGCCGTGCCGAATTATCTGACTCGTCGCCAATTTAATATCCGTCTGACAATCGAAATTTAGTGCCGACGATGGTCGAATCAGATGCTTCGCAGATAGTTTGCTCAAAAAAATGGGCATAATAGAGTGTGATATAGAAATTTTCGTTAACTTTGTGATTGGATTTCTAATCCGTCGAATAGTTAACTACAATAAAATTAAAATACCATAAACATTATGACAAAGCCATACGTATTAGGTATCGATATAGGTGGTACCAACTCAGTGTTTGGGATTGTAGATGCACGCGGTCAAGTCGTTGCAAGTGACTCAATCAAGACTCAAAAGCACAACAATTTTGATGACTATGTAGACGAACTTCATGCAGCTGTGATGCGTCTGCTCAAGGATAATGATGCTGAAGACAAGATTCACGGCATCGGTATCGGCGCTCCTAACGCCAACTACTATACAGGCGAGCTTGTGAATGCCGTTAACCTCCCATGGGGCAAGCATGTGAAGATTGCCGAAAAGGTGAGCAAGAAGTTTGGTGGTATCCCTGTGGCAGTGACCAACGACGCCAACGCGGCAGCTATCGGCGAAATGACCTATGGCGCAGCTCGTGGCATGAGAGACTTCATTATGATTACGCTCGGCACAGGTGTCGGCTCGGGTATCGTTGTCAACGGTCAGCTCCTTTATGGTCACGATGGTTTTGCAGGCGAATTAGGCCACGTTATCATGAAGCGCAACAATGGTCGTATGTGTGGCTGTGGTCGCACAGGTTGCCTTGAGACATATTGCTCGGCTACAGGCGTAGCACGCACAGCACGCGAGTTTCTCGAAATCCGCACTGAGCCATCTTTGCTCCGTGAAATCCCGGTGGAAGACATTACATCTAAGGATGTTTACGATGCAGCAGTAGCAGGTGACAAGATTGCTAAAGACATCTTCGAATTTACAGGCAATCTTCTCGGTCAAGCGTTTGCCGACATGGTGACATTCTCAAGCCCACAAGCATTTATCCTCTTCGGTGGTCTTGCCAAGAGTGGCGACTTGCTTCTCAAGCCTATCAAGGAATCGCTCGATAAGAACATCATGGAATGCTTCAGAGGCAAAGCACAAATCATCGTTTCAGAACTCAAGGAAAGCGATGCAGCAGTGCTTGGTGCGTCTGCTCTCGGTTGGGAAGCTAAGTACAAAGCAGAATAATTCTTAGCAAATACATACGGTCCGATTGACGAAATCGTCAGGGCTGATAGACGACAAAGAGCGTTGCAGTGACTCACTGTGACGCTCTCGCTTTTATTCGCTTCGGCTTTTATCCGAAAAGCGATAGTGACTAAAGTATCTATAGTACCTATCTTTTTAGCATTGACTTGATGGTGTCGACAATCAGGGCGATGTCTTCGTCGCTCACCCATGGGCCGGCAGGCAGACAGAGCCCTTTGTTGAATAGCGATTCGGATACGCCATTGAGGTAGCTGTCGCAGTCGGCAAATACCGGTTGAAGGTGCATAGGTTTCCATAAAGGACGACTTTCGACGTTGGCTTCTTCAAGCGCAAGACGGAGGTCTTCATAGTTGAATCCTGTCTTGTCCGAATCGATGAGGATGTTGCACAGCCAATAGTTGGAGTTGAAACGCTCATCGGGGTTGGTCAATAGTGTTATTCCATCGATGTCGCGGAACGCTTCTTCGTAGAGGTCGTGTATATGCTTATGATGAGCAATATGCTCCTTGAGAATGGTCATCTGTCCGCGTCCGATACCGGCGCAAATGTTGCTCATGCGATAGTTGTAGCCTATCTTTTCGTGCTGATAGTAGGGGAATGGTTCGCGAGCTTGAGTGGAGTAGAATGTCACTTGGCGTTTGCTGTCTGCATCGGGTGTGATAAGTGCGCCGCCTCCTGAGGTGGTAATCATCTTGTTGCCGTTGAATGACAATGCACCATATGTCCCAAGCGTCCCACATTTCTTACCCATATATTCCGACCCAAGTGCCTCTGCAGCATCTTCAAGCACAGGAATACCATATTTAGCAGCTATAGCAAGTATCTTGGTCATCTTTGCCGGCATGCCGTAGAGGTGCACCACGACGATGGCTTTAGGGTAGCGACCTGTCTTTTGTTTGCGGTCGATGATGGCTTGTTCCAATAGGTCGGGACACATGTTCCAAGTATCCTCTTCGCTGTCGATGAATACCGGTCGGGCTCCCTGATAGACGATAGGGTTGGCAGAAGCCGAGAATGTGAACGACTGGCAGAGCACTTCGTCGCCTTGACCGACGCCGAGCATTACAAGTCCGAGATGAAGGGCTGCAGTGCCGGCAGAGAGAGCGACGACATGTTTCCTTTCTCCCAAGTAGCCTTCGAGGTCAGCCTCAAATCCGTTGACATTAGGACCGAGAGGCGAAATCCAATTGTCTTTGAAAGCCTCTTCGATGTATTGCATCTCGTTGCCACTCATGTGGGCCATGCATAGTAGTACTCTCTCTCTCATATCTGATGATGTTGTAAGCGTTTGGTGTGTAATTGTCTGTCGATTAAGTGTTATCTGCCAGCATACATATCCTCATAGTAGCGAGCATAGTCGCCGGAGGTGATGCGGTTCATCCATTCCTCGTTGTCAAGATACCATCTGACGGTCTTCTCGATGCCCTCTTCGAATTGGAGTGATGGTTCCCACCCAAGTTCGTTCTTGAGTTTGCGAGAGTCGATGGCGTAACGGAGGTCGTGGCCTTGACGGTCGGTGACATAGGTGATTAGTTCAAGGCTGTGTCCTTCAGGGTTGCCGAGTAGACGGTCGACAGTCTTGATGATGACTTTGATGAGGTCGATGTTTTTCCATTCGTTGAAGCCACCGATGTTGTAGGTGTCGGCAATCTTGCCTGTGTGGAAGATGATGTCGATGGCTCTGGCGTGGTCTTCGACATAGAGCCAGTCTCTGACGTTCTCGCCTTTGCCGTAGACAGGGAGCGGACGGCGATTGCGTATGTTGTTGATAAACAATGGTATAAGTTTCTCGGGGAACTGATATGGCCCGTAGTTGTTGGAGCAATTGGTCACCACGGTAGGCATGCCGTAAGTGTCGTGGAATGCGCGGACAAAGTGGTCGCTGCTTGCCTTAGACGCAGAGTATGGCGAGTGAGGATCGTATTTGGTCTCTTCGGTGAAAAGTGTGTCGTCAAATTCAAGTGCACCATAGACTTCATCAGTCGAGATGTGGTAGAAGAGTTTGCCTTCATATCTCTCGGGTAGCGACTCCCAATAGACTTTGGTTGCTTGAAGCAACGACAATGTGCCCATGACGTTGGTGCGAGCAAATGTGAATGGGTCTTTGATTGACCTGTCGACATGGCTTTCGGCAGCAAGGTGGATAATGCCATCGACTTGGTTGTCGGTCATGATTCGGAGCATAGTCTCGTAGTCGCAGATGTCAGCCTTGACGAAACGATAGTTGCTGCGTTCTTCGATATCCTTGAGGTTTTCGAGATTACCGGCATAGGTCAACTTGTCGATGTTGATGATGCGATACTCGGGATATTTGTTGACAAAAAGGCGCACAACATGACTGCCGATGAATCCTGCTCCACCTGTGATGATAATATTGCGTTTGAAATCCATAACTTGCTTGCGTTAAAATTCGAAATTGGAGACAATTTCCGAAAGGTTGGGGTAGGTCTTGTCCTTGTCGGAAAGGATGGCTTCATCGCATGGTATTTGCCAGTCGATGCCAAGTGTCTCGTCGTAAAGGTTGATGCCACCTTCGCTTTGAGGTGCATAAAATTCGTCGCATTTGTATTGGAACACGGCTTCGTCGCTAAGCACCACAAAACCATGTGCAAATCCTTTGGGAATGAAGAATTGTAGGTGGTTGTCTTCGCTGAGCTCCACTGCGACATGACATCCATAGGTCGGCGAACCTTTGCGGATATCGACAGCGACATCGAGCACCTTGCCCTTAACACATCTCACCAATTTGCTTTGAGCATAGGGTGGATTTTGGAAATGCAGACCACGCAACACTCCACGAGTAGACTTGCTCTCGTTGTCTTGCACAAATCTTATAGGTCCGACCTTCTCTTCAAACTCTCGTTGCGAAAACGACTCAAAGAAATAACCACGAGCATCGTTGAAGATGCGCGGTTGTATCACTACAAGTCCTTCGATATCTGTCTTAATTACCTCCATAATCAATCTATATTGGAACGACCATAGTGGTCTATCTCGTCGACCACTTTCATCAAGTATTGTCCATACTGATTCTTAATCATAGGCTGAGCCAACTCTATCATCTTTTCGCGACTGATCCATCCTTTGCGATATGCGATGCCTTCAAGGCAGGCTATCTTCAGGCCTTGTCGCTTTTCGATGACCTCTACGAAGATAGATGCTTCTGCCAGGGAGTCGTGTGTGCCGGTATCAAGCCATGCAAATCCTCTGCCCAATGTCTGCACTTTCAACTCGCCATCTTCCAAGAAGCGTTGGTTGACTGTGGTGATTTCGAGTTCTCCTCTTGCCGACGGCTTGATGTTTTTAGCCACTTCCACCACCTTGTTGGGATAGAAATAAAGTCCGACAACTGCATAGTTGGACTTAGGCTCTTTAGGCTTTTCTTCGATTGAGAGGCAGTTGCCCTCTTTGTCAAACTCAGCCACGCCATATCGTTCGGGGTCGTTCACCCAATAGCCGAACACGGTAGCCTTGCTTTCTTCCTCTGCTGTTCTGACAGCCTCTTTGAGCAGCTTTGAGAATCCTGCGCCTTGGAAGATGTTGTCGCCAAGCACCAAGCAGGCTGAGTCGTCACCGATAAACTCTTCGCCGATGATAAACGCTTGAGCCAACCCGTCGGGAGATGGTTGCTCAGCATATTCGAAGCGCACTCCATAGTCAGAGCCATCGCCAAGAAGTCGACGAAATCCCGGTAGGTCTTGTGGAGTCGATATGATCAGAATGTCGCGTATTCCGGCAAGCATAAGTGCCGAGATAGGGTAGTAGACCATCGGCTTGTCGTAGATGGGCAGCAACTGCTTGCTGACCCCTTTGGTAATCGGGTATAATCGCGTACCGGATCCTCCGGCCAATACTATTCCTTTCATATCGCTATCCGTATATTGTTGTTTATAATGGGATTCTAATATATTAATCTCTTACTTGCCTAATGCGTAGTAGGTGAAACCTTCGGCTTGAAGCTCTTTGCGATCGTAGATGTTGCGACCATCGAGCACGACAGGGTTGCCGGTAGGACTATAGACGGCTCTCATTGTGCGATGGATGACGTTCCATGATGGTACGCGGAACTCTTTCCATTCTGTGACGAGCATCACTGCGTCGGCATCGATGGTTGTCTCGTAGATGTTGTTGCAATAAGCCACCTTGTCGCCAATTCTGCGACGGCATTCATCCATAGCGATAGGGTCGTAGACTCTCACCTCAGCACCTGCTTTCTTGAGCAAATCGATTAAGACAAGTGACGGAGCTTCACGCATGTCGTCGGTCTCAGGCTTGAATGCAAGACCCCAAATAGCCACGATTTTACCCTTTAAGTCACCATCAAAGTGGCGGCTTAGTTTATTGAAAAGCAAGCTCTTCTGGTCTTCGTTGACAGCTTCGACTGCTTTTAGCACTCTCATTTCATAGCCATTCTGCTCTGCAGTTTTGATGATAGCTTTCACATCTTTAGGGAAGCATGAGCCACCGTAGCCACAGCCCGGATAAAGGAACTTTGTGCCGATGCGATTGTCGCTACCGATGCCTTTTCTCACCATGTTGACATTGGCGCCCACTAAGTCACAGAGGTTGGCAATATCGTTCATAAAAGAGATGCGAGTCGCAAGCATGGCATTAGCGGCATACTTAATCATCTCTGCTGATGGAATGTCGGTGAAGAGAAGACGGTCGCTCGATACGAGGAACGGACGATAAAGTTTGGTCATCAGTGTCTTCGCCTTTTCGCTGTCGACTCCGACTACTACGCGGTCGGGACTCATAAAGTCCTTGATTGCTGCGCCCTCTTTGAGAAACTCAGGGTTGGATGCTACATCAAATTCGATGTCGACACCTCGTTTCTGTAATTCGTCGGCGATGGTCTGTCTCACCTTTTGTGCAGTTCCGACAGGCACGGTGCTTTTAGTCACCACCAAAGCGTAGTGATTGAGGTTCTGACCGATGGTGCGAGCTACGTCCAAGACATATTTGAGGTCGGCGCTGCCATCTTCATCGGGAGGCGTACCTACGGCGCTGAACACTACTTCGACATCGTCAAGCACAGATGTCAGGTCGGTAGAGAAATGTAGTCTTCCTGCCTGATGATTTTTCTTAACAAGGTTTTCAAGCCCTGGTTCATAGATAGGAATAATACCTTCCGATAGTTTGCTTATTTTCTCTTTGTCGATGTCGATACATGTCACATCGATGCCCATATCGGCAAAACAAGTGCCTGTGACCAAGCCCACGTATCCGGTGCCTACAATTGCTATTTTCATCTTCGCATTATTTTTTGTTTAATTTCAGAAATAGTCACCCACATACAAAATCAAAACCGTTGACTAATATATAATACATTGAGTATCAATGTTTTAATTCATATATTGCTTCTGAGGCAATGTTGAGCCGAAGCCGAATTGCATCAATTGGCAACTAATTCATTCACAAAATTACTAAAATTCTTAGATTATTTTGTTAACTTCGCAAATAATTTAAACTAAACACCAAATATAACAATGAAAAAAATAGCATTTGCTTCAGATCATGCGGGTTATGAGATGAAGAAAAAGATTGAAGAATTTGTAGTTGCAAAGGGTTATGAATTTGTAGATTTCGGTACTGATAGCGAAGAGTCTTGCGACTATCCTGATTTCGCACATCTCGCTGCTCAAGCCATCGAAAAGGGTGAGTGCGACTTCGGTATCGCTATGTGTGGCTCTGGCAACGGTATCCAAATGACTCTCAACAAGCACCAGCAGATTCGCGCTGCTCTTTGCTGGCAACCTGAAATCGCTGCTTTGGCTAAGCAACACAATAATGCCAACGTGCTTGTATTGCCTGCTCGCTTCATCGACGAAGCTACTGCTAAGCAAATCGTAGAAGCATATCTCGATGCAGAGTTCGAAGGTGGTCGCCACCAACGTCGCATTGACAAGATCCCTGTATAAGATGCAGACCTTATCCATATCGGTCGAAAACGCACATTTCTATGCCTACCACGGAGTCTTCGAGCAGGAGCAAGTGGTGGGCAATGAATTTGTGGTGTCGGTCACAGTCTCTCTTCCGGCGTCAGATGAGTTGCTCAATGACGAGTTGTCAGACACGATTTCGTATGTCGATATCTACGACATCATTTCCGAAGTGATGAAAACTCCTTCGAAACTAATCGAAAACGTAGGCTATAAAATCATGCACACCATTCGCTCGCGTTGGGATAGTGTGGAGAAAATATCGGTCAAAATCGAGAAAATCGCCCCTCCAATCCCCAAAATTGAGGGAAAAACAGCGATTTTATTAGAATTTCAAAAAAATAGTGCGAAATATTTGGTCAGTTCAAAAAAAGGTCGTAACTTTGCACTCGCAAATCGGAAATGATTGCAAACGGTTCGTTAGCTCAACTGAATAGAGCATCTGACTACGGATCAGAAGGTTGCAGGTTTGAATCCTGCACGAATCACAAAAAAGACATATTGCAAACGGTTCGTTAGCTCAACTGAATAGAGCATCTGACTACGGATCAGAAGGTTGCAGGTTTGAATCCTGCACGAATCACTAAGAAGGAGCTTACTAAAGTTCCTTCTTTTTTTAATATTCTTTTGCTGACACTCTCGGATTACCATATTTTGTTGTCCAATAGATTTGACTCTAATCATTGGCGTCTGGGCCGAAATGCGAGAAGTCAGTAGAAGCATAAGACTTAACCGACGATTTTGACCATAATTGTATAACTCTCATTAACAACCTTCATGAAAAAGACGATTTTTATTACTGCGATTATTCTGGCTATCCTATCTGTAGCCGGGTATTTTGTGTATCAAGCTTTGACCGACTCTGCCGGCTATCCGACATCAGTTGCGTTCGACGATTCTAAACTTTCATGGATTTACACCATTGACGAAGACGACCTTCTCAAAGGTCTCGATTTGTCGCACCACAACAAAATAGTCAATTACGAGCGACTGAAAGATATGGATTTCATCTACCACAAAGCGACTGAAGGCAGTACATTCACAGACCCTCAATTCAAGTCTCGTATGAAGAAATTTTCCGATATGGGCATTCCGTGCGGAGCATATCACTTCTTCACCACAGGCTCTTCGGGCAAAGCACAATTCAATCATTTCAAAAGCGTTGTGTCAAAGGACTATCCACTCATCCCGGTGCTTGATATCGAAATCAACAGAAACAACTGGTCGGTCAGCAAGCTTAATGGTGAGTTGGCGGAATGGATTCGATTGTGTGAGAAGCATTACGGTGTGAAGCCGATAATCTATAGTAGTTCATGGTTTTATGTGCGATATGGATTGTTTCAGCATGGCTGTATGTTTTGGTCGGGTGATGTCGACACCAAGCCGAGAGTAAAGTGTGTTATCCATCAGCAGACTATAAAACCCGTTGCCGGAATGGCAGGCAAAGTCGACTATGATGTAGCCCTGTGTTTGCCCTATGCCAAGCCTGAATCATCACGATAGACTCCCCATCTGAGACTGACTTAGTCAGCGTATCGAAATAGTAAAGGCCGTGACTCATCATGAATCGCGGCCTTTGTCGTTCGTATAGGGATAGATTATTTCTTCTTGTCGAGAATGCGAGACACAGCGTTAATGATAGGTGTTGTCGATGGTTTCGCACCTACGGCCTGCATCATCCAGTGGTTAGGTGTCAAGCGACCTAACTGGTAGATACGTTTAATCTCGTTGGCAAATGCCGATGGTTCAGAGAATTTTGCAAAGTGCTCTTCCAATTGGAACTCAATGATGTGACCGAGAGGATAGTTTGGAAGATACATAGGCACATCGACCATGTGAGAGTAGCAAGCCAAGATAGGAGAGTCCTTTTCGCCAAGGACAGGGTAGTAGTACTTGTTCCACACTTCGCGAGCGATGCGGATAGTAGCTTCTCTGAGTTGTGTAGCATTGGCATCAGGGTTAGCGTATAGCCATTGCCACATCTTCATATCGACAAGCGATACACCCATGATTTCGTAGAGACCCCAGAAGATATCGAGTGTAGTGTTGTCATCGATTGCGTAGTCGTAGCCCATAAGCTTAAGGTCGCGCTTTTGGAAGATGAATGCAAGAGCTTCTGTGAAGCCTGTGTTAGGTACGCCGGCCATAGGGTAATAGTCGATGTTGTAGAGGTCGATTGTCTGCTCTACGTTGTGACCAAATTCGTGGATAGCGATGTTGTAGCCCTTGTAGTCCATGCCTTGAGCACCGATACGAGTACGGAGAAGTGACTTTTCCCAACGTCCTACAGCTCCCCAAGCGTGGCCCGAACCGCGAGCACCTTCCACCTTGATTTTGCTTGAGATGAAATCTGCATCTGCGTCAGTGAAACCGAGGTCGCGAAGCATGCGTGGCATATCGGCTTCAAATGCTGCAGGATTAGGATATTTGCTACGAGTCATCTCAGTGAGTTGGTCTTCTGAGATTGCGCTACGGCTCTTAAATCCGTCATACCAGATGTCGTATGGGCGAAGATTGCGACCAAGTTGCTTCTTGATAAGTTTTGCTACTTGCTTCACTTGTGGAGACGATACAAGGTTGACAAACATTTCTTCCACTTCGTTTGGCATCATTTCCATCGAGCCTTCAAAGTTGCGGATAATGCCTGTAGGCTGTTGAGGTTGGTACTTGTCGACCTTAAGCATCGTTTTGAAGTGAGCGAGGATGTGTTCATAGCGACGATCTGTCTCGCTTGCAAGAGCCACTTCTTTGCCATCTTGGTAAGTAGCGTTGGTCGTAGGGTTCCATTCATACTTAGGGTTGTTGATTACACCCTGAGGAATAGAGCCATCGATGATGCGGCAGAGAATCTGATAGATGGTCTCTTGTTTCTCGTGAGCATTCGGAAGCGCTGCATAGTTTGACTTGATTTCATCGCGGAGGTTCCAGTGAGATAGAAGTACCATATCGGCAGGGAAGAGGTGTTGGCCTGTGTTGTTGACCACCTTGCCCATCATGATGTTGTAGCTTGCGATGTAGTTGCTTGAATTAGCGGCATCTTGAGCGGCATCTTTGTTGAGTTCTGCAGGCACACGAGATGTGAACATGTCGCCCATTCGAGCGTAAGCCCACTCTTGGCGAGTCCAATTAGCGCCTTTCTCGTTTTTCTCTGCGAGTGAATAGTTAGGGAAGTTGAGCATTGTGATAAATGCCACTTTGTTTTCGTAGAGGTCGCTCCAGAGATGAGAGTAAGGGTTGAATGCACTCATGATGTAGTCGATATTTGTAGGGTCTGGTCCTGCCAAAACTGTCGGAAGACCAAGTTCTACTGCTACTTGATTAGATGTGCCTTTAAGCACTTCAAATGCTTTCGACAACTTGTCAAACAATTCTTTGCGTTGGTCGGCATTTGCCGCATAGTTGTCTTTAACAAATTGAGCGAACACCTCTTCGTTGCCATCTTGGGTTTGCCAAAGTGAGGCTACCTGACAAACACCTCTTTGGAGAAGAGCTTTGTCAACATTTGGGTGTGTAGCTGTAATCTCATTTATCACCGATGTGATAGTGTTGTCGCTGATCACGGCTGCTCTGCTAATGAATGTCGTGCATAACATGACTGTGACGAGAGTTAAGATAGATAAAACGTGTCTCATAAAAATGAATTATTTGATATTATTGTATTTCAGATAGTTATCGCTAAAGGTGGGTCAACACATCCGATAAGTTATCGACTACTATCGACGGCAAGGAGTCTTTGTCGTCTTGCTCCGTCTGAGGGTGAATGTTGTCTCCCTTATCTTTGAGACATATGGATTTCCACCCCAATAGGTTGGGCCAAAGGAAGTCTTTGGCAGGATTGTCGCCTACATAAACAAATCTTTTCGCATTTGGGAAACGATGCACAAAATGCGAGAAAGCGTCGGGAGAACTCTTGTCTTTGCCTATTTCTTCGGATATGATAATGTCTTGAGCATCAAAATATTTCGCAATGCCCAATGCGTCTATCTTGTTGCGTTGAGTTTTTGAGCGACCATCGGTGACAAGGCCCATACGTATCTTCATCGACTGCAATTGTTGCAGAAACTCTGATGTCTGTGGTGAAAGCGAGATAGATGGAGCGTGATAACGATAAATGTCGAGCAATGTCGCAATATCTTCGTTCACTTCTGGATATGTCCCACTCAATGCATGGAATAGAGTATCAAACGGGTTTTGCTTCTTCTCGAATGCCTCTATCATAGTCTGGTAGCAAAAATCCTGTGCGATAGAGTGCTTATCGACCATATAGCGGTCAATGGCGCGATATGCTGAGATGACATAGTCTTTCTCATAGAAAAGAGTGTCATCGAGGTCAAATACGACCACTACATTTTGATATCCTAAATCTATGTTCATAATGTCGGAGTTATGGTGAAGACAATGGGTATTAATCTCTGACTCGCAAGATTCTGATACCCGGAGCTGTACGTGCGTGGCGTTTGAGATAGTCGCTTAGGGTGATATTTTCCAAGGTGACTTTTCCGTGCAGTGTAGAAGCGTGGATAATGTGGGGCTTGCCATCAACGAAATGAACGATAGCAAGGTGTGAGGCATCAAGACCGTCGGTTTTGCTGAGTATGACGATGATGTCGCCATCTTTGAGAAGATTGATAGTCGACTTTTTGGTGACGTGTTGAGGTTTAAGGCATGGGATACGATGTGAGTGATAACCCATTTCGACGCGTTTGATTTCTGCCAGATTTGCAGAGTCGCTCAGAGCTTTGTACTGCTCTTTGTGTCGGCTCATATAGTTGAGTGATTTGACGATCGTGGTTGCTCCTTCTATCTCCTGCGTCAACTCTTTGATATTGCCACGATAGACATTGTCGGCAATCCAGTCTGTCATATAGTGCAGACGAGATGAGTAACCATCCATAGTGCCTTTGCGGTATCTGATTGACTCAAGATTGGAAGCGAAACTACGCCACGATGGTGAAGGTGCGACAGAGGTTTTAGCCAAAGCGATGGCTGTCTCAACCATTGTGACGCAATCAAATTCGTGCACGTTGATTGATAGATACTCTTGGTCGCCTTCGAGAGTATTGGCTTTGTATGGGGAGTCGATCAATTGTGATGCAAAGTGATAAACAGAATTCTGCGGACTATCATGCTTGGGAGCTTCTTGCAGTAGTCGATCGATGACTGCGGTGTCTTTTTCACAATGAAATCTCATCATGCTTTGAGGCACAAATGCATATGATGTGACGTAGGATAGAAATATTGATATGATAGCGATAACTGAGCGCATAGATTATGATTTTACTTCAGTGCAAAGTTAACTATAAAAAATGAGAGTGTCAACATTTCTGCCGACACTCTCGATATAATTGCCTATTTATAAGAAATTACTTCTTTGCGATGCGTGGGTAGCCGTATTTAGCTGCAGCACCAAGTTCTTCTTGGATACGGAGAAGTTGGTTGTACTTAGCCATACGGTCAGAACGGCTTGCAGAACCGGTCTTGATTTGACCTGCGTTAGTCGCTACAGCGATGTCAGCGATAGTAGCGTCTTCAGTTTCACCTGAACGGTGGCTGATAACTGCAGTGTAACCATTGCGTTGAGCCATTTCTACAGCGCGAAGAGTTTCAGTGAGTGAACCGATTTGGTTAACCTTCACGAGGATAGAGTTAGCGCAACCTTCAGAGATACCGCGTTCGAGGTACTTAACGTTTGTTACGAACAAGTCGTCACCTACCAATTGGCAACGGTCGCCGATGAGGTCTGTGAGAATCTTCCAACCTTCCCAGTCGTTTTCTGCCATACCGTCTTCGATAGAGTCGATTGGGTATTCGCTAACGAGCTTAGCAAGGTATTCAGCTTGTTCTTGGCTTGTGTAGATAGGACCATCTGCTTGCTTCCAAGTGTAGTCGTACTTGCCTTCCTTGAAGAATTCAGAAGAAGCGCAGTCGAGTGCGATAGTGATGTCCTTACCTGGTTCGTAACCTGCTTCCTTGATAGCTTGGAGGATTACGTTGAGAGCGTCTTCAGTACCGTCGAGGTTTGGAGCGAAACCACCTTCGTCACCTACAGCTGTGCTGAGGTTGCGACCCTTGAGCACTTTCTTGAGGCTGTGGAATACTTCTGTACCCATGCGGATACCTTCCTTGAAGCAGCATGCGCCTACAGGGCGAATCATGAATTCTTGGAATGCGATAGGGGCATCAGAGTGAGCACCACCGTTGATGATGTTCATCATTGGCACTGGAAGTGCGTAAGAGTTTACACCACCGATATATTTGTAAAGTGGAAGGCCGAGGTAGTCTGCAGCAGCTTTCGCAACAGCCAAAGATACGCCGAGGACAGCATTTGCACCAAGGTTAGACTTAGTGTCTGTACCATCGAGTGCAATCATTGCTTCGTCGATAGCGATTTGATCAAGTGCGTTCATACCTACGAGTGCTTCTGCGATAGGACCGTTTACGTTAGCTACAGCCTTAAGCACACCCTTACCAAGGTAGCGACCCTTGTCGCCGTCACGAAGCTCGAGAGCTTCATTTACACCTGTTGATGCACCTGATGGAACAGCTGCGCGACCTCTTGCACCTGATTCAAGCAATACGTCTACTTCTACTGTTGGATTACCACGAGAGTCGAGTACTTCACGACCAATAATCTTTTCAATTTTCATAACTAAATATCTATCTTAAAATAAATGTGATTTTTCCGACTGCAAAATTAATAAAATTTGCTCAATTGACAATCGTTTTTGTTGTTAATTTTTCCTTATTGCTTTCGAAACGAAATATTTTTCGACGTTTTTATGTTTTGAGAGTTTGTTCTTGTTCGATTTGGGCTCGGCTTTTGCTTTTGATAACCATGAACACGCCCGTAAAGATAAGCACTATAGCCACTGTCTTCAGTAGGCTGAAATGGTCGAGTCCCCATACTATGGCTACTATGCTCGACACCAATGGCTGGATATAATTGTAGGAGCTGACCACTGTCGGGCGTAGTGTCTTCTGACCGATGGCAAGGAACAAATAGCTGATAAATGTCGGACCGATGATGATAAACACGATGGCGTAGATGATGCTTGTGTCGACCGAATGCAAATCGAAGGTCGTGACTTCAGAGTAGGTGAGTGGCGTAACGCATATTGCAGCAAAAGTAAACATCCATTTCATCAGTGTGACGGCCGAGTACTTCGATGTCAACCCTTTGAAGAAAACGAGATAGCATGAGTAGCATGTCTGAGCGAGTATGCAGAGTATATCGCCCCAAATGTTGCCTGTCATTCCGGCGAAGTGTGCGCTATTCATAATCAATATGATAGCTCCAATTCCACCGATGATTACCCCGCCGGCTTTCTTGCCGGTGATAGGCTCACGTAAGAATATTGCTGCCAATACCATTGTTATGATAGGCGAGATGGTAGAGATAAACGATGCATTGACAGGCGATGTGAGGCGCACTCCGTAGAGAAACATACCCTGATTGAGTATGATAGCAAGCACAGAAGCTATGAATATGCGCATCATGTCGCCTTTAGATACGCGTTCCTTGGTTTTGAGAAAGAATGATGCTATCCAGAACAGACAGGCTGCACCTATCATTCGGCAGTCGTAAAGTAGTAGGGGAGTCACTGCCGTTGCAAGCACAAGTTTGGTGGTGGGAGCATTTAGTCCCCACAACACTTGAGCCACCCCCATTGCTCCGTGTCCCTTGATTTTTGATATCTTGTTGTTCATTTGTGTGAAATTAGGTTTATTGTATAACAAACAACTACCCATATGTATCATTCACGATTCACATGGGTAGTCTTAGGGGTATGTATCATTTGATTTGTTGCTTAATCTTCTGAACTGAAGATGTGACGCAGACGACTGAAGATGCGACTTGCTGTTGACTTAGTTGGTTCTACGTTTTTACTGCCTCGTAGACTTTCGATTGCCTTCTGTTCGTCGGCTGTAAGGTTTTCAGGTACGTAAACCATTACGTTGACGAGTAGGTCGCCTCGAACACTGCTGTTCATCTGTGGCAGACCCTTGCCACGAAGTCGAAGCACCTTGCCCGGCTGAGTTCCAGGAGCAATCTTAAGTTTGGCCTTACCTTCTATAGTCGGGATTTCCACTGAGCCACCGAGTGCTGCTGTCGGGAAGTCGAGCATAAGGTTGTAGATAAGGTCATTTTCATCGCGAATCAATTCCGGATCCTTTTCCTCTTCGATAAGGATGAGGAGGTCGCCATTGACACCGCCGTGACGTGCTGCATTGCCTTCTCCTCTCTTTGAGAGAGTCATGCCACCATGTACGCCGGCCGGAATGCTGATGCTGATGATATCTTCTTTGCGTACAACGCCCTCGCCGCTACAGTGACTACACTTTTCAGTGATAATTTTGCCTTCGCCACCACAATGATGACAGACACTTTGCGACTGCATAGCTCCGAGGAATGTCTGTTGAACAGTTGTGACTACACCCGAGCCGCCACAAGTAGGACATGTCTGTGTCGCGGTGCCATCTTTAGCACCTGTGCCGTTGCAGTATGGGTCGGCAACATAGCGTGGAATCTTGAGCTTCTTGTCTACGCCATTGAGTATATCTTTGAGAGTGACCTTTACCTTGATACGAAGGTCGGTGCCTTTGTTGACACGCTTACGTTGTGCGCGACCACCACCGCCGAAGCCGCCAAAGCCAAAACCGCCGCCGAAGATATCGCCAAATTGAGAGAAGATGTCTTCCATTGACATTCCACCACCGAAACCGCCGAAGCCTCCACTTCCGCCCGGACCATTCATGCCTGCGTGGCCAAATTGGTCGTAGCGTGCACGTTTTTGTGGATCGTTGAGCACATCATAAGCTTCTGCCGCCTCTTTGAATTTTTCTTCAGCTGCTTTCTGCTCTTCTTCTGGCTTATCCGACCATTTGTCAGGGTGCCATTTGATAGCTTCCTTACGATAGGCTTTTTTTAGTTCGTCAGCTGTAGCGTTTTTGCTTACGCCCAACACCTCATAGTAGTCTCTTTTTTCTGCCATTGTAATTTAGGTGTTAAATTATTGTCCCACAACGACTTTAGCGTGACGCAACACTTTGTCGTTAATCATATAACCGGTCTGAACCGTGTCAATGATTTTCTTCTTCATTGACTCGTCGGGAGCAGGGATTGCAGTGATAGCTTCGTGAAGATCTTCGTTAAACTCTTCGCCGTTAGTCACCATTGCTGTTACTCCATTTTTCTCAAGAAATTTTACACACTTTGAGTAAATCAAGTTCATGCCTTCTTTGACAGCTTCAGCGTTATCAGTCTCTGATGCAGCCTTCAATCCACGTTCAAAATCGTCGATGATAGGCAATATCTCCTCGAGAGCTTGACCTTTGGCATTCTTGATGATATCGGCCTTCTCTTTGACGACGCGTTTACGGAAGTTGTCAAACTCAGCCATCAAGAAGAGGTATTCTTTCTTCTCGCGTTCCAATTGCTCTTGAAGCAATGCGATTTGCTGCTCGTCGGTCATAGGCGCATCTTGCGCTTCTGATGAGGCAGTCTCTTCTGTTGCTTGATTTGACTCTTCGATGTGTTCAGTCTCGTTATATTTTTCTTCGTTCTTATCCATTTTTAGTTTGATATTTTTAGGAGTGACTGCTTGCAAATATTGTGCCAAAAAGTGCCATTTGCTTTTTATCCTCTGACTACACATCTGAACGCACATTGTGAATTGTCGCATGCTTTCACTGCCTTTTCCTCAGAGTCGAATATTCCGAAGAAGGCAGATCCCGAGCCGGTCATCGATGCGTAGATAGCTCCGTCGGCATATAGTTGCTCCTTGATTGACTCTATTTCCGGGTGGAGTGCAAACATTGAGCGTTCGAAATCGTTGACCAACACATCTCGCCATTGCTCAATAGGAAGGACCACAATCTCATTGACCGATTTTTCAGGCGATTGAGGAGTAATCATTGAGAATGCCTCTTTGGTGGAAATGCTGACAGCCGGTTTGACGATAGCAATCCAATAGTTTGACAGATCGAGATCTATGGGCTCCATCACCTCCCCGATGCCTGTCGCAAAACATGGTCGATTGTAGACGAAAAACGGACAGTCTGCCCCAAGCGTAAGTGCTATACGTGCCAAGTCTTCGTCCGAGAACGGATTGCCATGCAACTTGTTGAGTGCTTTGAGTGTAAACGAAGCATCGGCCGAACCGCCACCCATGCCTGCACCATCCGGCAGATGTTTGTCCAATATAATCTTTACAGCCGGTGACTCACCCTCATACGCATTGCGAAAAGCCTTCAACGCTTTCCACACCAAGTTCTTCTCCGTCGGACAGTCCACCTTATTACCCAAAGTGATAAGTTCGTCGATGCCATCTTGAGCAGGGACTATTTCGAGCAAGTCACAGAGTGCACCATGACTGTCAGGTCCGTGACTGCCTTTGCCGATAGGGTAGAACACTGTCTCCAGATTGTGGTAGCCGTCACTTCGTTTGCTCACAATGTTGAGACCTATATTTAGTTTTGCATTTACAAATTCTATCATATCTCACGTTATACTTTAGACTGCAAAATTAGTGGTTTTTATCAAAATATGCCTATCTTTGCCACATGAATTTGAATCGAGAAATACTTCGGCTGAGCATTCCGGCCATTATCAGCAATATCACAGTGCCGATTCTCGGACTGTCGGACACCACAATTTCGGGCCACCTTGGCTCGGAAATCTACATCGGGGCCATCGCCGTAGGCACGATGATGTTCAATGTCATCTTTTGGCTCTTTGGTTTCTTGCGTATGGGCACGACCGGTCTGACGGCTCAAGCCTACGGAGCCGGTGACAACGAGTCGTGTCGTCAACTACTTGTGCGTTCCTCGATGCTGGGTGTGATAATAGGTATCGCTATTATATTGCTTCACTACCCATTGCGAGAGTTGCTCCTATTGCTCATCTCTCCCGACGCATCTGTGGCACAATACTCCTCCGACTATTTTAATATATGCATTCTCGGTGCTCCTGCTCTGCTTTTCAATATGTCGGTGATGGGGTGGATGCTGGGCATGCAAAACACTGTCCGTCCGATGATAATATCCGTCTCTGTCAACGTCATCAACATCGCACTAAGCTTGGCTTTTGTCTTTCTTATGGATATGGGTTTCAATGGCGTTGCCCTGGGTACTATGCTGTCCAACTGGTGTGGCGTGGCAATATCTCTTTGGTTTGTAACGCGTTACTACGATGGTCGATTGCCAAGCATCAAGCGCGACGACTTGCTCAAGGTCTCGGGTATGGGCCGTTTCTTTAAGGTCAATACCGACATCATGCTTCGTTCGGCTTGCGTCATGTCGGTCTCTTTGTCTGTTACGGCTATCGGTGCCCAACTTGGAGCCATGACACTCGCAGCCAATGCCATCATGATGCAATTCTTCATACTTTTCTCCTACTTCATGGACGGATTTGCATTTGCTGCCGAAGCCCTATCGGGTAGATTTGCCGGGGCTAAAGACTTGCCGATGCTCCGCAAGTCGGTCGGATACCTTGCAGTGTGGGCATTGGGTGTGGCATTGATGTTTACGGTCGTATATGTATTTGGCTATCAATATATCGTTCGATTTATCACCTCTGAGCAAGATGTGGTAGCTGTAGTGGTCGACCATAGCCTTTGGCTCCAACTCATACCGATTGTCACTGTCGCTGCATTCATCTTCGACGGAGTCTATATCGGACTGACGGCTACGCGTCGTATGCTATGGGTGACATTAAGCTCGGCATTACTCTTCTTTGCAATATGCTTTTTACACATCGGTGGTGACAATTTGTTTGCCCTGCCCGACAACGATACGCTTTGGGTTGGTTTCTTGGCTTACCTTCTGCTTCGTGGATTGCTTTTAGGCATTGGTACACCCAAATTGCTGCAATCTATAGTTAAGAGTAGTTAAAAATTGTCCATTTACCCCCATGTTGAGCAGACTGAGTGTTTTTAAATGATGATTTTTTTGTAATTTTGGCACACAAAAATATTTGATACATGTCATATTCTGCTCCGATAGATGAAAAGAAATTAATCGAAAACCTGCAAGATCCCGCTATGGCTGCGCAGGCGTTCGACGCACTCATGCGCACCTATGGCGAGCAGATTTATTGGCAGATTCGTAAGATGGTGGTCAACCATGACGATGCGTCCGACCTCCTTCAAAACACCTTCCTCAAAGCGTGGAACAATCTCGACCACTTCCGTGGTGACGCCAAACTCTCGACCTGGCTCTATAAGATTGCAATCAACGAGTCAATCAATTTCCTCAATAAGGAACGCGCTAAAAACAATATATCGACCGATGACGATGATTCGTTTTTGCTCAATAGCATTGAGGCTGACGAATACTTCGATGGCGATGAGCTCAAAATCGAACTCCACAAGGCTATTGCGTCTTTGCCCGAAAAGCAACGACTCGTCTTCAATATGCGTTACTTCCAAGAGATGAAATACGAGCAAATCTCCGAAATCCTCGGCACATCAGTAGGTGCACTCAAAGCCTCCTACCATCACGCTGTCAAAAAAATCGAAGACCACTTCTCCGAATCTTAATAGTCGGATATTCTCTCAACACCTTAAAACCAAAGTGTTAACTAAAATCGGGAAATTATATATGTTCCCATAAATTCTTACGATTATGACTCTACAACAACTTGAATACATACTTGCTGTCGATCAGCACCGCCATTTCACGAAAGCAGCAGAGCAATGTTTTGTCACCCAACCGACTTTGAGCGCAATGATTCAGAAACTTGAGGAGGAACTCGATGTCAAGATATTCGATCGTACGCGCCAGCCTATAGCTCCGACTCCGATTGGTGTGCATATCCTCCAACAGGCAAAGGAAATTTTGGTGCAGGTGGACAATATGAAGCAGATTATCCAGGAGCAGAAAGAGGAGGTCGGTGGAAGTTTTCACATCGGTGTGCTTCCTACCATAGCCCCATATCTGCTTCCTCGCTTTTTCCAAGATATGGTGAAGAAATATCCGAAGCTCAATATCACCGTATCGGAGATGAAAACCCCCGACATCAAGCGTGCGTTGCTCACAGGCGAAATCGATGCCGGCATTCTTGCCGAACTCAATGACATGGAGATGTACAATCACACTCATCTTTTCTATGAGGAGTTTTACGCCTATGTGGCGCGAGAGGAGGAATTGTCGGCCAAGAGCACTATTAAGTCGTCTGAACTTAAAGGCGAGATGTTGTGGCTTCTCGATGAGGGACACTGCTTCCGCGACCAGATGGTGCGTTTCTGCCACATCAACCCTGAACGCAACGACAATCTCACCTATCAGCTCGGTAGCATGGAGACCTTCATGCGTATGGTCGAAAGAGGGGAGGGCATCACCTTTGTGCCGGAGCTTGCACTCGACCAGATGAGCGACCTTCAGAAGCAATTGGTGCGTCCGTTTGCCATTCCGCAGCCCGCTCGCAAAATTGTTGTGTTGACCGATAAGAGATTTATTCGTCACTCGCTCATCGATGTGTTACAGACTGAAATTCAGGCATCTATCCCCAAATCAATGCTCAAACTTAAGCCCACTCAGGTGGCGATATAGACGGCGTCTATCGGGTCATAAAACCAATCAATTGGAATTATTGTTATCATCTGAAATTATGCTCGTAACTTTGCACCAGAAAATCAAAACAACGAGATAATAAACAAAAAATAATAACAATAAAAACAATAGAAAATTATGACACCAATCATCAATTCACAACTTCCTGAGTTCAACGTTCAAGCCTACCACAATGGCGAGTTCAAAACAGTGACAACACAAGACGTCCTCGGCAAATGGGCTATCTTCTTCTTCTACCCTGCCGACTTCACTTTCGTTTGCCCTACTGAGCTTGTTGACGTGGCAGAAAAGTATGAGAAACTCCAAGCAATGGGTGTGGAAGTATACTCAGTGAGCACAGACTCTCACTTCGTTCACAAGGCATGGCACGACGCTTCAGAAAGCATTCGCAAGATCAAGTATCCGATGCTCGCCGACCCTACAGGTGTTCTCAGCCGCGCATTCGGCGTAATGATCGAAGAAGCAGGTATGGCTTACCGTGGCACTTTCGTGGTAGATCCTGAAGGCAAAATCAAGGTGGCTGAAATCCATGACAACAACATCGGCCGTAACGCCGACGAACTTCTCCGCAAGGTAGAAGCTGCTCAATTCGTAGCTACTCACGACGGTGAAGTGTGCCCTGCAAAGTGGAAAAAAGGTGCTGAAACATTGAAACCAAGCATAGATTTAGTAGGTAAGATCTAATTCACTCACTTCAAGGCGTGGTTTTCTGCAGGAAATCACGCCTTTCTTTCCCTCTAGGGAAGTTCTATAAATTGCTTTGTGATGATTTATGAATTTTAGGCGAGTAGATTTTTGTTTTTAACGCAAGGAGTATAGCGAGCTATACGACTGAGTTAAAGGCGAAAAGATATCGCATAAAAGCATAGAGCACACAAAAGGAAGCCCCGAAAACAAAACAAAACAAATAAATAAATCCGGGAATTTTTAGAAGTTCCCTCTAAACTATCAACTTACAGATTAATTAGCTCCTAAAAATCATTCCTACTATGCTTGACTCAAACATTCTTAGCCAGGTTTCCGGCATATTTGCTGCCCTTGATGCCGACTTCACTCTTGCTGCCTCAGTGTCGCAAAGCCGTGAAGAAGCAGCCGAAATCACAGAGTTCCTTCGCGACTTCGCTTCGACTTCACCTCGACTTTCGGTCACGTTCAGCGAAGCGACCGGCGATACACTCGAGTTTTCCATCCTCAAAAACGGCGAAGCGACCGGCGTTAAATTCCGTGGTATCCCCAACGGTCACGAATTCACATCGCTACTCCTTGCCATACTCAACGCCGACGGCAAAGGTAAAAACCTTCCCGACGAGGCAATCACTCGTCGCATCAAAGCCCTCGCAGGCGAAGTGAAATTGCAGACATTCGTCTCACTCTCATGCACCAACTGCCCCGACATCGTACAGGCCCTCAACATCATGGCCATTCTCAACCCGGCCGTTACCCACGAGATGATAGACGGTGCGCTATTTCAGCAAGAAGCCGATGCGATGAAGATTCAGGCCGTGCCGACCGTATATGCCAACGGCAAAATGCTGCACGTCGGTCGTGGCACACTCGGACAGTTGCTCGAAAAACTTGAGCAAGAAGTAGGAGTTACAGCCGACGCCACAGTCGAAGCAGTCACACGCGACTACGACGTGGTGGTCGCAGGTGGTGGACCCGCAGGATCATCAGCAGCTATCTATCTGGCACGCAAAGGCTTAAAAGTCGCTATCGTGGCCGAAAACGTCGGTGGTCAGGTCAAAGAGACCGTCGATATCGAAAACCTCATCTCCGTACCTCACACCACAGGTGCTCAACTCGCTAACTCCCTCCGTACCCACATCAACGACTATCCGATCGACATCTTCGAAAATCGTCGCATAGCCGGAGCCGATCTCCAAGGCAAACTCAAGACCATCACAGTCACCGGCGGCGAAACATTCAACTCCAAGGCTGTAATCATCGCCACAGGTGCAGGTTGGCGTAAACTCAACGTGCCGGGAGAAGCCGACTACATTGGTAGGGGAGTGGCATTCTGCCCTCACTGCGACGGACCGCTCTATGCCGACCGACATGTGGCAGTCATCGGAGGTGGCAATTCCGGCATCGAAGCAGCAATCGACCTTGCAGGCATCTGTCGCAAAGTGACCGTCATCGAATTTGCCGACACACTCCGTGCCGACCAAGTGCTTCAAGACAAAGCGCGTAGCCTCGGCAACGTAGAAATATTCATGTCGACACAGACCACCCAAGTCATAGGTAACGGAGAAAAAGTAATCGGAATCCAAGTCAAAGACCGACTCACCAACCAAGAGCGTCGCATCGACCTCGACGGCATATTTGTCCAAATCGGCCTCACAGCCAACAGTGCTCCGTTTGCCGACCAACTTGCGACCACACCGATAGGCGAAATCATCATCGACGCCCACTGTCGCACCTCATTGCCGGGCGTATACGCAGCCGGCGACGTCTCAAGCGTGCCTTACAAGCAGATCGTCATCTCCATGGGCGAAGGAGCCAAAGCAGCCCTCACAGCCTTCGACGACCTAATCCGCACCACCTAACCCCACCCGGGTTGACCTACAGACATACATGGGGCGATAGCAGAAATTATTACTTGCTATCGCCCCACACTTCCCTTCCAACACCTCTATCTTATCTATCCCATCTATAGCATCTATTATATGTCTTGTCCTAAAATAGATTGACTTCGGAATTAAACTAAATTCAGTATGAACAATCAAAAAGGAAAGTCCTTTACGGACGAAGAACGGCGAGCAATTGTACAAGAATATCTAGACCTAGGTCCAGGACGGTGGAAAAA
>JAFYNZ010000018.1 GCA_017547845.1 Muribaculaceae bacterium
CGTCGTGAGACAGTTCGGTCTCTATCTGTTGTGGGCGTATGAGATTTGCGGAGACCCGACACTAGTACGAGAGGACCGTGTTGGACAGACCTCCTGTGAGCCGGTTGTACCGCCAGGTGCACTGCCGGGTAGCAGCGTCTGGGTAGGATAAGTGCTGAAAGCATCTAAGCACGAAGCCAACTCCAAGATAAGATCTCAATGAGGGCCGTTGAAGACGACGACGTAGATAGGCTGCAGGTGTAAGCATGGTGACATGTTAGCTGAGCAGTACTAATTGCCCGAATACTTCGTACAAAGAGAAACGCTTTGAAGCGAGATACAGTTGACAAGATTGCAGCAGAGTGACTACAAGTTTCCGGCATGTCCGCTTTCTTTTTAAGAACTACAGACGACAGCGGTCGTACTGAAAAAGAGATTAAGGTGATGACAGCGTGAGGGCTCCACCTCTTCCCATTCCGAACAGAGAAGTTAAACCTCACCGCGCCGATGGTACTGCGAAAGTGGGAGAGTAGGTCATCGCCACCTAAAGATAAAGCTCAAGCAAACTGCTTGGGCTTTATTGTTATATCCCTATGTCTCTATATACTTATGTCCCAATGTCCCTATCTCCCATCCTCCCTATCTTTCTTTCTGCATTTTTCTTTATCGCTCTCTGAATCTTTAACTCTTTCTCTCCATATATCTATCTCAAGAGAGATAATGGCGTCAGCCTTTCGGGGATAGATACAATAGATGTAATAGATAGTATAGATGCAATAGATGAATAGAAGGGACGGAAGATATAATACTAAGTGTCAAGGGCAATGCGATAGGTGTGACGGAAAGAATAGACGAAATGAAGGGAAAGATGCGTCGGAGGTTAGAGCAGGAAGATGTTATTACAGACTGAAAAGCTTTAGGGGCTCAATGCACAAATCGAGTCAATAGGAAGGTGGGGCTGCTATTGGATGATGGAATGGAAAGGGATAGATGCGATGAAGGGATAGAGCAGGAAGATGCTATGATGCACTTGGTGACTGAAGGACTAATGGACAGAGGTGCTGCTGTGATAGATGCTATGCTTTACAGCTCTGAGTATAATGCATGAAAGACCTAAAGAACTGCAGGAGATTTTATAGGGAGCAAAGTTTTGGTATCTTGTTTGATATGTAATATAGTAAACAATCACCATAGAATGATAATTCGCAATGTTACCATCCGGGGAATATTGCGTCTTATTATATCTGGTTGGTCCTATATGACTATGTTTTAATCTAAGCATAATAAAGATTATGTTAAATAATGATTTTGACATAGCTCAGAGAATGCCTCTTTGTGTGAGCCTTCTAATTTTGTTATTCTTGTTGTTGCCTACATTCATAAGATCTCTTGCAGTGAATATGTTATTACAAGGAAGACATTGCCATTATTAGATAGCAATGTCTTCTTTTTATAGATGTCTTCCTTGTATTTAGGGCTACATTTTATTAGGTGTTTTAAATCTTGTGCATCAGCATGCGAAGCTATATCAACCTCTATCAGCAACTGCAATTTGGATCAATGTCTCTCAATGATGCGACGGATTAAGTCTAACCTTTTTTGTACTATTTTGTGTATCTATTATTTGAGGCGTTGTCTTACTCCTTCGTACATCATGATGCCTGCTGCAACTGATACGTTGAGCGAGCCAATGTTTCCTACCAAAGGAATTGCTGCGAGGTTGTCGCAAAGTCTGAGAACTTCGTCTGAGATACCTTTGTCTTCAGCTCCCATTACTAATGCAGTTGGAACTGTGTAGTCAGGGTCTGTATATGTTTCAGTCCCTTTTTCTGTTGCTCCGATGATATTGAATCCACAATCCTTCAAATATCTGATCGCATCTACGATTTTTGTTTCACGACAAATTGGAATATGAAGTAAAGCACCAGCTGAAGTTTTAACAGCATCAGCGTTTACTGATACGCTGTTGCGTTCAGGAATAACGATTGTGTCTATGCCGGCACATTCTGCTGTACGAGCAATTGCTCCAAAGTTACGAGTGTCGGTAATTCCATCAAGCAATACTATGAATGGTACAACTCCGTTTTCGTATAGTGTCGGAACTATTTGTTCGAGTTTGATGTATGTGATTGGAGATAATAAACCGACGACTCCTTGGTGGTTTTTCATAGTGATACGATTGAGTTTTTCGACAGGAACTCTTTGTGTCACGATGCCATATTCTTTGATTTTAGCAAATAATTCTCTTGCTAATTCACCATTCAAGTCCTTTTTAATCAGGACTTTATCTATACTCTTGCCGGCTTCAATTGCTTCAATGACTGTTCGAATGCCAAAAATGAAATCGCTTTTATTCATATATTATTGTTGATTAAGAAGAGACTGGGCATTGAGAATAGCTGCCTCATTGATTTTAGAACCACTCAGCATTTGTGCTAATTCTTCAATACGTTCTTCGGTTGATAATTCTTTGATATTTGTTGTTGTATATTGTTCATTATCAGTTTTGTAGACTTTGTAATGAATAAGGCCCTTAGAGGCTACTTGTGGGAGGTGGGTAATTGTTATTACCTGTATTTTATCAGAAATTTCTTTCATCATCTCCCCCATCCTATCTGCTATATCTCCGGAAACACCTGTGTCTATTTCGTCAAAAATAATTGTTGGCAACTGCATACAGTTAGCAATTATAGCTTTGATACACAACATTATACGAGACATTTCGCCTCCTGATGCTACTTTAGAAATAGGGTTTAGAGATTGATTTTTATTGAATGAGCAAAGGAACTCAATGCTGTCTTGACCATCAATTGTCATCTTATTTTGAGATACAAGTGCTGAGAATTTGATGTTTGACATACCGAGGGGTTTAGCCATTTCGATTAACTCGCTTGAGAACTGATCGGCGGCTTTAATTCTTGTCTGACTTAGCTTATCGGCTAGTTCTTTGAGTTTGATTCCTTCAGATTTTTTCTTTTGTTCGAGTGCAGAAATGTCATCGTCTGAGTTGTCGATGCTTGCAAGTTGGGACTCAATATCAACTTTGATTTTAAGCAGCTCGTTCTCGTTGTTGACATTAAAGCGTCTATTGGCTTCGTAGATGAGATTGAGTCTGTGTTCAATCGATTGTAATTCTTTTGGGTCTGAATCTACTTCACTTAGACAGTCGCCAAATTGCTCTGCAATATCTTTTAGTTCAAGATAAAGACTTTCAAATCGTGGTTTGATGTCGTTGGACTCTGCATTAAACAAGTCTAAGTTAAGACGATTTATCACAGATTTTAGAGCACTAATTTGAGATAAAACTGAGTCTTCGTTGTCGCTTAGTGTATTGACAACGTGACGCAAATCGTCTTTAATACTCTCTGCATTACTGAGTACTTCGTATTTTCGCTCTAATTCTTCTTGCTCGTTTTCTTTGGGCGCAATTTTTTGTAGTTGATCAAATTGAAATCTTAGAAATTCTTCATTCTCTTTGTTTTTTGATATTTCTATCTTTCTTTGATTCAGACGATTGCGTATTTCAATGTATTTTTTGAATTGAGTTTTGTATTCGTTCAATTCATTGACATTGTTTGCAATAGAATCTATAATTTGGAGCTGATATTTAGCATCTGCTATTAATAGATTTTGGTGCTGAGAGTGAATGTCAATGAGTCTAATTGCAGCGTCTCTTAGTTGTTGAAGTGTGACCGGAGTGTCATTGATGAATGCACGAGATCGACCTGATGAAGATATCTCACGTCTAAGAATAAAGTTGTTGTCTTCAAATCTATCAATGTCGTTTGAGGTGCAGAATTTATCGATTTCAGCATCATTTTTTGCATAGAATGTGGCTTCGATTATAGATTTTTTGTCGGCATTGCCTATGCTTTTAGTATCGGCTCTGCCTCCAAGAATCATTGATAAAGCACCGAGAATGATAGATTTACCAGCACCAGTCTCACCAGTGATGACAGATAATCCATCTTTAAAGTCGATGTCTATCTGATTGATAAGTGCGTAATTATGTATAGATAATTTGTTAAGCATAAGTTATCACTTATTGGCTGTTTCCGGGTCTTTGATTTGATTAAGGCGAGAGGATTCGGTAGGATAAATCGGTTTCAATAATTCATATACTTGATCCTTCTCTGTCGAACCTGCTTTTGAATAGACGTTTACGAGTTCGTCTAATTTGGCATCCTTAAACATCGAAAGAGCAACCGACATCGGTGCGACATCATAAATCTTTTTAATTTCATTCAGTGATTCGGTGATGGCAGCTCTACCTTTGTCTGGACTTGTAGCCATTTCGTCAAGACCTTTTCGATGATAATTATAAATCAAGGTTCTAATACCCTTGGTGTTGCCATCGGTATAAGCACTCAAAACCGCGCTTCTATTCTTGGTGTCTTCAAAGGCCTTCCACCCTACTTCACCGCTTGATTGAGCCATCTGTACAATAGATGCAGCTTTGTCATAGTAAGGTTGTCCACCATTGGGAGAGAAACTGTCAAAGTCTAAAGCAAGGAACATATACGCATAGAAGTTCAAGATGGCTGTCAAGTTGCTCTCCATAGCATTTTCGTTGAAAATCAGAGGCTCGTTTTCTTGATAAGTAAACTCTACTTTGGTGTCTTTAAAGTTGAGCAATGTTGTCGTATAGTTGCTATTGTAAACCGGTCGAGATAACTGAACCTGAATATCACCAGTAAACTTTTCTCCATCGTATTCTTTAATTGTCATAAAGAATCTGCACTCAATTTTTTCATTAGCAGAGAATTGGGCATTGGTCCATTTTGTAGTGTTGAAATATTCGGTGATAGATTCTTGCAGAGTAGTGAAAACAGATTTATCTGTGCCTTCGATCTGACTTGAATTGATTTCAACCGTGCAGTTTAATTCTTGCGAGTGGGCATAAAATATATTTGACAATAATAGTATTGCCAACATTGCAAGTCTGATGATAAATTTGTTGTTACTCATCTATTATTTGCCAATAATGGTGTCGATAATGTCTTTTGCAACTTCGGTTTTGAGTTTTGCATCAAATGGAATCTCTTGACCGATGCGGCTAAGCATAGTTATCTTATTTGTGTCTTTTTGGAAACCTGCTTCTTTGTCTTTAAGTGAGTTTAAAACGATCCAATCAAGATTTTTATTATTGATTTTACGAATTGCGTTTTCTTTCTCGTTGTCGGTTTCTAGAGCAAATCCCACAAGCATCTGACTGTCGGATTTCATTTTTCCAAGAGTGGCTGCGATGTCAGGGTTTTTGACCAATTCGATTGTCATGGAGTCTGTCTTCTCACGCTTGATTTTAGACTCTGAGCATGTGGCCGGAGCATAGTCTGCAACTGCAGCTGAAAGGATTGCGATGTCGGTATCTGCAAACAGATTCACACAATTATTGCACATCTCTTTAGCACTTACGACGTCTACCCTATTTATGTTTGGATTTTCAGTTTTGATTGATACTGGTCCACACACAAGAGTGACTTCTGCTCCTCTATTGGCGCATTCTTCGGCAATGGCAAAGCCCATCTTGCCACTTGAGTAATTGCCAATGAATCTCACAGGATCGATATTTTCGTAGGTAGGTCCGGCAGTGATAAGTACCTTTTTACCTTTAAGATCTTCTGTTTGACTGAAGTAATCGTCGAGCACTTTGACAATGTTTTCCGGCTCTTCCATTCGACCTTTTCCGACAAGGTGGCTTGCGAGTTCGCCTGCACCCGGCTCTATGATTGAAACTCCATCTGCCTTAAGAGTCTCGATATTGCGCTGAGTAGATGGGTGTTTCCACATATCAAGGTCCATCGCAGGTGCGACAAATACTTTGGATTTTGAGCTTAAATAGGTTGTAATCAACATATTATCTGCGACTCCGCTTACCATTTTACCAATGGTTGAAGCTGTAGCAGGTGCTATAATCATAGCATCTGCCCAAAGACCGAGGTCGACATGACTATGCCACTCGCCCGTGTTGGCAGTAAAAAATTCGCTAATGACAGGCTTTCCACTTAGTGATGACAAAGTGACGGGTGTGATAAATTCTTTGCCATTAGGAGTTATAATGACTTGTACTTCAGCGCCGGCTTTAATCAATAATCTAAGTAGATAGACTGATTTGTAGGCTGCAATACCACCTGAAATGCCTAAGATAATATGTTTTCCTTTAAGCATATGATTTATTTTTTACTAAATTCGATTTTTAATCTTGTGAGCACATCTTTAGTGTTTTGTGTGAAATCTCCTTGAAGTACCCAGCTAAAATATCCAGTATCATTTTTTAGTACATCTTCTACTTTCTGACCTTTATATTTGCCAAAGTTGAAAATTGCTTCACCATTCTCGTTAGCAATAATTCTACCGGCAAGGTCTAAGTTGCGATTTTGACTTGAAAAGTTGGCAAGCTTTTCGATGTCGTTTCCAAATACATCAGACTCTTGATATCTATCTAATTGAGCCTTAAGTACTTCGTAGGTAGCTCTTGTGTCGGCCAATGCTGAATGGGCATCTGTGAGCTCTTTATCACAATAGAATTTATAAGCAGCGACCAAAGTGCGTTGTTCCATCTTATGGAAGATAGTCTGTACGTCGACAAATTTGCGATTGGATACGTCAAACTTTAGTCCACAACGAAGAAATTCTTCCATCAAGAGAGGCACATCAAACTTGTTGCTATTGAAACCTGCAATGTCGCAGTTTTCGAAAATGCGAAGCAAGTCTTTGGCAATCTGACGGAAAGTCGGAGCATCTTTCACATCTTCATCGGTAATGTGGTGCACTGCTGTTGCTTGCGGAGGAATTGGCATCTCCGGATTGAGACGACGAGTCTTTTCTTCTTCCTTACCATCAGGATACACCTTTATGTACGACAATTCGACGATACGGTCGTGCATGATGTTTGTGCCTGTCGTTTCAAGGTCGAAGAATATAATCGGTTTTTTGAGATTGAGTTTCATATCTTATGGGGTATTTATTGTAATTGGATAGGCATAAGAAGCATAAGCAACTCGTTGTTTTCGTCTTGTTTTAGCGGACGGAAAATTCCCGGTCTTGAAGGGTCTGAAAGATTTACAACAATCGTTTCATGACCAAGATTGCTTAATATTTCGATCATGTATCTTGCGTTAAAACCGATTGACATAGAGTTGCCGTTGTATTCACAAGTGATGCGTTCTTCTGCTGCTGTAGAGAAATCCAAATCTTGAGATGACAAATGAACGTCGTTGCTTTGGATGTTAACCTTAACGAGGTCAGACGCAGTGCTCGCAAAGAGAGCGACGCGACGCATTGCATTGAGGAATGACACGCGGTCAATGGTCAATTCAAATGGGCTATTTTGAGGGATTACTCTATTGTAGTTAGGGTAATTACCGTTAATGAACTTGCATGACAATGAATAGGAATCAAACTTGAAGGTTGCAGACTTGCTATCCATTGTGATTTCTACATTTTCAATATCTTTGTTGAGAATTGAGCGGAGAATGCTTGCCGGTTTAGCAGGCATAGTGAATGAGCTGACAATACCAGGATGGCACTCGTTGTTGATGTATCTTACGAGTTTGTGAGTATCGGTAGAAACGAAAGTTATAGCATCTTCAGCGATATCCCAATGTATACCTGTCATAAGAGGTCGGATAGTTTCAGTACTTGCTGCAAATATAGTGCTTTCAAGTCCCTTAAGAATTGTAGATGCCGGTATGGTGAAAGTGTGAACGCTATCTTCGAATGCTACGCGTTGAGGATATTCGTCACCACCGAGAGCCATAAACGTAAAGTGGCCATTCAAGAAACGGATATCAACCTCTTTGGTAGAGTCATTGATATAGAATGTAAGACCTTGGCCCGGAATTTCTTTAAGCATATCCAAGAATTTCTTGTAAGGAACAGCGATAGTGCCCTCACCTTCTACATCTGTAATCTCCATTGTTGCAGTCATAGTGTTTTCTTGGTCGCTACCAGTAATAGATAAAGTAGTGCCTTCAATCTTCAACAAGAAATTGTCAAGTATTGACAATGCATTTTTAGTGTTTATCACTTTGCTTACAGCAGTTAATTGCTGCTGAAGTGCTTTACTTGAAACGTTAAACTTCATGATATATATTTTTCGTTATTATTCTGACTTGGATATGCTCAAATTTGTAGAGCAAATTATATAGCAAAGTTAAAGATTTATTTTCTAATTTGCAATAGGTGCAATGCATTCTTTGGACGATTCAAGCATATTTAACAATGCAATTGTGTCATGCCAATCGTTGTCGCTTTGTTTTTGTCAGGGTAAAGAGAGAGTCATAAACGTATTAAGTCCTAAGATAGAGCATCTTAGGACTTAATAGTATAGGCGTGGATACAATCCTTGTGTGTGAAATGTCATTATCTTTTGGCCATCATGTGAGGCATTGTCATTTGAGCATATGCGTGAAGACCTTCTTGAGTAAGTTGCACCGGTTGCATGTCACCGTTAGGGGTAATCATTTTAACAGTGTTTTGGTCTACAAATGTCATGAATGGGACAGTTTGATCGTCTGTTACTACCGACCATGTCTGCTCATCTTGGTCAAAGTCAAGTCGTATAGTTTCGCCTGAAGATTGAGCAGTGATGTCATATCCTTTGCCATCGCAGTTGATGATGTAGCGTTCGGTGTCAGTGTCAATTACTTTTGTGCCTTGAGCCATTGGATTTGAACCGCTCCAGAACTCGATAGAATTGATTACGAGGAGGTCGGCAATATATGTCACTTCATATACCGGCAATATCCAGAATGCAAAGAATACAAGTTCGTTAACAAACTTAGAACCTACCTGATTATTCCAATCAAGTACTTTATTTGTCAAAGCAAATTGTCCGATACATGAGCTGAAAAGCATGGAGCCTCCGAGGGCAATGACTGTCGCAACTGTGAGATAAGTTTTTTTCATATGGTGTATTGTTTAGATTGATGTATTTAATATATAATGTGCAAATAGTGGTAATTGTTCACTTGGGAATTTTAGATTGATAAATTTTGTAGATTCGCATTACCTTGTCGACATATTCAACTGTCTGAGTACCACGAAAATAACCGTATTTCACTTCCGGGTGAGAATAATACTCGGGTCGAGATTTTAGTAGAATAGTTTGGTCGACAGAGTTGTCCCATTTTTGCGGATCTCTACCTGTCAATCGTGCAATGGTGATGGCATCGTAGACATGGGCAATACCTGAATTATAGGCTGCAATTACAAATTTTTGACGCTCAACGGGGTCGCTGATTTTATCTTTTAGAGATTTTTCAATGGAGCGTAATGCTTTAGCTGCGACAATGATATTTTGTTCGGGATCTGTGATTTGATCTATTGGCAGACCGAATGATGTCGCTGTGCGTGGCATAAGTTGCATCAACCCTCTGGCTCCTGCCCAAGAGGTTGCATTAGTGTCAAATCCGGATTCGGCATAGGCTTGAGCCGCTAAAATACGCCAGTCCCATCCTACGATATGACTATGTCGTTTGAATAACTCATCATATGGCGAGATTTTTCCGTTGCCAATCATCATTTTTGCAGATTCGATACGTGCTATCTGTTTGCTTTTTTCAAAGTATCGCTTATGGATTTCTTTATAGTTTTCACCTGTCTCTGCTATTTTTACCCAAGCGTCAATAGAGTCTGCAAGCCACTGATTTTGTGGGGATACAGCCCATGCAGAGCGTTGCTCCATACTGACTTTTAGCGAAATGTCGATATTAGGATGATAAGTCTTGTTGAGCATTGCTATATCTGAGTCGACTACGGTCAACGGTATCTGTTTTTCTGCCACCATTTCAATCAGGTCCTCTGTTATGAGTGTATCGCGGTTTATGGGATGAATTGTAATGCCACCGCCCAATTCGTTGTTAAGGTTGATGAGTCTATGGTGATACTTTGAGTCGTTTTCGACGTATATCTCTTTGCCTACCAAATCCGTAACATCTTTAAGGTGAGAGTCCTCATTGGTGCGTGGCTGTACAAGCACTTGGTAGTTGACTCTAATCTCTCCACAAGGAATTGCTTTGTCTTTATAGTGTGAGGTTATAGGTATTTCATATGCGATAAGGTCAACTTTTGCCGAGTCTAAAAGTTGAATGAGAGCATTGAAATTTTGCGCGATTGTCATCTCTACCTCAATCCCTTTGTCTTTTGCAAACTGCATAATGCGGTCATACTCATATCCCATCGGTTCTTCTTTGTAGATGAAATATGAGGTTGGACTATAGAGAGTAGCGACCCTCAATGTATCCGGAAGATTATGGTGTTGGTCTGCGACCGTCTGAGAACGATTCGCACTGCATTGCGCTACTAAGATTAGTAGAGCAAGCAGTGCGATACATTTTACGATATGTTTCTTCAAATTAATATTCAAAAGTACCCTTTTCGCTGATAATTGTGAGACGTTTTTTGTCTGAAGCTTCGACGCGACCTACGATTTGAGCAGGAATGCCAAATGATTCTGATATCTCAATTACTTTTTGAGCATGTTCAGGAGCGAGATAGACTTCAAGACGGTGGCCCATGTTGAACACCTTGTACATTTCTTTCCAATCTGTTCCGCTTTCCTCTTGAATCATCTTAAACAATGGAGGCACAGGGAAAAGGTTGTCTTTGATCACATGCTTTGTGTCGTCTACGAAGTGGAGAATCTTAGTCTGAGCACCACCGGAGCAGTGTACCATGCCGTGGATGTGTGGACGAAGTTCGTCAAGAAGACGTTTTACGACAGGAGCGTATGTGCGAGTTGGAGAAAGCACGAGTTTGCCGGCGTCCATGCCAACTTCTTCTATAGTCTCTGTGAGAGATTTGCTGCCTGAGTACTTCAATTCGTCAGGTACGTTTGGATCGCAACTTTCAGGATATTTTTCAAGGAGGTATTTAGCGAATACGTCGTGACGAGCTGATGTCAAACCATTGCTACCCATACCACCATTATATTCTTTTTCATAAGTCGCTTGACCACAAGAAGATAGACCGACAATTACGTCGCCTACAGCGATATTTGCATTGTCGATTACGTCGCTGCGTTTCATGCGACAAGCCACTGTGCTATCGACGATGATAGTGCGGACCAAGTCACCGACGTCTGCTGTTTCGCCGCCTGTGCTGACAATGTTGACACCCTGCTCGCGAAGCTCAGCAAGGAGTTCTTCTGTACCATTAATGATTGCAGCAATCACTTCGCCTGGGATAAGCATCTTGTTGCGACCGATAGTAGAAGAAAGGAGGATATTGTCAGTCGCACCGACGCATAGCAAGTCATCGATGTTCATGATGAGGGCATCTTGAGCGATGCCTTTCCACACATTGATGTCGCCTGTTTCTTTCCAATACATATATGCCAATGACGACTTTGTTCCTGCGCCATCAGCATGCATGATGTTGCAATATTCAGGGTCACCAGCCAAAATGTCGGGGATTATCTTGCAGAAAGCTTTAGGAAAAATCCCTTTGTCAACGTTCTTAATTGCGTTGTGAACATCTTCTTTAGATGCCGATACTCCACGTAGGTCGTAACGATTGGTATTCATGTCTTGAAATATGTTATTGTGTTGATTTTTAAATATTTACATTATGCGCGACAGACTCTGATGAGTTATGTCAACCATATATTTCACAAAGATAGCAAAAAAATACTATATTTTGCCAATTGTCGTGCGAAGAAAATTATCCACACCTATTTTTTGTCGTAAGTGATATAGACTATGTAGTCTCCTATCGCATTGATTTTAAAGCTGCCCGACGGGCAATTGTTGAGTGTACCTTGCCACCATGCTGTAAAATCGTATATTGGGTATGACAGCCCTTCAGACCTCAATTCTCGAGCATTAATGTTGAAGATTGACACTTGTGCGTTTTCGACACACTTGAACTCACATTGATTTCTGCATGGGATGAACACTCCGTAGTCGGTGTAACTATAGACTTTAGCACCCATGTTCAAGTACTCGGCAAGGAGAGCTATGTTGCCAAGGGTGTGGTCATCACGTTTTCCGGTTGCACCGACAATAGAAAATTCGGTGATACCTTTATTAATAAGGTAATTGACTGCTTTTGTCTGATCGTTGGTCTCTTGATCGCTATCAATCACTATTATGTCTTTATATCTGATGCGATTTTCTTCTGAGATGGAATCTCCGTCACCTATAATTATTGATGGCGTGTGACCTTCTTCGATAAATCTGTTTGCAGCTCCATCGCAGCACACTACACAGTCGCTATTGAGCAAAATATCTAATGCTTGACGAGATGATGGATAACCGCCATTAGCAAGTATAACTACGTTGGATAGACTGTCAATCTTCATTTTGCTGCTTTAAAAGTTGATTCCATTTACGATATCCGAACACTGCTACCACAGCATATAATATATACAATGCACCTGTGTAGTCAAGGTCTTTGGTAAAGTAGAGGATTGCCGACAAGACATCGACCACAATCCACACAATCCATTGTTCTATCTGCTTTCGTGCCAACATCCACATTCCGACGATGCTAAGTGCAGAAGTCAGTCCGTTAAACCATGGCACATCGCTATCTGTGAAATGTATTAGCGACAATGATATGGCCAATTGAGCAACGACGTAGAGCATCAGCATATAGATGATTCCACGTGTTGAAATGTGGCTGATTTTCAGTTCAGTAGATTCTTTTTTTGAGCCTAAAGAAAAATTGTATTTCCACGATAACCAACCATAAACTGCAATTGCAAGATAATAGATGTTTATAGCCATGTCGGCATATAGACCGGCATCTTTGTATACTATTAAATAGATAGCCGGCATTATAATACTTGCAATCCAGAGGTGGATGCTTGCTTTATATTCAAGCCAAAGATATATAAGACCAACGATTACGCCTGCTATTTCAAGCAGAGAATACCAAGTCAGGCCCATTGTTTCTAAAAATGATGTCATGTTGTGAGTGTTGTATGTAGAAAACAAGAGGGTGTAGCGCTACACCCTCTTGCGTATATAATATTAAACAGATGATCGTATGACTCCTCGTTCGGATTTGCGGATAAAATCAACTATTTCATCGCGTATCTCAGACTGAGGCATCGATTCTTCGATGAGATTCAGTGCGTTAGTGACATTAAGGTCGGTGAAATAGAGCAGACGATAGACTTCTTGAATTGTGTTGATTTGATCTTGTGTAAATCCTCTGCGATGTAGGCCCACTGTGTTCAAGCCCACGAATGAAATCGGATTTCGTGCTGCTTTGACATAGTGAGGGATATCCTTGTTGACCAATGAGCCACCTTGAATCATGATGTGCTTGCCGATACGTGTAAACTGATGCACAAGACTGCCGCCACCGATCACTGCATAGTCATCAATTTCTACTTCGCCTGCAAGTTGCACAGCATTCGAAAGGATAATGTTGTTGCCCAAGATGCAGTCGTGTGCCACGTGACTATAAGCCATAATCAAGCAGTTGCTGCCGACAACTGTTTTGCCTCTTGATGCAGTTCCGCGGTGGATAGTCACGCATTCACGGATGACTGTATTGTCGCCGACATAGGCATAAGTCTTTTCGCCACGATATTTAAGGTCTTGAGGCATACCTGATACCACTGCGCCGGGGAAGATAGTGACATTCTTTCCGATGCGAGCACCCGGGAAGATGGTGACATTGCTACCGATGATGGTGTTGTCGCCGATTTCCACATCTTCGTGGATAGTAGTGAAGTTTCCGATTTCGACGTTCTCCCCTATCTTGGCATCAGGGTGAACACAATATAACTTGGCTTCCATGACTTATTTATTCTTGATGATTTGAGCCATAAATTCTGCTTCAGTCACGATCTTTTCTCCTACGAATGCGTAGCCCTTTACGACTGCACATCCACGACGGATTTCTGACATCAATGAAGCGTGGAATACGAGTGTATCGCCCGGTACAACTTTTTGACGGAACTTAACGTTGTCAATCTTCATGAAATATGTAGAGTAGCGTTCAGGTTCGTCTACTGTGTTGAGTACGAGCACACCTGCTGATTGCGCCATAGCTTCGATGATAAGCACGCCCGGCATCACAGGTTCTTGTGGGAAGTGGCCTTGGAAGAATGGTTCGTTGGTAGTGACATTCTTCACTGATACGATATGCTTTTGGTCGATTTCGATTACTTTGTCAATCAACAAGAATGGATAGCGGTGAGGCAACAAGCTACGTACGCCGTTATTGTCGATCAATGCAGGCTTGTTTGGATCGTAAATAGGTGCTTGCACCTCAGTATGCTTCACTTCCTTACGAAGCATGCGAGTGAACTTGTTGTTGATAGTGTGTCCAGGACGCACTGCGACTACACGACCCTTGAGAGGACGACCGATCAATGCCAAGTCACCGATTACGTCAAGGAGTTTGTGGCGTGCAGGCTCGTTGTCCCATTTCAAAGGAGTCTCGTTGATGTAACCGAGTTTGTCGAGCTTTCTGTGAGGCATGCCGATGAGGTCGCAAAGACTGTCGATTTGCTCTTGTTCGAGAGGACGGTCGTAGATAACGATAGCGTTTTCAAGGTCGCCGCCTTTGATAAGACCATGATTGAGGAGTTGCTCGATTTCGCGAACGAATACGAATGTGCGTGCTGATGACACTTCCTTCTTGAAGTCTGCGAGTTCATCAAGCACAGCAAATTGGTTAGGAATGATAGGAGAATTATATTCCACCATTGTCTGCACGCTGAAGTGTTCGTCAGGATAGATTGTAATCATTGATCCTGTCTCTTCGTCGCGGATAGTAGTTTTTTGCTTGATGATATAGAAGTCCTTGTCGGCATTTTGTTCTTCGACACCTACGCGTTCGATCTCTTCAACGTAGCAAACAGCACTACCGTCAAGGATAGGCATTTCAGGAGCGTTTACTTCGATCAAGCAGTTGTCGATGCCTGCAGCATAAAGTGCAGCAAGAGCGTGCTCGATAGTGCTGACCTTAGCATCTTTCTTGCCGATGACAGTGCCACGAGTAGTCTCTACGACGTTCTCAGCGAGAGCGTCGATGATAGGCATGTCTTCGAGGTCGATGCGTTGAAATTTATATCCGTGGTTTTCTGGAGCCGGCTTAAAAGTAGCTGTGATTTCGAGGCCAGAGTGTAGACCTTTGCCTGTGACTGTAAAGGCTTCTTTGAGAGTTAATTGATTCATATTTTTGTTTATTTATGGTTCTTAAATAGTGATTCCAACTTCTTGATGTACACAAGATTTTTTGCAAACGAGCGAGCATCAATGGCTGGGTAACCGATGAGACGGTTGCCGCTACCGACATTGTTAGGAATGCCCGACTGAGCACCAAACTCGTTGTTGTCGCCAATCTGGATGTGTCCGGCAAACCCGCATTGTCCCCCTACTCTATTGCCGTCGCCGATAGAGGTAGAGCCTGCGATGCCTGTCTGAGCTGCAAATACGTTGTTGCGTCCGACTTCGACATTGTGTCCGACCTGGATGAGGTTGTCGAGCTTACTGCCCTGTCCGATACGGGTTGATCCCATTGTTGCACGGTCGATTGTGGTGTTCGCACCGATTTCTGTATCATCTTCGAGTACGACATTACCCATTTGAGGTATCTTTTCGTAGCCGTTCTCTGTCGGAGCAAAACCAAATCCGTCTGCACCGATCACAGCACCGGCATGAATGACACATCTCTTGCCTATCACGCAATTATGATAGATTCTGACACCGGCATAGATAGTAGTGTTATCGCCGATAACGACATTGTCGCCGATGTAGGAATGAGGGTAAATGCTGACACCTTTGCCAAGTTTGACGCCCTTGCCGATATAGGCAAATGCACCGATGTATTGACATTCCGACACATCTACACCTTCCGAGACAAACGATGGTTGCTCAATGCCTTGAGGGCGACTGATGCTATCATTGACCATCTTCATCAACAGTGCGAGTGTCGCATATGGGTCTTGCACCTTGATGAGCGTCGCTTTAATCTCCTGCTCAGGTACGAAATCACTCTTAACGAGAACTGCTGATGCATTTGTGGTATATATGTGTTGGGTATACTTAGGATTGGCCAAGAATGTGAGGCATCCTTCGGTGCCCTCCTCTATCTTGGCAAAATTATTCACTTTGACTTCGCCATTGCCTTGGATTGTTCCACCGACAATGGCAGCCAATTCATTTGCTGTTAATTCCATCTGCAAATATTGCTATAGCTATTATTTTTTGCAAAGATACGAAAAAAAGTGTAATAATCAATGCTATATCCCCAATCTATAGCAATTATTGCCAATTTAACCCCGTTTAGAGCTTTTTATTCGATGTAAAATAGACAATTTTACATTATTCCAATACCTTTTTTAAACGTTTTTCGCAACTTCCAATTGTGTTGTATTAGGTAAATTATTATCGATTTAAGAAATATTCAGTTCAGTAAAAGCATGTGTGTGGATATCGTAGTTATGAGATTTTTATGGTAATTTATAATGTTATGTATCTGCTTCCAATTTGAGAGCAAATAAATATTTTCAAAAAATCTTGCTAATGTTAATCATCGTATTAAGATTTTAATTATATTTGCATCTGATTAGCTAAAATCCCTTTTCGCCTTAACTTTTTAGGCACAAAGGTCAATTTTTTATCGGTCTTTGATACTCATAAATCCATAGATAATTCATTATTAACCGGTTAATTCAAACCATAAAAACATTATACAATGAAACACTCAGGTCTTAGTAGAGCCATTGTCGCTATAGCGATGATGCTCATCGGGTGGCTACCGTCACTCGCCTACGACTTCGAAGTCGATGGAATTTATTACAATAAAACAAGCGACAATACTGTCGCTGTCACCTTTAAAGGTAATTCCTATGATAGTTATTCCGATGAATATTCAGGCAATGTTGTCATTCCTTCATCGGTTGACTATAATGGTACAACTTATAGCGTCACAAGTATTGGAAGCAGTGCGTTCCGTGGTTGCTCAAGCTTGACAAGCATTGAAATCCCTAATAGCGTTACAAGTATTGGAATAAGGGCGTTCTATTGGTGCGTAAGCTTGACAAGCATTGACATCCCTAATAGTGTAACAAGTATTGGATACTCTGCGTTCGCTGGTTGCGAAAGCTTGACAAGCATTAAAATCCCTAATAGCGTCACAAGTATTGGAGACTATGCGTTCTCTTGTTGCTCAAGCTTGACAAGCATTCAAATCCCTAATAGCGTCACAAGTATTGAAGACGAAGCGTTCTATGGTTGCTCAAGCTTGACC
>JAFYNZ010000019.1 GCA_017547845.1 Muribaculaceae bacterium
CTCTGCTTCCTACGTAGGTTATATCCGACACCCATATCTCTTCGGGTCGAGTAGGTATCCTGTTCAACACAAGGTTCTTATGCTTATAAAACATATGTTTGGAATTGGTGGTCTGACGATATTGACGCTTTGGAGCTATGAACAGTTTTTAATGGAGTGTATATCGTATGCTATTTTTACAATTTGTTTGATGCCAATAATTAGTTAACTGTTTTATCATTAGTGAGTATTATATCAGCAAGAATAACTGCATATTCTTGTTCGTCCTTTGGAGAATCTTTTGGTTTCCACGCAACAATAAATCTCACAAGAGCAGATGTGGGTTTATATCCTCTTGAATTCCATTCGTTTATTGTGTCTTGCATTCTTTTAGACAATTTGGCTACAGGATGATTTGTTTTCTCATCGTGTAGTGTAAAGTCTTGGTATATTAAGCGGTTTCCACTCCTCAAAGATAAGATTTCTTTCTTCTTTTCTTTGAAGAATCCTAAATTTACATCTTTATGAGATAATTGTAGCACCACCCGTTCAGGCATAGAATATTCATTGGTGTCTACAATAAAAGTATCAACATCTCTATTGTCGAAGAAGGTGTTGTTGGTGTGAATAAATAGATTGTCCTTGGCGCGGGTGATACCAACATAATAGCGTCTAAGTAAATCATTGTCTATTTTGTAGTCGTTTGACAATAGCATGTACACATTGTCAAATTCACGACCTTTGGCTTTGTGAATAGTGGAGACTACTACATCAGTCTCGGAAATATCACAAAAGTCTTCAATAGAAGATTCAAAGACAAACTCGCGAAAATCTGAATAGTATTTTGCTTTATAAGTTTGCTCAAATTGATCAGCACAGCGTTTGACATAAATAAGAGCATCACTATTTGCATAAAATGAGAATGTGGATTTCTTAGCCTCATCCCATAATTGCTCTGAAATTAATGGTGATTTCTGACCCTTAGTGATGCACTTTAAAAAGTATCGCATTTCTGCAAGATTCAATAAGGAGAAGCCATCCATTGATTGTATTAATTTGCTATTAATACCTTTTTTCCTCAACAAAGCTACTATTATTGCTGCTTCTTCATTTTTTTGAGTTAGAACGCAATTTGTGCCAGGATTTATTGTTTTAATTATATGTTCCACCATAGGCAAATACATCTGATTTGTGCTATAGTGGGTAATCTCAACTCGACCATCTACATTTCTTATCGGAACAATAGAAGAGTTTTTTCTTCGGTCATTAATGTGATTAATAAATCGGTTGGCATATTTCACAATATGTTTAGAACTACGGTAATTTTGCGTCATTTCAATCAAACGACAACCTTCTTCATTCATTAATTTAAACATGTATTTTGAATCTGAACCGCGGAATTCATATATGTTTTGATCGTCATCTCCGACAGCGATTACACGCATTTCTTCATTGTTGTTTATAAGTGCCTTGACGAGTCTGTATTCGTCAGAACTCATATCTTGTGCTTCGTCAATAACAAGCACCGTTTTACCAATCTTATTTGGTTCTACCCCACCCTGCTCAATCAATTCTGCAGCATCGGATACAACATTTTTTGCGGCATCTATATTTCCTATTCTTCCTAATAGGTCAAAACAATATGAGTGAAACGTTTTGATTTCCACAAAGTGAGCAGCGTTTCCTATAAGTTCCATAAGTCGCTGTTTAAATTCTGTGGCTGCCGCTCGTGAAAATGTAAGCATGAGAAGTTGCTCATGTTTCACATCTTCAAGCATTAGTAGTGACGCTAATTTGTGTACCAAAACACGTGTCTTCCCACTTCCCGGACCGGCTGCAACTACGATATATCGAGAGTCTTTGTCTGTTATGATATTTGTTTGGACTTCTGAGAGTTGACTAAATAGTTTGTTGTATTTATTGGGTGTTAGATTTCGCTCAATCTCTTTGTGTCTATCTCCTTTAAAATATTTGGATATGAACTTTTTATAGTCCATATGAAAATAATCTTGGACATATTGTAAAGCAGCATCATAGTCCCTAACCATTAGGTTTGCGTATTCTCCTACTATATGAACTTGTTGAATTTTTTGCTTGTAAAATTCATTCAATAAACGGTAGTCTTCAACTTTATATCGGCTCTTGTTGTCTTTAATACGTCTTATAGACATTGCATTGTATAGAACCAGAAATCCACCTTCAAGTTTCAGCGACCCAATTTTAGAAAGATAAAGCAAAGATTCTTCGATATCTTCAAGTTCTACATTGGAGTTGTTGCTAAAAAGAGATTGCTGCGATGTTTTATAGTCATTGAGCAATTCTATGATTGAAAATTGAATTGCGTTATTTTCTGCATTATTATTAGATGATGTGGTTATTTGATTGTAAAGCCAATCTATTATAAATCGACTAATTTCAAGACGTTTCTCAAATCTATTTATACATATAGTTAAATCCAATTGAGGACTTAACTCAACATTATGTGAGGCATCTTCTGTTTTACGTATATAACCTTTAATGGTCAAAAAATACAATAGTGTGCGTATGTCTTTTTCTTTTGATGTGGATATTCCACTATTTTGAGCATTCTCATTTAATTGTTTGTAAGATATATTTACAGACTTGCCTAAAATTTGGTTTAGGATATATTCTTCAATTTTAGCAAAATTTTCAAGTTGAGATTTTGCTTTACTTTTTGTGTCACCTTGTGATTCTGCTAAAAATGCAGAAATGTCTTTGCTGTCGGCTAATATGCCTTCTTGTCTCATTCTTTCAACTGATGAAATAACGTCTCGCTTGTTGAGTCCAAGAATGTCTGCGATGTAGTCGACTCGCGATTCTGCTTCAGAGTTTTTCGATTTATAAGTATATTTCTGAGATATTAGCGAATGAATGATTCTTACTGCCTTTTCTGCTTCATCACTGCTGAAGAGAGTGGATTCGGAAATTCGTTTTCTTGCTTCATCCATGTTTTTGACAGTGATACCTGTAGCGAAGACATGAGGTACATTGTTTCCTCTTTCTAAATATCCGGATTGCTCAAGAGCGGACAATGCTGTGCGAACTCTTGTTTCGATGTCTGATACTGAATCATCCCATCCGGCTTGTCTTGCTATTTCTAGCGCAGAACAACAAACGTTCATACGCTTTTTTGTCATTCCTTTTACTGCTTTCCAGATTTGTTGTATCTCGCTAATACTTAGTTTGGTCTGATTAAGTAAAATGAAATGTTTGTCAAGGTCATCATCACTGTATAAAACATAGCATCGTGCATCAAGTTTGGGATCACGTCCTGCACGTCCTGCTTCTTGTACATAATTTTCTAATGAATCTGAAATATCATAGTGTATTACAAGCCCAACATCTTTTTTATCTACCCCCATTCCAAATGCAGAAGTAGCAACAATGATGCGAGTCTTGTCTGTCATAAATGCTTCTTGATTAGCATTTTTTTCTTCAGCACTCATTTTCCCATTGAAAGGTAGAGATTTATAACCATCTCTACTTAAGCGACTTGCCAATTCCTTGGTGCGCTTCGTTCTTGAAACGTATATAATAGTAGGACAATTGACTTCTGAGATTAAGTTTCGAAGTTTAATATATTTATCTTCATCAGTATCTGCATGTATCACAGAGTATCGAAGATTTGTTCTTGTTGCGGTTGAAGCAAATAGTTCTAAATCAAGGTCTAATGTCTTTTTAAAATAGTCGCAAATATCTTGGACTACTTTCTGCTTCGCTGTTGCAGTAAAACATGAAACTGCAACTTTGCACCTCTTTTTTTGTTGATAATTACGTATAAATGTGCCAATATATAGATAATCAACTCTGAAATCTTGACCCCATGAAGAGAAACAGTGAGCTTCATCAATTACAAATCTGACTACATGGCGAGCCATCAAAATTCTTTCAATCGTTTTGGAACGAAGCATTTCAGGAGCAATGTAGAGTAATGAGGCGTCACCATTAAGTACACGATCAATGGCTAATGCTTTAGAGATAGGATCAAGCATGCCATTAATTGTGACGGCATCAGCAATACCCCGACTTGCAAGATTGTCAACCTGGTCTTTCATAAGGGATTGCAGAGGTGATATAACGATTGTCAGTCCATGCATCAATTTTCCTTCCATCAAGGCTGGAAGTTGGAATGTAAGTGATTTGCCGCCTCCTGTAGGAAATATTGCAAGCAGAGATTTGCCATCGATGGCAGCTTGTGCTGCTTTTTCTTGAAGTGGTTCTCCTTCATATGTCCTAAATTCATCATATCCGAAAAATCTCTTTAAGTTGTCGTGTATATTTAATTGGTGCTGACAATATGGGCACCCATTCTCACAATTTCGATATCGTAGAGTTTTGATTATTGATTCTACTTCAGGAAAATTATGGAGCACCCATCCGGGTGTAATTGAACGTTTGTCGGTTGTGTCAATTAATGCTAATGCGTAAGCTAATGCAATGGGATGCTGATTGATGATACTTTGTAAATCCGCATTCTGACAGATCTTGTTGCTAAATGTGGAATATATAAGTTCATTGATATCAGTCTTATCTATTGCAGCATTGACAAATTGGAAGAATCCTCTAAATTCTATTTGGTCTTTTAGAAGAGATGCGTAAATGAGTCTTTTATTGACTGGTAAGGAATTCCATTGACCTACTTCATCCCATAGCAGGTCTTTTGCATTACGACAATCGTTTAAAGGATTATTTAGTTGTTGATTTATTATTTTGTCGTCTTTGATAAGCTTATGGTAAGGATGATCCGGGAAAAGTAAGGGTGACAAGTATAACGTATCAACTAAAATGTGCGGATGTTCATTATTTGAAAAGAGATACTTTGCATCATGATGAATAATATTATGCCCACAGATAAAATCAATATCTTTTGTGAAGTTTAAAAGTTCTGATTTTGATGCGTTGTGAAATGTAGCATTGTCATATCTTAAAGCGCCGATATCATGTATTCGGTTATCGTTTACACTGACTTCAATATCAACAAATGCATAAAGCGATGGATTGTATGATTTGGACGTAATTTGTTGACTGACTGCAGATGATTTGCTATCAGTATCCATTAAATCCTTAATTTTACTCCAAAATGACATGTTTCACATTATTTTGCAAATGAAGCATCTTATTTGCAAAGTTAATAAAAATAGGTTCAGTAGTTATTTAGTGAGGGTAAGCGAAAAGTTTAGCTATGCGAAACAGGAAGAACTTCTTATCAACGACGCCTCTAAGGTTTGCTCTAAAAAGCTTGATTTTGGCGTTGAAAGATTCAGCCAAAGCGTTTGAAGA
>JAFYNZ010000020.1 GCA_017547845.1 Muribaculaceae bacterium
TCATCCAAGTTGCTCACGCTCGGGATAGTTTATGCGAGCATAACTCTCCACTCGCTCAATCGCAACAGTTTGACTGGCATCTTTTCGCCTTTAACTCAGTCGTATAGCTCGCTATACTCCTTGCGTTAAAAACAAAAATCTACTCAGTAAAAATTCATAAATCACCACAAAGCAATTTATAGAAGTTCCCAAATGATATTCAAGCACAAAGTTACAACAAATTACGCAATGAGCAATGCTATCGAAGCGTTTTTGACCATCTTCAGAGAGTTATTTAACTAATTTTTAAAAACAATCAGCCCCGTCTCACTCGCAATTGCGAGTCAAAACGGGACTGTAGACCATTGACAGGTGCTAACCTGAGGTCGTCGGTCTTACTTGACAAGGATACGGTTGACCGAATTGCCCTTTTCTGTCTTTATAGATAGGATATAGACGCCTGCTGTGCCTCTGTGCTCCAATTCGACAATATTGCCGGAGAACGACTTTGTCGCCACTATATTACCCGACATGTCGCACATCATCACCTCGCCGTCAAGCACGTCGGCATTAAGCACGATTTCCAACTGTTCATCAGAGAGATGGCGAATAATAGGCTTGAGCTCGTCAGGAGCTACAGCCGACTCTACGCCGAGATAGGTCGTATAGATATATTTCAGACCTTCATAGGCGTTAATCTTGCCATAGCCCGAGCGTTCAGGTGAGTCTTCAGTATATTCATCGGTTGTAGATGTCGCAGCGATGATTTCCAGCACTTGATCGCGACTCAAGTCATTTTTCGCTTCAAGCCATAGAGCGATCACACCCGATGCGAATGGACAAGCCATCGATGTACCGGTCATCGTTCCCCAATAGTTGCCATGATTCTTAGCCACAAGGCTTTCGTAGTACTCATAGTATTGCCCCAAGACAGCCGCTACGACATTTGTGCCAGGAGCTAATACGTGAGGAAGATTACCACCCTCCTTATTGTAGTTTCTACCGTAGCTCGAATAGCTTGCCACACCATTGAGAGGACCATGGTAACTTTCGTCAAGTTGGCCGACATTTCCATAAATATCTGTAAAAGTCTTGCGAGCATTCCATGCACCTACTGCGACGACGTAAGGCGATGTACAATAGTCCGAAATCGTGTTCTCGCCATTGCCTGAAACAAATGAGTCAACACCATAAGACTTGAAATAGCAACGCTGTGCGCTTGTCGACATCAACACTTGCGCACCCTCATCCGACTTTATCGACACGCCGAGTGCATAATTGCTATAGTAGCCGACATTGTCAAGCTGAGCCAACAATTCGGTCACATAGCGTTCGTTTTGCGACAACACGTTGCCGACAACGAAGATCATACCATCAAAATAGTTGTCAAGTTCCAGAAATAAAGAGCCCTCACTGCCGTAACTATCAAGCAGATAGAGCGCTTTGTGCATATCTTTGTGAGTTGCGACACTGACATAGTCAGAAGTATAGACTACTTGACGAGTGTCGGTATCGATAACATGCACACAGATTTCTGTCTTCTTCGCATCTGCACTCCATGCCTGCATGTATGCGTAAGGGGCGGGTGTGCCATAATAAGTCTGCGCAAAAGCAGTCGACACAGGCGTGCTATCAACGCTGAAATCACGCTCCAAAGTGCAGTCAAATTTAGCATCGTTGCCGGCTGCAAAACAGAGTATCTGTCCTTTTCTTCTCATAGTCTGACTGATTGCACTTGCCATCTGCCCTGTGCCATCATGAGGACCCGAGACAGAGCCAAGACTGAAATTGACCACAATAGGCTTCTTGGCACTCTTACCATAATTTAGAGCCGATTTCATGCCATACATAATCTCGTCATCGTAGAGCGACTCACCCATTGTGACAAGCACAAGCTCGGCATCAGGTGCTACACCTCCATAGATCGTGCCTGCACCATAACCACCGGCTACAGATGCTGTGTGCGTACCATGACCGCCACACTCAAAGTCGGTCGGAGCCGACGACATATTATCCTTATCGTAATGATCTGCGACAAACGCGCCCGTCGGACTCTCAAATGCACTCTGAGTCACGATATACTCAGCGACGCGCGACTCTCCATCGGCATTGGTGAACGCTATGTGGTGAGGGTCAATACCACCATCGACCACACCTATTAAGACACCCTTGCCTGTGAACGGAATGATATCGTCATTGATTGACACACCCGTATGCACCTCATCGACACCCGACACACTTCGAGCCACATCCATCGACGGATAGGCTTGATGAGGAATACGCATTGACAAACTACGAGCCTCTTCTGCCACCTCCGAAAGCAACGCCTTTGGCAATGTGGCATAGACAAGACTGCCGTCACGATAAGTCACCTCCGCACCCTTAGCCACCAAAGACTCAAGGTCGGACTCATCCTCTATGGTTAAAATTACACCGACATGTGTCGCCGATTTCCCTATTTCCAACCCCGGCTGCTTCATCAGTCGCACAGGATCCATCGAATACTGCATTGACATATTGTCAGCATAACTGACAAAACTGACACTACAAAGAGCTAATAATAATGATTTGTGAAAACGATTCATAAAACGCGTTAATTTATACTGCAAATTTAATAAGAATATCACAAACAAGAGATATGTCTTACAAATAATTTAAACAATAAGGTCACAAATATTGTTCAGCGAGTAGACACGATTTTGTTTGGCACAAAATATGCAAGCAAGCAAACTCAGAAAAATTAAACAAAAAATCAACTAAAACATATCAGATATGAACATCAGACCATTAGCAGACCGCGTGCTTATCCGTCCAACAGCGGCAGAAGAAGTGACTATCGGTGGTATCATTATCCCGGACACAGCTAAAGAAAAACCTTTGAAGGGCGAAATCATCGCTGTCGGCAACGGCACAAAAGATGAAGAAATGATCCTCAAAGCAGGCGACACTGTGCTCTATGGCAAATATGCAGGCACAGAAATCGAGCTCGAAGGCGAAAAATTCCTCATTATGCGTCAGTCAGACGTGCTCGCTGTCATCGCGTAATCTCTCCACTCCTCTTATTATATTATAACACAAGGTAAATAACAACCATGGCAAAAGAAATCAAATTCAATATCAAGGCTCGCGAAGAGCTCAAAAACGGCGTTGATGCTCTCGCTGACGCTGTCAAAGTAACTCTCGGCCCTAAAGGTCGCAACGTAATCATCGAAAAGAAATTCGGTGCTCCTCACATCACTAAGGACGGTGTGTCAGTAGCTCGCGAAATCGAACTCGAAGACCCATTCCAAAACATGGGTGCTCAGCTCGTCAAAGAAGTGGCTTCTAAGACAGGAGACCAAGCAGGCGACGGTACTACCACTGCTACTGTGCTTGCTCAAGCTATCGTCAACGTCGGTCTTAAGAACGTAGCTGCAGGTGCCAACCCTATGGACCTCAAGCGTGGTATCGACAAAGCCGTAGCTAAAGTCATCGAAGGCATCAAGGCTCAAAGCGTAGAAGTAGGCGACGACTTCGACAAAATCGAAAACGTGGCTCGCATCTCTGCCAACAACGACGAAGAAATCGGTAAACTCATCGCTGAAGCTATGCGTAAAGTCAAGAAAGAAGGCGTCATCACAGTCGAAGAAGCTAAAGGCACCGACACCACTGTAGAAGTTGTGGAAGGTATGCAATTCGATCGTGGCTACATCTCACCTTACTTCGTGACCAACACTGAGAAGATGGAATGCGACATGGACAGCCCATTCATCCTCCTCTACGACAAAAAGATCTCCAACCTCAAAGATATGCTCCCTATCCTTGAGCAGACAGCTCAGTCAGGTCGTGGTCTTCTCATCATCGCAGAAGATGTCGACAACGAAGCATTGGCTACACTCGTAGTCAACCGTCTCCGCGGCTCACTCAAAATCTGCGCTGTTAAGGCTCCTGGATTTGGCGACCGTCGCAAAGAAATGCTCGAAGACATCGCTATCCTCACAGGTGGTAATGTCATCAGCGAAGTCAAAGGCATGCGCCTCGACCAAGCTACTATGGCTGACCTCGGTACTGCAGAAAAAGTCACTGTCAACAAAGACAACACCATCATCGTCAATGGTGCCGGCAACAAGGAAATTATCGCTGCTCGTATTGGTCAAATCAAGGCTCAAATCGAAACTACTACTTCTAATTACGACCGTGAAAAACTCCAAGAACGCCTCGCTAAACTTGCAGGTGGCGTAGCAGTGCTCTACATAGGTGCTCCTTCAGAAGTCGAAATGAAAGAGAAGAAAGACCGCGTAGATGATGCTCTCAGCGCAACTCGTGCTGCTGTCGAAGAAGGTATCGTGCCTGGTGGTGGTACAGCCTACATCCGTTGCCTCGCTGCTCTCGACGGTCTCAAGGGTGAAAACGAAGACGAAAACACAGGTATCCAAATCATCCGTCGCGCTATCGAAGAACCACTCCGCCAAATCGTTGAAAACGCAGGCGTAGAGGGTGCTGTAATCGTACAACGCGTAAAAGATGGTGAAGGCGACTTCGGCTACAACGCTCGCATCGGCGAATTCCAAAACTTCTTCGCTACAGGCGTTATCGACCCTGCTAAGGTGACTCGCATCGCCCTCGAAAACGCAGCAAGCATCGCCGGCATGTTCCTCACTACCGAATGTGTCATCGCCGACAAACGCGAAGAAAACGCATCTCCTGCTATGCCTAACCCTGGCATGGGCGGCATGATGTAAACCTACACCATAGCGACAACCCAACGACGCACAACAGCGTCACACTATAAAGCCACCCTGCTATCCGCGAGGTGGTTTTCTTGCTTCATAGCTTCAATAGTGATTATATTACCTATAGTAATTATAGTATCTATCTTGCAATGGGGTTATCAGATCTTGCCGATGATGGTGTTGATATCGTCAATGCCGTGGCGTTGGCAATAGTCATTGATATAGTCGACGATTTCGACTGTCACTGCAGGGTTGATAAAGTTGGCTGTACCGACTTCGACTGCAGTCGCTCCTGCAAGCATGAATTCAAGTGCATCACGACCATTCATGATGCCTCCGAGTCCGATGACCGGAATCTGCACAGCTTTGGCCACTTGCCACACCATACGCACTGCGATAGGACGAATACATGGTCCTGAGAGACCGCCGGTGATAGTGCTGAGTATAGGTGCTTGCTTTTCGACGTCGATAGCCATACCGAGGAATGTATTGGTGAGCGATACAGCATCTGCACCCTCTGCTTCGACAGCTTTAGCGATCGATGCGATGTCGGTCACGTTTGGCGACAACTTGACAATCATAGGGTTTGAGTATGCTTTACGTACTGCTTTGGTCACAGAGGCTGCACCCTCGCAAGTCGTTCCGAATGCCATACCACCTTGCTTGACGTTAGGACAGGAGATGTTGACCTCAATGCCATCGACTCGCTCGAGTGGCATAAGTTTCTCACATACACCGACATAGTCATCGATTGAGGCACCGCTGACGTTGACGATTATCTTGCATTGATAGTCCTTGATGCGTGGATAGATGTGCTCTACGAAGTAGTCTACGCCTTTGTTTTGGAGACCGACAGCGTTGAGCATACCGCTTGGAGTCTCTGCCATACGAGGATAAGGGTTGCCTTCGCGATGGTTAAGCGTTGTGCCTTTGACGATGATTGCGCCGAGACGATTGAGGTCGATGATGTCGGCAAATTCTTCGCCGTAACCGAATGTGCCTGATGCAGTCATCACGGGGTTGTCAAGCACCAATCCCCCACCTATATTTACTTTCAGATTTCCCATTTTAGTTCTTTTGTATTAAACACCGGTCCACTTGTACATACACACACGTTGCCTTCCTTAGAGTCTTCTACACAACAGAGGCATGCACCGAGTCCACATGCCATCTTATTTTCGAGGCTGACTTCACACTCACATTCTTTCTGTGCTGCTATTTTTGCGATGGCTTTCATCATCGGAGCCGGTCCGCAACAATACATCTTATCGATTTTGCTTTGCATCACGGAGTGGACTGTGACAAAACCTTGTTCGCCGGCTGAGCCGTCTTCAGTAGAGACGAAGACTTCGCCTATCTGACGGAATTCATCGAGTTCGAGAAGGTCAGACTCTTTGCGACCACCGAGCAAGAAACGAGGGTTGTAGCCATTGTCTTTAAGTATCTTACCCCAGTAGAGCATCGGAGCTGTGCCGACACCTCCACCGATGAGCAGAATGCTGTCCGCCTTCTGTGCAGGTACTGAGAAGCCACGACCTAGTGGAAGGAGAAGATTGAGTGTCTCCCCTACTTCAGCCTGACATAATGCGTGTGTTCCCTCACCGGCATCTTTGACCAAAAGCCAAAGGAGTTGTTGCTCGTAGTCGACAAAATTGACTGATATCGGACGGCGTAGGAACGTGTTCTTGGATTTATTGACTTGGATATTGACAAACTGTCCTCCCATGATAAGAGGCATCTCTTCTCCGATGGGCGACAATTTAAGCAGCGAATAGCCATTGCCAAAGCTATCCACTTCTGCCACCCGGAAGTCCATCAAGTGCTTTTTTGACATATCGTTTTATCTATTAGATTAATTGTTTACTTAAAGTTTACGTCCACCCAGAGCAACAAGCAGGTTGGCGAGTTCATCGCGCACAGTCTTCAGACGCTCGATTACCTCAACGCGACGCGACACGTTGTGACGATTGGAACGCAGTTGCTCCTTAGCGGCATCTATCTTTAGACCTTTGTCCTTGATAAGATACTGAATGATGCGCAATTGCTCGATGTCTTGGGGGCGATAGTAGCGAATGTTGTGACTGCTACGAGTCGGCTTTATCTGAGGAAATTCTTTTTCCCAGAATCGCAATGTCGACTGTGGCACACCGAGGATTTCTGCCACTTCGCGTATCTTATAGTATTGCTTATTGAGTTCTTCCATATCGCTACAAGGAATTAATATTGTTGAGTGTTAGTCCATCACATGACCGGCATTTTCAGCCGATTCAATGAGGGCTTTGAATTGCTCAGGTGTCACGTCAAGATAATAGTAATAAGCAGGGTTTTGAGGCTCATCTTTGAATCTGACTTCGTAGTGAAGGTGTGGACCTGTTGACTTACCGGTGCTACCCATCTCGCCTATCTTCTGACCACGCTTCACTTGCTCACCCGGACGCACATCTATCTTATTGAGGTGGGCGTAACGAGTCATATAGTTGTAGCCATGATCAAGGTCAATCTTGTTGCCATAACCGGAAGCCCATGTGGCTGCCGCAACCACGCCGTCGGCAGTGGCATATATCGGAGTGCCGGTAGGTCCTGAGAAGTCGATGCCTGAGTGAAAACGTGTGCCACCATAGACAGGGTCACGACGATAGCCGAAACCCGACGAAATCTTGTAGTTGGCCATAGGCACAGGCATAATAGCCGGTATGCGACGCACCTTATCCTCCTGCTTACATGCCATGTCGCGCAGCTGCTCAAACGACAACGACTGTGCATACAATCGACGCTCCAAGAGGTTAATCTGCTGAGTGAGCTCCGTCATCAGAGCAGCATCGCTGAGACGCTTGAAATTTTGTGACTCAGCCTTGTCGAGCCCCAAGTAACGCTCACTACGACTCATGGGGTCCATCTGCATCATCACACGATAGAAATTGTCGTCACGATTCTGAATGATGTCCATTATCTTATGGGCATCATCGAGTCGCTTCTCGAGCACATCGTATTGAGCTTTGAGAGTACGGTTCTCCTCTGCCAACAACTGCTCGCGTGGAGAGGTGAGATAGAACTTCGACAGTACGAAGAACAACCCCACTCCTATCAGCGAACCGAATACGATATGGCGCGTCACACTCCACACTCGCTTCTTCAACGAGGGATAGACACGCTCATAGTTGTCGGTCGTCGGATTATATCGATAAAATATCTTCTTGCTCATATGGGCTGACTAGGATAATCGATTGCAAAGATAACTAATTTCTGACATTAATCAAATTTTAAAGCCCTTGCAACCATATTTCCACCTCATTTTTTAGTCTACAGCAGTTATCAATGGGCTGAAATTGCTCAAATTCGCCCAAATTGGGCATTTTTTAAGTTAAAACTGCTCTGTCATTCGTAAAAAATTGCTAACTTTGCAATCTGCTAATTGTATAGACATTGAGACACCCACATTTCGAGTCTGAAGCAACGCAGATAGTTTACATAAGAAATTATAAAGCATAAAACCATAAACCATGAAACTTTTACAAGAAAAGTTATCACGTTATGATGCTCCACAGAGAGCTAAAGCGGCAGGTATCTACCCATACTTCCGTGCAATCAGTAGCGAGCAAGACACTGAAGTGCTAATCGACGGCAGAAAAGTACTCATGTTCGGCTCTAATAGCTACATGGGCCTCACTACCCACCCTAAAGTCATCGAAGCTGCAGTAGAAGCTACTCGTAAATATGGCACAGGCCTCGCAGGCTCACCATTCCTAAATGGTACGCTCGATATCCACAAGCAACTCGAAGCTCGCTTGGCTGAATATATCGGCAAGGAAGATGTGATGCTCTACTCTTCAGGCTTCGGCGTTAACCTCGGCGTCGTTTCGTCATTGACCGGTCGTGAAGACTATGTCATCCTTGATGAGCAAGACCACGCTTCTATCATCGAAGGTCGCAGACTTTCTTTCTCTTCCTACCTTAAATATAAGCACAACGACATGACTTCGCTCGAAGAGCAACTCAAGAAGTGTAAGGAAGACAAGGTGAAACTCGTCGTGACCGACAGCGTCTTCTCTATGGAAGGTGACACAGCCGATCTCCCTAAGATTATCGAACTCAAGAAGAAATACAACACTACAGTGATGGTCGACGAAGCACATGGTATCGGCGTATTCGGTAACTGCGGACGCGGTCTTTGCGACCACTATGGTGTGACCAAAGATGTCGACTTGATCATGGGTACGTTCAGCAAGTCATTCGCATCATTGGGCGGCTTCATCGCTACCGACAAAGAGATTACCAACTATCTCCGCCACCACTCTCGCTCATATATCTTCACAGCCAGCATCACTCCGGGCTCTACAGCTGCAGTCAACGCAGCTCTTGACATCATGCTCTCTGAGCCTGAACGCCAAGAACACCTCTGGGAAATCACCAAGTTTGCCCTTGATAGCTTCAAAGCGATGGGTTGCGAAATCGGTCACACATCGACTCCAATCATCCCTCTCTATATTCGTGACGACTACAAGACTTTCAAAGTCACTCACGACTTGCTCGAAGAAGGCGTATTTGTCAACCCTGTAGTGTCGCCTGCCGTAGCTCCTAACGATACTCTCATCCGCTACTCGCTTATGGCTACTCACACTAAGGAGCAAGTCACTCGCTCTCTCGAAGCAATTGAGAAGGTATTTAAAGCAAACGGCGTAATTAAGTAAACTTCTGATAATCAGCACTATAAACAAAGATAGGCGTATTTAATCGAAAATATGCCTATTTTTTTTGCCTCAATAATGCGTATATTCCATTATTTTGAACTATATTCGCAGAAAATTTATCAGACAACAAAATCAACTATTATATTATGGTATATCGTTTTAAAATCGTATCAGACGAAGTTGACAACTTCTGCAGAGAAATCGAAATCGATTCTGACGCTAATTTTCTTGAGTTACGCAATGCCATTCTTGATAGCGTAGGCTACACCAAAGACGAGATGAGTTCTTTCTTCCTTTGCGACGAAGCTTGGCAGAAATGCGAAGAAATCACCCTCGAAGACATGGGTAGCAGCAGCGACGAAGATATCTGGATTATGGAAGACACTCACATCAACGAGTTGGTCGAAGAAGAAGGTCAACGCCTCATATTCGTATTTGACTACCTCACCGAACGCTCTTTCTTCATGGAGTTGAAATCTATAATCACAGGCAAAACTCTCATGGACCCTCTTTGCACTCGCAAAGAAGGCAAAGCACCAAACCAGCATGTCGACCTTGACGAGTTTGATGCTCGCATGGACAAGAAAGCTGCAGCTGCTTTGGAAGACTTCGACGCCGACTTCTATGGTGATACAGAATTCAACGAAGAAGAACTTGGCGAAGGTTTTGACGACCTCACATTCAATTAATCACACCCGACTCATAACACACATCTCCCCTATAAAACAAGTAACTGAAGAGCCTCTCATGGTCCTTCAGTTATTTTTTTGCCTTATAGGGTATCATTCCCCCTTGACTTTTGACGTATAGGCCTCATACTCTTTCCGACTATTTACGAAAGAATATCTTCGACAACAATCTCTTCCAAAATGGCTTTTTGCGACTATTACAGAAATGAAGATGTACCCCCTCGCCATGCTTCTCAAAGAAGAATATATGCTCAGGCATAGCAAAAGCGACATACTTTGTAAACTCCATCACCAACGTCAGACGACGCACAAGTATTCGCCTCAGAGGACTATACTCTTCGACATTCTCCACGATAATCACGCCATCGTGAAGCCTCATCGGATGGTAGTCCTTGAGTTTATCTATATAGTATGGCAGATTGAGCTCTGCCGGGTCCTTGGGTGGATTGTCAAACTTCTCGTATATCTCTTTTATTACATCTTCTGTCACCATAATATATTCTCTCAATTATTATGTCCGTTTATAGATATAACAAGTCAACAGCAAAATTGCTCACCGACCAAGCAAAAAAAATGAAGTGACACCCGAAAGCATCACTTCACCTTTATAGGATATCGATCTGAAATCTATTATCCGAGGAATGCGAGAAGCACACCGGCAGCCGTAGCCGAACCGATTACACCTGCCACATTTGGACCCATAGCATGCATCAACAAGTAGTTGGTTGGGTCATACTCAAGACCAACGTTGTTTGAGATACGAGCAGCCATAGGCACTGCAGATACACCTGCGTTACCGATGAGTGGATTGATCTTGTGATCCTTCTTAAGGAAGACGTTCATCAACTTCACTGAAAGCACACCTGAAGCAGATGCAATGATGAATGCCATGAAACCGAGTGCGAAGATACCAAGTGTCTTAGGAGTCAAGAACTGTGACGCTTGAGTAGAAGCACCCACTGTCATACCGAGAAGGATAGTAACGATATTGGTCAACTCGTTGCTTGCTGTCTTAGCAAGACGTGTTGTCACGCCACTTTCGCGAAGCAAGTTACCGAAGAACAACATACCCAACAATGGAAGACCTGATGGCACTACGAAACATGTCAAGATAAGACCCACGATTGGGAAGATAATCTTTTCGTTTTGAGTCACCACGCGAGCTGGCTTCATCTTGATGAGGCGTTCCTTCTTAGTAGTGAAGAGACGCATCACAGGTGGTTGGATCACAGGCACAAGAGCCATGTAAGAGTAAGCCGACACTGCGATTGCACCAAGCATCTCAGGAGCGAGCTTAGATGTCAAGAAGATAGCTGTCGGACCGTCAGCACCACCGATGATTGCGATAGCACCGGCTTCAAGAGGTTCGAAACCGATAGCCAATGCCACCATGTAGGCACCGAAGATACCAAACTGTGCACACGCACCGATAATCATCAATTTAGGGTTGGCAAGCAATGACGAGAAGTCGGTCATCGCACCGATACCCAAGAAAATCAATGGTGGATACCAGCCGTAGCGAACACCATTATAAAGAATATTCAATACCGAACCCTCTTCGTAGATACCGATTTCCATACCTTCTTGGAAAGGAATGTTACCGATAAGCATACCGAAACCGATTGGCACGAGCAATAATGGTTCGAAATCCTTCTTGATAGCAAGCCAGATGAAGAACATGCCGACAAGAAGCATGACGATGTTACCCCATTCACAGTTGGCGAAACCGGTAAAGCCCCAGAATGTGTCAATGCTTTGGCTCAAAAAGTCGCTAAAGCTTGAACCTGTCTGATTTAAAATCATAAAACAATCTTTTTAATGCCTTAAAATCAAACTAATATTATTCGATAATCATGATGTCAGCACCTTCGAGCACTGAGTCACCTACACCAACGAGGATTTGCTTCACTGTACCACCCTTTTGAGTGTGTACGTCGTTTTCCATCTTCATAGCTTCAAGCACGCATACTGTGTCACCTGCGTTAACAGTGTCACCTACGTTCACACGGAAGCTCATGATTGTGCCTGGAAGCGGACTCTTAACAGCGCTTGCTGAACCTGCAGCAGCAGCAGGCTTAGCGATAACCTTTTCGCCTGACTCTGTGCGTGGAGCAGCCGCAGGACGCTTAGCTTGCTCAGCTACGACCTTAGCCACCTTAGGAGCAGCAGCCTTGTCCATTTCGACAGTGTAAGCTGTACCGTTTACTTCAACGTTAACCTTGTCGCCGTTGACATCGCCCACAGCAACTGTGTAATTCATACCGTTGATTTTATACTTGTATTCTTTCATCTCTTATTTAATTGAAACTGTGTTTAGAATTATTTTTTATTTACTTGAGGGATCTCACGCATGTTGTAGATCTTAGAGTTCCATGGAGAGTAAGCTCTCTTCATGCGCTTGATAGTGAGCACTGTGTCTTCAGCATCGTGAGCATCGAAGTGCTGAGCGAGAGCCATAGCGATAGCTGCAATCACTTCGCCTGAGTCAGCCTCTTCAGAAGAAGCGTCTGAATTAGAAAGACCCTTAGCTTCGAGTTTTTTCTTCTTTTGTGAGCGAGAAGACATCTTGCCGAACACCAAGAAAAGGAGGAACAACACCACCAACGCAAGCACTACGATGACCATAGCCATGATAGTGATTGTAAATCCGTGAGGGTCGTTTGCCTTGATGTTTTCCACCTTCTGAGCCTGATTCATCACGCCGGTAGCAGCTTCAGCTTCGACAGCCTCTTCTACTTCAGCGATTTCAGCGACTTCAGCGACTTCAGCAGCTTCGACCACCTTAGTAGCAGCCACAGCTGTATCAGCGTTCGCGTCCAACGATGGGTTGGCATAACCCATCGTCACGACTGCGAAACACATCGTCAAAGCAATTATAAATTTTTTCAACATTGTATTTACTTTGTTACGCGTGAATATTACAAAGGAATGTTACCGTGCTTCTTAGCAGGGTTAGTGAGCTTCTTAGTAGCGAGCATTTGCAATGCACGGATTATACGGAAACGAGTATTGCGTGGTTCGATAACGTCATCGATGTAGCCATACTTAGCTGCATTGTATGGGTTAGCAAACAAATTGGTGTATTCGTCTTCCTTTTCTTTTCTCACTGCAGCAGGGTCAGTAGCTTCCTTCATTTCCTTAGCATAGAGTACGCTTACCGCACCTTCTGCACCCATTACTGCGATTTCAGCAGTTGGCCATGCGTAGTTCATGTCACCACGGAGTTGCTTACAGCTCATCACGATGTGGCTACCACCGTAGCTCTTACGCAATGTCACAGTCACTTTAGGCACTGTAGCTTCGCCATAAGCGTAGAGAAGCTTCGCACCGTGGAGGATAACACCATTGTATTCTTGACCTGTACCAGGGAGGAAGCCAGGAACGTCTACCAATGTCACCAAAGGAATGTTGAATGCGTCGCAGAAACGAACGAAACGAGCACCCTTACGAGAAGCATTTGAGTCAAGCACACCTGCCAATACCTTAGGCTGGTTGGCAACGATACCTACTGACTGACCATTCATGCGAGCGAAACCTACGATGATGTTCTTAGCATAGTCCTTTTGAACTTCGAGGAACTCACCATTGTCAACGATAGAAGCGATCACTTCATACATGTCGTAAGAACGCTTAGCGCTATCAGGAATGATTTCGTTGAGCTTGTCTTCGAGACGGTCGATTGGGTCGTTGCATGGTTGAAGTGGAGTTTCTTCGAGGTTATTTTGTGGGATATAGCTCATGAGCTTGCGGATCAAAGCGATAGCTTCTTCACCATCTTCAGCAGCGAAGTGAGTTACGCCTGACTTAGTAGAGTGAACTGTAGCACCACCGAGTTGCTCTTGAGTCACATCTTCACCTGTCACAGTCTTCACTACAGCAGGACCTGTGAGGAACATGTAAGAGATACCCTTAGTCATGATAGTGAAGTCGGTCAAAGCAGGGCTATATACAGCACCACCGGCGCAAGGACCGAGGATAGCAGAAATCTGTGGCACAACACCTGAAGCGAGGATATTGCGTTGGAAGATTTCAGCGTAACCACCGAGTGCGTTGATACCTTCTTGGATACGAGCACCACCTGAGTCGTTAAGACCGATGATAGGAGCACCCATCTTCATTGCGAGGTCCATAACCTTGCAAATCTTTTGAGCCACAGTTTCAGAAAGCGAACCGGCGCTCACTGTGAAGTCTTGTGCGAATACATACACCAAACGACCTTCGATTGTACCGTAACCTGTCACAACACCATCACCAAGATAGTGCTTCTTGTCCATACCGAAGTTTGTGCAACGGTGAGTCACAAACATATCGAGTTCTTCAAACGAACCTTCGTCAAGAAGTTGTGCGATTCTTTCGCGAGCAGTGTATTTACCACGTTCGTGTTGCTTCTGGATAGCCTTTTCGCCACCACCGATACGAGCTTCAGCGCGTTTGTTGATAAGCTCTTGAATTTTATCAAGTTGTTTGCTCATTGTGTTTTTATTTCTTTGAGTGTTAGTAATTTCTGATTATTTGTTTGGATCTTCACAGAGTTCTGTCAACACTGCTTGAGTGCACTTAGGGTGAAGGAATGCGATCTTAAGACCATCAGCACCATTACGTGGAGCCTTGTCGATCACTTGAACACCCTTTTCTTGTGCTTCAGCCAATGCTTCTGCAACGCCATCTTCTACTGCGAATGCCATGTGGTGCATACCACCCTTGCCACCATTCTTTTCGATGAACTTAGCGATTGTGCTGTCTTCTGATGTTGCTTCGAGAAGCTCAATCTTAGTGTCACCTACTTTGAAGAAAGCTGTTGTCACCTTTTGGTCAGCTACCACTTCTGTCTTGTAGCACTTGAGACCCAATACTTCTTCATAATACTTGATAGCTTCTGCCAAGTTTGGCACTGCTATACCAATGTGTTCTACGTGTGAAATCTTCATTTCTATTACTGTTTTTAAAGTTAATAATATTCTAAAATTTACGAATTAAGACAACACAGATTTACAAAATACCATATTCCCTCTAATTCACTGCAAATATACTAATTATTCAGCATATGGCGACATCTTTTTTAGAGATTTTTTACAAAACAAATCGCTTTTTGAAACGTTGTATCAATATTGCCACCAAACCCGATGGTTTGACAACAGCAAAACATAGTTTTAATACATAATATTTATTAACAAAAGACCGAATATCATAACATGGAGTTTTTGACCGAATATCGCATCGCAGGACTTGTCATCGGAGTCTGCACGTTTCTCATCATCGGAGTGTTTCACCCATTGGTTATCAAGGGCGAGTACTACTTTGGCACTAAGTGCAAATGGTGGTTTCTTGCAGCCGGAATTATAGGTGTAATCGCCTCAGTATTAGTGGCCGACATCTTCTACTCTTCGCTTATCGGAGTCTTTGCTTTCTCAAGTTTCTGGAGCATCAAGGAGGTCGAGGATCAGCAAGAGCGCGTTCGCAAAGGATGGTTCCCTCGCAATCCTCGACGCACCTATCCATGGGATAACAAACAATAAGAGTGAACCCCTCTTCGGCATCCACTCTCTATATTTTTATAAACTTATAGCGTCGTATCTAATCCATACGGCGCTAATTTTTCATCTTAGCTTAGAAAGGAAGGTCATCGCTTTCGTCGCCTGCAGGAGCATCAAACGCAGGTGTTGCCATCGAAGCAGCCGGAGCGACAGATGCATAAGGAGCCTGAGGCTCAGCTGAAGACATAGGAGCAGCAGTAGCAGCACCTGCCTTATCAGCCTTCCATGCGCGTACGTCAGTATACCAGCGACCATTGAATTCGCGACTTTCGAGATCGAAGCTTACAGTCACTTCGTCACCGATAGCGAGCTTGTATTGGTCGACACGGTCGCCAAAGAAGTCAAACTTCACTTTCTTTGGATACATATCTTGAGTTTCAAGTACATATTCCTGTTTCTTCCAAGCATTGCCGGCTTTAGAAGTGCCTTGTTGCAAATCCAACACTTGGATAATCTTTCCTGAAATTTCCATATTCTTATCTTATTTATTTGATTCTAAAAATCTTGATACAAAGTTACACATTACGGCTCGAATATCCAAATTTTAGCCGTCTTCAATTTCATCGGGAAGCCTCTATTAATTCGCAAATCGCTATGAATCAATCCTTAGAAGCCTCCATCTTCTGTCGCTTCTTTTATTCCGACTTGCGATAGTCGCGCCACTTATTCATCAGTTCCACCATGTCAGCCGGTATAGGCGTATCAAAATCAAGCTGCTGACCAGTGCGTGGATGCACAAATCCGAGTGTCTTCGCATGCAATGCCTGACGAGGGCAGATGGCAAAACAGTTGTCGACAAACTGTCGATACTTGGCAAACGTTGTACCCTTGAGTATCTGATCGCCTCCATAGCGTGCATCGTTGAACAATGGATGCCCCGTGTGACGCATATGAACACGAATCTGGTGAGTACGACCTGTCTCCAATACACATTTCACCACCGATACATAGCCAAACGACTCAAGCACCTCGTAGTGTGTCACAGCATGTTTTCCTATCGTAGGGTCGTCAAACACTGCCATCTGCAACTTATTTTTCGGATTGCGAGCAATATTGCCTATGATTGTACCCGATGGCGATTCGAAATCCCCCCACACCACCGCGACATATTGTCGCTTGGTAGTTTTGTTGAAGAACTGTAGTCCCAAGTGTGTCTTGGCTTCCGGAGTCTTTGCCACTACAAGCAAGCCCGATGTATCCTTATCGATACGGTGCACAAGACCAAGACGAGGGTCGTTGACATCATAATCGGGATTATCCTTGAAATGATAAGCCAAAGCGTTGACGAGCGTGCCGTGATAATTGCCATGACCGGGGTGCACGACCAGTCCGGCGGGCTTATTGACTACCAACACATCTGCATCTTCATAGACGATATCGAGCGGAATATCCTCGGGGATAATCTCCAATTCGTAGCGAGGTCGGTCCATCACGATGCTAACCACATCGCCGGGCTTCACCTTATAGCTTGACTTGACAGCTACGCCATTGACGATGATACAGCCCGCATCGGCAGCCTGTTGGATACGATTGCGCGATGTCTTCTCCATACGAGCGACAAGGAATTTGTCGACACGCAATAGTGCCTGACCCTTATCGGCCGAGAATCTGAAATGCTCATACATTTCACGACCATCTTCGGTCGTAAACATCGACTCTGACTCGACCTCCTCCCCTACTTGTGGAGCAAAGTCTACCATCTCATCGTCACTCATATCCACCGCAAAATTCTCGTTCATATCCATCATTGGTGTTATTCCATCAAGCTATTGCCTTCTTCTTCCACTACCTCTTCCACAGGCTCTTCTGTCGACACCGGCTCTTCTGTCGGCTCGGAATACTCAGTCGGATATTCTCCGGCATAGTCATCGACAGTTTCGACGCCAAACTCTACGTTAAGCAACGAGTCTGTCAACTGACCCACTCTGCCATCGCTCACTTCAAGCACTATTACAGAGCTGACCGGAACACGCTGACCGGGACGCAATTTCTTGCCATCGACTCTGACCGACTGAATCAAATTCTCATGCTTGCCAAGACGATAGACCACCTTGATGTTCTTATCCTTGAAGCCGAGACCTTGAAGCATAGCCTTACCTTGACGTAGCGAGATGCCCTCAATATTATTGATTGCCACCTGCTTAGCATTGACTGCGTTGATAACCAGATAGACCGTGCGACCCGGCTTCACCTTGGAATTAGCCGTAGGATTCTGCTCTAACACATAGCCCGGACGCAAATCGTCTCTGAACACCGAGTCGCTGATTTCAACCTTGAACCCCTCAGCGTGCAACTGATCTATCGCACTGCTATAACTCATTTTTTCCACAGAAGGCACAACACTATATTCGCCGTGCTTGGTGAAAATAGCCAGACTGAAATTAGCAATTAAAATACCTAATATTGCCACCAAAATGATGATGACAAGATTGACCAATATAGGATACTTGCGTAGCAAAGATGACATAATTTCTTACTGATTTAATGGTAAATTTTATCCTTTAAACTCCATAATTTGTTTTCAGGGTGTAAAGTTAGTTAAAAAAATACTAAATCGGGCAGATTTTAGGAATATTTTTATTAACTTTGCATTCCAAAAGCAAAATCGAATATGCGCAAATACTTTCACATATTTTTATTGGCTCTTGCTCTATGCAGTTGCGGCGAATATAATCGTGCTCTCAAGAGCAAAGATGTCGACTATAAATTCGAATATGCCAAACGCGCATTCGAAGAGGGCAAATATGCGCAAGCATCATCTATCCTCACCGATGTCATCACCCCTTTAAAGGGTGGTCCGAAGGGTGAAGAAGCTCTCTATCTGCTTGCAATGAGCTATTTCGAAAGCAAAGACTATCTCAACTCGGGCTTGTATTTCAAGACCTACTACAATCGTTACCCTAAAGGCCAATACGCTGAGCTTGCTCGTTACTATTGCGGTTATGGCTATTACATCGATTCACCTGATCCTCAGCTCGACCAGACAGAGACTCTCAAGGCTATCGAAGAGCTTCAGGGATTTCTCGATCACTACCCTAAGAGCGACAAGGTGACCATCGCACAAAATGCCATCTTTGAACTCCAAGACAAGTTGACACTCAAAGAGCTTCAGAGTGCACAACTCTACTACAATCTTGGCACCTACATGGGCAACAACTATCAGAGCGCAATCATCGTTGCTCAAAATGCACTCAAGACCTACCCCTACACAAAATATCGTGAGCAACTCGAAATGTTGATTCTCAAGTCACGTTTCCAAGAAGCTCAAGAAAGTGTCGAAGAACGCAAAGAAGAACGCTTCCGCGAAGTGATTGATGAGTACTACTCATTCATCAACAACTATCCCGACACCCACAATCGCAAAGAGGCCGACAATATCCTTAAGATTGCTCGCCGATACGTCAAAGAATAATCGTGAAATAAATAAAACTATCATAATATATTATGGATTACAAGAGAACAAATGCTCCGTTAAACACAGTCACTCGTGACATGATGGCTATGGCTGAACCGACAGGCAACGTCTATGAGACTGTCTGCATCATCGGCAAACGCGCTAACCAAATCGCTGTAGAGATGAAGAAAGACCTCGAAAAGAAGCTCCAAGAATTCGCATCTTCCGACAACATGGAAGAAGTGAGCGAAAACCGTGAGCAAATCGAGATCTCTCGCTTCTACGAAAAGCTCCCAAAGCCAACTTTGATCGCTGCTCAAGAGTACATCGAAGGCAAGCTCTACTTCAGCAATCCTGCTAAAGAACGCGATCGTCTCGCTGACTAATCAACAACGACACAGACAAAAAGATTGAGGGATACCCGATGGGGCATCCCTCTTCTTTATTATACATTGTCGTCGATGACTATAGATACTATATATATTATAGGTGCTATAGAGTGGCGATGTTTTAGCCGCCGATAGACTTCTCGAGTTCGCGAGCTTGAGTCAAGAACTCTTCGACACTCATCTCCTTGAAGAATAGCAAGCCGTGGGTGGTGCGTAGTCGTGGACTCTCATTCTGATAGAAGAATGGCTTGCCAAGCAGATTGCCTGTATATGCCAATTGACTCACCCATATCTTCTTTGCCAAGTCGCTAAACTTACCATCAAAATTAGGACTCGGGAACGATGCATCGACTTGCGACAGATAGCAGTTCTCAAATGCGTTGCTGAATACGCCCATTGCGTTCAACGACACCGGCACAATGTGGGTAGCCTCTGCCGGGTGGAATCGATACCACACGTTGCGATAGCCCCATATCTTGACATGGCTCAAGTCCTCTTCTTCGCCCCACGCTCTGACAGCTTCTGCTATGGCTTGGAGCACCTTATAGTGTGTATCCGGACCGCTACCTTCCGGGTCAAACGCCAAAGATATGACAGTCGGTTTAATTTCTTTTAACTGATGCAAAATCGGCTCTACATCTCGTTCACGATTAGGACGCTCTGTGAATATGTCGCCTGTGTAGAAACCAAGTCGCAGATGGTGAATGCGTGTGTCTCTGATACCAAAGAATCCCCACACCAACTCCTCTTCAAACTCACGTATCATGCCCTTCAGCAAGCGTATCTCTGCCGACATCTTTTCGCCGTCGTAACTATTGCGAGTAATCTCAATAACTTCTGAGATTTTAGCCGTCAACTGCTCTACGTTTTGTACGCCCCAAATGTCGATAAAGTTGCGGATAAGACGATGTGCAAATGCACGCTTACGCTCTTGCTCGTTGCCTGAGGCGACATTTATCAAGTAGTGATATGAGTCCTTATCGCGTTTGAGCGCATGACCCTTCTCAAAGAAATCGGCGTACCGAAGCATGCCAATCCTACCCTTACGAATCAAATCAAGCGTCTGCTCAAGCATATTGATAAGGAAAGCATTGGTCACGGCGTTGAAGCCTGATGTCATGACAGCAAAATGCGACTTATTGGTCTCGTTGCGCGACACACGGTGAATGTGAGGCAGCAAGCCGAGCATGATGTCGTCGTGGTGAGGACCTGTGTGATAAAACGTCTCGTTGCTCCACACAGCTGTACCCTTGTCTATCTTGCTGCTTATCGACTTGATTACCTCATCGACTACCTCGAGACTCAAGTCAGGAATCATACTGCAATACTCATCATTACGCAAGTCGTCGAGCGTCACCTTGTCGCCATATTTGTTGATTCTATTGAGGCAATCGATCACTGCTCGCTCACTCTTCTCTTGATTCCAAGGCGTAGAAGTGTAGTAGTCATGGACTGACTCCTTCAAAGCCGAAGCAGCGCCGGTCGTAATATAGAATCGCGAGTTGGGCAGACGCGACAACACCGATGCCGGATAGAGGTTTGATGGTTTCTTTTCCAACGCATCAGCCACCACTTGTGCTTTAGCTTCACCGGCTGCAAAGATGATAGCCACTGCGTCTCTGTTGTATGTGATAGTGTCCAGACCGATAGTGATGACCGGTTTGTGACGAGAGATCTCTATGCCACCCAAGTCGCCTGCAGCAGCAGCTTGTGTCTCGAAATTGGTGTGGGTCAAACGAGTAGTCGAATATGGGTCGCTACCCTTGACATTGAAGGCGATGTGACCATCGGGACCGATACCACCGAGGAAGAATCCGATGCCGCCCTTTTCGCGAATGCGTTGCTCATAGTCGGCACACCAGTCGTCAATCATAAAGATAGAACGTTGCTTCAGCTCCTCTTCCCTACTCTTTGGTTCGCGATAGCGCAGACCTAAGTCTATCACACCATCGGAAAACACATCGCTATAGTGTCGGCCATCAGCAAGCACGATTTCATCGCTATTGATAAAGAGACCCTTAGATGCATCTAAGCCAAAGCCCTCGACATAATATTTCTGCACATAGGTGTAGAAACTATTGTGCTGCTTGGGCGAAATCGGATAAAACTCATCAATCTGCACAAACTGCAACTCGCTAAGCACCGGCTTATCATTGAGCATCAAACCATGACGCTCACGCATTTGACGACATTCCGAATCGTCCCACTGCGTAAGGATACGACGCACCCACTCGATGAAATACTCCGGAGTTTTGCCTGTAGGAAGGCTGATGACACCGGTAGGATTCTCTGCCACCCACTCAAGAAATCTCATCGCAGCCAACTTGCCAAGCATAGGAAAGTTGTCGACAGTAATATATGGAATATTAGTCTCAAATCGTTTAGCAACATCACCGGCAAACGATTGCTCAACACTGGTAAATATATTCTTCATTGCATTAAATTATTTCTCTACTACAAAATTACTACATTTTTCGACACATTGTCACACCTATCTGCATTTATATCCCCAAATAGTGACAAATGTCACAAATTTACCAACCTCCACACCAAATTATAATGTCTTTTTGTCTGAGGTCCCTAAAAATACAGATACTATAAATATAATAGATACTATATAAAAAGGCTATGAAGCCCAAAAAGACAAACAGGCACTGAAGACAATGCCTGTTAAACCTTAAACACTTATCCTTCCCACTAAACTTTAAACACCTCTACGCCCTACCCCGTTAAACATTAACCTTGAAACATTAAAAGGATTACCAGAGGGTGGATTTGATATTGAAGCGAGGGCGGGCTTTGACTTCAACGAAGATTTTTCCGATGTATTCGCCGACGATGCCTATAGCCATGAGTATAAGGCTTCCCAAGAACCATACGCTGAGCATGATTGATGGCCAACCTGCCATGGCTGTGTCACCAAAGTAGGCTATCAAGACGTAGAGTGCGACAATGATGTCGATTAGAAGCAGTGTCAACCCTACGAAGAATATCATACGCATCGGGCGTGCAGAGAATGAGGTGATGCCGTCGACTGAGAATGCAAGCATCTTTTTGAGCGGATATTTCGACTCACCTGCCACACGCTCGTGTCGATCGTATTTGACGATAGCAGTCGGGAGTCCTATCTGCGGTATGATGCCACGCAGGAAGAGGTTGGACTCGCCATATTGACTGAGAATGTCGAGTGCACGACTGCTCATCAGTCGATAGTCGGCATGGTCGTAGACTGTCTGAAGGCCCATTGAGGCTTGGAACTTATAGAATGCACGTGCAGTTGTGCGCTTAAACCATGTATCCGTAGCACGAGAAGCTCTGACGCCATAGACTATCTCTTTGCCGTCGAGGAATGCATCGACCATTTCGATGATTGCGTTGGGATCGTCTTGGAGGTCGGCATCGATTGATACTGCTGCGTCACATCTATCGCGCACTTCCATCAATCCTGCAAGCAAGGCATATTGGTGTCCTCTATTGTGAGCCAAGGTGATGCCTTTGACGCGAGGGTCTTGGTCATGCAGACGGCATATTTCGTCCCAAGTCTTGTCTCGGCTGCCATCGTCGACACAAAGCACGAAACTTTCTGAAGAAATTTTACCTTCATCACTCAATCGGTTGAGGATATTGAGCAGTTGTGGCATTGTATGTTGGAGGGCTGCCTCTTCGTTGTAGCAAGGCACTACGATTGATATAGTCTTTGACATTGGTATGTGGATAATGGTTTGTAGGGGCAAAGATAGCAATATTTCATCAAAGTTTCACCAAATTAGTGAGCAAAATAATCAGATTGGGTGGATATCTGAGCATTGGAGAGTGGAAAGAATGTCGGAAATATTGCGCAAATGGAGGAATTTGTGCAATTTTTGAGATGTAATGGGCTACAATTCAGAAATATTCGCTAACTTCGCAGTCAGAAACTTGTCAGACAATATAAAGAGAAAACAAAGATGAAGAAATTTCTTACTCGAGCAGGTTCCGGTCTTATATATGCCGGTGTGATAGTCGGATCTATTTTGGGAGGACGCTTGTCGTTTTTCTTGCTTGTGATGCTACTTGCAGTGCTTGCATCGATTGAGTTTACAAAGATTACTCAAGGACTTCGCGGAGAGCGTAAGTGGATGACAACGCTTGACATTGTCACTGCTACAGCGTTGGCTGCGAGTTCGTATGCCGACCTTCTTTATCTGTCGTTGGCTCTTTTCTTGGTGCGCTTCATTGCCGAGCTTTACAGTCGCGAGGAGAATCCGTTGCGCAGTCTGGCATATTCGCTTCTGACTATTGTCTACATTGGCGGCTCATTGTCGTTGCTTCTCTATTGTGGATTGGAGATTAGCCTGAGCCTCGTTTTGGCAATGTTCATCTTTATATGGATTAACGACACAGGCGCCTACATTGTCGGTTGCCAATTTGGCAAGCACCGCTTGTTTGAACGCATATCACCTAAGAAATCATGGGAAGGCTTCTTCGGAGGCTTGGGTTTCAACATCTTGTTTGCATGCCTATTCTGCGGACTGATGCCTGAATGGTGGGGTCTCGGTAGCAACTATATCTTCTGGGTGGGTCTTGCCATCGTGGTGACAATGTTCTCGACATGGGGTGACTTGGTGGAATCGCTTATGAAACGCACGCTCAATCTCAAGGATTCGGGCAATATGATTCCCGGTCATGGTGGTATCCTCGACCGCATCGACTCGTTGCTTGCTGTAGCACCTGCTGTGGCTATCTATATGGCTGTATGGCAGACGATTGCTGAGTGGCTTTCAATATAATAGATATTATAGATAATATAGATATTATAGGCACTATAGATAATATAATTACTATAGATACTATCCAATTATCCCTCTACCCCTCTACGTAATAGAACGTCGTTGAAAGGCTCGATGAGCTGTCGAGTCTGATGTGGGGATTGTCGGAAAAGTTTTTCTGAAGCTTATTTGACTCTGAACCAATAGCCGAGCGATAGCATTATCGACATTGAGTTTGACGCATTGAATGCTTCTGTACGACCTGACTTAAGCTGATTGCCCAAACCATAGTAGAAGCGACCTTCGAATGTCACAAAGTGACGTCGATTGAGCATCAATTCCGCACCTATTCCGGCAGAGATACCATAGTCAAGCAGTTGGTCGGCAGGGATTGCATATTGCGTTGTCGTGCGATTGCGAATAGGGAAATCGGGCAGTGATTGGTAGTTGTTGACATCAAAGTTTGCTGATGTAGATTCACCTAAACGGAGACCTATTTCCGGACCTAAATTCAGAAAGAATTTCGCTTTGTCGCTACCGAAATAGACGTGGGTCAGGATAGGCAGCTGAAGATAGTTGATGGTACGGCTATAGTTGTAGGGAGCGTCTTCAAAGTTTTCAGTCCAACCACGTTGCTCAAAATTCAGCTCCATAATTAAACCAAAATTTTTCTCTTCGATGTATCGAAACGCAGCACCGGCTACAGCACCCACTTTCATACCTTGAGGCACTGTCGGACTGAAGAAAGTCTGCGACAGACTGACTCCGGCCTTTCCACCGACCGAAATATTGGCTTCGTAGTGAGTCTGAGCCATGCCGGTCATGGCCATCATAGCGAGAGCTGATGCTACGATTGTCTTGCGTATTCTCATGGTCGGCAGTCGTTAGTTAAGAATGATTTTCTCCACTATACCCGAAGGAGTGAAGTTGATGAGATAAGAGCATCGATTGAGGAAACCGCTCCAGTTGCTTGGACGACTGAGATGGAAATCGGTCTGCAATGCGTTGTAGTCGATGAATCCCTTGTTGGTGTCGCCATCGTTGTAGACCTCGCTTTCGATGAAGAATCGAGCTACATCGTAGCCAATAGCCGCATAGATAGGATTTGACTTGACAGGTTCTTCGCCAAACATATTCTTGAATGCCTCTGTAAACGAACGCGCATCGTCAGCATCAGCATCGAAGTAGAAGCGTGACGGGATTAGCGTATTGAAGAGGGCAAACTTATCGGCATATTTTGAAGTATAGACCACCCAGTTAGGGCGAGTCAAGACGGTAAGGTCAAGCTGTGGTAGCGTCTCCTTGATAGTTGACATCATTGCCACAAACTTATCGACATCAGCCTTCTTTGTCGCTTGCGGACAGACGATGTAGCGAGTGCCGTCTTCAGCCCATTCTACGGCTTCCAACTGCTCGATTGCCTCTACCTCTACATAGTCCCTACCCTGCTCTTTGAGGGCATGCTTCAACATGATGTCGAGAGCATCTGCGTCGGTCGACTTACTGCTACCTACGAAGACAAACTTGTGGTCGACAAAGTGGTGCATCACATAGTCGAAGACTGCATCGTTGAAGTGTGATGTCGGTGGGAGAAGTTGTATGAAATTTGAGTGAGTGGCATAGTGGTCTGACTTGACATCAAAAACGTTGATGATGTCGATATCATTCTGCTGACCATAGTCTACCACATTTTGAGGGAAATTCTTGTCGAATGTAGTGACGAGCATATCGTAGTCTGCCACTTCCGGCAAAGCGAGGACCGAGTCGACAGCATTGGTGTGGGCTGTCACATCATAGACATGGAGGTTGATTTTGTAGGGGTTTTGCTTCATCTCGTCGACCGCTACAAGCATACCACGCAAGAACTCGGATTCACGATTGCGATTGTCACCGACTGTGAGCATGATGCCGACATCGACGCTTTGCTCTTGTTCCACTTCTGTAGTGACATGGTGCACCTCATCGTATAGCTCTTGGCGTCCCTCGAGTGTAAATTCGCGAGGATCTTCAGGCACATATCTCTCTTCGATGCTGACAGTCTCGAAGACAGGGATTGAAAGATAACGACCCTTCTTGAGCTCAGTGATGCCCTCGTTGGCTTCGCGAAGTTCTTGGATAGTGATACCATGGGCTTCTGCAATTGATGTCCAAGTGTCGTTACGCTCAATGCAGTAAGGGGCAAATGAGTCGACTTCACGCTTCTCTATGCTGCGCACTTCTTCCTTCATGCGGTCGGTGTTTGGCTGAATTCTTACAGTCACACCTTCGCCAAAGTCACTTTCGGAGAGTCCCGGATTTAGTCGCAAAATATCCTCAATGCTTGTCGAGAAAGATTGTGCCACATCGAGCATAGATTCACCTTCATGAGCTGTGTAATAGACCACTGTAGACTCGTCAGCTTCAGTGAGCATCTTGGAGTCTTGCACCACCAGTCGCTCTCCGGCCTTGATACCGTAGTGTGCAGACGGATTGACAGCATAAATGTCGTCGGGAGTCAGACCATATAGTTTGGCAATGCTATAGACAGTCTCACCACGCTTCACCTCGTGATAGACGGCATCAAGTTGCTGTGAAGGCTGAGTGCCGGCGACTTCCGAGGTAGCGGTAGTTGTATCTACAGGATAGTATATGCGTTGACCTTTGCGAAGGTTGTTTTCGCTACCGGGGTTGGCTTCAACGATGATTGCCACGTCCCACCCCATGCGCTTTGCTATACCATAGAGGCTATCGTTTTTCTGCACCTCATAGTAGTAGTATTGCTTGCCTTGAATTTCTGTCATAGGGAGGTTTTCGCTTGCACCGATAGTGCTTAGCGACAGCATCATCATGCTCCCAAGAGTTATGCTCTTTAGTTTCATCTGTGGTCTAAGATTGATTTATCTTGCAAATTTAAAGATTTTTCGTCATTTCCGCAATAGCAGAGGGAAGTTCTGCGCTAAGATGTCCATAAAAGTGTCCCTGTCCTGGTGTCCGTGCTTGTCATCAGTGTCCCATCACAACACTTAGGGTTAATCGGTGATGATAGATATTATAGACATCTAATGGGAAGCAATACCTAAAATGCTTCGTCGTCGTAAAGAGCTGCTGCTTTACGAATCATGTCGCGCATGTAGCACATCGCACTGCGTGGATAGAGCACTCGCACTCCCGGACCGAAGCTCATCAACATGGAGTACATCTCAAAGTTGATTATGACGTCTATTTCAAGCAGATAGCTACCGTCGTCGTTGCGTGCCACCACTCGTTGCGATGGATGCACAGGCTTGGTCAGGATATATTTGCTCTGCTCTGCCGATGCCCAGAAGCCCACTCGCTTAGGCTTTGCACGGAGGTTTTTGCTCACTCCTATAACATCGTCGAAGAAATGCTCGGAGTCAAACTCAGGGTTGTCACGATAAGGCTCATCGATAGGCTCTACCGACACTATTCGGTCTAAAGCGAGGTTGTATAGCACCATATCCGAAGCACGACTACCGAAAACAAACCATCGATTGCGAAACTCTTTGAGCAGGTAGGGATAGAGTATGTATTCGTGTGGCTGACGAGCCGAAAACGACTGATACATCACTCTAAGTGTCTGGCGTTGAGCAATGTAGTTATAGAGTGGATTGAGCAGTCGCAAGCCTTTGAGGTCGGGCACGCTATCGAAGTGAATGACAGGTTTGCGATTGTTTCGGGAGATGGAGAGCTTATCCTGCACCCTATTGACCACGTCGCTGATCTCGGCAAATCGGTCGAAGTCTTGGAGCTGGCGGAGCATGTCGACAGCCTCTTGCATCACTTCGTAGTCATTCTGCGACAGAGGCATGTTGGTGATACTATAGTCTGAATCGGCATAGCGATAGTACTTGTGGTCGTAAACCTCAATCGGGGCATTGTAGCCCAACTTGTCGGAGCGCATCATCTGGATATCCGACTGCACAGTGCGTACGCTGACGCCTTTAGTAATCCCCTCGCAATCGTAGAGGGCATCGCAACAAGCATCGACAAGATCGTCGAGCGTCCATCGGCGATAGGGGTTGCGCAGACAGTTGTCTATCGTCTTGTAGCGTATCAGAGCATTCTTATTTGCCGGCATAACGAAAATGATTTAGGACGGATAGTCGAGTTATTAATGGTTGTCAGGGCAAAGTTAATGATTTTCTACGCAATCTATTTGCGCAGAGGGATATTTTTTGCTAAAATGAGGGATTTTTTGTTGATTTTTTTGTTCTACGCAGAAAGATTGCGCAGTGGCATAGTAACTTCGCATCGTAATCAAGAATCTTTCATTTATCCACCCCCGGACCAGTTACCAATAATAGTAATTAACAATTTAACAGACAATCAAAAAGATGTATGTAACAACATTCAACAAGCGCCCTGTAAAGATATGGGCGGAAAATGTCGAAGAGTCGGCTATGCGCCAGATAGAAAATCTGACCACTTTGCCGTTTCTCTTCCATCACTTGGCAATCATGCCCGATGTTCACACCGGCATGGGTATGCCTATCGGAGGTGTACTGGCTTGTGTAGACGCTGTGATACCTAACGCTGTAGGGGTCGACATCGGCTGTGGAATGTGTGCCGTGAAGACCAATCGTAAGGTGACCGAGCTCACTGACGACATCTTGCGTAAGAAGATTATGGGAGGCATACGCGGTCGCATTCCTCTGGGTAAGAACCACCACAAGCAGCCACAAGACCGCTGCTACCTACCCGAAGGCCACGACATCGACAAGCTCCACATCGTCGCTCAACGCATCGACTCGATAGCTCACGAAGTCGGCACGTTGGGAGGTGGCAACCACTTTATCGAACTCCAACGAGATGAGGACGACAACCTCTGGATTATGATTCACTCCGGCTCTCGCAATCTGGGTAAGCGCGTAGGCGATCACTACAATAAGATAGCAGAATCGCTCAACCGAATGTATCACTCCGTGGTTGACCCAAGCATACGCATGGCGTTTTTGCCAAAGCACTCCAAGGAGTTTCACAACTACTGGGCAGAGATGCTCTACTGCGTCGACTTCGCTCTCTGCAATCGTCGCTTGATGATGCAACGCATCCAAGAGGTGATAGCCGATGCCCTACCCGGCACCGAGTTCGAACCGATGATCAACATTGCCCACAACTATGCCGTCTGGGAAGAGCACTACGGCGAGAATGTCGTCGTTCACCGCAAGGGGGCTACGCTTGCCGACAAGGGGGTAATCGGTATCATACCCGGCTCTCAAGGCACAGCTTCCTACATCGTCGAAGGCCTTGGCAATCCTGAGTCATTCCGTTCATGCTCTCACGGAGCCGGTCGTGTACTCTCTCGCACTGCCGCTATCAAGACTCTCAACCTCAAGGAAGAGATAGCAGCTCTCAATGCCAAGGGTATTGTCCACGCTATCCGCACTCAGTCAGACATGGAAGAGGCTTCGGGTGCCTACAAGGATATCGACATGGTGATGACACAACAATCCGACCTCGTCGAAATCAAGACTCGCCTACTGCCTATAGCCGTCATCAAGGGGTAAAAAAATTTTTTCGGCATTTAGCAATAGATTCTGACAATTGTTGCACTCTATGAATTTGGACCCCACAGATGTGGGCACTGACTGACGACCTAAACTGTTATATGGTGGACCGATAAAAAGCGACGGAGTTGCATTGACTTTATTACCTTCTCCAAGCGATAAGCATGGTCCACCGGTTATTACATGATAGAGATAGTTGAGACTGCTGACAACGCCTCAACTATCTCTTTTTTCATACCCCTCCATTAAATCGTAAACATTCGACATTCTACAATTGTTATATCATAGAAACGACACCCTCCGGGTGATAACTAATTAACGACAACCATTTTAAATACCGACATCTACGACATGCTAAAATTCATATCATGGAACGTCAACGGTCTTCGCGCCGTAGCCGGCAAAGGCTTTGCCGACATTTTTCGCGACCTTGACGCCGATTTCTTCTGTCTCCAAGAGACCAAACTCCAAGAAGGACAACTCGACATCGCTTTCGACGGCTACACCTCCTACTGGAACTACGCCGAAAAGAAAGGCTACTCGGGCACTGCGATTTTCACTCGCCACACTCCCCTTTCGGTCAGCTATGGCATCGGCATCGCCGACCACGACCTTGAAGGACGCGTCATCACTCTCGAAATGCAAGATTTCTACCTCGTCACTGTCTACACTCCCAACTCACAAGATGGCCTCAAACGTCTGGACTATCGCATGAACTGGGAAGACGACTTCCGTGACTACCTCCTACGCCTCGACCAAGCGAAACCGGTGATCATCTGTGGCGACCTCAACGTGGCACACCAAGAGATAGACCTTCGCAACCCTAAGACCAATCGCAAGAATCCCGGATTCACCGACCAAGAACGCGAGAAATTCACCGCTCTGCTCGACTCGGGATTTATCGACACATTCCGTCACCTTCACCCCGATACCACCGATGCATACTCATGGTGGAGCTATCGCTTTCAGGCACGCGCCAAGAATGCCGGTTGGCGTATCGACTACTTTGTCACCTCACAACGCCTTGCCCAAAGCATCAACGATGCCTCTATCCTGAGCGATGTCATGGGTAGCGACCACTGCCCTGTGCAGCTCATCATCGAAGGGTAAGGGGTAATGAGTAATGTTTAGGATTTAGAGGAGTGTCCCTTCCCGGGGGTACGGACAGAGAGTACAGCAAGAGACAACGAGGGGACAGCAAGGGGTTGAATGTCGAATGGAAAGGCCCAAAAGGGCGAAAAGGCATTGATAAACATTAAACAATCAACATTACCTCTCACCTCTGTCCTGTCCCTATCCCGGCATCCGTGCTTGTCCTCAATGTCCCACGCGTGAACACTTAATGCCCAAAATTTAAGAGGATAATAATAGCAATCGATAGTCTGCTATCCGGAATACATACAGTATAGACGAAAAAAAGAGACACCATTTGGTATCTCTTTCTTCTTCTGTCTGGCGGAGAGAGAGGGATTCGAACCCCCGGAAGCTCTCACTTCAACGGTTTTCAAGACCGCCGCAATCGACCACTCTGCCATCTCTCCAGAACTTGTTTTGTTGACTCGCTTGTCAACCGCTCAACAGTTGTTGTTTCCGTTTTGCGAGTGCAAAGTTAGGCACTTTTTCTGATACCACCAAATTTTTCGGCAACTTTTTTACAACTTTTTTTGACACTTTTTCATACCATGCTGATTATCAACCGATAACACCAATAAAAAAATCTCACTTTTTTACCACTAACTCAGCAATCGAAGCTAAAGCGTCCTGTCCCTGTCCGGGTATCTGCGTTTGTCTACGATGTCCCACCTCCTTCCCCGAGACAATGAATACATCTGTGGACAGAGAGGGGACAACAGTGATGGATGGGCGACCCTTTTGGGCCTTTAAAGAGCTTAAAGGCTGTCAAAGTCTAATCAGACAATGCCTGTCGGGTGTTCTGACCACTATCCACCTTATGAAGACCCTATAATTACTCTGAATGCTATCGATAGTATAAATTATTAGTTGTAACTTTGCGGCAAATTACGCAGACAGATATGCAAGCCGATAGCAGATTTCATACGTTCACCCCCGAGGATTTGGCAGAAACATCGTTGCCAAAGCAATTCACCTACCCTTTCCATTACACTCCCCACCCGCTCTGCAAGTTGGCCTCCGACCGCTTGATGAGCTACATCGACTCTCGCACAGAATGGCGCGAGGAACTTCAGTCGGGCAAGATGATGGGTGTGCTGGTGGTGGCCAAGGGTGACGATGTGGGATATCTGGCTGCCTATTCGGGCAATCTAGGTCACACCTACTGCCACGACTACTTTGTGCCCGCCGTCTGCGACTTGCTCTCCGACGACAGCTTTTTCGCTACAGAGGAACGCATTATCTCCAACCTTAACCAACTCATTGACCAAGCCCTTACGAGCGACCTTCGCATCCGTGCCATCGAGGAAATCGACAAGTGCAGAACTGAAGCTCAAGCAGAAATAGAGGCCTACCGTCGCTTTATGGCTGAGTCTAAGGCCATGCGCGACAAGAAGCGTAGCGAGGGCGTGAACGAGGCTGAATTGGTGGCTGAGAGCCAACATCAGAAAGCACAGTTGCGTCGCATCAAGAAGGGTTGGGAGCAACGCATCGAAGCACTCCGCACCCCCCTTGTCGAGATTGACGAGCAGGTAGAGAGATGGAAGACGGAGCGTCAACAACGCAGTGTGGCTCTGCAACGCTTGGTCTTCGAACGATTTGAAATGCTTAATGCCAACGGCCTACGCCGCAATCTCAACGAGATATTCTCCTCCACTCCTCTTGGCTATCCACCTTCGGGTGCCGGCGAATGTGCCGCTCCCAAGCTGCTGCAATATGCCTATGCCAATGGCTATCGACCGCTGGCTATGGCTGAATTCTGGGTCGGTCGCTCACCACGCGAGGAGGTGCGCCACCACAGCCATTTCTACCCCTCTTGCAAGGCCAAATGCGAGCCTATATTAGGCTGGATGCTCCAAGGTCTCGATGTTGAGCCCAATCCCCTACTCGGTTCTATCGACACCCCTCTGGATGTTATATACGAAGACCAATGGATAGTCGCTGTCGACAAGCCTGAAGGGCTGCTCTCTGTGCCGGGCAAACTGACTGCCGACTCGCTGCTTCAACGCGTGCAACGCCTCTATGAGGGTGAGGAAATCTACATTGCCCATCGCCTCGACATGGCGACATCGGGCATCGTGCTTTTTGCTCGCTCGATGGAGGTCTACCATCATCTGCAAGCAGCGTTTACGTCTCACGACATCAGCAAGTGCTACATGGCGATTCTCGACGGTGAGGTCAACGATGACTCAGGCACTATCGACCTTCCGCTGATACTCAATCCAGACGATCGTCCGCGACAGATGGTCAGCCACGCCTATGGCAAACCGGCTCTGACCAAATACGAGGTCGTCAAGCGTCATGATGGCCACACATGGGTGAAATTCCACCCTATCACCGGACGCACTCATCAGTTACGCGTACATGCCGCCCACTGCGACGGATTGAACGCTCCGATCCTTGGCGACACACTCTACGGCACTGCCGACAAACGCCTTTACCTACACGCCCACAGCATCACCTTCCGTCACCCCGTCACCGACCAAGCGATTACCCTCACCAGCCCCTCACCTTTCTAAAGGGAACTTCTATAAATTCCCGGATTTAGTTATTTCTTTAGTTTGAGGGTTCTTCCTTTTGTGTGCTCTATGTTTTTAATCTGCATCTTTTCGCCTTTAACTCAGTCGTATAGCTCGCTATACTCCTTGCGTTAAAAACAAAAATCTGCTCGCCTAAAAATCATAAATCATCACAAAGCAATTTATAGAAGCTCCCTAAAAAGATAGCGACCGCAAATCAATGCAGCCGCCATTATGAGAATTAGACGTTATCAATTGTCGCCTTCTATTACATCTATTATATCTATTGCATCTATCGTATCTATCCTTGCGGATTGAGTTGCTGGTAGCCACGTTGGAAGAAATCGTAGGAGAAATCCTTCTCACGCACGACTGTCCCGTCCCACACGACTATATCCAAGTCGATGGGCACTTGTCCCGATAGTTTAGACTGCGGAGTGCGTCCCGCTTGTCCTTCGTAATCCTTGAGAAGCAGATTGAGTTGGTCACAGCTCATCGAAGTCAACCCGGTAGCCACGGCATTGAGGTAGTCGGCACCTATGCCGCTAAGGGGAGGTGTACTATAGACATCAGAGCTCACCACCTCATCAAGTTGAGTCATCAGCCAGTCGATAGCGTCACTCATCTGCTTTGTGGCGTCAGGCGTATTGCTACCCATTCCGATATATACGCGATGCATCATCATTTGGTCTTAAGAGTTAACAGTGTCACTTCGGGAGTCGCTCCGAGTCGGAACGGCAAAGCCACTTCGCCAAGCCCAATGTTGACATAGAGCTGCAACGGCTTGCCTTCTGCATTAGGTTTCGAGTAAAGCCCACCCCACTCCTTGTATTTCCACACCGACGGCGACCATTGCCAATCGCCTATGCTCAACACCATCTGCATGGCATGCGTGTGACCTGAGAGTGAGAGGTCGATATTGCTGACAGCCAACACCTCACGATTCCAGTGCTCAGGATTGTGAGTGAGCAGCACCTTATAGTTGCTATCCATCAGGTCGGGATAAGACTTACGGAGGTCGCCATAGACAGAAAACGGTGGTTCACCCCAATTCTCGACACCGATAATAGCGATACTATCCGAGCCACAGCGCAGCCAACGATGCTCGTTGAGAAGCATCTGCCAACCCATAGATTGCTGCATGTCGACCAATGCCCTGACATCTTGACGCTTAGCCTGCTCATCGGGCCAATCCATGTAATCGCCATAGTCGTGGTTGCCAAGCACCGAGAAGACGCCATAGCGAGCCTTCAGACGCCCCAACACATCGACAAACGGTTTCAACTCCGCAGAGTGGCGATTGACGATATCACCCGTGAAGACCACGACATCGGGTTGCAACGCATTGACAGTGTCGACCATACGCGACATAAACGCCGTATCCGTGCCCCAAGTGCCACAGTGGATATCGCTTATCTGCACCATCTTAAATCCATCGAATGCCTTAAGCAATCGCTCGCTGACCACATCTTGACGCGTCACCTCAATACTTGTGCGACCGACCAATGCACCCCACCACATGGCTACGAAGCACACCAATGCCAGCACACCGCCACCGATGCGTACACCCCTTGCCACGCTTTGCACTCGATTCAGAGCCAAGCCGACAAGCGACATCAACGCATAGACAGTCTTAGGGATAAACAGCGACAGATAAGTGTAAAGCAGCCACATCACAGGCTGAAGGTCGGCTCCCGCATCACGACGAGGAAGCAGAAGTGTGACCGCAAGCAGTGCCCACATAGCCAAAGCCGTCGCCACCCATGCCCAACGAGCCCAACGATGACCTACTCGCTTGACATCGCGATATATCAACCAGTCGACACAAAAACTGAGCACAAAAAGCGTGCTCAGCATTATAAAGGGAAGTCTCATGTACAATCAAAATATTTTTACTCGCCCAAAATGGTGTGAAGTTTATTCTTCAGAGGATTGGAGTACATCGTTAGCATCAGCGTCATCATATACTCGCGCTCTTCGGCTGTGACATCAGCCACATCGACCTTGTCGAGTTGCGCATTGAGATAGTCGATAAACTGCTCCTTCTGCTCAGCCGTATACTTACGCGCAAAGCGTTGAGTCTTATTGATAAGGTCGAAAGCGATATAGTTGACCTCAAATATCTCATAACTGCGGTGGATAGCTTGGTCGATAATGCGACTGACATGGCGTGCTGCCTCATTGGTGTCCTTAAAGTCGCCTATCTGATCGAGCTTCTGATTGATGCGCGGAGTCATCTGGAAATGCACCTTGCCCTTGAACTGCAACAAGCCTGTCTCCATCGAGAACAAGTCGTCTCGCTGCGACTTCTTGAAGCCAGGATCACGACGCTTGAGCAAGAACTCACGAGCCTTCAGATAGTCGTTAGGGTCATATTCGTAAGAGATAGAGACCGGAAGGAGGTTGACCTCCTTGAGATTATCCATAAACGCACCCGTCTGACCTCCCAACGACAACATCTTAATCAATGCGTCTTGAGTGTGGTCGCTACTATCCTTGGCTCTACCCTCACGCTGCGCAATCCACACCGACTGCTTCTTATCCAAAATAGCATGATGGATATAGCCCGACAACTGCTTAGCTGCAAGCAACGCTTCACGGATACCCGTATTGCGCTTGACAATAAAACTCTTGTTCAGACGCACAAGGTCGGCAATCCAGTCAAACACAAGCAGATTATTGCCGATAGCAATCTCAGTGGTCGGCATGCCTCGACGCAAAAACGCCAGATTCATAAACGACGCATCGAGCACAATGTCGCGGTGATTGGTAATAAACACATAATTCAAAGCCGAATTATAATACTTCGTACCCCCTATCGTAATGCCCGAAGTAGTCTTCTTGGCAAGCATCTCAAGGAAAGGATACATTATAAGGTGCTGAAAATCATACTTATTATCAATCTTCAACAGGTCGTCGATTAAGCCCGGGATAGCCTCCTTAGGCATCACATAACTGATGGCATGCTGAAACATCGGCTCCTTCACCAAGGCCGACATCTTCTCATGAAACACCGAGTCGTCATACGGACATATGTCACTGAAATCATGAACGTCTGTCATAATATATACGGCAGCTAAATTTTAAACAATCGTCTTCTTCTACTGCGCCACAATACGCTGTGACGCAATTTATCGCAAAGATAACACAAATATTTGACAATCTATCAATTCTTACGCGTTTTTTGCAAAAGAAGCTCTTTCGTTGCCGAAAAAGCCTCTTTTATCATTCAATAAAGCGTTAAATTCTGAAGGATAGATAATATAGACATTATCTTAAGGGAACTTCTATAAATTGCTTTGTGGTGATTTATGAATTTTGACTGAGGAGATTTTTGTTTTTAACGCAAGGAGTATAGCGAGCTATACGACTGAGTTAAAGGCGAAAAGATGCCAGTCAAACTGTTGCGATTGAGCGAGTGGAGAGTTATGCTCGCATAAACTATCCCGAGCGTGAGCAACTTGGATGA
>JAFYNZ010000021.1 GCA_017547845.1 Muribaculaceae bacterium
CGATATTAGCCCTCATGAATTATTCGCAATTCAAAAGAAATTAAACAATCGACCTCGTAAAAAATTAAATTTTAATAATCCAAAGTGTGCTTTCTTCAGTCATTTTAATTAATTTCGCACTTGCTTGTTTAATCTGCGATGATTGATGATAAGGGTGGAAAATTGGTTATGTGGTGAATTTTCACTAACTTTGCAAGTCAAAAGAGACGATAGGACAGGGTATGTATCATCTGGTGTTGCTGATAGTGGCCGTTGTGGCCTTGTTTGTGGGGTTTCGTAAGGGACTTGTGGGTCAACTTGCGGGCCTTCTCGGCATAGCGTTTGGTGTGGTAGCTGTCCATCTTTTTGGTGACTCTGTCGAGCCTTATGTGCGCGAGTGGTTGCCGTCGTTTGCCGATAGTTTTCTCGCCGATTATATCTACAATGTCATCACGGGTGCGGTGTTGTTTTTGGCTGTCTACTTGGTGATGCAGTTGCTCTCGGTGTTGTTTTACACTATGGTTGCGATGCTTAATCTGGGTATTGTCAACTCGTTGGCAGGCTCGGTGTTCTGCTTGTTTAAGTACATGATGGTCTGTAGCGTACTGCTCAACATTGTGGCTTGTGTGGACTCTGAGTCGTCGCTTGTCGATAGCTGCAAGGCTGACGATGGCAATGTGGTCGGTGTGGTGATGGGTTTGGCTCCGGCGATTCTTGGCACGGAGAGTCCCGAGGACTTGATTTATCGCTCGCAAAAAGAGGACTCTGAAAGCATTTCATGCAACAATTCACGCTCCTTATGCGTTAAAGTATATTATAGTAATTCATTCATAGCACAATATAGCAATGCTTAAAGTAAAAAATCTACATGCCGAAATCAACGGCAAAGAAATATTGAAGGGTATTAACCTTGAAGTGCGTCCCGGTGAGGTGCACGCTATCATGGGCCCTAACGGTTCAGGTAAGAGTACGTTGTCGATGGTCCTTTCGGGCAATCCTGCCTATACGGTGACCGATGGCGAGGTTGAATTCTATGGCAAGGATCTTCTTGAGATGCCTGCTGAGGTGCGTTCACACGAGGGTGTGTTTCTCGGTTTCCAGTATCCTGTGGAGATTCCGGGCGTATCGATGGTCAATTTCATGCGTGCGGCTATCAATGAGAAGCGTAAATACTTCGGTCAAGAGCCGATGAGTGCTACCGACTTCCTCAAACTCATGCGTGAAAAACGTGCTATCGTCGACCTTGACAACAAACTCGCGTCTCGCTCTGTCAACGAGGGTTTCTCGGGCGGAGAAAAGAAGCGTAACGAAATCTTCCAGATGGCTGTGCTCGAGCCAAAGCTTTCTATCCTTGATGAGACCGATTCGGGCCTCGATATCGATGCTTTGCGTATCGTGGCGGGTGGTGTCAACACGCTCAAGAGCGAGAATAATGCCACTATCGTCATCACTCACTATCAGCGTCTGCTCGACTATATCAAGCCGGACTTTGTACATATCCTCTATAAGGGTAGAATCGTCAAGACAGCCGGTCCGGAACTCGCTCTCGAACTCGAAGAGAAGGGCTACGACTGGATTAAAGCCGAAATCGATAAAAACGAACTCTAATGAATGCGCTCAAGCAATATATAGACCTCTACGATGAGCATCGTCAGCTTGTCGATAGTAATTCGGCTCCTCTGCTCAATGAGCGTAGGGCTGAAGCAAGAGATGCCTTGTCGGCTTGCGTTCTGCCTAAGAAGGGCAGCGAGAATTATGAGCACACCGACCTCTCTGCGATGCTTGCCACCGACTATGGCATCAATATCGCTCGTCAGCCGATGAGCGTCAATCCGGCGGCTTCGTTCCGTTGCGATGTGCCCAATATGAGCACCGCGCTCTTCTTCCTTATCAACGACGCATGGGCTCGTACGGACAATTCGTTCAACAAGATTCCTGAGGGTGTCGTAATCGGTAGCCTTCGCAAAGTGGCTGCAGAGCGTCCGGAACTTCTTGCCGACTATTACGGCAAGGTGGCAGACATGAGCAACCCGATGGTGGCTCTCAATACGCTCTTGGCACAAGACGGCATGGTGGTCTACATCCCTAAGGGCACTGTGGTCGAAAAGCCTATCCAACTCGTCAATATCTTCAGCAGCGACTGCCCATTGATGGCGTTTCGTCGTTTGCTCATCATAGCTGAGGAGAACTCTCAGGCGCAATTGCTCATCTGCGACCATACGCAGAATCAGGAGCAGGATTTCCTTAGCCTTCAGACTATCGAAATCGTGGCTAAAGCAGGTGCTCACTTCGATCTCTACGACCTTGAGGAATCATCGCATCGCACCAAGCGTATCTCTACGCTCTACGTACGTCAAGAGCAAGACTCCAACGTGCTTGTCGACGGCATCACGTTGACCAATGGTCAGACTCGCAACGAGTATTATGCTTCGCTCGACGGTCGCAACGCTTCGCTTTCTCTGCTTGGTATGGGCATCGAAGACGATGATCGTCGCATCGACACTTATTCGCTCATCAGCCACAACGTGTCGGACTGCACAAGCAACGAACTCTTCAAATATGTGCTTGACGACAACGCACGCGGTGCATTCTGCGGTCGCATCTATGTGGCTCCTTATGCCACTAAGACAGAGGCTTATCAGGCCAATCGCAATATCGTAGTGACCGACACTGCTAAGATGCATTCCAAGCCTCAGCTTGAAATCTACAACGACGATGTGAAGTGTTCTCACGGCACAGCCATCGGTCAGCTCGACCCTCAACAAGTCTTCTATATGCGCGCTCGTGGATTGTCGGAAGATGTGGCTAAGACTCTGCTCAAGCAGGCATTCATGGCCGATGTTATCGACGGAGTGCGTCTGCCGGCCCTCAAGGATCGTCTGCGCATGCTTGTGGAGAAACGCTTTAGCGGCGTTGATGCCAACTGCACGGCTTGTGGAGCAGATTGCATGTCGACACTCGAGCATATATAATCAGTCGTAAGGTCATGGATATAAACAACATACGCAGTCAGTTTCCGATTCTTGAGCGTCAGGTCTCAGGTCGACCATTGGTCTACCTTGACAATACTGCCACTTCGCAGACTCCGATGATGGTGGTCGATGAGATAGCGCGTTGCTACACCCACTGCAAAGCCAATGTGCATCGTGGTGTGCATACCCTTTCGCAGGAGGCTACCGACCTCCAAGAGGCTACCCGCGAGAAGGTGCGTGCCTACATCAATGCCGACTCTATCCAAGAGGTCATCTTCACTCGTGGCACCACTGAGGCCATCAACCTTGTGGCTGCTACCTACGGACGCAGTTTCAAGGATGGCGATGAGATAATCCTCACCGTCATGGAGCATCATGCCAACATCGTGCCATGGCAACTCGCAATCGGTGACAAGCAAGTGAAAATCAATGTCGTTGGTCTTAACGACCGTGGCGAACTCGATATCGACCAATATAAGTCATACTTCAATGCTCACACAGTCTTCGCTGCATTCTGCCATGTCAGCAATGTGCTCGGAACGGTCAATCCTGTAAAGGAGATGATAGCCTATGCCCATGAGCATGGCGCACGAGTGCTTATCGACGGCGCTCAGGCGTCGCCCCACTTGGCTATCGATGTGCGCGACCTCGACTGCGACTTCTACGTCTTCTCGTCTCACAAGATGTATGGACCGACAGGTGTCGGAGTGCTTTACGGTAAGCGTGAACTGCTCGAGCAGATGCCACCTTATCAGGGTGGTGGCGAGATGATAAAGCATGTGACAATGGAGAAGACCACCTATGCTGACCTTCCGTTTAAGTTTGAAGCCGGTACGCCCGACTTCGTCGACATCGCGGCATTCTCCAAGGCGATTGACTTCATTCAGAGCATTGGTATCGAGACCATCGCACGCCACGAAGAGGACCTTCTGCACTACGCCACAGAGCAGTTGCTTCGCATTCCCGGACTTCGCATCTATGGCACATCGGAGCATAAGAGTGCAGTCATCTCGTTCCTTGTCGGTGATATTCACCCCTACGACATCGGTATGTTGCTCGACAAGCTTGGTGTAGCCGTTCGCACCGGTCACCATTGCGCTCAGCCATTGATGGACTACTATGACATTCCGGGGACTGTGCGTGCATCGTTTGCTGTCTACAACACTCGTCAAGAGGTCGACGCATTTATCGCCGCTCTTCAACGCATTCTCCCGATGCTCGGGTGATTTAATGTAGCATTAGCAGCAATCGGGTAGATGCAATAGATACTATAGGTGCGATAGATGTTATAGATATAATAGACGCAATAAATATAATAGATACTATAGACGCTAAGATGCTTACAATGCTATAGATGCTAAATCTACTATAGACTCAATAGAATAGATATGATAAGGGCTTCAGTCATCACGACCGAGGCCCTTTTTCGTATCGATGAATGTTAAAGGTTAGCGAGAAATGATTCGAGGTTTGATGTTTAAGGTATGGGTGGAGTTTAGATTATTTGCAATATTTTTGTGCAATTATTTTGCTATGTCAAAAATTCTTTGTAACTTTGCACCGCTGATTTGAAACGAAGCTGATTTTCGTTAATACTCTACTAATTTTATTGTTTAACAACTTAAATCAATTTGACAATGACAAGAATCATTTTTGAGCTTGACCCTATTCAAGGACAACTGGCTGAAAAATCGGCGACTTACACTGTCGCTGCCTTCCATCAACTCCCTGGCGAAGATGCCGAATTCAAAGCGCCACCGCAATTTGATGCCGCAGGTGCTCCACTGTTCAAGACGCTGTATCTCATCGGATTATCTCGTGTCGCTGCCAAAATCGAGGGGTGGATTGATTGCCACATTACGACCGAGGACTGTGTGGCATTCTATCTCAATATTGACGAAGGTGATGCCGACTTTGTGAGGCGTCTGATGGACCAAGCGGCGGAGGCCTATGTGTTTGCAGAGACTTATGTCACCTACAGCCAACGTATGTCGCAGCATTTTCGCAATTTTGCTTGCGAGGTCATCGATACTCTCGTCAGTTATCTGGCTCTGACTCAGTGATCACGGCTATCGGTTAATGTTGCTAATTCAAAGTGAGTTATGAACAGATACTATGAAGATTTTGAATTGTGGTGTCGCGAGTGTGTCACTATCACCGATAAGCTGACCGGTCGCCCCATTCCCTTCACTCTCAATGCTCCTCAGCGTCGCGTCCTTGCGGTGCTGGAGCAGCAACGCCAAGCTCATCGACCTTTGCGGCTGATACTGCTCAAGGCTCGTCAGTGGGGTGGGTCGACGCTGGTGCAGGTCTATATGGCGTGGATGCAGCTGGTCAGGCGCACAGGGTGGAATTAGCTTATCTGCGGCCATGTCAAGGATGCTTCTGCCAATATCCGCGGAATGTATAGCCGATTGCTTCGCGACTACCCCTTAGAGCTGAAGACCGACAATCCCCGGGACTGGACATTTGTGCCCTACGAAAAGAGTCAGAACATGAGTCACATTCCTGCACGAGACTGTCGTGTAACGCTGGCATCGGCGCAGTCGCCCGACGGTGTCAGGGGTGGCGACTATGCCATGGCTCATCTGTCGGAGGTGGCATTCTGGGGCGACGATGACTGGTCGACGGCCGAGAAGATAGTGCGCACCATAGCCGGGTCGATACCGATGGAGCCTGAAACGCTGGTCGTCATGGAGTCGACAGCCAATGGCGAAGGCAACTATTTTCATGCCGAGTGGATGCGTGCCGTCAATGGGCAGAGCGACAAGGTGGCGGTGTTTGTGCCGTGGCATGAGATAGAGATCTATTCGCGACCGGTGGCCGATGAGGAGCGGGCGAGTCTCATTGCCTCTTTGGACGATTATGAACGCTCGTTGATGCTCGACCTCAATGTGAGTCTCCAACACGTAGCGTGGTATCACGATAAGCGACGAGAGTATACCTCCCACTATCAGATGATGGCTGAGTATCCGTCGACAGCCGAGGAGGCTTTCGCATCGTCGGGTCAGGCGCTTTTCGATGTCGACCGACTCGGCAGGATTAGTCGCACCGCGGCCGAGGGGGTGACCGAGACTCACGCTCGTCTGGTCAGTCTGATTCCCGGTGATGGCGGCAAGATGTCTCACCTTGTCGCTCTCAGCGGTGTGGGTGACGGAGAGGTGATGCTGCTCGACCATTGGGAGATAGACGGCGGATTGCGTCAGGCTGTCGCTGTGGCAGAGGAGATGACAAGATGTCATCGCGCCAAGATGGTGCTGCTATGCGATGAGACCGAGAAGCTCGGGTCGTGCCGGTGGGCGATGCGTGAAGCGATGCGTAGCGGTGTGCCGATGCTGATATTTGATGAGGAAGATGCTATCGTCGAACTCACACCCCAACTGCTGACCGATATGGTCGACAATCTGCGTGACATTATCGACAGAGGTCGTCTGCGAGTATGCAGCGATGAGGTGGTCGACCAGCTACGCACTGCTCGTCGCTCTCGAACCCGTGGACTCAACCTGCGTGGCAGAGGGTTGCTGACAACTTGTCTGGCTATGGCTCATCTGCTGGCTGAGTCGGCCGACAATGTGACGCTCAACCCTGTAGATTTTTATTAACACCTTGATACACTGACAAATATGAAAGAATTGATTATCGGACTTCTTGGAGGTGGCACGCTGGTGCAGCTGATCAACCTCCTGCTTAATGCTCGCTCGTTGCGTCGACAGCAGCAAGCACAAGCCCTCGATACCGAAATCTCGGCTCTCGAACACACCATAAAGATACTGAGCGAGAGCATCGACATAGAGACTCGCCGTCACTCCTTGGAACGTCAAGAGTTGCGTGAGGAAATCGTGGCTCTGAAGCGACAGATAGCGACACTCATTGAGAATGTCGAAACGCTTAAAACTGAGAACCTTAGACTGCGTTCGTCGTTGGGAATGGCCGACTTCGATAGCGAATTGTTGAACACTCCATCACTCCAATCATGAATCGCCGACAGATCGACAAAATCATTGTCCACTGCTCTGCCACCAAGGCGGGCAAGGCATTCAACGCAGTCGACATCACACGTTGGCACAAAGAGAGAGGCTTCGTCACCATCGGCTACCATTATGTGGTGCTCCTCGACGGCACAATAGAGGCAGGACGACCGGAGTCGCAGATAGGTGCTCATTGCAAAGGCCATAACGCTCGCTCCATAGGTGTGTGCTACATCGGCGGACTCGACTCCAATGGCAATCCCTGCGACACTCGCACCCCGGCACAACGCCGAGCCATGCGACAACTCATCGACAGTCTGCGGACTCGATATCCATCGGCAAAAGTCATCGGCCACAATCGTCTGAGTGCCAAAGCTTGTCCATGTTTCGATGCCGAGTCGGAGTACGAATCCTCCCGCTCATAGACACCATAGACGGACGATGAGTCGCAATTTCCGAAAACCTGTGTCGGCTGCAGAAGACCTGCGGTCGACACTTTTATCCGACCAAAGCACTCGATGATTGACAGATTTTTTGTAACTTCGCAACACAATCCGATGCTGCGACAATTTTTTTGGCACAGCAATTGTAGATGAAGTCGCAAACATATAATTTCGTAAACAAATAAAAAGTAATAAGAATATGGACAAACTAAGTTATGCATGGGGTTTGGCTATGGGCCAACAACTCCTCGGTATGGGTGTTAAGAACTTGAACGTTGACGACTATATGGCAGCTGTAAAGGCTGTGCTCGAAGGCGCAGAGCCTGCTCTTCCTCTCGAAGAAGCTCAGACACTCATCAACGAATACCTCCAAAACCTCGAAGCTGAAGCTACTAAGGCTGCTAAAGAAGCAGGCGAAAAGTTCTTGGCTGACAACAAGACAAGAGAGGGTGTCAAAGTGACAGCAAGCGGTCTTCAATACGTAGTCGAAAAAGAAGGCGAAGGTGCTCAACCGACAGCTGAAGACGAAGTGACTGTACACTACACAGGTCGCCTCCTCAATGGCCAGGTGTTCGACAGCTCAGTTCAACGTGGCGAACCTGCTACTTTCCCACTCAATCGCGTTATCCCGGGTTGGACAGAAGGTGTGCAATTGATGAAAGAAGGTGCTAAGTACACATTCTTCATTCCATCTGACCTCGCTTATGGCCCACAAGGTATTCCTAACGCTATCCCTCCTCACTCTACTTTGATTTTCGAAGTGGAACTCATCAAGGTCATTAAGAAATAATGATAAAGCATGTAAAATCCCTATCACTGAGCATGGCTATGGCACTCGTTGTCGTAGCCTGCACTGGTGAGAAGTCTGCGACCGCCGATTCTGCTGCCGTAGAGCCTGTCAAAGCTGAGTCGGGCATCAAGACATTTGACGACTCGGTGGCTTACTTTATGGGACAGGACATGGCTATCGCCTACTGGAACATGGCCAAGATGGACAGCATAATGGCCGGTGAAGAGAACGCTAAAGAGTTTGCTAAAGGTCTCGAAGCCGGCATTAAGGCAGCTAAAGAGTCGACACCTTACGCAGTCGGTCTGCAACAAGGCATGGCTATGTATGCCAATATGCAAGGCATGAACGATCGTCTCAACACCAAACTCGGCGTCGAATCATTCCTCGAAGGCTTCAAGATGGCGATGGAGAGCGACAAGGCAGTCGACCCTATCAAATTCCAAGCAGATATGAGCGAAATCGAGTCGAGGCTCAACACTATGGCCATGAACGTGGTCAACGCGGCTTCCGACTCAACACAAAACAAGTAAAACCTATCAGACAATGAAAAAAATATTTCTTTGCGCTGCAGCAGTAGCCATCATGGCATCTTGCGGCAATAAAAACAATGAAGCAGCTGCTGATACAGCCGTAGTAGCTGAAGAGACAGTAGAAGTGGTGGAAGCTCCTGCTCAAGCAGTGTTCATCGACACAACAGGCTACACTACGACAGCTTCAGGTCTCAAGTATAAGGTGGTGAAAGAGGGCACAGGCGCAATGCCTAAAGCTGAAGACACCGTAGAAGTGCACTACACAGGCAAGCTCCTCGACGGCACAGTGTTCGATAGCTCGGTAGAACGTGGTCAGACTATCTCATTCCCGCTCAACGGTGTAATCAAAGGTTGGACAGAAGGTCTCCAATTGATGAAAGAGGGTGCTAAGTACGAATTCATCATCCCTTCTTACCTCGCTTATGGCGAACGTGGCACTCCTGGCGGTCCGATCGGTCCTAACGCCACACTCTATTTCGAAGTAGAACTCTTTAAGGTAAATCCATAATCGAGACCATGAAGACAATTCGACTCTCGGCACTTGCACTCGGCACAATGTTGCTTGTAGGCTGTAGTGACAGCACTCCACAACCAAAGACTATCGACCAGATCGCTAACGCTACGTTTGAAGACTCGGTCTCTTACTATTTCGGTCAGCAATCATCGATGGATTTTTGGCGTATGACCTTCCAAGACTCTACGCTCAAGACAGACGCTGCAAAAGCGGCCTACCTTCAAGGTTTGGCTAAGGGTATGACTATGCTTGGCGACAACGAAGCGTTCAACCACGGCTTGATGGCAGGTCTTCAGATGGCTACAAGTATCAACAATATTAAGGAGAACTACGAGACACAACTCAGTGCAGACTCTTATCTCGCAGGTGTAGCTTACGGTATGCAAAGCGACACAATCATCAAGCCTCACCTCGTGCAGCAAGAAATGGCTCCTCTCGGTCAGCGTCTCGAGGCAAAACGCTATGCCAAAGAGAAAGCCGAAGCAGATGCCAAAATCGTCAAGGAGATGGAGAAATCGGGCTATCAGCAAGACACTACAGGCCTCGTCTACAAAGTGATTGCACCTGTGCAAGGTCAAAAACTTGAGAAGGGTCAGATGGTGCTTGTAGAGCTCAAGATGACCGACGTTGACGGTAAGTCGCTTGTGCCATCGGATATCAATCCTATGCCGGTAAAGGTAGGCGAATATCGCTACTCACCGATTGTCAACGAAGTGTTGCCTATCATGAGCGTGGGTGCAATCTACAAAGTGCTCGGTTCGGCTACTGACCTGTTTGGTCCGCAAGCACGCCAATTCCGACTCAAGGGCAGTGACATCGCATGCCTTGAAATCAAAGTAGTAGGCTACTGCGACAAAGATGGCAACCCTACAGATGCTCCTGTGGTTGTGGCTTCAGAGCCTGTAAAGATTGGTGAATAAGAGTATAGCGAGCAACGTAGTTGCTAACCCCGACACGCAACATAAAAGGTGGAGAGTAATCATCGACTCTCTGCCTTTCTTTTTTTAGTGAATTGAGTGAGAGCAATGCGAGTAGTGATGATAGGACAAACACCCAAAGGGCTTCGCTCCATTAAACGTAAAGTGTCCTCGAAGTGTCCTCGGGTGTCTTCATTGTTCGAGGGTCGGAAGTGGGACGCTCCAACGCCCTTATACATAAACATTACCCCCTTGCTGTCTCCTCACTGTCCTCTGGTGTGTTCATTGTCCTCACCCCTACGGAGGGACACTCCATTCAGCCTCTAAACCTTAAACATTTCCATCGTTGCTGATACCCCGGAGGGGTTACACCTCGATAACCGGTGGTCAGTGAGCGCAGCGAGCGCCACCACCGGATGCTGCAGCCTCAGCCACCATACCCCCAAAGGGGGGGTATACCCGAGAAGAGCAATGAGTGTACCGCTAACGCCCCATTCTACATTAAACCATAAACCTTACCCCCTTTGCTGTCCACAGCTGTACTCATTGTCCTCACCCCTACGGAGGGACACTTAATGCGAAATACTTAAGGCATAAGGTGTAATGGGCAGTGTCTTTTGAGCCTATTATCCCTTTTGGGCTTGTTGTGCCTTTTCGCTTCTGTCCCCTCGGTGTCCACAGATGGTCTCACTGACCGAGGGCAGGAGGAGGGACACCCCATCGCTCCATTCAACATTTAACCTTAAACATTAAGTTGAGGGTGGAAAAGATAGACAAATGCCAATGCGAGGGTGTTGAAAATCGTCGGTGCGAGGTGGATATATGTCGGTAAAGTCGGGTGTAAAGTGTGATTTTTGTTGCTTATGTCAAAAAAACGGTCATTTTGATTAAAAAAGTGCGAAAATAGTTGTAAGTGTCAATTTTTGGTATTAAATTCGCAAAGTAATTGAAAAAGTAACATTATGGAAAAAATTGACAATCTGGATCGTAAGATCCTCAATATCGTGATGAAGAACGCTCGTATCGCATCAAAAGACGTGGCAGTGGAATGCGGCGTGTCGCGAGCAGCTATCCATCAGCGAATTCAGCGTCTAATTGACATGAAAGTAATCACTGGCTCGGGCTATATTGTTGACCCTAAGATTTTGGGCTTTAACACTTGCACATATGTGGGTGTGAAGCTTGAGAAGGGCTCTATGTATCGCGATGTAGTCGCAGAGCTTGAGAAAATCAAAGAAGTGGTGGAATGTCACTTCACTACCGGTCCTTACTCTATCTTTATTAAGGTGTATGCCAAGGACAATCTGCACTTGATGACGCTTCTTAACGACCGCATTCAGCACATTCCGGGTGTGTCGGAGACAGAAACACTCATCTCGTTGGAACAAAGTTTGAACCGTCAAATTGATGTACAGCCAGAGGCTAAGAAATGAAACGATCCTACATATTTACAATATTGGCTGTGCTGCTGATGGCAGTCATAGCCTTTTTGTTTTTCTATCCTGATGCGATGGAAGGCAAGGTGCTCCAGCAGCACGATATTCAGCAAGGGCTTGCTAACGGGCAAGAGGGTAAGGCTTTCACAGAGGCCACCGGCGAGACTACTCGTTGGACCAACTCGCTCTTTGGCGGTATGCCTAATTTCCAGATTTCACCCTCTTATCCGTCGTCTGACCTGATCTCGTGGATTACGAAGCTCTACGGACTCGGGTTGCCATCGCCTGCCAATCTGCTATTCATGATGATGGTGGGTTTCTTCATCATGTTGCTTTGTATGCGCATGAAGTGGTACACGGCGTTGCTCGGTGCGATAGGGTGGGGCTTCTCGACCTATTTCATCATCATTATAGGTGCGGGCCACATCTGGAAGTTTGTGACACTGACATTTATCCCTCCGACGATTGGTGGTATAATACTCTGTTATAGAGGCAGGTATGTGGCCGGTACGGCATTGGCATCGTTGTTTGGTGCGCTGCAATTGCAAGCCAATCACCCTCAGATGTCCTACTATTTCCTATTCGTGATTTTCTTCATGGTGTTGGCTTATCTGTGGTCGGCACTCAAGGAGAAGAATGTGCGTCGATGGGCGATAGCGACTGGTTGCGTGGTGGCGGCAGGCGTATTGGGCGTTGTGGCCAACTCTCCAAGTCTTTACAACACTTATGAGTACTCTAAGGAGACTATCCGCGGCCGTAAGACAGAGATTGTCTCTGCCGATGCAGCGGCGATGTCGGCTGAGGAGAAGAAAGGTCTCGATTTCGACTATATCACTGCGTGGAGTTATGGTCCTGACGAGACACTCACGTTGCTCATCCCTAACGTTAAGGGTGGTGCTACGCTCAAGCCGATACAAGGCCTGAATTATCCGCTGTCGGTCACTGAGACCGACTACATGGAGTCGCGCTACAATTCGGGACAGATTGCTCCTGAGGAGATGCAGTGGATGGGTCAGTTCTGCCAATACTTCGGCAATCAGCCGATGACCAATGGTCCGGTCTATGTCGGAGCTATCATCTTTATGCTGGCGATATTGGCATTGTTTGTGGTCGAAGGGCCGATGAAATGGGCATTATTTGCCTCGACGGTGCTTTCGATATTGCTCGCTTGGGGACACAATTTTGCGTGGTTATCAGAGCTGTTTATCGACTATTTCCCGGGCTACAATAAATTCCGCACCGTCTCCAGTATCCTTGTGATAGCAGAGTTTACGCTGCCGTTGCTTGCGATGATGTGTGTCAATAAGATGTTGACCACTCCCGACTTCTTTGCTCGCTACAAGAAGCAATTCTACGGAGTGATGGGTGTCGGTGTTCTCATCTGCTTCTTGGGCTGGATTGCGCCAAGCTTGTTTGGCAACGCGTTTAGTGCAAGCGAATTGAAAGCACTCACTGAGATGGGGGCTTTTTCGGAACCGATGTTCAGTGGCATACTCCACAATATCCGTGAGGCTCGTCTGTCGCTCGTGTCCGACGATGCATTCCGTTCGCTTATGGTGATAATGGTCGGTGTCATTTTGATGGTGCTCTATTGGCGTGGCATTATCAAGAAAGGATATGTGCTTGTCGCAGGTCTGGCTGTGTTGACACTTGTCGACCTCTATACTGTCAATAAGCGTTATGTCAATAGCGACAATTTCGTGGTGGCGGCTTCCGATGAGGCTGTGTTTGAGCCGACGGCTGTCGACCTTCAGATACTCCAAGATACGACTATGAACTATCGTGTGATGGACTACGCTGACTTCGGTGGTGCTCGTTCATCTTATTTCCATAAGACTATCGGTGGCTATCACGCTGCTAAACTTACTCGCTACAATGACCTTATCGAACACCAAATCAATAAGGGCAACATCGGGGTGCTCAATATGCTCAACGCTCGCTACTTTATCGGTCGCGATGAAGCAGGTCAGACTGTCTGCGAGCGAAATCCTGACGCTATGGGCAACGCGTGGTTTGTCGACCAAGTGGACTATGTCGCTTCTGCCAACGAGGAGATGTCGGCACTCACCGACTTGGCTGTCGACTCTGTGGCCGTGGCCGATAAGGCGTTTGAGGCTGTGCTTGGCAAGAGTCAGCCTAAGATGCCGGGCGACACCATCTATGAGACTACGTACGCTCCTAATCGCTTGACCTATCACGCACAGACTCAGAAGGGTGGTGTGGCAGTGTTCAGCGAGGTGTACTTCCCATGGGGTTGGAAAGCCACTGTCGATGGCAAGGATGCAGAGATAGGCCGTGTCAACTATGTGTTGCGTGCCTTGAATCTGCCGGCGGGAAGTCACACCATTGAGTTTGTGTTTGATCCTGAGTCGATCCATGTCACCGACACGATGGCGACAATCTCAATCATAATAATCTATCTGCTTTGTGGTGGAGCCTTGTTTATGCTCTACCGACAATGCAGCTGCTGTCAATGCACTTCCAAGAAGAAACAATCATAACGACATGAAGGCTTTGGGCCTATGGCAACGATTTGCGCAGTGGTACAAACGACTGCGACACAGTAAGGGGTTTGGCGTACATTCCCCTTACGCCTTTATGTTGGTAGGCCAACTGCTCAATTGCCCCTATCGCTACTACGCTTACGATGACATCGAAGGCTACCTCTTGAATCAGTCCGATAGCCGACGGTTGCGTCATGATGCTCGTCTGCTGATACGCATTGTGGGACGCATGGGGTTTTCGCGATTTGGGACAGTCGGAAAGGTGCATCAGGTGTTGCACAAGGCTGTGGAGATAGCCGATAGCCGTGTGAAGCATTGTGTGCTGATCGAGCCTATGCTTGCTGAGATGGAGTGTGAACGCTTGCTCTTCTATGTCTGCGCTCCGGCTGATGATGTCGCATGGTTGAAGCGATGTGCTGTCGGTCAAGGCTGCTGCATTCTGTTTCGTGGGCTCAAAGATGCCGCGATACGAAGTGACTATGAAGCGACGGTGGAGGCGTGTAGCCACGGAGTGGTGTTTGAAGACACCGACATGGCTCTTATTGTCGTCAATGACCGCGTGCCTCGCGTGAAGTATACCACAATAATCTGACCTGATTATGAATCCCGACAATCTCCGACCGCTTCTCGACCGAGAAAAGGTGCTCGACAATTACCTCAATTATTTGCTTCTTGAGCGAGGTCTGTCGGACAATACTTTGCAGTCCTATGGTCACGATGTGCGTCAGCTCTATGGCTATCTTGATAGTGTCGGTAAGAGCCTTGTCGAGGTGGAAGAAGACGACCTACATGGGTTGCTTATTATGCTTTCTGAGATGGGTGTGCATCCACGCTCGTTGGCTCGTCTGATTGCCGGATTGAGGTCGTTCTATAAGTATCTGAGAATGGAGCGTTACATAGCTGCCGACCCTATGCAGTACATAGACACTCCGCGTCTTCCACGCACGCTCCCCGATGTGTTGTCGGTCGAAGAGATTGATGCCATGATAGCCGCTATCGACCTCAGTAAGGCTGAAGGACAACGTAATAGGGCGATAGTAGAGGTGATGTATGGTTGTGGACTGCGAGTTTCCGAGCTGACCGAACTGCGTCTGAGTCGCATCTATGCCGACGAACGCTATGCCATCGTAGAGGGTAAAGGCTCCAAGCAGCGTCTGGTGCCAATGTGTAAGGCGACGCTTGACGAAATCATGGCTTATCTACCCGATCGAAGTGCACTCGATATTAAGCCCGGCAACGAAGATGTGCTGTTTCTCAATCGCAGAGGAGCCAAACTTACGCGAGTCATGATATTCTACATCATAAAAGACCTTGCAGAGAAAGCCGGTATCGGCAAAAACGTCAGTCCGCACACACTGCGCCACTCATTTGCTACGCATCTGCTTGAAGGTGGTGCCAATCTCAGGGCAATCCAGGAGATGCTTGGTCACGAAAATATCTCTACCACGGAGATTTACCTTCACTTTGATCGTCAACAGCTCCACGACGAGTTGCTGCACTATCATCCACTCTACCGCTCCGACACCATCACCGACTGACGTTATCCTCGCGAGCTGCTACACTATTGTCGGCTCTGGCTGATTCTATCAGTGTGAGATGATACGCTACCGTCTGCTTCGCTGTCACCATCTGCTCCGACTGATGCAGTCCTCTTCCCCGACTTCCGTAATAGATTATAGTCGCTACAGACGCTATAGATACTATAAGTCTATTAATACTATAGGCACTATAGTGGTTCAGTAGTTATTTAGTGAGGGTAAGCGAAAAGTTTAGCTATGCGAAACAGGAAGAACTTCTTATCAACGACGCCTCTAAGGTTTGCTCTAAAAAGCTTGATTTTGGCGTTGAAAGATTCAGCCAAAGCGTTTGAAGAA
>JAFYNZ010000001.1 GCA_017547845.1 Muribaculaceae bacterium
AGACATTGTGTGAACCTCGATTTAAACATTTACACAACAAAATACTTTTGTGGAGCGAAAGCTGCTTAAATGCCCCAATTTTTCGCACAAAAAAGAGACTGTCCAACTTTTGTTGTTAGACAGCCTCTCTTATCATATCATATAGCGTTTAATAGCGATGCCTTTCGGGCCCTTTAGCCCTTTCCTTCCGATGGTTTGTTGAGCCTATTGGGCCCTTTAGGGCCTTTTAGCCCTTTGATAGTAGCGAATGCTGAGGGACAACGAGGACAAGCACAGACACCCGGACAGGGACAGGACAGTGGACGCTACCCCTCGATGCAAAGTCACTGCTATCATCGAAGTCGCGGGAGGGAGCTGCAAAGGCAGAGTCACTGCTATCCTCAGAGTAATCGGAGAGAATGCTTTTCGAGCCTTTTAGCCCTTTTAGGCCTTTGACAGTAGCGAATGCTGAGGGACAACGAGGACAAGCACAGACTCCCGGACAGGGACAGTACAGTGGTGAGTGTAGAGTTTTGCTAAGTCTTTTCGATGAGAATGAGTATGTCGCTGCCTACTCTGCGTTGCGTCGCGGCTGCTCATGGCGAGACTCTTTCCACTGCTTACTCTGCGTTGCGTCGCAGCTGCTCATGGCGAAACTCTTTCCACTGCTTACTCTGCGTTGCGTCGCAGCTGCTCATGGCGAAACTCTTTCCACTGCTTCTTCTGCTTGTGGCGTCCGATGATGCTGCTGATGCCGAGTATCCCTTTGATGCGGTCGAGCACTTTCTGTCCGAGATTGCGCTCTACTTTGCGACTCGCCAGACGCTGGTCGGGCGTAATCGATAGGCGGGCTTGTGTGTAGTCGATGTTGTTGACTCTGTCGACAAGTGCCACGATAGCCGGTTGCAGTTCGGGTGCTTCCTGTGGCTCGTAGATAGCCATTTCGTCGCTATCCCACTTTCCGCGTTCCCACTTCTTGGCCTCTTTGATGGTGATGTATTCCTTGTCGATGATATACACTTCGGCGTAGGTCGATACGAAGAATTGCTCATCTTTTCGAGCAAAGCGAAACATCCCTCGTCCGCGACCATTCGACTCTATGTTGAACGAGTAGCCTGCAAGGTCTATCGGCGCTATTGAGTCGCCGACCACATTGTCGTAGTGAAATCGCACTCGGAAGCGTTCAAATTCGATGTTGTCCTTGAAAAATAGTGACAGATTGGGCACCCATTTGCGACTTGTCGTGTCGGCAAGCACATCGACATCGAGCGTCAGTCGGTCGTCGTTGCGTCGCCACATCTCTGTCGGGCTGTATTTGCCATATATGGTGTCGGTGCCTACTCGATTGCTGACCAGTTTTTCGGTGATGGCTGCTGTCGGAACGATACCCACCCAGTCTGCCCATGAGAAATGGTGGTTGCATTGGTCGCTGACGCTGTCGAGCCCTTGGCTGTCGGTGAATCGGTAGTAGGACTTCGATTTCAGCACTCTTGGCTCACGCCAGCCTTTGTATTTCATGTCGGGAGTCGTCGGCAGCATATAGTCGACCATCTTCTCGCGGAATAGAAACACGGTGTCGCTGTAGGTGGTCAGTGTCGAGTATTCTCTGACATAAGCCAGCGTGTGAAGCAGGCGATGATTCTTCGACTCTACGACTACCTCGGGCAATTCCGTGATGCTCTCTTGAAGAAAGATGGTGTCGGCACTGAGTTCTGTGATGCATTTCTCCTGATAGCCCATGTAGCGGATAGTCAGTGGGTAGTCGGCGGCTGATGCATAGGGTAGGCGACCATCCTCTTTGCTTATGCCCATCATCTTGCCTCTGCTGTCGAAGACTGATGCCCCGGGCAATGGCTGACGCATCACTGAGTCGACCACTACCACGCTATGCGACTTGCCCTGTGCCCATGGAGCAGAGAGCATAGTCACCAATAGGATTAACGCAAGTCTTAGCATCTGCAATCCCGATTTCATCTATCTATAGTAAGCACCTATAATTACTATATCCTCTATAATAACCATAGGTGCTATCGTTGAGTCTTGTTATTTCTTTTTCTGCACTGAGAAGCCGAAGCGACCTATCATCTGGCCGAGTTCGTAATAGAAGCCGTGAGAGTAGGCCATCAGGTTGGCATCGGATAGCGAGAATTGTCCGGTCGCAGGGTCGATGTATCTGTCGTCGGCTCTGACGTTGATGACTTCTGCGATGAACATGTCGTGAGTGCCAAGTCGCTGAATGCTTTTGACGCGACATTCGATGCTGAGTGGTGACTCCTCTATGGTAGGGCAAGCCACCTTTTCCCCCTTGATAGGTGTCAATCCGGTCTCTTTCCACTTGTCGTAGTCGCGACCTGAACGCACTCCAGCCCAGTCGGTGGCATGTGCCATCTCTTTGGTCGTTAGGTTGATGGTAAACTCCATGCATCGCTCCAAGATAGGGTAGCTTGCACGCTCGGGACGCACCGAGATGTAGCACATAGCAGGGTCGGAGCAGATAGTGCCCACCCATGCCACTGTCAGCATCGTCCATTCTTTCTCGGTTTCACCACAAGTGACGAGCACTGCGGGCAACGGATATATCATCGTGCCCGGTTTCCAAGATACTTTGCCCATACTCGTAGACTATTTAAGGTTGATCATGTCGCCATTCACTTCATGCTCGCAATAGCAGCACTTCAGTGTGACATTCTCACGGTCGATCACTTCGAAACGACTTCTCATAGGCTCGTTGCGTGTGATGCACTTAGGATTGTTGCACACCACCAAGTCGACCACCTCTGAAGGTAATTCCACTTGCTCCTTGCTGACCACCTCAAAGTCCTTAATCGTGTTGATTACAGCCGACGGAGCGATGATAGCAATGCGATTGATGACTTCTTGAGCAAAGAAGGTGTCGGCCACCTTGATAATACCTTTAGAGCCTAAACGACTGCTTTGGAGATTGCAACCGATAGTGACGCTCTTATCGAGCCTGCTGATGCCTAAAAGGTCGACAGCTTTAAACAATGCTTTAGATGGGATATGGTCGATGACTGTGCCATTGCGTAGCGCAGCGACTGCTAATTCTTTCTTATCTGTTGACATAACTCTTCTATGGTTTATTGGTTGACTTTGATGCCAAGCACTTTGCAGATCATAGCCTGACGAGCATAGAGTCCGTTCTTGGCTTGTTGGAAATAGTATGCTTTAGGGTTGTCGTCGACATCTTGGTCAATCTCGTTGACACGTGGCAGTGGGTGGAGGATTCTAAGGTTAGGCTTAGAGTCGGCAAGCATTGCGTTGTGGAGATTGTAGAGGTCTTTGACACGCTCGTATTCCATGAGGTCGGTGAAACGCTCGCGTTGCACGCGTGTCATGTAGAGAATGTCGCTCGAGTTGATTACTTCTGCCGAGAATTCGCGGTGTTCGGTGTATTGGATACCGTTGCGGTCGCAGAATGTGCGGAACTCTTCAGGCATTCTTAGCTCGTCGCATGCCACAAACTGGAATTTCACGTTGAAGTGGCTTAGTGCCATCAGAAGCGAGTGGACTGTACGACCATACTTGAGGTCGCCGACCATTGTGACAGTGAGGTTGTCGAGACTGCCCTGTGTCTTATAGATAGAGTAGAGGTCGAGCATTGTCTGCGATGGGTGTTGGTGAGCCCCGTCGCCGGCGTTGATGATAGGGGTGTCGGTCACTTCCGATGCGTATTTGGCTGCACCCTCAAGATAGTGACGCATGATGATGACGTCGGCATAGTTGCCCACCATGATGATGGTGTCTTTGAGTGTCTCGCCCTTAGATGTGCTGGTCGCTGCAGGGTCGGAGAAGCCGATGATGCGACCTCCGAGACGATTGACTGCAGTCTCAAAGCTTAGACGTGTGCGAGTAGAGGGTTCGAAAAATAGTGTTGCAATCACTTTGCCGTCGAGGATTTTTTGATTGGGGTGTTCCTCGAAATAGGCAGCTGTCTTCAAGAGCTCAAGTATCTCCTCCTTGGAGATGTCGTTGATGGATACGATGCTATTCTTTTCCATAATCCCATAAATGTTTTCGTGTAGTGCAAAGTTAGTAATAAATCCCCAATTTGCAACATTAATTGTCGACTATATAAAAATAGCAGCCGAGTTTTTTTGCTCGACTGCCGTTTTTAGGGGTTATGCGATGATGAGATTATTTCACGCCGAGGTCAGCGAGGATTCTCTCAATCTTAGCTTCTGCGTTGACCACAGTCTCTTCATATTTGTCGGCTGATGGCATGTCTTCACGCACTTCGATGTAGAACTTAATCTTAGGCTCTGTGCCTGAAGGACGGATAGAAATCTTGTCGCCGGCTTTTGTGAAGAATTGGAGCACGTTGCTTGTAGTAGGGAAGTCCATCTTCTCTGTCTTGTCGCATTCGAGGCAACGGCATGTGAGGTCGGCATAGTCCTTGATGCAGACGATAGGTGAGCCGTCGAGTTCCTTTGGAGGGTTGGCACGGAAGCCCTTCATCATCTCTACGATCTCTTCTGCTCCCGACTTGCCCGGGCGTACTACGCTGATACCCTTTTCGCGTGAGAAGCCATATTTGCTATAGATGTCGATGAGCATTTCGTAGAGGTTCTGACCCTTGTCGGCTGCCCAAGCAGCGATTTCGCCAAGAAGTGACACTGCGCTGACAGCATCTTTGTCGCGTACGAATGTTTCAGCCAAGAAGCCGTAGCTTTCTTCACCACCACCGAGGTAGCGAGCGACACCCTCGTTGTTGCGCATCACATCAGCGATCCACTTGAAGCCTGTGAAGCAGTCGTAGCACTTCACGTTGTTGGCGTCAGCGATACGCTTGATGGCTTCAGTCGTTACGATGGTCTTAACGCAATATTCTGTGCCGTCGATGTTGCCGAGTTCTACGTTGCGTGTGATGAGGTAGTAGAGGAAGATCATCACAATCTGGTTGCCGTTGACAAGTTGATAGTTGCCTGCCTTGTCTCTTACCACCAAGCCTACACGGTCGGCATCAGGGTCGCTGGCGAAGATGATGTCGGCACCGACTTCCTTGGCCTTAGCGATAGCCATTGCCATAGCTGATGGCACTTCAGGGTTAGGAGATTCCACTGTAGGGAAGTCACCGCTGAGTACGTCTTGCTCAGGCACGTGGATAACGTTGGTGAAACCATAGTTGGCAAGTGAGTCGAAGATGAGCATCTTGCCTGTGCCGTGGATAGGAGTGTAGACAATCTTCATGTCCTTGTGACGCTCGATGGCTTCAGGACTGAGCGAGAGAGCCTTGATTTCGTCAAGGTACTGCTTGTCGATGTCGGCACCGATGATTTCGATGAGATCTTTGTTGGCTTCAAACTTGATTTGGTCCACTGAAGTAATCTGGTTGACATACTCGATAGTCTTCACATCGTGAGGAGCAATCATCTGAGCACCATCGCTCCAATATGCTTTATAGCCGTTGTATTCTTTAGGGTTGTGGCTCGCTGTGATGACTACACCGCTTTGGCAACCAAGCTTGCGGATACCATATGAAATCTCAGGCGTCGGACGGCAGTCGTCGAAGAGATAGACTTTGATGCCGTTGGCTGAGAAGATGTCGGCAGTGAGTTCTGCAAATTTACGAGAATTGTTGCGCACATCGTGACCAACGCACACACTGATCTGCTCGAGGTCCTTAAATGTATCCTTAAGGTAGTTGGCAAGACCTTGTGTCGCTGCACCTACTGTGTAGATGTTCATGCGATTTGATCCTACACCCATGATGCCACGAAGACCACCGGTGCCAAACTCGAGGTCCTTGTAGAATGCTTCGATAAGTGGAGTCTTGTCTTCAGCATCAATCATTGCTTTCACCTCTGCGCGTGTGTCGGCATCATACTTTTCGTCGAGCCATCTTTGGGCTTTCGACATCACATCTTTCATCAATTCGTCGTTGCTCATATTCTATTAATATTTTTATGTGTAAATGCTTGTTGGATTTATTAAACGCAAATATAGTGATTTTTGTCGACTTATTACATCTTTTTTGCCAAACTTTCTTCTTTTTCTCCAAAAAATCCTCCGCAGACAAAAAAATGCGAATAAAATAGTTGTATTTCACGGATTATTCAGTAAATTTGCGATTTGTAAATTAGATATAACCATGGTACTATCAATGACCGGTTTCGGTAGAGGCATTGCGACCTCTACAGCCAAGAAAGTGACAATTGAAATAAAATCTCTCAATAGTAAGCAACTCGACCTGTCGATGCGCGTGCCTCAGTATTTCCGTGAGAAGGAGGTCGAAATGCGCAATAAGATTGCCGAGCATCTCCTTCGTGGTAAGGTGGAAGTGGCAGTGATGATCGAAACTGTGGCCGCAGAAGTCAACGCCTCCATCAATGTCGGTGTGCTCAAGGGCTACAAAGAGCAAATCATCAACATGGCTCAAGAGTTGCAGATCGACACTCCGTCGGACTGGTATGCGACTCTCTTGCGTCTGCCTGATGCCCTCAAGACTGAGTCGGCTCAAGTGGGCGAGGAGGAGACTGCCGCTCTTTGGTCTGCTTTGGAACAAGCCATCGAAAATATCATCGCCTTCCGTAAGCAAGAGGGTCAGAAACTCGACCAATTCTTCCGCGAGAAAATTGCCAATATTCGTGCCCTCCTTAAAGCCGTAGAGCCGTTCGAAGAGGAGAGAGTCACCAAGATTCGCACTCGCCTTGAAGAAAACCTTGCCAAACTCGGTCCAATCGACTACGACAAGAATCGCCTTGAGCAAGAACTCATCTACTACATTGAGAAACTCGATGTCAACGAAGAGAAACTCCGTCTCGATAATCATATGAACTATTTCATCGAGACTCTCGATGGCGAACTCGGTCAGGGCAAGAAACTTGGCTTCATTGCTCAAGAGATGGGACGCGAAATCAACACTTTAGGCTCTAAGTCCAACAATGCTGAGATGCAACGCATCGTGGTGCGCATGAAGGACGAGTTGGAGCAAATCAAGGAGCAAGTGCTCAATGTGTTATAACACCAACGACAACAAAATGGATAAAGGTAAACTAATCGTGATTTCTGCACCATCGGGTTGCGGAAAGTCGACTATTATAAAGCAAATCATCGACGACGAGCGTTTGAAACTCGGTTTCTCCATTTCAGCGACAAGTCGTAAGCCGCGTCAAGGCGAAGAGCATGGCGTGCACTACTATTTCATCTCCGACGAAGAATTTGTGCGTCTCATCAACGAAGACAAGTTTGTAGAATGGGAAGAGGTCTATGCAGGCACTCACTACGGCACATTGGTCAGCGAAGTAGACCGTGTCACAGGCGAAGGTCGCAACCTCATTCTTGATATCGATGTCAAGGGTGGTGTCAATGTCAAAGAGCGTTTCGGTGAAGAAGCCCTCTCGCTCTTCATCATGCCGCCAAGCGTGGAAGAACTCGGCAATCGACTCCGTGGTCGTGCCACAGACTCAGAGGAGACTATCCTCAAACGCCTTGCCAAAGCTGAATTTGAGATAGGATTCGCACCGCAATACGACCGGGTAATTGTCAATGACGACCTCGATACAGCAGTCGAAGAAGTCCGTGCCGCAATCCTCCGTTTCGTAACTCGATAGAAACAACATTAATTATAGTATCTGTAGCATCTATAAATTAAAGAAGTGTCATAAAAGTATGGCAGAGATGCAGAAGCGACGCATAGGTATATATTCGGGTAGTTTTAATCCGATCCACTTAGGTCATGTCAGGCTCGCAGACTACATTTGCTCCGCGGGCCTGGTCGACGAGGTGTGGCTTATGGTGTCGCCACTCAATCCTCTCAAGCAGGGGCAGACCTTAGAGGCAGATGTGCATCGCTTGGCTATGGCCACGGTTGCCACGGCTCATTGCTCGAAGGTGCAGCCGTCAGACTTTGAGTTCGACCTCCCTAAACCCAATTTCACCTATCGCACTCTTACTCAACTGCGAGCCGTTTATCCCGACTGCGACTTTACACTCATTGTCGGCTCCGACAACTGGCTCATCTTCGATAAATGGCGCAATTGGCAAGAGATAATCGACGAGTTCGGACTGTTGGTCTATCCTCGTCCCGGTTACGATGTCGACGAGTCGACCATGCCGGCAAATGTGAGACTACTGGCTGAAGCTCCGGTCACTGACTTATCATCTACAGAAATTCGTGCTGCACTCACTCAGTCGGGCGACACTTCAGAGATGTTGCACCCTGCTGTCAAAGACTACATCATCGCCCATCATCTATATCGCGACTGAACGACATGGAGTGACTTCTTCAGGCTGTAAATGCACAAATTTTATCGTCGGTGCTGAAAGTTTGAAGGAAAAGCATTATCTTTGCGTAGTATAATTCATAATACTTTTATATGGCAGAAAACAAAATCAGTCCTAATGTGTTGACATTTATAGGACTCGCCAATGAATATTGCGTCGCTTTGAGCAATACCTACGAAGCAGAGAAGGATGAGTTTGTGGCAGAAATGTTGCGACTTTTGCCTCGCATATATATATCAATGTGTGATGTGAATGTCGAGCAGCCGATGTTTGAAGACAACTTCTACTCGGGCTCTGCAAGCTATGTCGACGAGGATTACTACGAAAGTGTGCGTCGAGGCGTGGAAACTCTCATGGGAGAAGACGACACGTTTCTCGAAACTTTCGAGGAGGATATGAAATATAGCGACACCCCGATTGCGGCCTCTGTCGCTGAATCGCTTGCCGACATCTTCCAAGACTTGTTCAATTTTGTTTCGGTGGTCAAAGACTCCGAGGGTGCACAGACAATGGAAGCCCTTGGCGAGTGTAAAGAGAATTTCGAGGCATACTGGTCGCAGACACTTTGCAACGTGCTCCGTGCTCTCAATCATTATCGCTACTCATCATAACACAACGAATTAATTAACAGACTAATACATAACGACATGATTAATCGACTTCTTAATTGGCTCGACGCTTCTACTTGCAACGTCATGGCCGTAGAAACTATAAAAAAAGAATTAGACAAGGCGGGATTTACTGAGCTTCGTCAGACCGACAAGTGGGAAATTCGCAAGGGTGGTAAATACTATGTCACAAAGAATGGTACTGCCATTTTTGCATTCATTCTCGGAGCAGAGCCGGTGGCTGAACAAGGCTTCCGCATTATTTCTGCCCACAGCGATAGTCCATGCTTTAAAATCAAACCAAATGCCGAAATCTATGGCGATGGTGGTTTGGTGACTCTCAACGTCGAAAAGTATGGTGGTGGTATCCTTTACACATGGTTTGACCGTCCATTGTCAATGTCAGGTCGTGTGGTGCTTCGCAGCATCGACCCATTGAAGCCGACTATCGTGCCTGTCGATATCGAGAAACCATTCGCAACAATTCCTCACCTCGCTATCCACTTCAATCGTGCTGTCAATGAAGGTAATGCACTTTCAGTACAAAAGGATATGAAACCTGTCGTAGGTCGTTTCAGCAAGGAAGAAATCGAAGACTTCAAGGCGAAGGGTGGTATCGTCAGAGTGTTGGTAGCAGAGCATCTCGGCATCGACCCACTCGATATTCTTGAGTATGAACTCAACCTCTATCCGGTAGAGAAATCAGCAGTGCTCGGTGTGCATAATGAGTTCTTCCAATCAGCTCGTATCGACGACCTCTCTATGGCATACGCAGCTCTAGAAGCGCTCCTCGAAGTCAACGATGATAAGGCTACTCGCGTAATGGCAATCTTCGACAATGAAGAGACAGGTAGTGGCACAAAGCAAGGTGCGGCATCTCCTGTGCTTCGCGATATGCTTGAACGCATTACTCGCCTCGTGACACCTGACTACGAGCAGCAAGACTTCTTCCGTGCGTTGGCCAACTCATTCATGATTTCTGCCGACGATGCTCACGGCTGGCATCCTAACTATAGCGAAAAGTATGACCCGACCAACCACGCTATCCTCGGAGGCGGTCCGGCTATCAAGATCAATGCCAACTGCAAGTATATGACTGATGCCGACGGCTCAGCTGTGTTCCAAGCATTGTGCGAAAAGGCAGGTGTGCCATGTCAGTACTTTGTCAACCATAGTGATGTGCTCGGTGGCTCTACATTGGGCAACATCTTGACCGGCCAAATGGATATTCGCGGTGTCGATATGGGCAACCCAATCTGGGCAATGCACTCTGCACGCGAAATGGCTTCAGTAAAAGACCACGAATACGCAGTCAAAGTCTTCGCAGAATTCTACAAGTAATCCCCTCGGAAAATTCCGAAATCCACATAATAGCCGGGCCCAACGGGTTCGGCTATGTTTTTGTATCTGTCACATCTATAGTAACTATAATATCTATCTTATCTATAGCAGTGGGACAGCGTGGACAAGCACAGACACCCGGACAGGGACAGGACAGTGGACGAAATGCCAATGCATGATATCAATCATCGATTAGGAGAGGAATTGCCATAAAAGACTCAAGAGCGAGAGGTCATGGCATGGCAGATGTGGCATGTTATGGACAGTTTGACATGAGATTAGCATAAAATGGTGAGTGAAAATTTGATTTTTCGTTCGTAATTTGCTATCTTTGTGCCCGATTTGTGCAAATAGTGCTGTATTGGCATAGATTTTGCATGAGTTGCAACAAACGAATAATATTAATAATACATATATTTCTAAACAAGATGAATGTAACAATTAACAAGATCGACGCTGTGAACGCTACTATCACAGTTTCACTTGAAGAAAAAGACTATCAAGACAAAGTAAAGAAAGCGCTTCGTGACATCAATATGACTCGCCCTGAGCCTGGATTCCGTCCTGGTAAGGTGCCTGCAGGTCTTATCCAAAAGAAATATGGTAAGGCTGTGAAGTATGATGTAGTCAACAAGGAAGTGACTGATGCTTTGTTCAACTATATCAAGGACAACGAAATCCAAGTGCTCGGCAACCCTGTGCCTGCTACCAAGGAAGAATTCGACCTCGAAGCAGCTGACTACACTTTCACTTTCAATGTAGGTGTAGCTCCTGAAATCGATACTCACGTTAATAAGGACCTCACTGTGCCTTACTACACTATCGAAGTAAGCGACGAAATGGTTGACCGTCAAAGCGACATGTATCGCAACCGTTATGGTGCACAAGTGCCTGGCGAAACTGTTGAGCCAAACGCTTTGGTGAAGGGTGTAATCACTGAGCTTAACGAAGATGGCAGCATCAAGGAAGGTGGTATCCTCAACGAAAACGGTATCGTGTCTCCACAATACTTCAAGAACGACGACCAACGCGCTGCTTTCATGGATAAGAAGTTGGGCGATGTAGTGAAGTTCAACCCTTGGGTAGCTTGTGGTGAAAGCGTAGTAGAACTCTCTTCTATGCTCAACATCGATAAGGAAGTGGCTGAAAACACTAAGTCTGAATTCAACCTCGAAATCAAGGAAATCATCGTTCTCCGTCAAGCAGAACTCAACCAAGAATTCTTCGACAATACTGTAGGCAAAGACAAAGCTCACAACGAAGAAGAATATCGCGCTGCTCTCAAGGAAATGATCGAAAAGCAACTCTCTTCTGATAGCAACTACCGCTTCTCTATTGACGCTAAGGAAGCTATCCAAAAGGCTGTAGGCGATATCGAGCTTCCTGACGCTGTACTCAAGGAATTCCTCATGCAACAAGACGAAAACTTGAACGAAGAAAACATCGAAACTGAATACCAACGTATCCGTCCTGACCTCGTATGGCAGTTGACTCGCGAAGCTATCGCTAAGCAACTCGAACTCAAGGTTGAAGAACAAGACATCTTGGCAGTCGCTCGTATGCTCGCTCAAAGCCAATTCGCTCAATACGGCATGACAAACCTTCCTGATGATGTTCTCGACAAGTATGGTCGCGACATCCTCAACGACCCTAAGAGCCGCGAACACGTTGTCAACCAAGCTGTCGACATGAAGCTCTACTACGCTATCCGTGAAAATGTCACTATCGACAACAAGACTGTCAGCGTACAACAATTCAACGAACTCTTCGCACCGGCAGAAGCTTAATTTTAGTAGACAACAATACAAGATAATATAGAGGAGTGCTTAATAATAGCGCTCCTCTAATTTTTTGTCGTATTTTTGTGGCAAAAAATTTGGTATACTCTTTGTTTTGTTATAATTTTGACTTTCAAAATAAATTCCAACTTAAATTATGAACAACGACTTTAGAAAATATGCTGTCAATCATTGTGGCATGAGCTCTAATACGCTCGACCAGTACACAAAGTTTGTAAACAATTCAGCAGCGGGCATTACCTCTGCAATCGATACTCCGACATCGAACTATATCAATCCATATATCTTGGAAGAACGCCAGCTCAATGTCACTCAACTTGATGTATTCTCTCGCTTGATGATGGACCGTATCATCTTCCTCGGTACGCAAGTCACCGACCAATCGGCCAACATCATCCAAGCCCAATTGTTGTACCTCGACTCTGCCGACCCGGGCAAGGATATCTCTATCTACATCAACTCTCCCGGCGGCTCTGTCTACGCAGGTCTTGGCATCTACGACACTATGCAATACATCTCGTCTGACGTATCGACCATCTGCACAGGTATGGCTGCGTCTATGGCTGCAGTGTTGTTGGTGGCAGGTGAAAAGGGCAAGCGTTTCGCATTGCCTCACTCTCGCGTGATGATTCACCAGCCTATGGGTGGCATCCAAGGTCAGGCTTCCGACATCGAGATTACAGCTCGCGAAATCCTCAAACTCAAGTCTGAACTCTATAATATCATCTCGACTCACTCGGGTCAACCATTCGACAAGGTCGAACGTGACTCCGATCGCGACTACTGGATGATTGCCAAGGAAGCAGAAGAGTATGGTATGATCGACAAGGTGCTTGTCAACCCTAAACAGTTCAAAAACGAGCAGAATGGCTAAGAAAAACGTATTGTTCTGTACGATGTGCGGCATGCCACAGTCGAAAGACTTGACAGTAGTCGGCATATATGAAGGCCTCTACCTTTGCGATCAGTGCATCAAGTTTATCAACGATAAGCGCGATGAAGCTGTAAAAAAGGTGCAAGAGGCGACTAAGGCCGATGCGCCTAAATTGAAGCAAATTCCAAAGCCAAAGGAGATCCACGATTTCCTTAATCAATATGTCATCGGTCAAGAAGATGCCAAGAAGTATCTCTCTGTGGCAGTCTACAATCACTATAAACGCGTGATGCAAGATGCCAACGATGAGGTAGATATCGAGAAGTCAAACGTAATTCTTGTCGGTCCGACAGGCACCGGCAAGACATTGCTTGCAAAGACCATCGCCCGACTGCTCGATGTGCCGTTTACTATCGTCGACGCTACAGTCTTGACAGAAGCCGGCTATGTGGGTGAAGATGTAGAGTCATTGCTCACGCGTCTGCTCCAAGCATGCGACTACGATGTCGAAAGAGCTCAGCGAGGCATCGTCTTTATCGACGAAATCGACAAGATTGCGCGTAAGAGCGACAACCCTTCGATCACTCGAGATGTCTCAGGCGAAGGTGTGCAACAAGGATTGTTGAAACTCCTCGAAGGCTCGGTGGTGCTCGTTCCGCCTCAAGGTGGTCGCAAACACCCTGACCAGAAAATGATACCGGTCGACACGAAGAATATTCTCTTCATATGTGGCGGTGCATTCGACGGCATAGAACGCAAAATTGCAGCTCGTCTCAACACGCAAGTCGTAGGCTTTGGTCATGACGCAGTGCGTAAGAAGCAACAGCGCGAAAACCTCATGCGCTATGTGATGCCTCAGGACCTTAAATCGTTTGGCTTGATTCCTGAGATTATCGGACGCTTGCCAATCCTCACAAGTCTTGATCCGCTCGACAAGGAAGCATTGCGTCGCATCTTGGTAGAGCCAAAGAATGCTATCATTCGTCAGTACAAACGCATGTTTGAACTCGATGGCGTAGAACTCGAATTCACCGACGATGCACTCGACCTTATCGTCACTAAAGCAGTCGAATACAAGCTTGGTGCTCGAGGACTTCGTTCGATAGTAGAGACCATCATGGTCGACTCGATGTATGAAGTGCCATCACAGAAGATTAAGTCGTTTGTGGTCGATAAAGACTATGTCGAATCCCAGTTGGTGAAGGCAAATTTTGAAAAAACGAGTCTCGGAGACTAAAAAATCGGAATTATATATTTGGTTATATAAAATTTTGATTAACTTTGTGAGAGTGTAAACCTACTTGTAATAAAAAATCAATAGCATGGCTGAAGAAAGTGTGTTGCTCGAAGCTCTGAAACATAATTTCGGTTTCGACAAATTCAAAGGAAATCAGGAGGCTATCATCAGTGCTCTGCTTGATGGTAAGGATACATTTGTTCTCATGCCTACAGGAGGGGGCAAGTCGCTCTGCTATCAGTTGCCGGCCCTCATGTCGGAGGGCACTGCCATCGTGATTTCGCCATTGATTGCATTGATGAAAAATCAAGTAGATGCTATGCGCCATTTCAGTGAAGATGATGGTATAGCTCATTTTCTTAACTCGTCGCTCAATAAGTCGGCTATCGATAGCGTCAAGGCTGACGTGGTGTCGGGTAAGACCAAACTGCTATATGTCGCTCCTGAATCTCTCACCAAAGAAGATAATATCAATTTCCTTCGCACAATACGCATCTCATTCTATGCTGTCGATGAGGCTCACTGCATCTCGGAATGGGGACACGATTTCCGTCCTGAGTATCGAAAGATACGCCCCATTATCAACGAAATCGGCACACGCCCGGTCATCGCATTGACTGCGACAGCCACCCCGAAGGTGCAACACGATATACAGAAAAATCTCGGTATGCAAGATGCTGCGGTCTTCAAGTCAAGCTTCAACCGCGAAAACCTTTACTACGAGGTCAGACCCAAGACCAAGGACATCGACCGAGACATTATACGCTACATAAAGAGCAACCCCGGCAAGTCGGGCATCATCTACTGCTTATCGCGTAAGCGTGTAGAAGAGTTGGCTGAGACGCTTAGAGTCAACGATATCAATGCGCTGCCTTACCATGCCGGCATGGACTCAGTCACTCGCACCGAAAATCAAGACGCATTCTTGCTCGAGAAAGTCGATGTGATCGTGGCGACGATAGCTTTTGGTATGGGTATCGATAAGCCCGATGTAAGATTTGTGATTCACTACGACATTCCTAAAAGTCTCGAAGGCTACTACCAAGAGACAGGACGTGCCGGACGTGATGGTGGCGAAGGACATTGCATAACATATTATATACACAAAGACTTGCAGAAGCTCGAAAAACTGATGCAAGGAAAACCGATTGCAGAACAAGAGATAGGCAGACAGTTGCTACTCGAAACGGCAAGCTACGCAGAGTCGTCGGTGTGTCGTAGAAAAACCTTGTTGCACTATTTTGGTGAAGAATTTAAGGAAGAGAGATGTGGCAACTGCGATAATTGTTTAAATCCTAAAAAGCAAGTGGAAGCAAAAGAAGAGTTATGCGCAGTGATCGAAACGGTCATTGCTTTGAAAGAAAAATTCAAGGCCGAATACACTGTCAATGTGCTAATCGGTCGCAAAACAGATGAAGTAAGATCATATAAGCATGAGGAGCTCGAAGTGTTTGGCTGTCTCGTAGATTCAGATGAGAAATTCCTGAGCACTGTGATACGCCAAGCTATCATCGCAGGCTACCTCGATAAAGATATAGAAAACTACGGATTGTTGAAGGTCACTGCCAAGGGCAAAAAGTTCCTCAGCAAGCCTGAGTCATTCAAGGTGGTAGAAGACAACGACTTCTCGGAAAGCGAAGAAGAAGTGCCTTTGAAGGGTGGTGCGACTTGTGCAGTCGACCCTGAACTCTACAATATGCTCAAGGACCTTCGTAAGAAGATGGCCAAGAAGTTTGAGTTGCCGCCTTACGTAATCTTCCAAGATCCATCGCTTGAGGCTATGGCGACCAACTATCCGATTACAGTCGACGAACTTCAGAATATCCCGGGCGTTGGTGCCGGCAAGGCTAAACGCTATGGCGATGAGTTTGTACAGCTTATCAAACGCCACGTCGAAGACAACGAAATCGAACGCCCTGAAGACCTACGCGTACGCACCGTAGCCAACAAGAGCAAACTGAAAATCTCGTTGATTCAAGCCATCGACCGCAAGATTGCCCTCGACGAGTTGGCAGAAAGCAAAGGTCTTGACTTCAGTGAATTGCTCGACGAATTGGAGGCAATCGTATATGCCGGTACAAAAATAAGCATCGACTACTTCCTCGATGAAATCTTGGACGAAGAGCATCAAGACGACATCATGGACTACTTCTCAGAGAGCGAAGAAGACGACCTCGAAGCAGCTATCCAAGAGCTCGGTGAAGACTATTCGGAAGAAGAAATACGCTTGATTCGCATCAAGTTCCTCTCTGAAATGGGCAACTAATAAAGGATTAAATGCCATCCAAGCAACACTTGGGTCGCAATTATAAAAGAGATAAGGCACATCCATCGCGGGTGTGCCTTAGTTTTGTCAACGGAATCTTAAAGATTGAAAGAATCTATTATGTGTCTTATAGAGTGGTCATCCAGAGGCCGTGGAGGTTGCAGTATTCATAGACTGCCACAGGCTTTTCATCGCCTACATAGACGATAGCTTCAGGCTTGTCCTTGAGGTTGACTGTGATGCCGCCATTTTCAGTTTCAACGTAGATGAATGAGATGTGGTGTTCCTCAAGCATTGGGTGAGCCACACTGCCTACTTCTACCTTGATGGTCTTCTCGTCGATGTGAGTCACAACCGGAAGGTGCTTTTCGCCGCTTGCGTCTACTGTGTTAGGAGTGAGTTCCACCATCTTCTCGCCGCAGCACATCACCGGAACGTTAGCGTCAACGACTTTGATTACTACATTGCCACATTGATTGCATTTATAAAATTTTGTTGCCATAATATTTTTGTTTTTAGTTATCGTTAAAACGTTGTTAATCTCGATTTGTTTAATTTTTACATTGCAAAGTTACGACCTAATTTCATTCCCTCCAACTGACAGCATCTATCCACCTATAGACTAAACCAATAATGCGATATAATCGCTTGGTAATTAGATTGTTAATAAACGATAGATGCATCACATCCATCTTAAATGTTTTGGATAATGATAGTCGAGTCTATCTCGAAGGGGTTATGTTTTGACAACCACCGGTAAGAGAGGCTGTAGATCGGGCAACTCGTGGGTAAAGAGTGTCAACAGAACACTACCCCGGATGTGGGTAATACATCGAGTCGTATACACATATGGATATATTGAGTGCAATTCTATCTGGGTAGAGGAAATCTCGTCGATTTACTCAAGTAGGGAGATAGGAAAGGAGCGGCCGGTGGGTCGCTCCTATGCAAAGAATTAAACTAAACTAACTAATTAATTATCTATTACTGCTGGTTGAGCAAGATATTTTCGATAGCTTCCGACAGTTGAGCCATGGTCATATCGCCATGCATCATTTGACGATCGGCGTTGAGTGGTGCGAAGATCAGAGTTGGTACGCTCTTAATCTTATATGCGCGAGGCACAGCTCTATCGGTGTCGACATCAACTTTGTAAATGTCGATTTTGCCTGCGTATTTTTCTGCCAATTGGTCGAGGATAGGGGAGAGTCGTTGGCATGGACCGCACCATGATGCGTAGATGTCGATCAAAGCCGGTCTCTCGCCAAGGAATACCCATTGATCGGGGTTGGCTTCGAAGTTATGCACTCGTTGGAGATACTCTTGTAGTGATATTTGTTTTGCTGCCATATTATTTATGTCTGTTTATTAAAGTTGAGTTACTGTTGTTGTCTTTTGACGATGCAAAGTTAGTGAGGTCGGATGTATTTGTCAAACGATAAAAACGATAGGCATATAGATATTGTCAATGATGCGACTTGAATGCGCCTAAATAGTGAGGTTTTGATGAATTGAATAAGAGTCCTTGGAGGAAAATTTTTGCGAAATTAGGGTTAAAAAAAGTTTAGTTGATAAAAAAATGAGATAAGAGATATAGCGATTAAGAAATTTTTTGTAATTTTGCACGCAATAAATTTAAAACAGATACACATTATGTCATTTATTGCCGATAGAGTGAGAATGGAAGGTTTGACATTTGATGATGTCCTTTTGATTCCAGCATACTCAGAAGTTCTTCCGCGTGATGTCAGCCTCAAGACAAAGTTTTCACGCAACATTACCCTAAACGTACCAATTGTGTCTGCAGCAATGGATACAGTCACAGAGTCAGAATTAGCCATCGCAATTGCACGCGAGGGTGGTATCGGTGTAATCCATAAAAACATGTCAATCGAAGAGCAAGCACGCCAAGTGCATGCTGTGAAACGCGCTGAAAATGGCATGATCTACGATCCTGTCATCATCAAGTGTGGCAGCACAGTCAAGGATGCTCTCGACATGATGCGCGAATATCGCATCGGCGGTATTCCTGTGGTCGATGACAATAATATTCTTCGTGGTATCGTGACCAACCGTGACTTGCGTTTCGAACGCGACATGGCTCGCAAGGTCGACGAAGTGATGACTACAGCCAACCTTATCACTACAACTCAGACAACCGACCTCGAAGAAGCTGCTGATATCCTCCAACGCCACAAAATCGAAAAGCTCCCTGTAGTAGATGCTGATTTCCACTTGGTGGGCCTTGTGACTTATAAGGATATCACTAAAGCTAAAGATAAACCAAATGCTTGTAAGGATAAATTAGGTCGCTTGCGTGTTGCAGCCGGTATCGGCGTGACACCCGACAGCATGGAACGTGCGACTGCTCTTGTGAAGGCAGGTGTAGATGCATTGGTGATCGACACAGCTCACGGTCACACAGCAGGCGTGGTAGGCGTACTCAAGGCAGTGAAGGCTGCATTCCCTGAAATTGATGTAGTAGTAGGTAATATCGCTACCGGCGAAGCAGCTAAGTACCTCGTAGAAAATGGTGCTGATGGTGTAAAAGTTGGTATCGGTCCTGGTTCAATCTGTACGACTCGCGTTGTTGCAGGTGTCGGTGTTCCACAGCTTTCAGCTATCTACGACGTTGCTAAGGCTCTCGAAGGCACAGGTGTTCCATTGATCGCTGACGGTGGTATTCGCTACTCAGGCGACATCGTTAAGGCATTGGCAGCAGGTGGCTACTCAGTGATGTTGGGTGGTATGCTTGCAGGTGTAGAAGAGTCTCCTGGCGAAACTATCATCTTCAACGGTCGTAAGTTTAAGGCTTACCGCGGTATGGGTTCGCTCGAAGCTATGGAAAAGGGTTCAAAAGACCGTTACTTCCAAGGCAACGAAGTTGATGCCAAGAAATTGGTGCCGGAAGGTATCGCTGCTCGTGTGCCATTCAAGGGTACATTGTTTGAAGTTGTCTACCAGATGATTGGCGGTCTTCGTGCCGGTATGGGTTATTGTGGTGCAAAGGATATCGATGCACTCCATCAAGCACAATTCACTCGCATTACAAATGCCGGTGTGCTTGAAAGTCACCCTCACGACGTAGCTATCACAAGCGAAGCGCCTAACTATAGTCGTTCATAATCTTTTGAAAAATAGTACTAATCGGCCGTCTGAGTCATAAAAATTGACCCGGATGGCCGATTTTATATAATTTTATCTGCAATTCGCCGTTTATAGATTGATGTAACTTCAAAACGAACAAAAAAGAAAAAATTATAAAACATGAAAAGTAAGCTATTACTATTGGCGGGAGTGGCAGGATGCACATTAGCTTGGGCTGCCAAAGACCCTGTCATTATGACGATTAACGGTGAAGATGTCACCAAATCGGAATTTGAATACCTTTATCACAAGAATAGTCAGCAGCAGATCGGTCAGCAGACCCTTGATGAATATGCTGAGATGTTTAAAATATACAAACTCAAAGTGGCTGACGCATTGGCTGAAGGACTCGACACTACCAAGTCGTTCAAAAACGAGTTTGAAGGTTATCGCAAGGAGTTGGCTGCACCTTATATGGTCGACTCAGTCTACATTCAAAAGTTGATGAAGGAAGCTTACGATCGTGCAAAAGTTGAGGTCGAAGTGTCGCATATCATGCTCAACAAGTCTCGCAATCCGCAAGAGAATATGGCAATCCGTCAGAAAGCTGATAGCTTGCGCAACGAGTTGATGAAGGGTGCAGACTTTGCAGAAATGGCACGTCGGTATTCCGATGACCGTTCGGCTCAAATTAATGGTGGCAATATCGGCTTTGTCACATCGTTGCTCTATCCATATCAATTCGAAACAGCTGCCTACAAACTCAAGAAGGGCGAAATCTCTGAAGTGGTCGAAACTGTCTATGGCTTCCACATCATGAAGGGTGGCGAGAGACGCGCAGCAAGAGGCAAAGTGCTTGTGCAGCATGTTATGAAACTTGTGCCACAAGGCTCTTCACCGGAAGCAGAAGCTAAGATTAAGGCCGAAATCGACAGTATCCACGACTTGCTCAAGAATGGTGCTGACTTCGATAAGATAGCTGCATCTTTCTCTGATGACAAGAACTCTGCTCGCCAGGGTGGTAAGTTGCCATGGTTTGGTGCAGGTGCGATGGTGATTGAGTTTGACCAAGCAGCATTTGCCCTCAAGAATGGCGAAATCAGTGAGCCGGTACGCACATCTTATGGCTGGCACATCATCAAGCGACTCGATGGCAAACCACTCGAATCATTCGAAGAATTCCGACCAAAAGTCGAAACTATCATCAACAACAATAAGGACTATCGTTTCAAGATGATTCGTGAGCAAAAGGCTGCTCAGCTTGCTAAAGAATACAAGGCTAAGGAAAACAAAGCCCTTCTCAGTCAGATTCGTGCAGAAATCGCTGCCAATGGTATCGACAGCGCATTCCACGCAAAATATGACAAGTCAGATGAGGTGGTATTCACATACGCCGACAAGAAGATGACCATGTCGGAAGCGATGAGCCGCATCTTGCGTTACAAAAATTCCGACCCTAAGATTGCAATGGAATACTTCAATGGCTATCTCGCTAACTTCGAAAACGTGGCTCTCATGAACTATGAAGAGACACAACTCGAGCGTAAGCACCCTGAATTCAAGAATCTTATCAATGAGTATCGCGATGGTATGTTGCTCTTCGAAGTAAGCAATCGCAAGGTGTGGGAAAAGGCATCAAGAGACGAGGAAGGACTCAAGAAATTTTTTGAGCAAAACCATGCCGACTATCGTTGGACAGCACCTCACGTCAAGGGTTATCTCATCCAAGCGAAAAACGATTCAATCGCAAAAGTCATCGAAACACGCCTCTCAGAACTTGGCAAGGACACGCTCGTGACTACAATCCGCGACGAGTTTGGCAATAATGTGAAGATTGACAAGGTGCTTGTCGCTAAGGGTGAAAACGCAATGGTCGACAACATCGTCTTCGGTGCATCGCCGGTGAAACCAGCCAACAGCGCATTCGATACATATTTCATGTATGACTTCGTAGTAATCAACGAGCCTGAGGAAGTGGATGATGTCAAAGGTCAAGTGACAGGCGACTACCAGAACCTTCTCGAGCAAGAATGGATTGAAGAACTCAAGGTGAAATATCCGGTCGTTATCAACGAAAAAGAGTTGAAAAAGATAAAATAGCAAATGATCAAATAATGTGAACGTAAAGGGCAGCTTCCATATCGCGAAGCTGCCCTTTCTCAATATTCTTAAATGTAAATAACGTCGAGTGTCTGTATCATTGCTTTTTTCTCCTTACTTGTTTGGGGATATACTTATTAATCTGTTTTAGTGCCAAAGGAGGCATCGGGAGTTCGGGTAATAGGTCGTTGAGGCGTTGTTCCATGCCGATCACTCGTAGTAGTGAGATAAGATTGTTGAGCGTAAGGTTTTGATTCACGCCTTGCTCAAAATGGCTTATCGTTGCAAGACTGACGCCGGATATTTCAGCCATTTCCTTTTGACTGATTCTTGCTGCAAGTCGATATTCCTTAATGCGTTTGCTGAGCAATAAGATGATATCTTGATTTGTTGTGAATTGCTTATCCATGCAGTAGTATATTACTATTATTGTGCAAATATAGCAAATAATATCCATATATTACTACTATGTGAAGAAAAATTTTGATGGATTTTACTTTTTTGAGTATGGTGCCGGAACGAAATAGACTGGTTGTAAGGGTAGATATAGACTACATGCGTAGGTGAAATAGACTCATGGTATGGATCAAAATAGGCTAATGATACGGTAGAAATGGGTTGATGGAATAGGGACGATATAGGCAAATGGTGAGGGTTGATATAGGTTGGTGGTGTAGGGGCGATATAGATTGTCGGTGTAGGGGTATAGGCAGAGTGGTTGTTGCGAATTGAGGGGAAGAAGTGGTGGATTATGGAATTTTAACCAATGAAATGGGCGTGAGATAGTGTGTATGAGCGAAAAAATTTCTATCTTTGCAAATTAATGGTTAAGCATGCCTAAGTGTGTCCGCATTGTCTCTTCCGGCATTGGCGATGCTAAACGCATCATCAAGGTGAAGAGGAGAGAGGGGGCATATGTGAAGGCGTCGGCTTATCCTAAAGGAGTAAAGGTATGAATAGAAAGATGACATATCTCGTTTCCGGTCTGGTGGCAGCGTTGTCAGTGGTCTCTTGTGGGAAATCTACTTCTGCAAAGGATGCTGATGAGATGTTGTTGCAGATAGGCGACTCTGTGTTGACTAAGAGCGACGTGTTGGCTCAGATGCCACAAGGTCTTAGTCCGACCGATAGTCTCAACCTTTTTGATGCTATCGTAAAGGAGTGGACCGAGCGTCTGATGCTTGAGGAGGTGGCTCGTGAGAATCTTCCCAATATCGACAAGATTAATCGCATTGTCGAAGATTATCGCCACAATCTGATTATCCTTGAGTATCGCAAGCTGATGTCCTATAGCAACGAGTCGCAGATTCCGGCAGATACGCTGAAGGCCTATTATGAAGCTCATAAAAAAGACTTCACATTAACGCAGCCGCTTGTCAAGGGCTTGTTTGTGAAACTTCCGGAGTCGGCATCAGATGTGGCAGATGTGAAGCGCTGGGTGTTTTCGGCATCGGCTAAAGATGTGGAGGAGCTTGAGAAATACAGCATGTCGGAGATAATGCAGTACGACTATTTTATGGATCGTTGGGTCGATTGGTCGACTATTGTTGAGCAGATACCTTATCGATTTGGAGATGCCGATAAGTTTGTGTCGTCGACCAAAAATTTTGAGGCACGCCACGAAGGATCGATCTATTTCTGGCATATCGAGGAGTATATGCCCAGCGGTGAGGTGATGCCTTATGAGTATGCCGTCAATCAGATAAGCGAGATACTTGTCGAGCGAGATCGGCGTGTCTACGACGCTGAGTTGATAAAGTCGATTTGCCGTCAAGCTATTAAGCAGAAGAAGATGGTGGTCGGCTCGTATGATGAAAGTAAATTAATGGACTAAACAATAATAACATATCATAACAATGAAAAGCAAATTAGTGGGAGTCGGTGTCGGATTGCTCTGTGCGGCAATGACTATGGCTCAAAGCAACAATATAATCGATGAAGTGGCATGGGTGGTCGGTGACGAACCTATCTATAAGTCGGACATCGAAGCCATGTACAGTCAGATGCAATACAGTGGCGATGCCATCGAGGGCAGTCCTTACTGCTTTATTCCTGAGCAAATCGCCATCGAAAAGCTCTATCTCCACCAAGCCAAACTTGATACCATCGAGGCTCCGGAGGCGATGGTGCAGCAGTCGGTCGATAGACAGTTGAATTCGTTTATCACCAACTTGGGTTCAAAGGAGAGGGTAGAGGCTCACTTCCGCAAGCCGTTGCCACAACTCAGAGAGCAGCTCGTCGATGTGATGCGCAATAACTACATTGTGCAGCAGGTGCAGCAATCCTTGACCAAGGACGTGAAGGCTACTCCGGGCGATGTCAGAAAATACTTCAATAATCTTGATGCCGATAGTGTGCCTTACATTCCTCTACAGGTTGAGGCTCAGATTATTACGCTCAATCCGGTGATTCCTCAGCAAGAAATCGAGGATGTGAAGTCGCGTCTTCGTGACTATGCCGATCGTGTCAATCGTGGTGAATCGGAGTTCTCTACGTTGGCTATCATGTATAGCGAGGACGGCTCGGCTATGCAAGGTGGCGAGTTGGGATTTCATGGTAAGGCCGACTTTGTGCCTGAATTTTCTAATGTGGCGTTCAACCTTAACGACCCTAAAAAGGTGTCGAAAATCGTTGAGACAGAATATGGCTACCACATCATTCAGCTCATTGAGAAGCGTGGCGACCAGATCAACTGTCGTCACATATTGCTCCGTCCGAGAGTGAGCTCAAGGGATTTGGAAGATGCAGTGATGCGTTTGGACTCGTTGAGCAATGAGATTGAGCGTGAGAAGTTTACGTTTGAAGAAGCAGCGCGTTTTGTGTCGCAAGACAAGAACACTCGTTATAACAAAGGCTACATGGTCAACCAGATGAATGGCTCGACACGATTTGAGATGCAAGACCTTCCGCCTGAAGTGGCTCGAAAGATAGAAGGCATGCAAGTCGGAGAGATTTCCGACCCATTTGTGATGATGGACCAGACACGCAATCGCGAAGTGGTCGCAATCGTGAAGTTGTCCAACCGAATCCCGGGTCATAAGGCATCTCTTTCGGAGGACTACAACTTGATTAAGGAGATGTATGAGGCTTACGAAAGCGAAAACATACTCCGTCAATGGCTCGAAAAGAAGATTAAGGACACATATGTCCGTATTGAAGAGGGTTGGGGCGACTGCGAGTTTAAATATAATGGTTGGGTGAAATAACGGATTAGAAGCAAAACAGAATGTCGTCTCGTAGAGGGGTGGAAAAGAATAGTCTTTTGTTGACAAAGCGCGTGCTGGTGTCATCGCTTATAGTGTTGATGCTCATTGGCGTCAGCAGTTTGGTGCATCAGGCTTACGCTCAAGTTCAAGCCAAGAAGAAGACTCAAGCCAAGAAGGAGGAGGTCTACACTCGTCCCGAGCCAACGCGTCCGATACGCCCGGAAATCCCGACTGCCAATCGCAATCAGCAGGATAAAGTGTTCTTGGAGTATGCCGACGAATTGTACACCGATGAGTTTCTCAATAAAGGTCACCAAGTCGTGAGAGGCAATGTGAAATTTCGCAAGGGAGGCATGTACATGTATTGCGACTCGGCGTATTTCTATCCTGAGACAAATTCTATCGATGCTTTCGGCAATGTGAAGATGGAGCAAGGTGATACGCTCTTCGTTTTCTCTGATTTGCTCTACTATAATGGCGAGCGTCAGATGGCTCGTCTGCGCACCAATAGTCGTAGAAAAGTGCGTCTTATCAACCGCGATGTGACACTGACCACCGACAGTCTCAACTATGACTTGATGACTGAGTTGGGCTACTTCTTAGATGGTGGCGAGATCGACGACAAGAAGAACAGGCTTTCGTCAATCCACGGACAGTATTCCCCTCGTACAAAGGACGCAGAATTTAACGATGATGTCCTATTGGAGAACAACGAAGACGGCTATACGCTTGAAACCAATCGATTGCTCTACAATACTGATACCCACATCGCAAAGATTGTCGATAATACACTCATTAAGAGCGAAAACGACACTATCTATTGCAAAAAGGGATGGTACAACACCAACACTGATGAGGCTCAGCTTCATAGTCGTTCAACTATTATTCACGCCGATTCGCTTAATAATGTGACCACGCTCGAGGGCGACTCTATCATCTACGACAAGGCTACCGGCATTAGTCGTGCCTACATGTTCCGTGATCGCAACAAAGATGCTCAGCCGATGGTGCTTACCGACACAGCCAACAAGACTATCCTTATCGGAGGTTTCGGTTTGTTCAACGATAAGACCAAGGAGTCATTTGCGACGGACTATCCGTTGCTTATAGAGCATTCACGCCCTGATACTATATTCCTACGCGCCGACACTATCCGCACCTTCACCTATAATTATGGCAAGAAGCGTGTAGAGCCTGTGCTTACCGACTCAATGGGTCAGCCGTTGGATTCGTTGTCGCAAGCGATGGCTATTGCAGAAGCCGATTCGCTCAACAAGGAGACCGAATACCACATCGCTAAGGCCTATCGTCGTGCTCGTTTCTTCCGCAACGATATGCAAGGTGTGGCTGACTCGATGACCTATATCTCACGCGACTCGATGATGTATCTCAGTTGTCGTCCGATAATCTGGAGTGGCGAGCGTCAGGTCAATGGCAATCAGATTAATATCCACTTCAACGATACGACTGTCGATTGGGCTGAATTGCCTGACTTCGGTATGATGGCAGAAGCCGTAGAAGAAGAGTTCTACAATCAGATGTCGGGAAAGAAGATGAAAGCATATCTGGAAAATCAGACTTTGCGTCATCTATATGTCGACGGTAATGTGCAGACCATCTTTTTGCCGATGGAGAACGATTCGACCTACAATAAGCTTGTCAACGCAGAGAGCAGCTACATGACAATCGATATGGCCGACGGCAAGATGGACAAGTTGAAGATGTGGCCCGAGGTGACAGGAACGGTGACTCCGTTGTTTATGATTAAGAAAAACCAATACTACTTGCCGGACTTCAACTGGTACGAAGCTATACGTCCACGTCGTGAGTGGTATGGCGATAGGTCGCGTTGGGCTGATGACTTAGGCGATATTCCTGACGAACTGGAGCAATATTTTGCAAATCCAGGCGGTAAGACTTCCAAGCGACAAAGCAATAGTTTACAGCTAAACACACAGCAATAAGAGATGAGTGACGTTATCAGACTTTTACCCGACTCGGTGGCTAATCAGATAGCTGCCGGAGAGGTGATACAGCGCCCGGCTTCTGTCGTAAAGGAGCTCGTGGAGAATGCTGTCGATGCGGGTGCAACAGAGATTAACATCTATATTAAGGATGCAGGTAGGACTTTGATTCAGGTTATTGACAACGGTAAAGGTATGAGCGAGACAGATGCCCGACTGGCGTTTGAGCGTCATGCAACATCTAAAATCACCTCGGCCGACGACCTTTTTTCGCTTAGCACCATGGGTTTCAGAGGTGAAGCATTGCCATCAATCTGCGCTATCTCGCAAGTGGAGATTAAGACTCAGCGTGCTGAAGACAAGATGGGAACGCGTATCTTGATAAGCGGCTCAAAGGTGGAGCAACAAGAGCGTATGCTATGCTCAAAGGGCTGCAATATTATGGTCAAAAACATCTTCTACAATGTGCCGGCACGTCGCAAGTTTCTCAAGTCTGATACGGTTGAGTTGAGCAATATCATGCGTGAATTTGAGCGTTTGGCCCTTGTCAACTATGGCATACGCATGACCATCGATACAGGGGCAAAGACCTATGACCTTCGTCCTGCAACCTTCAAGCAACGCATCGCCGACATTTGGAAAAACAATCTCAACATGCAACTTGTGCCTATCGATATCGACATATCGTTTGCCAAGATTGTCGGTTTCCTTTCCAAGCCGGAGTTTGCTCGTCGCCGCAATCCGTTGCAATATCTCATAGTAAATGGTCGCAATATGCGTCACCCCGGATTTCACAAGGCTATCATGTCGGCCTATGAGGGATTGATAGCGACTGATACGCAGCCATGCTATTTTATACGTTTTGAGGTAGATCCTCGAAGCATCGACGTGAATATACACCCGACCAAGAACGAGATAAAGTTTGAGAACGAAAACGAAATATGGAAGGTGCTTAATTTGCAAGTGAAGATGACCTTGGGTAGAAATGCCGCTACGCCGCAGATAGACTTCACATCAGAGCCTATGCCATTCGACCCTGCTCGTTCGGGCGATTTCGTGAAAGCTCCGACCATAAATGTCGATACGACCTACAATCCATTCAAAGCGGCTGCCGTGCCGACAATGCAAAGCGGTGGAGGCCCTGGAGGAGGTGGAGGTCGTGGCATCTCTGAAGCCTATCGTCCGACAAAGATTGACCGGAATTGGGACACTCTCTATCAGACATATCTTAATGCCGCCAAAGATGAAGCGACCGATGCCGCCGATAAGCAGCCCGATAACTTAATCATCGAGAAGGAGGTGAAGCAAGATGCGCTGATGGACGATAGCATGGTGGCACCGTTGTCGATCCAATTGTTTGACAAGTTCTTGGTGACACCGTCGCACGAGGGTATGATGATAATAGACCAATATCGAGCACATGTCAAGATATTATATGAGCAATACATTCGTAAAATCAGTGTCGGTCAGCAAGCTTCTCAGCGACTGATGTTTCCCGAAGTGCTGACATTGGATGCAACGCAGCAGTTGGTGTTGGAGGATATCGAAGACGAGTTGAGTCGTATGGGATTTTTGATAGAGTATGACGAAGAAAATCGATGGAATATTCTTGGCGTGCCCTCAATGGTCGACAAGATAAATCCTGTCGATATTATCCTGCAGACTATCGATGTGATGAGAGAAGGCACTCACGACGAAGTTGACCACTCCTTGGCTAAGCAGGTCGCTTTGATTATGGCCAAATCGGCTGCAATCAAGGGCGGGCAGGTACTGAATAGCGGAGAAATGGAGCATCTCATCGCCGAGCTCTTTTCATTGCCCGATCCGATGTACACCCCATCAGGCAAACCTATCTACAAAGTGATCTCAGAAGACAAAATCAGAGCATTGTTTGTCTAATAAGGTGACATTTATGGCCAAATAGGTGCAATAAATTTGTTGCAATGGATAATTTGAACTATATTTGTAGTCAAAATTAGACATTATGGCAAATTTGTTGAAATACGATATAGAGCTTCCTGAAAATGTGGAGCATATTTTGGCACAGGATTTATGGGTTTCCGACCAGTTTACTGCGCAATTGCTTGTATCGGTCACCGACCCGATAAAGTTTTCCACCTACACATCTGTCTTTGTAAAGAAAGGGGAGTGTGAGTGTGAGCTTGACTTGATAAAATACAAGATTAAAGCACCATGCATCTTGGGTATCAAGGAAAATCAAATCCTTCAGAAACTCTATGTCAGCGACGATTTCGAAGTGTCGTTTATGGTGATGTCAAAGCGACTGACCGATAGTATCTTCACGCTTATCAACACCTCTTCGATTTTTCCGTTGTTGAATCGTACGCAGGTGCTTAATCTGTTGCCCGAAGATATTATGAGTCTCAATGTGTTCTATGAATATGTGCGTGATCTCATCAGTCGCAACGACAAGGTGTATGGCTATCAGACACTGATATACTCTATGGCAGCCTTCTTCTATCGCGATGTGACACGATATTTCAGCAGAATCGATGATGCGTTCTACACCACACAAGGTCGAATGTCTGACAGATTTATCTCATTGGTGCAAAAGAATTTCCGCTCGGAGCGTTTTCTGGATTTTTATGCCAACGAGATGTCGATTACTCCCAAACACTTGTCTCGCACAGTCAAGCAGCAGACCGGCTTCACGGCTGTGGAATGGATAGAGCGATTTGTCATATTGGAGGCAAAAGTGATGCTTCGCTCGTCGAATATGACCATTCAGCAGATAGCCGATGAACTCAATTTTCCATCGCAATCCTTCTTTGGTAAATACTTCAAGAAAAGCGTAGGTGTGTCCCCTAAAGAATATCGCAACAACAGCAGTTCCGACCCCGTCGCCGAATAAGAATAGGCAGATGTAGATGGTGTGAATAAGCCGGTTGGGACAAATAAAACGCGTAATACAGACATTTACATTGTAGAAGTAGCAGGCAGATCCTATAAGGTGTTAGCAAGATAAAACTACCGATTTTGACCTATAAGTCGAAATCGAGTGAGGTAAAATAAGAAAGCTCCCGCAGAGATGGTGTTGTCCGTCGGTCTGTGGGAGTTGTTGTATGGCGTTGAGTGGTTTTATCCACTTTTTATTGTGGTGGATTTATCTCTCAACTGTGATGCAGAATATCAGATTTCAAAGCCTTGAGTGCGAATGAAGTCGAGGAAAATCTTGGAGAAAGTCTCATTGGCTTGCTTGGTGTAGCGCACGTCGGTGAAGACTTGAGCCAGAGTCTGCTTGCCATTTTCGGTTATGAACTTTTGGTTTGGCTCAAAATCATCTTTGGCTTTGTAGAGCTCCTTGATTTCTTGGTCGGAGCAGTCGTGGTATGTCTCGTTGTGGAGCACGGCTTCCAATGGCAAGCGTTCGCATTGCTCGGGCTCTGATGCCGGGTAACCCATGGTGATGCATGCGATGGGCACCACACGCTTGGGGAGCCGGAGGATTTCTGCTATCTGAGGAGCGTTGTAGGTGACGGTGCCGAGGTAGCATGTGCCGATGCCTTGCATTTCTGCGATGGTGACAATCTGCTGAGCAAACATCGTCGCGTCAAGCATTGCTGTGATGAACGACTGGAAATTGTCGTACCCCGGCACTGCATCGCTGACTTCACACCATTTGACAAATCGATTGTAGTCGGCGCAGATGGTCAGCATCACTTGGCAACCCATTACGGTCGGCTGATTGAAGTGAGTCGGAGCAAGACGTCGTTTCATCTCTTCGTCGCGTGTGGCAACTACGCTATATAGCTGCATGTTGCCTGTCGTAGGAGCGCGCATTGCTTGCTCGATTATGCTTTTGAGTGTCTCTTCAGAAATCGGTTTATCGGAGTAGGAACGCACTGTTCGGCGTTGATTGAAATAATTGTTTTCCATATATTATTCGTTTCGATTGTGTGCAAAGTTACTAAATAAAAGTTATATATGCAAATGTTTTGAAAATTCTTTTTGGAAAACTTTTTGGATTTGTGAAAAACGTAACTCGCTGATAATCAGCAGATGTTGGAAAAGTTTTGGAAAACTTGCTTTTTGATGATAAAATTTTGGTGATATTTTTTGTAGGGTTAAAAAGTTGTTGTAACTTTGCACCCCGGAAAATCAACCGACCACAAAATTGCTAATTAAACAAACAAACATATAGACAAAACAAAATGGAAAATCAACAGAGAATTTATACTTATGAAGAGGCTTACAAAGCATCTAAGGAGTATTTCAATGGCGACGAATTGGCTGCGAGAGTATGGGCAAGCAAGTATGCGTTGAAAGATTCGTTCGGCAACTTGTTTGAACAGACACCCGACGATATGCACCGTCGCATTGCGAAGGAGATATGCCGTATCGAAAACAATTATCCTAACCCAATGTCGGAGGATGAGGTGTTCGATCTTTTGAAAGACTTCCGTTATATCGTGCCTCAAGGTAGTCCTATGGCCGGTATCGGTAATAACTATCAAGTGGGTTCGCTTTCCAACTGTTTTGTAATCGGTCTTGACGGACAACCTGACTCTTACGGTGGTATCATCAAGATTGACGAGGAGCAAGTGCAATTGATGAAACGCAGAGGTGGCGTAGGTCACGACCTTTCTCACATCCGTCCGAAGGGTAGCCCTGTGAAGAACTCTGCTTTGACATCGACCGGTCTTGTTCCATTTATGGAGCGTTATAGTAATAGTACGCGTGAAGTGGCTCAAGATGGACGTCGTGGCGCGTTGATGCTCTCTGTCAGCATTAAGCACCCTGATTCAGAAGCGTTCATCGATGCAAAGATGACTGAAGGCAAAGTGACAGGTGCAAACGTGTCAGTCAGAATCGACGATGCATTCATGCAAGCAGCTGTCGCAGGTACTCCATACCTCCAGACATATCCAGTCAAGTCTGAAAATCCACTATATACTAAGGAAATCGACGCTAAGGAATTGTGGGGAAAGATTGTTCACAATGCATGGAAGAGTGCAGAGCCGGGCGTATTGTTCTGGGATACAATCCAACGCGAGTCAGTGCCTGACTGCTATGCCGACCTTGGTTTTGAGACTATCTCTACCAACCCTTGCGGTGAAATTCCATTGTGTCCTTACGATAGCTGTCGTCTTGTCGCTATCAACCTCTATAGCTATGTGAAGAATCCTTTCACCGACAAGGCTGAGTTTGATTTCGACTTGTTCCGTAAGCATGTGGGCAAGGCACAACGCATCATGGACGACATCATCGACCTCGAAATGGAGAAGATCGAGATGATTATCGCCAAGATTGCTACCGACCCTGAGACCGACGAAGTGAGAATGACCGAATTGCATCTCTGGGAAAAGATTCGCAACAAGACTCTCAAGGGTCGTCGCACAGGTTGCGGTACGACAGGCGAAGGCGATATGCTCGCAGCATTGGGTTATCGCTATGGTACGCCTGAAGCGACAGAGTTCTCTACTGAAGTGCACCGTCAACTCGCATTGGCTTACTACTCAGCATCTGTCGACATGGCAGAAGAGCGTGGCGCATTTGAAATCTATGATCCTGAACGTGAAAAGGATAACGTCTACATCAATCGTTTGAAAGAGTCTGACCCTGCTCTCTACGAAAGAATGTGCAAGGTGGGTCGTCGCAACATCGCTTGTCTTACAATCGCTCCGACAGGCACAACATCGTTGATGACTCAGACCACATCGGGCATCGAGCCGGTGTTCTTGCCTATCTATAAGCGTCGTCGAAAGGTGAATCCGAACGATACAGATGTGACTGTGGACTTTGTCGATGAAGTAGGTGACGCATTCGAAGAGTATATCGTCTACCACCACAAATTCCTCGAATGGATGCGCGTCAAAGGTCTTGAAGTCAAGAAAAATATGTCGGCCGACGAAATCGAAGAGTTGGTGAAGTTGTCTCCATATTATAAAGCGACAAGCAACGATGTCGACTGGATGGAAAAGGTGCGTATGCAGGGTTGTGTACAGAAGTGGGTCGACCACTCTATCAGCGTAACAATCAACCTCCCGAGCGATGTTTCGGAAGAATTGGTGGGCAAGCTCTATGTCGAAGCATGGAAGGCAGGTTGCAAGGGCTGTACGGTCTATCGCGATGGTTCACGCAACAATGTGCTTGAGTCAGTCAAGAAAGAGTCTAAGCCTAAGACTGAATTGATTCACACACCTGATCACGTGGCTAAGCGTCCAAACGAATTGGTGGCTGACGTGGTGCGTTTCCAAAACAACAAGGAGAAGTGGATTGCATTCGTAGGTCTTATCGACGAAAAACCATACGAAATCTTCACCGGTCTTGCCGATGACGAAGATGGTATCTTCTGCCCTAAGAGTGTAAACCGTGGTAAAATCATCAAGGCAATCGATGAGAATGGCAACAAGCGTTACGACTTCCAGTTTGTTAACAAGCGCGGTTATAAGACCACTATCGAAGGCCTTAGCGACAAGTTCAATCCAGAGTTTTGGAACTATGCTAAATTGATTTCGGGCGTATTGCGTTATGGCATGCCTATCGACCAAGTCTTGAAGCTTGTCGGCGCTCTCGAACTCGACTCGGAAAACATCAATACATGGAAGAACGGTGTCGAACGTGCATTGAAGAAATACATGCCTAACGGCGCAGAAGCAAGCGGTCAGAAGTGTCCTAATTGTGGTGCAGAGTCACTCATCTATCAAGAGGGTTGCTTGATCTGCAAGTCTTGCGGTTCGTCTAAATGTGGTTGATATTTGCCATGAAGTAGAAAAACATGTTGTAAAACATATAAATAGAGACAAAAAAAGTCGCAAAGAGTCTTCTCTTTGTGGCTTTTTTTATGTAATTTTACCCCTTGAATAAAACCAACCGTAAAGCTAAATAAATTCTTAATAGTATTACTAAATATGAGAATAACGTTTAATATTAATTATCGTACACAGTGGGGCGAAAGCCTTTACATCTGTGGTGACATACCTGAATTGGGTGGCGGTGACCAGCAAAAGGCTGTGCCGATGAATATCATCGGAGCCGAAATGTGGTCGCTCGACATCGATGTTCCGGCTAAAGCAAAAGATTTCAACTACTACTACATCGTTAAGGCAGAGAATGCTCCATGGCGTTTTGAGTGGGGCGTGCCTCACATGCTGCGTATCGGTAAGGGTGTGAAGAAAATGGTCGTTAATGACCGTTGGCAAGACACTCCGATGGATAAGCCATACTACTCTTCAGCATTTGTCGATGGTATGCTCTATCGTCCTTGTCGCGATCAGCAGTTGAGTGCAGAAGCCGGAGAGTTGAACATTCGTATCGCTGCACCGATGATTCAGCCTGATGAGATTCTTGCAATCTCAGGCGAGGGCTCGGCTTTGGGCGACTGGGATGTGAAGCAGGCAGTCCGCATGAATGATGCCAACTTCCCAATCTGGGAAGCCAACCTTGACATCGCTTCATTGAAGGACTCGTTTGAATATAAGTTTGTAATCCTCAAGAAGGATACGCTCGACGTAGTGGCATGGGAAATGCGCAACAATCATCGCATGGAGCTTGCGCCATATCGTGGTTACGACCATATCGTTGTGAGTGGTATGCGTTTTGTCAATCCGTTGCAGCCATGGAAATGTGCCGGTACGGCTATCCCGACATTCTCAGTGCGCACTGAGGAAGACTTCGGTGTCGGTGACTTTATGGACCTCAAGAAGATGGTCGATTGGTGCAAGATGACAGGTCAGAAGGTGCTTCAGCTTTTGCCTATTAATGACACTACGATGACAGGATCATGGACAGACTCTTATCCTTATAACGCCAACTCTACGTTTGCGCTCCACCCAATGTATATCCGCCTCTCGGCAGTGGGTAAGCTCAAAAATAAGGAGCGTCAAGAATACTTCGATAACCTCGGTCGAGAACTCAATACACTTGCTGATGTAGACTACGAACGTGTCAACAATGGCAAGAAAGAATTCCTCAAAGAGATTTTTGCTGAAAAGTGTGCATCTACTCAACGCGAAAAAGCTTACAAAGCATTTATCGCTGAAAACGAATATTGGTTGAAGCCATACGCAGCATTCTGCGTGCTTCGCGACATCAACGGTACGCCTGAAATGGCTAAATGGGGCGATTACGCTGTCTATGATGATGCTAAGGTCGACGCTTTCTGTGCCGAACACGATAAGGAGATAAAATATGTCTACTTCGTTCAGTATCACCTTGATAAGCAACTTAAAGAGGTGCGCAACTATGCTCACCAGCAGGGTGTAGTCCTCAAGGGTGACATTCCTATCGGCATCAGCCGCACAAGTGCAGATGCATGGCAATATCCTCACCTCTTCTTCATGGGTTGTCAAGCGGGTGCTCCACCTGATGACTTCTCTATCCTCGGTCAGAATTGGGGCTTCCCGACCTACAACTGGGAAGAGATGGCCAAAGATGGCTTCGCATGGTGGAAAGCTCGTTTCCGTAAGATGGCAGAATATTTTGACGCATATCGCATCGACCACGTGCTTGGTTTCTTCCGTATCTGGCAAATCCCTATGGATGCTGTCCATGGTCTTCTTGGTACGTTCAACCCTGCAATGCCTTACTCAGTCGATGAGCTCCGCAACGACTACGATTTCTGGATTAATCCTGATGTTCACGCTCGTCCATTCATCATGGAATGGTTGTTGACCGATTTCTTCGGACAATACACAGCTGAAGCCAAGGAACGTTTCCTTGTCGACCTCGGTTATGGTCGCTATGAACTCAGAGAAGAGTTCAACACTCAACGCAAGGTGGCTGACTATTTCTGCTCTGCAGAGAAGAGTGAAAAGGACGAGATGCTTGAAAATGCTCTTATGGGCTTAATCGACGATGTGCTTTTCATCGAAGATGCTGATCAAAAGGGCAAATATCACCCACGTATCTCAGGCCAACACACCTATAGTTATCGTGCATTGTCGGAATACGAAAAGTGGTGCTACGATCGTCTTTACAACGACTTCTTCTATCGTCGTCACAACGAGTTCTGGTATGGCAAGGCAATGTGGAAGCTCCCTCCATTGCTTGAATCGACCTCAATGTTGACTTGTGCTGAAGACTTAGGTATGATTCCTGACTGCGTGCCTGCAGTGATGGATGCTCTTCAGATTTTGGCACTCGAAATCCAACGTATGCCTAAGGATCCGAAGGTGGAATTCGGCAACACTTGGTCATACCCTTACTACTCTGTCTGCACAACATCTACTCACGACATGCCGGGCATACGTGCATGGTGGGAAAGCGACAAGGCGATGTCTCAACGCTTCTACAACAATGTGCTTCACGAAGGTGGCGAAGCTCCTTACTTCGCAGAGCCATGGATTTGCAGCAAGATTGTAGACTTGCATCTCAACTCACCTGCAATGTTGTGTGTGCTTCCGCTTCAAGACTGGTTGTCAATCGATGGTCAGCTCCGTCGTCAGAACCCTAACGAAGAGCTTATCAACATTCCTGCTATCAGCCGTCACTACTGGCGCTATAGAATGCACATCACAGTCGAGCAGTTGATGAATGAGACTACATTCAACGAGTCAATGCGTGGCATGATTGCTCACTCAGGTCGATAAGAGATATCGACACAATATAAAAGTTAAGGCTGCGACCATCGGAGGTTAGCAGCCTTAATGCTTATTGTGAGAAATTGTGATTTAGTCGAGAGTGGTCTCGCTGTCTCGTTTAGTAGCGAAGGTTTTGCTTAGAGAACATGAATTTGACCTTAGCTTTGTCGAGGTTGAGTCTGCCCATAGTCGGACGCGAGATGAACGGAGTGCACTTAGTGACAACGGTAGTTGACTCGTACGCATTTTGTGCTTCGGTAGTCATCCACACAGGGACCAACGTAAACTTGCAGTCTTCTTCGCTTACAGCCTCACCAGAATGCAACAAGTCGAGAATGTATTGGCGCATTGAAGTGAAGTTGTAGCATTGAGTCGAAGAGTTGTATTCAGCCCAGAAAGAGTTCTTGCCGTTAGGCACCTTCTTGTCGGCAAAGAATTTGTCCATCTCAGATGTCTTCACCATTAATAAATAAGGTGGAGGCAACAATCCATGGTCGTTCTTGACATTCTCAACCGGGATGGATAGCGTCAAATCGTTGATGACAGCCATGTTGAAGCCCGCAGTGTTGTATTTGTCGAGGATGGCTTGTGCAGGGAAGTCGATTTCGACATTGTAACCGACAGGTGCAACGACGATGGTTTCGCCCGCGTCAATGCGGTTTTTAAGACTTTGCGATGGGCGATACTTGATGTTGTTGCTTGATACGATCTCAGGCGACACGCAGAAGAGAGTGGCAGAGTCGACCATGACAGAGTCTTTAGTTACCGGTATGTTGTTTTCCACTACAGTCACTCGCTTAGTGTGGTGATAGTAGGAGATGACTTCAGTGTTGGTGATGTCGACCACAAGGCCCTTGCCAAACGTTGGCTTGACATAGATGCCGGCAAAGTATTCGGCAAAAGAGGCAGGACTTTGGAATGTCGATGGGTTGGTGCGATATTCGGTTACGACCTTAGTCGAAAAGTCCTTAGGCAATTTCACCCAGATGGCGCGTTCCCATGTAGGGTTGTAGTTGTCGCCGTAATATTGACCTTTGAACACCTCATCGTTCATGCCGAGGTGAGAAGCTGTGTAGCTCTTCACGCCGATAGGGTTTGATGGGTCGTAGTAACCGGTCGGCTCAAAATTGTTGTCGATATCGCTTGGGAGTTGCTTAGTTAGCTGGTAGATCTTTAGCTGTTGAGGAGCCAAAGAGTCGCCTGTGAAAGCTGTGTTGGCAAATCTGAAGCGTACTCTCATTGAGTCGACATTTTCGGTCGGAATACTGTCAGGTATACCCAAAGAGCCTGCTGCCATGAGTTGAGACACAAACGAGCAGTCCAAGTCGCCATACTCAGGCACCGATAGATGTCCGAGCAATTGTGTCATAGACTTGGAGTTGATGGTGGTGTATTCTATAGAGCGACCTGTCACCACAAAAGTGGAGTCAATCTCGATAGAAACATCTCCTCTGAGCAATGAATCCCCAGGAAGGTAACTGCCATCTTCGCATGAAAACAAAGAAAGGCATGCCAAAGGGATTGCGTATAGGAGTCGTTTAATCTTCATTTGGAATAAGTGAATTGTAGAATTCTTTATATGCATCGACGCCTTCTGAAGCCTTGTCGAATGTCATGTAGGGGATACCCTTAGCCTTAACATATTCTTCCAAAGCAGGGTCTACATTTTCAGTGCCGAATACGACAGCATCGCTGAAATCGATTGCGATGCGATGCATGGCATTGATGTCGAGGTTTTCAACATCGATAGCGTCAAGCATAGGGTCGCAGATGTTGTCCATCTTGAGCTTTTCGATCATGCGAGGGTCGAGCTTGTCTTCGTACTTGTTGTCGAAGATGGTGTAGACCACCTTTGCATCGCGGAAGCAAGGGTCTTCGTGATACATTTTCTTAAGGTAGGCCGGTGTCAAGAATGATACCCATCCGCTGCAATGCACGATTGATGGACTCCAGCTTGACTTCTTGACTGTCTCCATTGTGCCACGAGCGAAGAAGATGGCTCTCTCGTCGTTGTCGTTGCGGTTGCTGCCGAAGTCATCGATGTCGGAATCGCTCTTCTGGAAGAAGTCGTCGCTATCGATGAAATAGACTTGGATTCTTGAAGGTTGAAGCGAAGCGACCTTGATGATGAGAGGGTGGTCAGTGTCATCGATGATAATGTTCATGCCACTGAGGCGGATCACTTCGTGAAGCTGGTTGCGACGTTCGTTGATAGACCCGTATTTAGGCATGAATACTCTGACCTCAAAGCCCTTCTTTGCGTGGATACCTTGAGGGATTTTGTTGCCAATCAATGACTCAGGTGTCTCTGCGAGGTATGGTTTCACCTCTTGAGCGACATATAAAATTCGTTTATCTGCCATAGTTAGTTTTCTTGTTAAATTGCATAGACGCAATATTTTGCAAAGTTACGAAAAAATATTGGATTTATGGCCAAAAGCTGGCTTTGGTCGGTGATTTTAAAATACTTTAAGATTTAGCGACCATTTTTTCTTGATTTATTTGATGAGTTGGCAAATAATTGATTAATTTTGCAGATTAAATCATAGAATTAACCTCACAGATAAGGATTAGGTTTTGTCTGTGGATTTTTTATCGACGTAAAAATGAAAATTTTAAGAACCGTAAAGGATCTGAAAGAGTTTACGCTATCGTTGAAAAACGAAGGAAAGACTGTGGGCTTGGTGCCGACTATGGGCGCATTGCATGCAGGTCATATATCACTTGTGGACAGAGCTGTGGCCGACAACGACGCAACTATCGTAAGCGTCTTTGTCAATCCTACGCAGTTTAACAATCCTGCCGACCTTGCGACATATCCTCGCAACGAGCAGGCCGATTTCGAGTTGCTCGAAAAAGCCAATGCTACAGCAGTGTTCGCTCCATCGGTCGAAGAGATTTATCCGGAGGGTGAAAGCGAGCAGACTCATGTGTTTGACCTCGGAAGCGTGGCAGAAGTGATGGAGGGCAAGTTCCGTCCGGGACACTTCCAAGGCGTGGCTCAGATAGTCAGCAAGTTGTTTAGAATGGTTGAGCCTACTTATGCCTACTTCGGCGAGAAGGATTTCCAACAGGTAGCAGTGATTCGTCGTATGGCGATGACAGAAGGCATCGACATCAACATCGTCTCTTGTCCTATCAAGCGTGAAGATGACGGATTGGCAATGTCAAGTCGTAATGTGCGTCTGACCGAGTCACAACGTGCAACTGCACCGGGCATCTATGCTGCATTGAAATATAGCCTCGAATATTCACAAGCTCATAGCGTGGCCGCGACTCACGACACAGTGGTCGAACGCATCAATGCTTTGCCTAAGTGTGAGGTGGAGTATTTCTCTATAGTCGACGGCATAACGCTTCAGCCTATCGAGGAATGGACAGATTCAGAGTACATAGTGGGTTGCATCACAGTCTATTGTGGTGATGTGCGACTCATAGATAATATAACATATCGAAAATAAACCAGTAAGCCATGTTGATAGAGATGATGAAATCAAAGATTCATCGTGTGACAGTCACCGAAGCGAATCTTAACTACATCGGAAGCATTACAATCGACCAAGACTTGATGGACGCTGCCAACATCTTTGAGGGTGAGCGTGTCTATATAGTCAACAACAACAATGGTGAGAGATTTGACACCTACACCATATCAGGCAAGCGCGGAAGCGGAGTGGTGTGTCTCAATGGTGCGGCTGCACGCAAGGTTCAGCCGGGCGATGTCGTAATCATTATGGCATATGCTCAGATGACTCCCGAAGAGGCTAAGGATTTCCGTCCTTCAGTCATTTTCCCTGATACGGCTACAAATAAATTGTAAAACAACACAACAAATATATGTTTGAAAATCTATCGGAACGCCTGGAGCGTTCGTTTAAAATCCTTAAAGGTCAAGGCAAGATTACAGAAATCAATGTTGCCGAAACTCTCAAAGACGTTCGTCGTGCACTTCTTGATGCCGACGTAAACTATAAGGTGGCTAAGCAGTTCACCGACACTGTCAAGGCTAAGGCTATGGGTCAAAACGTTATCAACGCTTTGAAGCCTGAGCAAGTGATGGTGAAGATTGTGCATGATGAGCTCGCTGCTCTTATGGGTGGCCAAGAAGCTCCTCTCAACATCAATGGCAATCCTGCCATCATCTTGATGTCGGGTCTTCAGGGTTCGGGTAAGACTACCTTCTCAGGTAAGTTGGCTCGTAAGCTCAAGTCATCTAAGGGTAAGCGTCCGTTGCTCGTGGCTTGTGACGTCTATCGTCCTGCAGCGATTGAGCAGCTCCGTGTGCTCGGTGAAAGCATCAGTGTGCCTGTGTATATGGAAGAGGACAACAAGAATCCTGTCCAAATCGCTCTTAACGCTATCGCTTACGCCAAGTCTCACCACTATGACCTCGTGATTGTCGATACAGCCGGTCGTCTTGCTGTCGACCAGCAGATGATGGACGAAATCGCTGCTATCAAGGAAGCAATTCACCCTCATGAGACACTCTTCGTCGTTGACTCGATGACAGGTCAAGATGCTGTCAACACTGCTAAAGAATTCAACGATCGTCTCGACTTCGACGGCGTAGTATTGACAAAGCTTGATGGTGACACCCGCGGTGGTGCTGCATTGTCTATCCGTACAGTAGTCAACAAGCCTATTAAGTACATCGGCTCTGGCGAAAAGCTTGAAGACCTCCAAGAATTCAATCCTGAAGGTATGGCAAGCCGTATACTCGGCATGGGTGACATCGTGGAAATCGCTAAACGTGCGCAAGAAATCTACGACCAGAAGGAAGCTGAGCGTCTCCAAGAAAAAATCAAGAAAAACAAGTTTGACTTCGACGACTTCCTCAAGCAAATCCAGCAGATTAAGAAGATGGGTAACCTCAAGGAGTTGGCGTCAATGATTCCCGGTGTCGGCAAGGCTATCAAGGACATCGATATCGACGACAATGCATTCAAGGGCATCGAGGCTATCATCAACTCAATGACTCCGGAAGAACGTCGCCGCCCTGAAATCATCAACGGCAGCCGTCGTCAGCGCATTGCTCGCGGTTCGGGTACAAACATCGTAGATGTCAATCGTCTTATCAAGCAATTCGAAGAAACTCGTAAGATGATGCACATGGCCACTACGATGAAGAATCCGATGAAGATGATGAAGCAAATGAAGGCTCAAGGCCGACGCAGATAATTATTAACAACCTTTAATCACTAAATATATGCAGATAATCGACGGTAAACAGACTGCTAAAGACATTAAGAGAGAAATAGCAGAAGAAGTTGCAAAGTTAGTCGCTTCAGGTCAACGCCCTCCTCATTTGGCTGCAATCCTTGTGGGTAATGACGGCGGTAGCGAGACTTATGTCGCTAACAAAGTGAAAGCGTGTGAAGATTGTGGATTCGAAAGCTCTACATTGCGCTTTGATGCCACTATCACAGAGGATGAGTTGATTGCTCACATCAAGGGCCTTAACGAGAATCCCAATGTTGACGGATTTATCGTTCAGCTACCTTTACCAAAGCACATCAATGAAGAAAGAGTGATTGAAGCAATTGATTATCACAAAGATGTCGATGGTTTCCATCCTATCAATGTGGGTCGTCTGTCAATCGGCTTGCCTGGTTTCAAGTCAGCGACACCTTCAGGTATCATCGAGTTGCTCGACCGTTATCATATCGATACAAAGGGTAAACATGCTGTCGTGCTAGGCAGAAGCAACATCGTAGGCAAGCCTATCGCAATGCTTCTCATGCAGAAGGCTAAGCCTGGCGATTGTACAGTCACTGTGTGTCACTCATCTACACAAAATCTCAAGGAAATCTGTCTCCAAGCCGATATCATCATCGCTGCTTTGGGCTGTCCTGAGTTTGTCAAGGCTGATATGGTGAAGCCGGGTGCTGTGATTATCGATGTCGGCACAACTCGCGTGGCTGATGCGACTCGCCCTACAGGCTATCGCCTCACCGGTGATGTTGACTTTGCTAACGTGGCTGAAAAGGCATCTTATATCACTCCTGTTCCGGGTGGTGTCGGTCCGATGACAATCTGCTCATTGATGAAGAACACGCTCCTTGCTCGTAAAGGTGAACTCTTTAATTTCTAATTAATACATCATCAAAGGGACTCAATATGTGAGACATGTTCCACCTATTGGGTCCTTTTTATATCCCTCTATTTGCTATGAACCTAATGTTGTCGCTCTGCTTCTCATTGCTGTCGTTTCTCGTCGGTGCAGATAAGCCCGGAGAAAATGTCTCGGCAGAACTTTTGTTTGTCGGTGATGCCATGCAGCATCAGGGTCAACTCGATCAGGCTCTTGCCAAGGGCAATGGTAAGGAATATGACTATTCGGAATGTTTCTCGCTGATTGCGCCGGAGATTATTAAGGCTGACTATGCTGTGTGCAATCTGGAAGTGCCTCTCGGAGGCGGTAGAAATTATAGTGGCTATCCATGTTTTTCTGCTCCCGATGCATATGCAAAGGCATTGAAAGATGCAGGGTTTGATATGTTTCTGACAGCCAACAACCATTGTCTCGACCGCTCGGATAAAGGGTTAAGACGCACGCTGACAGCCCTCGACTCGTTGGGTGTGGACCATATTGGTACCTACAACAACGCTCAGCAACGCGACACGCTTGTGCCTTTCGTTAAGTCAATCAAAGGTATCAGGGTGGGTTTTCTCAACTATACTTATGGCACTAATGGCATAAATCCCAAAAGTGGGGCAGAGGTGTCGCTCATCGATAAGGCGAAGATGAAAGCTGAAATAGCGAAGACGCGTGAAGCCGGTGCTGAATTGATAGTCGTTTGTATGCACTGGGGAGTGGAGTATGTGTTGACTGAAAACGCTGAGCAGCGTCAATTGGCACAATTTCTCATCGATCAAGGGGTCGACATGGTGATAGGAAGTCACCCTCACGTGATTCAACCGATGAAAATCGTCGTCGATGAAGCGACCGGCAAGCGAGTGCCTGTGGTCTACTCGTTGGGTAATTTCATCTCCAACATGAAGATAGTCGATGGTCGTGGAGGTGCGTTGGTGAGATGTCGCATAGAGCGTGCTGCAGATGGCAAAGCACGATTTGTCGAAGCAAATTATGACACGTTTTTCACCGTGCGACCTGTGGATGGAGGCACGGACTACATCGTCGTTCCATCGTGGATGAGCGACCACATTCCTTCGACTCAGCGTTCGACTTGGGACGCTTTCGACCGAGCGGCACAGAAGGTGTTTGAAAAATACAATATCGATTTCCCTCGACTACATCATTGATCTTTGAGCATCTTTTTAGCGCGAAGATGACCTAATTCGGCTGCTTTCTTCAGATAGGAGATTGCAGCCCTTTTGTTTTGTGAGGTGCCGACACCCTTTTGCAGGCAGACAGCATAGTTGTAGCAAGCATCGGCATGACCGAGTTGAGCACCCTTTTCAAACCAATAGGCAGCGTCTTGTTGACTTTTGTGAGAGCCGAGCCCGAGATATAGGCAAAGCCCCAGCTTGTTGCAGGCCTCTGCAGAGCCGTGTGATGCAGCTCTTTCGTACCATAGCATCGCTGTGTCGTAGTCTTGGGTTACGCTATCGCCGTAATAGTACATGTCGCCCAGCGTGAGTTGTGAATAGGTGTCGCCATTTTCGGCATCGGAAGTGACTTGCTTTATCACGGTTGAGTCTTCGTAGCATTTATCTTTGGGTTCATGAAACGATGTCTGCAGTCTCACTTTAGCCGGCTCATAGTCGTTGTCGGCCGCCATGCGATAGTATTCCTCAGCCAGTGCCAGATATGCTTCAGCCACCTTGTACTGAGCCGTAGCATTGCCGCCGTCGGCTATCTCGATGAGTTGACTATCGGGGTGTCGGTCGTTGCTGCTATTGCTGCATGAACATAGCGTGCAGAGTGCTGTGAATATAATCGCAAAATAGGAGGTTGAATGTCGTTTCATATCAAATGCTTTTAGAGGTTTTTCGCTTGCAAAGTTAGCAGAATTATCCGAAAAATCATAGTGGTAAATCTCCACCAAGCAAAAGAATTTGTCTGATTGGAGGTAGTAGAAGTAGTCCTAATACAAAAAATAAGACCTCCGAATTGGGAGGTCTTATCGTGGTCGTTATGAGAAACGTATGTTATTTACGGATAAAACGCTTGGCATCTTTGAGCTTATCGGAAAGGATAAGACCGCCGATGATGAGAACGCAACCGATGTAGCCCATCATAGTGATGCGTTCGTCGAGGATGATAGCTGCTACGATCATAGTCACAAGTGGCTGACCATAGAGGTAGTTATTGGCTGTCACAGGACCCAAAGCCTTCATTGTCTCGTTCCAAAGCAAGTAGGCCATAACAGAACACATAGCCACCAAGAACAAGAGATTGAGCATATACTGAGGGTTGTTGAAGTCCCAAAGAAGCTCGAAGTGGTAAGGTTCAGTCTGAGCGAAAAGTAACGGCAGAGATGTCAATGTGCCGTAGAAGAAGAGCTTACGAGTGATGAAAAGAGAACTATAGTTAGGGATAAGGTTTTTAACTACAATTGTGTAGATTGCCCAGCTCAAAGCTGCCGAGAGTGCCAGGAGGTCGCCTTTAGGCTTGATTTCAAACCCTTCGCCGGTGCTGAAGATGATGAATATCACTCCGATAAAGGCTATAATCGAGCCGATGATTTCCCCTGCTTTAATCTTGGTCTTGAAGACGATAGCCATCAAGATGGTAGTGAAGATAGGGGAGATAGATGCCAGAAGCGACACATTGCTGGTGGTCGTAAACTTCAGCGCGTAGTTCTCAGTGATAAAATACAGCGATCCGGCGCAGACACCGCAGACGAGGAAGTTGAGTTCTTCCTTCCAGGAGTTGGCCCATAGCTTCTTGAATGTCACTGCCAAGAGCAAGATGTAGGCCAAGGCAAAACGATAAGCATAGACTTCGACAGGTGTGAAGCCACCGTCGACCATTAGCACCTTAGTTGCGATGAATGACGAGCCCCATGCTATCACAGTGAGGATAGCAGCGAGGTGTCCGAGAAGGATTGCATATTTGGCAAATCCTGTTTTGTTGTTTTTTATCATGGTTATAAATTTTTTACATTTTGTCGAATGCCGATTTAGCCACAATCTGCATTTCAAATCACAAAATTACACAAAATTTCCCAACCTCAAAAAATCTTTCTACATAAAACTGAGTCAAAAATCTGTTAAAAATCATTTATAACGCGTTTTTGTGACCCGTGTCAAATCTTTCCGACTCACCAATAGTTCTTCATCATCTCGTCTGAGCTTCATCAGCGTATCCTTCGCTTGCGAGTCTCTCAAGCAAAATCGCCATGATGATGTGCAAGAAGTTGATGAGGGAATTTTGCAAATAATGTGGCTGAAAGTTTGTAGAATTGATGGAAAGTATTAATTTTGCAATCCAAACAATAATTTTAAAACACAAATGACATGAAAAAGATTTTTAGTACCGTATTGATGTTGGTCGTATCGCTTGTGGTAAGCGTGTCGGCAATTGCGCAGACATTCTATGTCGAGGCTGATGGTGTAGGTCCTGTGAGAGTAGGTGCGGATTATCGCAAGTTGCCTAAGGCTGTGCCCGGATTGTATGACAAATACACTATCGTTGAGGAGTATAACGCGATGGAAGATTACAACGAGATCTATTGCACATTCTCTCTCAATGGTAAAGATGTGTTGTCTGCTTTCGCAAATGAAGAGGGTGATATTTGGAGCGTTGTAGCGGCAACTCCGGACTTGCGCACTAAATCAGGTGCATACAATGGTATGCCGGCTCGCGAATTTATCAAATTGGCGGGTGTCAAAGCAGTTGTTCGTCCAGAAGCAGACTACAATCCTGTATTGTTTGAGATTGACGGAGTGACTGTCGTAATCGATGAGTATTCATTTACTGCAGCGGGTAATCAAAAAGTACAGAAAGCAGTTCGCACTAAAGTTGCTCCTACATTTGTAGCGACCGACTTCACATCGGAAGCAGTGATTTCACTCGGTGCTCCATGGTGATTTTCCCCTAACAGATGATACAGATGGGAATTTATAGAGATTCCCTGAATATAGCGAGGGCTGATTTCTACGGAAACCAGCCCTCACAGCATACATAAGGTTTTATTCTTCGATTAGATCGAAATCTTCTTTGGTCACTCCGCAGAGAGGGCATGCCCAATCATCCGGAATATCTTCGAAAGCAGTGCCAGGAGCGATACCGCTATCAGGATCGCCTACTTCAGGGTCATAAACCCATTGACATACGTTGCAAATATATTTCTTCATAATGATTTGTGTTTTTATTGTTAATGATTTTTGTTGTTGTTTTATTGTCAAACGCACAATCAAGCAAAAATGTTCATGCTCAAAACATAAAATGTCTGCTCATTCTGCCTTTTGTCGTTTTGCTTTTAACACAGACCTATAGTTGGCTATACTTTTGTGCTAAAAATGAAAAATATCCTCGCCTAAAAGTTTATCAATCATTACAAAGCAATTTGTGGAACTTGCCTTAAAAATGGTGGTTGTGGGTATTTGCAGGTGCTAAAAGGCAAAGGAGTTGGGTTTGGGTGAGCCTAAATTAAAAAACGAAGTGCGAAAAATATGATGTTTAAATTATCATCAATACTTCAAACTAATAAGGTTTAATTTACATTTTGGGCATGCCCAAAATGTAAATCGGCAGCAGAAAAACGAGCAATACGAAAAAAGGAG
>JAFYNZ010000022.1 GCA_017547845.1 Muribaculaceae bacterium
AACTCACAAAAAAGACATTGTGTGAACCTCGATTTAAACATTTACACAACAAAATACTTTTGTGGAGCGAAAGCTGCTTAAATGCCCCAATTTTTCGCACAAAAAAGAGACTGTCCAACTTTTGTTGTTAGACAGCCTCTAATTTTTTATTCACTCAAAAAAACTTTTATCGGACACTAATAAAATATTTTAGAAAATTAGTTAAAATCGGTGTAAAAAAAGAGCCCGATTTAAATAGGGCTCTTTAGGTAGATTAATTCACGATAGCGAAATATCATGAATTATGTCATTATCTATAGGATATTATACTTCTTCTGCCGGTGCTTCCTCGTCAGCAGTTTCTTCTTCTGTGAATTTTGTGTAGCCTGCGTTGATGAGGATGTTGTACCATGTATAGAGTTTCTTGATGTCGTTGTCGTAAACGCGATCTTGGTCAAATTCAGGGAGAATTTGTTCGAATGTGCTGCGGAGCTCTTTGTTTTCAATCAATGTCTTAACATCCATCTCTTTGCCTTCTGCAAAAGCATATACTTTGTCGAGGACTTCACCCAATGGCACTTCCTCTGCTACTGTGTACATAGCGATGTCGCCCAAAGAGATGATTTTGTCTCTTGAGTGTGCAGGAGTGCGCTTTTTGGTTACGAGGTCTTCGATGAAAAGCATATTTTTGCCTTGAGATACGATTTTGAAAAGACCAGGCTTACCTGTGATTGATAATATTGTTCTAAGCATTGTTGTTAAGAGTTATATGAATTGTTTTTAAATAGTTTTCTCGATTAATTGATTGATTTGCAATATTAAAGATTGCTGACCATTGTTGTCGATGGCCGATATCTTTGATCGGTCGGCTGATGCAAATTCGTTGTGTTGGCTTTGGATTCTAGCAAGCACCTCTTCCCTACTCATTGCGTTACGACTGATGACGCGAGCAATGCGTGTTTCGATATCCGCATCCACCATCCACACGCTATCGACGATTTTGTCAATGCCGGAAGAATAGAGTATGGCTGACTCGATGAATAGCAGACTTTCGTCAGATGAAGCAATCCATGCCTTGATATCCTCTAATACTGCAGCGTGAACGAGTCGATTGAGTTCATCGCGACGCTCTGCATCATTGAAGATGATATCAGCTATGTATTGGCGATTGAGCTCTCCATTTTGATCGTAGGATTCATCACCAAGACGCGCGATGATTTGAGTTCGCAATGACTCGTTATGACTCATCAGAGTCTTCGCTCGACTATCGCAATCGTAGACTGCAAAGCCTTTGCTTCGACATATCGATGAGACGACACTCTTGCCACTTCCTATTCCTCCTGTTATACCAACAATGACTGCCATTACTTCGTAGCGATTTTGACTATTGTGAATTCTACGCTGTCGGTCGTAGCTTTGACATTGATGTAGTCGGAAGGGAAAGACGACACCTTTACTTTGATTTTGGAGTCATTTGGGCGAATAGTGTTGTAGTCTACCTGCAGAATGATGTCTCCGATAGGGTCATTGAATTTGCTCATTGGAACAAAGTATGATACTTCCGACTTGTTTGGGAAAATCATGAGATTTTCGTCAGCAGGAACATTCTTAGGCGTTATTTCCACCACAGTTTTCTTTAGAACCAATGGCTCAACGGTAGCCTTTATGGAAACTTTGTCGGGGATCATTTTCACGCCTTTTATTGGGATAATCTTGACTTGAAATTCGGTGTCGTCGCTGATGTTTCGACGCACAATTTTTTCAGTCCTTACTACTTTAATGGTGTCGAGAATGCTTGCTTCTGAGTAAAGAGTGATCGACTCAGGTGCTATAATCTGGCTACTTATAGTATTACCCAATGATGGTGTGAAATTAGCATCGACTATGACTTTGACTCTTTTGCCCGGATAGGTCGTGTAGTTTAATCGTATTGAGTCTCTGGATGCCGATGCTATTTGAGCAGAGTTGCCAAATATGCTACGCAGTGATGCATCAAGTTCGGATTTCGATAGACGAAACACACCTCTGTCGGCATATTTGTCGAAGTCAAGTTGAATAGTAGGCTTTTTCAAAATCCCGTTGCTTATCAATGACGAAACTTTGTCTCTGACATTGACATGTATTATGCTTGGAACGTCACTGATAAAAGTGACGTTTTTGGGAACATTGTTTATGCTTATCTTGACATCAAACTCATTGAGGGCATCATCATCAAGAGTCACAATACACCAGAAAATAGAAGAAACGATAAGAAACATCATAAACACCACAATTTTGTGGTATCTATTTGATGATCTGAATTCACGCCATCGGCGAATTAAATTTAGTTTTCTTTGACTCATTTCTTCTGAGATTAATGAATCAAGAGCTACAAATTATGGCTTGTAGCTCTTGGTTTCTACTTATCTGATGGATTATTTTTGCGCTGTTGCGTCTTCTACAGTCGGATAGACTGAGCCTTTATCGATCTTGATAGTTACGCCTGCTGCGATTTCAACGATGAAAGTTGTCTCTTTCACTTCTTTGATACGGCCATAAATACCGCCTGCAGTTACAACTTTATCGCCTGATTTCATTGCTTCACGAGCCTTGCGGATTTCTTTCTGTTTCTTTTGTTGAGGACGAATCATGAAGAAATAGAAAATAGCGATCATTGCGATGATCATAATCATTCCTGACCAGCTTCCACCGGCTGCTGCTTGAAGGAGAATTGTGTTTAAAAGTGTCATGTCTTATTTTATTAAGTTATTTATTACAAAATTAATCTAAGTTTGTGAGTTAAGCAAACTTTTAATCATTCTTAAGAAGTCGGCCCTGTTGCTTAAGATTATTTATAATCGAAGCCAAGATACCATTGATGAATGAGCTACTCTTAGGTGTGCTATATGCTTTTGCCATTTCGATGTACTCATTGATAGTCACTTTCAATGGAATCTTAGGGAAGTTGAGCATTTCAGCGATAGCTGTCAGCGTAATTACAACATCCATAAATGCCAAACGTTCAGAATCCCATGATTCTTTCTTGACGAATGTGTCGATCAACTGGCGATATTCTTCTTTATTCTTTACTGTAGCTCTGAAAAGTTCCTCACCAAATAGAGAGTCTTCTTCATCTTTGTACATCGCCATAATAGCGTCGCTTGGACTGTCTTCAAAGCGTTTGAATGTCTTAAGCGTGAATGTGCCAATAATGTCGAGGTCATCATTCCAGAACACTGACTTTTCTTCCAAAGCCTCAATGAGGTCTTGGTCAGAAAGGACGATGTGTTTGAAAACGCTTCTCCAGAATTCGCAATCTGCATGGACATCGGTCTCAGGTGCATTCATGTAGTCGTTGTAGATGTCTGACTCCATGATTGACTTAAGGAGTTTGTTGATCAAAATGCGATCATTAGGCAACCATGCAATCTTCTTAGTCTCAACAATGCTGTTGAGTTGTTCGGATTGGCGAAGTCTTTCCACCAATGCGTTTTCTACAAAGCGGAGATTAGGATTGATGTCTTCGTTGGTAGTAATAAACTTGTTGCGATTGATTTCAATCTGTTGCTCACGAAGGTTGGTCAATTCGACAGGGAGAAGAAGCAACCAGAAATAAAGTTCGTGTGCTTTTTCCAAACTCTGACGAAGAGTCTTGATAGCGTCTGAGATATGGCCTTGTGATGAAGAGAAGTTGCTGAATGTGGTTTGCATCATTTCCTTCATGCGATCGACTCCACGAAGAGTGTAGTTCTCGATGTTTTCAAATTCACGAAGCAGTGAATTGTCAGACACTATAATCGCATTAAAGATGTCGACCCATACTTTGAGGTCATTAGCCATATTTTCACCCTCTTCTTTGAGGTATGATTTAAATAGAGCCGACTCTTTGATTTTTGCTGCTATAGAGTTATTAATGTGTAGATAGTTGGCACCTTCGAGACGATGTTTTGCAAGAGTTGATTTGACTTTCTCGTCAGCCATTATCATCTTGATAAATCTATTTTCGTATAATGGCTTTCTACCCTTAATCTCTACTCTATCAGCTACGTCTGTCATAATAGCCAAGATATCGAGATACAGTTTATACGCAAAACGTTTCTCTTTTGTAGGAGGAGTAGGTTGCGACTCAATCATAAATAGCTTTTCCGTAAGGAGATACGAATAAAGCATCTGCACAACCTTAATTCTTATTAATACGCGATTAATCATAACTCTATATGTACGTTTATTAAATTAGACTACAAAGTTAGTTAAATTTAAAGAGAATGACAAGTTTTGGCACTATTTTGGTAAATAATTTCTTTGTGCCTATGCTTTGTTGATAAGTTGAATAGCCTTGCTGATGAATTCATCTTCTGTCAAATCATATGGCAACCAATTGATAGTGTGTCCACGTTTTTCCATTCCTCTGAACCATGTCATTTGACGTTTGGCAAATTGGTGAATGGCGATTTCAAGGTCATGGACCATCTCATCAAGCGACAACTCCCCTATCACATGGCGTGTGATAAACTTGTATTCGAGACCATAGTAGATCAAGTCTTCGGGAGCTACTCCGCTATCGATGATGCTTCTTATTTCGTCGACCATTCCTTCCTCAAGTCGTGCTTGAAGGCGATCTGAAATCTTTTTTCTTCTATCCTCACGAGGTATATCAAGACCGATAATCACAGAGTGAGGTTTGATAGATGTGGCTTTCTGCGACTCAGCGAAGGATTGAGGGTTGTTTTGATAGAACTCTTGGATTTCAATGGCTCTTATAGCTCGTTTACAATTGTCGACATCAGTCGTGTTGTGAAGAGTCTTGTATTGTCGAAGAATATCGGTGAGTTCATCTAAGCTTTTGTCGGCTAATTTGCCACGAAGTTCGGGGTTTTCAGGCACTTCTGGGAGCTTTATACCGTTAAGTATCGACTCGACATAGAGACCTGTGCCACCACAAAGAATGACATTCTTTCCACGCTCTTGAATATCGTTTTTGGCAATATTGAAGTCTCTGATATATTCGTGCAGATTGTACTTGTAGCCGGCGGGGCATATGTCTATCAAGTGATATGGTATGTCACCATACTCAGCAAGGTCCTTACCGGTGCCGATGTCCATATTGCGATAGACTTGTCGCGAGTCTCCGCTGATAATTTCAGCATCAATAGCTGAAGCTAATTGAACGGCTCGTTTGGTTTTGCCACATGCTGTGGGACCTATGATTGCTATGAGTTCAGGCATCATGTTTTGTCGGTGGAGTGTTAGAGTTGGTTTTGTATCTGAAAAGCAGTCTCATAAGTCGTCGAATACGAAACAACCTAGAGTCTGAATTTAGCAGAGAAATTCTTATCCACTTGTCATTTTGAAAATCAAGAGTGGAGTTGTATAAGTCGAAGAGGTCATAAGTGGGGGTGTAGTTAGACAGAGTCATTTTACGTCTGCCTCGACTATCATATGTCTTTTCTGCTATCAAAATTCTTGCTACTCGAGATGTGTCAGCGATGAAGATGCTATGGAGTATGTCAGGATTTTCTCCATATATTTCTTTCACTTCATCGTAGTTAATCCACTCCCCTTCTGTTGCAATCTTGTATTGATCAATATCGCCGTCAAGGAAATAGAAATAGCGTAGCATTTTGTTTTTACGAGGTTTCTGGGAAATTCGTCCGTAGAAGAATCTAAGTTCACCATTCTCGACTCCGCTAATTTTCTTTATCATATCATCTGCTTGAGATAGAGAAATTCTGGGCTGATCGACTTTGATAAAGAATGGTGTGTCGATTTTGCCGGGACCACTATTGTCAGAGCTATTGCGTGTGATATAGATGTGGTTGCCACATATAAGGTAGTATCTTATATATGTTTGTTCTTTTTTTAAATTTTCCTCAGGCATGAAAATCTGGTTGCTTTCTTTCAGGTCAAGATAGAGATTGTAGTATCTGACAAAGAAGTATATCATATCGATTACAATAAAAATTATTGTAACCCAAATGAAAACAAATGTGCCCTGAGTATTAATAGATGTATTCTTGTATGAACTAAGATAATATCCCCAAGTGGTAATTATAATTACAGAAAATACCAATATCGAGTTTTTAAGTTGGGCGTATGACTCGTATTTTTGAGTAGCCCCCCATGCGCCTCGCTCGAAACTGTCGCCAATTCTTAGTTTGCAGTCAATGCATATCGACATATTGCTTTTTTGTCGATACATATAAACGCTGACTATCAATGCAATAGGAGCAAGAAGTAATATCGGCTTAAATGGTCGGTGAAGGAATATGAATTCGGTGATAATCCCCAGTAATTCATATGTATACAGAATGTTTAGAGCAATGAGTACAATAGTATAAAGCAACAATGTGATGAATGAAGCATACATGGTAATCATGCATGAATCCTCTTTGCCCTTGCTGAATTTCATTATCATCATGTATATAGATGTGGCAAGCAGCATTGAGATGATTGGAGACAGATATACTGGCATATATTTGCCCAAGAGAATTATTGCAATAACTGCTATATAGCTTATTGCAATATTTCTCCAGAGCTGAAATATCTGTCGATTTGTTACTTTATAAAGTACCTCCATCGAGTGTTATTTTAATCTTGTATTCAAGAAGTCCATAATCTTCTTATAGAGTTGAACTCGAGCGTTGCACATTCTGAGGCTATGGTCGTAGCCATTATATGCCATCATGTCGAAGATTTTGCCTTCAGCAGTCAATTTAGAAGTATACATGAAGGTGTTTGAAATGTGAACATTGTCATCAGCTGTACCCGACATGATGAGTAGCTTCGCATTCATATTGTCGGTCTTATTGAGAGTTGATGAGATTTCGTAACCGGACTCATTTTGTTCTGGTCTCAACATGTAGCGTTCGGTGTAGATTGAGTCATAGTATCTCCAATCTGTCACAGGAGCCATAGAGATACCGGCTTTGAATGGAGTGTTTTCAGCAGAAAGTTCCATAAGAGTCATGTAGCCACCATAGCTCCAACCGAAGCATGCCACTCTCTGCTCGTCAACATATGGCAATGATGCGAAATATTTAGCACCTGCCACTTGGTCCATTGTTTCGTACTTACCGAGTTGCTTATATACGGCATCTGACCAGCTGCGACTCTTGCAACCAGTGCCGCGACCATCTACGCATGCCACGATATAACCTTGGTCTGCAAAATAATAAATACCGTCCATTTTCCACTTGTTGAGCACTTCTTGTGACTCAGGACCATTGTATTGGTAGGTCAAGAGAGGATATTTCTTTGATGCGTCAAAGTCTGCAGGCTTGATGATAAATGCATCCATTTCTTGGCCTGCTGCATTTTTTACCTTGAGGAATTCTTTCTTTGGGGCATTGGTGTAACGTTCAGCGTATGAAGCATTTAGTTCGAGGTCGGCAATCTTCTTGCTGCCATTCCAAAGTGTGTATTGATTAGGAGTAGTTGCATTGCTATATGTGCGTACATAGTAGTTGAAGTTTGAACTGAATGATGCGCTTTCTGTGCCTTCTACTGGATTGAGTAGTGTCACCACACCCTTAGCATTAACCTTAGCAACGTTTCTATTGATAGCTCCGAGCTGAGTGCTTTGGAAATAGTGTTCTTTGGTTTTGGCATTGTAGCCATAGTAAGCAGTCACATAGTATTCACCCTTAGTCAATTGACGGAGTACATTACCATTGTAGTCTATCTGATAGAGGTGACGATAGCCTGATTTGTCGCTACCCATCACGAAATCATTTTGATTATAGGTGACCATTTGGTATGCGCTTGGACTCAACCATGCGTTGCTGCTTTCTGTGTAGATGAGTTTTGCAACAGTTGATGCTGGATTTACGTTGTAGATTTTAAGATTGTTTTGGTCGCGATTGAGAACCATGATAATCAATCTGTCGGATGTGCCACCAAATTCCATAGATGGAATATAGTCTGTTTCGACCATTGGAAGATCCATCTTCTTGATTGTTTTGTAATTGACATCGTACACGTTTGCAGACACTACAGCGTTGTTGAAACCAGCCAACGGATACTTATATTCGAATTGGCCCGGATACAATTCGTATTCGCTCTTAGGGTTGCAGTAGCCTGAGTATACATCAAATTCAAACATAGGTACTTGACTCTCATCGAAGCGAATAAACGCCAACTTATTGTCATCGTTTGACCATCTGATGGTGTTTTCGATACCAAACTCCTCTTCGTAACCCCAGTCAGGAGCGCCATTTATGATTTCGTTTGTCTTGCCATCTTTGGTAACAGCAATTTCAGTTTCATACTCGAGGTTGCTGATATAAATGTTGTTGTCTCTTACGAAGGCCACCTTGCGACCATCATGAGAAAGTGTAGCGCAACGTTGTTTGCCACCTTCGCTTACGCGCTTCATAGTTTGGCGCATAATATCGTAGACATAGAATTCTGCAAAGAATGAGTGGCGGTAAAGGCCTTCAGATTCGTTCCAAAGAAGGATTTTCTTTTCGTTTTCAGAGATTTGATAACCATCAAATTCTTCAATCTTAACATCGCCCTTGATGGCGTCAACATCGAAGAGTGTAGATGTCTTTTGTCCTGTCTTATAGCTGTAGACATCGATTGTTTTACCATTTTCGCCAATAGCAAGATACGAAACTCCGTCAGCCATTGGACGCATTTCCTTGATAGTAGATGGTGCATTTACTTTGATGTCGCAATAGTCTTCTATTGTCAACGCTTGCATTGCAGGAGTTGCAATACATAATGCTGCTGCAAAAAATAAGTGTCTGAGATTCATTATATTAGTAGTTTTAAAATTAGTAGGCATAGCCCAAGTCAATGGTGCTATGCCTTATCAGTGATTGGTGTTATTAGTATGCTCTTGCGAAGATTACTCTACGAGCAGAAGGTTTGCCTGTCACCATACATACGCCCGGCGTAGTGTCACCTTCCAAAGGAATACAACGGATAGTAGCCTTTGTTTCTTCCTTAATCTTTTCTTCAGTTTCAACTGTTCCGTCCCAGTGAGCCAAGATGAAACCACCCTCTTCGATCTTTTCTTTGAATTCTTCGTAAGTGTCTACCGTAGTAGTGTGTTCTGCACGGTAGTCGTAAGCTTTCTTGAAGATGTTGGCTTGGATATCTTCGAGAAGTTTTTCGATCTTATCTTCGATAGACTCAATGCTGATAGTTTCTTTTTCAAGAGTATCACGTCTCATGACTTCTACTGTGCCGTTTTCGAGATCACGTGCACCAATTGCTAAACGCACAGGCACACCCTTAAGTTCATAATCTGCGAATTTGAAGCCCGGACGCTTGTTGTCGGCATCGTCATATTTCACGCTGATGCCACGGTGACGAAGTTCGTCAACGATAGGGTTAACCTTTTCGCTGATAAGTGAGAGTTGCTCATCATTTTTGTAGATAGGAACAATTACCACTTGAATTGGAGCCAACTTTGGAGGCAATACAAGACCATTGTCGTCACTGTGAGTCATAATGAGCGCACCCATAAGACGTGTAGAAACACCCCAAGATGTAGCCCATACATATTCCAACTCATTGTTGCGATTGATAAACTTCACATCAAAAGCTTTCGCAAAGTTTTGACCCAAGAAGTGAGATGTGCCCGACTGCAAAGCCTTGCCATCTTGCATCAATGCTTCGATAGTGTAAGTGTCCAATGCACCCGCAAAGCGTTCATTTGCTGACTTCACGCCCTTGACAACCGGCATTGCCATATAGTTTTCAGCAAAGTCGCCATAAACGTTAATCATCTTAACTACTTCCTCTTCAGCTTCTTCTCTTGTTGCGTGAGCAGTGTGACCCTCTTGCCACAAGAACTCAGCAGTGCGAAGGAACATTCTTGTACGCATTTCCCAACGCATTACGTTTGCCCATTGGTTGCACAAGATAGGGAGGTCGCGATAAGAGTTAATCCAATTTTTATATGTGTTCCAAATGATAGTTTCAGAAGTAGGTCTTACGATGAGTTCCTCCTCGAGGCGTGCTTCAGGGTCGACTACTACACCATTACCATCAGGGTCGTTTTTAAGACGATAGTGAGTCACAACTGCACATTCCTTAGCAAAACCTTCTACGTGTTCAGCTTCGCGACACAAGAATGATTTAGGAATAAGAAGTGGGAAATAAGCATTTTGGTGACCTGTCGCTTTAAACATTGAGTCGAGCACGCTTTGCATCTTTTCCCAAATTGCGTATCCGTATGGTTTGATGACCATACAACCTCTGACTGCAGATTGCTCTGCGAGATCTGCCTTTACAACCAATTCGTTGTACCAAGCAGAGTAGCTTTCGCTACGCTTAGTTAGATTTTTAAGTTCTTTTGCCATATTTTGTTAAGCTATATATTTTCTGATTAATTTTTATGGTGATGTATTTAGAATGCTATTCTTCCGGTTTTGGCTTGACGCAACATTTCTTCGCCGGGGATAAGGTAGACCTCTAAACGTCTATTCTTAGCGCGATTAATCACAGAATTGTTTTTTACTCCCCAAAGTGGCTCTGATGCACCACTTGCTGTCGGGAATAGATATGTCGTGTCGGTGCCTTGCAATTCAAACCATTCGAATACTGCATCTACTCTATTGAGTGACAATTCATCGGTGTATGCTTCTGAGCCGGTGTCGTCTGTGTGCATAACAAGCAGCACACGATAGAAATCGGGTGTCTTCAGATATCTACGCAGAGGATTAAGCACTTTGTCGCATCCACTTATGAGTTCAATGCCATTGGGCTGAAACAATAGTTCTGTCGGAATAGTGATAATGATCACCTCACCACTACGCATTGTCTCGATTTTACATTCTGTAGTTTTAGGATTGTACACATCATTGTGAAGTCGAGTGGCTTCTTTAATCTGAAATTTCTTTATCAAATCTGCGTATTTGCCGAGGTCGAGCGACACAAGAAGCTCATCCTTAGTCATTTCATCAAGATCGGTCTGAGCTGATGAAACGAATGAATTTAATGCTATGAGGCTACAAATCAAAATCGCCAATAGACTCTTCATATTGTAACTCTGCATTAATGATTATTTTCAATTCTTCTTTAGTTGCTTTAATTTCGCCATCTTTGATTATCGCTTTGTTGACATAATCGACAATTTTATCGATGTCAAGATCTTCTTCCGTGTCATCTGCGGTTATTTCAAGATATCCATTGTCTTCGTAGAAATCCCACATGCAGTCCATTATAAATAGGATGTCATCATCACTAAATTTTTCTGCACATTCTTCAGGGAGAAATGCTTTGATGAATTTGACAGCCGCATCTTCATCATATTTAAATTCTTCTGCCATAGTTTCTATTGTTTATATGTTATTTAATATTTAGTTCAATTAATCCTTCAGGGAGCGACATGCCTATAACCTCTTTGTCGTCATCGATAAAGAGTATAAACTCTTCTGTTATAGGTATGTACACTGTGTTTCCATTGTTGTCGACTATGAATAGAGGATTGTCGGTGGAATCATCTATATCAATGATTTCGCCTATTTCATTATCATCTTCATCGACTATGCTATAGCCGATAAAGTCTGAAGCATAACCTCCTTCGCCGTTCTCGTCTTCATCAATGTCGTGGAAAGCGTTGTACTCTTCTTTTAAGACATATATAGACTTGGAAACCAAATCTTTTGCTTCAATCTCTGAATTTATGCCATCGATCATTATAAGAGAGGCTGATGCACCTTTGGAGCGACATGAGGTAATGAAATGAGGCACAAAGATAGAATCAATTTCCAATATAATGCAACTAACGTGTTGCATTATCTCAGTACCATCGTCCAATAATGCATTCAATTCACCTTTGATGCCGTGAGTCTTGGTGAACGTTCCTATTTCTATAATGTCTGAACTTAGAATCATAATAATATTAGTCGTCTACTCTTGTGATTTTTGCTCCTAATTGATTGAGGCGTTCGTCGATACGCTCGTATCCTCTGTCAATCTGGTTGATGTTTTGGATTCGGCTTGTGCCCTTGGCCGACATGGCTGCAATGAGCATAGCCACTCCGGCACGAATATCAGGTGAAACCATGTTGGTTGCGTATAAAGAATTAAGCTTGCCGGATCCGATTACAGCCGCTCTATGAGGGTCGCAAAGGATGATACGTGCCCCCATATCGATAAGTTTATCGACAAAGAACAATCGACTCTCAAACATTTTTTGATGGATTAAGACACTACCATTTGCTTGCGTAGCAACCACAAGGAAAATACTCAAGAGGTCGGGCGAAAGTCCCGGCCAAGGAGCATCGGCAAATGTCATGATAGATCCATCGATGAATGTTTCAATTTGATAAGAGTTTTGCTGTGGAATCAATATGTCGTTGCCCACTTGACGAAGTTCGATACCCATACGAGCAAAAGCGTTAGGCATAATGCCCAATTCTTTCATGTCGACATCTTTAAGTGTGATTTCAGAGCCTGTCATAGCAGCCATGCCAATAAAGCTACCGACCTCAATCATATCCGGTTGCATACGATGCTCTGTTCCACCCAACGATTCAACGCCTGTGATTGTCAAGAGATTGGAGCCAACGCCAGATATTTGAGCTCCCATTGCATTGAGCATCTTGCAAAGTTGCTGGATATATGGCTCACATGCTGCATTATAAATCGTAGTGGTGCCTTTGGCAAGTACAGCAGCCATAACGACATTGGCAGTCCCGGTCACAGACGCTTCATCGAGCAAAATGTATGTGCCGTTGAGTCCTTTTGGAGCTGTGATATCAAAAAGGTGCTTATCAAATATATAACGGAAATCTGCACCCAATTTTTGAAGTCCAAGGAAGTGTGTGTCAAGACGTCTTCTGCCGATTTTGTCACCACCCGGTTTTGGTAGAATTGCCTTTCCAAATCGTGCCACCAATGGACCGATAATCATCACTGAGCCTCTGAGAGATTGAGCCTTAGATTTGAATTCCTCAGTGTCAAGATAGTTGATGTCTACATTATCAGCTTGGAATGTGAATGTATTGTCATCGACCTTTCCTACCTTTACTCCCATATCAGAAAGGAGTGATATGAGGTTTCTTACATCTAATATATTAGGTATGTTACTGATAGTAACTTTTTTGTCTGTTAACAATGTAGCACAAATCACCTCAAGTGCCTCATTTTTAGCACCTTGAGGGGTAATGCTACCTGATAATTTATGTCCACCTTCAACAATAAATGTACTCATGTGTGTAGATATATTATTAAATGGTTATTTCTTTTTCTTTTTGGATTTCTTTGGAGCTTCAGGGGCTTGTGCTTCGTGAAACTCGTGGAGAAGATATGTTTCAGGATTAAGGTTGATTTTGCCATGTGAATATTCGGCCAAATCACGCAAAATTTTAGCATCAGCCACTCCCTCCTTGTTGTGAATCAGCATAAGCTTCTTCATGTGGTGAGCAATCATAGACACAAGCATATCCTTTTCGCTTGAGTCTTCCATATTGGCAACGCGATCAATCATTTGCTCGATGTTCTTTCCATAGTGTCTGTATCTGATTGCAGAGTTGCCGTAAGGGATGCGCTGAGGCGTCGGATTCATCTCCTCTGGCTTAATGACCTCGAAAGGGAAATCGATGTCAAGTTTGAAATCAGCCATTATATTAAGGTGATCCCAAAGCATTTTGATGCCGTCGTCCTGCTTCTCGTAGTCGGGCATTATATTTTTCATCACATCGATGATAGCAAATGCGCAATTTGTGCGTATTTCTCTGTCTTCGATGGTCAGACAGAAATCGACCATCTGCTGAATATTTCTGCCATATTCAGGTAGTGCTAACTGTCTGTTTTGCGTATTATAATCTAACATTTTTATCTCGATAGAATTGCTAAAAGTGCAAATTTAACAATTTTATTTCTCTTAATCAAATTTTATTTTTCGGAGTGGTGGTCTGATACTCCTTCAAATACTCCGGAACAGAGTATGCCAAATCCAAGAAATCGTTGTTTCTAAAGGCTTTTTCTGAGAGTGCAAGCATGTCGGTTGCGTTTGGAACAATACCATGCATGAATTTAGCATTTGGTGACTTTATCACCTCTTGCACCTTTTCACAACAATTGCCCATGAAGAACACCTTTTTATCTTGCAATAGGTCGCTAAATGACTCTGAATCAAAGATTTTAGCATGTGGTTCGATGATGGCATTCAAAGCGAAATCATATACAGCGGTGAAGGCTTCCATTCTTCGAGCATCAAGCATCGGCACAAGTATTTCATCTCCTTCCCAATCATAGGATTTGAACATTGCGCTGACAGCCATAATCTTAAGTGTGCTGACACCTATCAATGGAATATTTTTAGCAAAACAGATGCCTTTGGCTGTCGAAAGTCCGATACGCAGACCTGTGTAAGAACCTGGGCCAATGCTCACAGCGACAGCGTCAAGAGCCATATTCCGGTCTTCTGCATAGCGAATGCATTCATCGACAAATGGAGCAAGAGCTTTAGCATGATTCATGCCCTCTTGTTCCGATAGTTTATAGACTACTGCACCATCTTCCGATAGTGCTACGGAGCACATTTGTGCTGAAGTTTCTATATTTAATATAACTGCCATTTCGTTTTAGTTTTTAAGTGTGTTGTAATATGCTTCGACACATCTTTCGCCGTCGATTGCAGCAGAGACAATACCACCCGCATATCCGGCACCTTCGCCTGCTGGATAAAGTCCCTCAATCTCAATGTGACAAAGCGTTTCCTTGTCGCGTGGAACTCGTATCGGGCTTGATGTGCGAGACTCAAGACCGATAACAGTGGCTTCATTAGTCAAGAAACCCTTGCTTCTCTTGCCAAAAATCTTAAAGCCCTCTTGAAGTCGGCATGCTATCTCTTTGGGTAATAGGAAATGTACCGGGAGTGACAAAAGTCCGGGAGCATATGAGGATTTTGGCAAGGAAGAAGATACTTTCTTATTGACGAAATCGAGCATACGTTGCGCCGGGGCTTTCATGCTTTGGCCGGCAGCATCGTAGAAATCTTTTTCGAGCATTTCTTGAAGTTCGAGCATTTCATATTCTTTGTAGCATGAGAATTCGGGGAAGTCACCCGGACGGACTTCTACCACCATGCCGGAGTTTGCCCATTCGGAAGCACGTGCTGATGCCGACATGCCATTGACCGCTGACTGATTTTCATCAGAAGCCGATGGGACAATGACACCGCCCGGACACATACAAAATGAATAGACTCCACGACCATCAACTTGAGCCACATAATTGTATTCAGCAGCAGGAAGATAATCTCCCCTACCCGCCTGTGAATGATATTGAAGTCGATCGATGAGTGCTTGAGGATGCTCTAAGCGTACACCGATAGCGAGTCCTTTTGCCTCAATCTTGACACCGACCTCTCCAAGCATGCGATAGACATCGCGAGCCGAGTGACCTGTGGCAAGAACGACACATTCAGTCTTGAAGATTTTATCATCTATAGTCTTTACACCGACGATTTTGTTTCTCTCTATCATGAGCTCACTCATGCAAGTGTTGAAATGCACTTCTCCACCGCAATCTATAATGGTGTTGCGAATAGATTTGATAATGTGGGGGAGTTTATCACTACCAATGTGTGGGTGTGATTCTACTAATATGTCGTCAGCAGCTCCGTGCTGATGGAGTATGTGAAGAATATGCTCTACCGAACCACGTTTCTTACTTCGTGTGAAAAGCTTGCCATCACTATATGCGCCGGCTCCACCCTCTCCAAAGCAATAGTTGGAGTTTGGGTTGACATTTCCATTTCTTGAAATTTCGACTAAGTCTTTGCGACGATTGTCGACATCTGCACCACGCTCAAGAATAATAGGTCGGATACCCAATTCGATTGCTTTCAGTGCAGCAAAGAGACCTGCCGGTCCGGCACCTATAATTATAATGTGGTGTTTTGCATTAGCCACACTCTTATATAATGTGTGTTGCGCATTGATAGGGATGCACTTGTCATCACCATGCGCAACTCGCACGGTGAGATTCACTATCACTTGGCGCTGTCTTGCATCGATGGAACGTCTGATAATTTTCCATTGATTGACACATTTTGACTCGATGTGCATAGCCTTGCTTACAGCATTTACAATCGCTTTGTCGGATGCTGCTTCGTGTGGCAATACGCGTATGTTAATATCTTCAATCATATCTGTCGACCTAATTAATTTGCAAAATTAGTTAAAAATGGGCTATTGACAACGATTTATCGCTAAATTTTCTCTAACTTTGTAGCATTAATTGATAGAACATGAACTTAAACATACCATTGGCAGAACGCATGCGACCAAGGTCGCTTGATGACTATATAGGACAAAAACACCTTGTCGGAGAGGGAGCTGTATTGCGACAGATGATTGAGACCGGTCGAATCAACTCCTTTATCCTTTGGGGTCCCCCCGGAGTAGGAAAAACCACTTTAGCTCGAATTATTGCTGAGCAGACAGAAGCCACGTTTCACACTCTCAGTGCCGTGACTTCGGGTGTGAAAGATGTCAGAGAGGTTATCGAACGATGCACTGCAGAGTCGCGAAGTGTGTTTGCAAAATCTCGTCCCATCCTTTTTATAGATGAAATCCATCGTTTCAACAAGTCTCAGCAAGACTCGTTGCTCGGTGCTGTCGAGCGTGGCGTGATTACATTGATTGGTGCGACGACAGAGAATCCTTCATTTGAAGTGATTCGTCCACTATTGTCTCGTTCGCAAGTGTATGTGTTGAAGCACCTTGATGAATCGGATTTGCAGACATTGCTTGAACGTGCAATCAGTAATGATGAGTTGCTCAAAAAGCGAACATTTATTGTCGAAAGTACGAAGGCCTTATTTAGATTCAGTGGTGGAGATGCACGTAAACTGCTTAATATAATAGATTTGATTGAGCAATCTACTCCAAACGCAGAGTCGGTCGTAATCAATGATCAGATAGTGGTCAATCGACTTCAAGAATCACCGGCAGCATACGATAGAAACGGAGAAATGCACTATGACATTATCTCAGCTTTCATCAAGTCGATAAGAGGTAGCGACCCTGATGCAGCAGTCTATTGGTTGGCACGCATGATTGCCGGTGGAGAAGACCCGGCGTTTATAGCAAGAAGATTGGTGATATCGGCTGCCGAAGATATCGGTCTTGCCAATCCCAATGCGTTGCTACTTGCCAATGCCACATTTGATGCATTGCAAAAGATAGGATGGCCGGAAGGTCGCATCATATTGTCAGAGTGTGCTATTTATCTTGCGACATCACCAAAAAGCAACTCTGCTTACAAAGCAATCAATCAGGCTTTGGAATGCGTGAACGTTGATGGCGATCAGCCTGTGCCACTTCATCTGCGTAATGCTCCTACTAAATTGATGAAAAATCTTGGATATAGCGAAGGATATAAATATGCTCATGACTATGAGTCGAATTTCGTGCAACAACAATATTTGCCCGACTCGTTGGTCAATGCAAAATTTTGGAATCCCGGTAATAACCAATCGGAGCTAAAAATGAGTCAAAGGATGGAAGAAATCAGAAGAAAAAACTAATTAAAGATTTTTTTCGATAATTTTCTTCATTTTATTTCCTCAATCCAATTTAAAACATTAAATTTGCACAAAATTGATAATATCAAATATCAACATATTTTTTTAATTCTTTTAACATGAAAAAAGTACACAATTTCAACGCAGGTCCATGCGTGCTTCCACGCAAGGCTGTCGATGCTGCTATCGAAGCAATCCGTGATTTCGACAACACAGGTATCGGTATCTTGGAAATTTCTCACCGCACTCCAGGTTGGGAAAGAGTAATGGCTGAAACAAGACAATTGTGGAGAGACCTTCTCAACATCCCAGAAAACTACGAAGTATTGTTCCTCGGTGGTGGTGCATCTACTCAATTCTTCCACGTTCCTGCTAACTTCCTTGAAAAGAAAGCTGCTTATCTTCAAACAGGTGTTTGGGCTAAGAAGGCTGCTAAGGAAGCTAAGTTCTATGGTGAAGTAGAAGTTGTTGCTTCTTCTGAAGACAAGACTTACTCTTACGTACCAAAAGATTATGTAATCCCAACTGATGCTGATTATTTCCACATCACTACAAATAATACTATCTACGGTACAGAAATCCGTCACGACATCGACTGCCCTATCAACCTTATCGCAGATATGTCATCTGACATCATGAGCCGTCCTGTTGACGTTTCTAAGTACGCTATGATCTATGGTGGTGCTCAAAAGAACGTAGGTCCTGCTGGTGTTACTTTCGTAATCGTACGCAAAGACCTCCTCGGCAAGGTATCTCGTCCAATCCAAACAATGGTTGACTACCGCACTCACGCTGTAGAAGAAGAAAGAAACATCTCTATGTTCAACACTCCTCCAGTATTCCCTATCTACGTAATGTACGAAACATTGAAGTGGGTTAAGGAAATGGGTGGTCTCGAAGCTATGCAAAAGCTCAACGAAGAAAAGGCTAACCTCCTTTACAACGAAATCGACCGCAACAAGATGTTCGTTGGTACAGCTGCTAAGGAAGACCGTTCTATCATGAACGTATGCTTCGTAATGGCTGAAGAATACAAGGATAAGGAAGCTGACTTCATGGCATTCGCTAAGGAAAGAGGTATGGTAGGTATCAAGGGTCACCGTTCAGTAGGTGGTTTCCGTGCTTCTATCTACAACGCATGTCCACTCGAATCAGTTCAAGCATTGGTAGAATGCATGAAGGAATTCGAAGCTCAATTCTAATCTAAGTATTAAAACAAAATCAAATAATTAGGGGTAGGCCTTGGTCTACTCCTAATATCATAAATTAAAACTACAAAATTTTAACAAGACTATGAAAATTTTAGTGTTTACAGAAAAGCCATTTGCTCCTGCTGCTGCAAAGGCTATCTCTGAAGCTATCGTTGCTTCTGGCAACGAAGTTGCACTCGTTGAAAAGGGCAATCGCGAAGACCTTATGAAAGCTGTAGCTGATGCTGATGGTCTTATCGTACGTTCAGATATCATCGACAAGGAAGTGATGGATAACGCTCCAAAGTTGAAAGTTATCGTTCGCGCTGGTGCAGGTTATGACAACATCGACCTCGCTGCTGCTACAGAACACAACATCTGCGTTATGAACACTCCAGGTCAAAACTCAAACGCTGTTGCTGAACTCGTATTCGGTATGACAGTAATGATGGTTCGTAACCTCTACGCTGGTACATCAGGTACAGAACTCAAGGGTAAGTCTCTCGGTATCTACGCATTCGGTCAAGTAGGTCGCAACGTAGCTCGTATTGCTAAGGGCTTCGACATGACAGTTACTGCTCTTGACGTATTCGTTCCAGATGAAGCTATCGAAGCAGAAGGTGTTAAGCCTCTCCACGATGTTAAGGAACTCTTCTCTCAAAACGAATTCGTATCTCTTCACATCCCTGCTACTCCACAGACTAAGAAGTCAATCGGTTACGAATTGGCTATGCTTATGCCTAAGGGTGCTGTTCTTATCAACACAGCTCGTAAGGAAGTGATCGACGAAGAAGGTTTGATGAAGGCCATGGATGAACGTGCTGATATCCGCTACGTATCTGATATTAAGCCAGATGCTGCTGCTGATTTCGAAGCTAAGTTCCCAGGTCGCGTATTCTTCACTCCTAAGAAGATGGGTGCTCAGACTGCAGAAGCTAACTTCAACGCTGGTATCGCAGCTGCTGAACAATCAATCGCATTCCTTAAGGATGGTTGGAACAAGTTCCAAGTAAACAAATAATTGAATATCAAATTCAATACATAGCAAAGGTCCTTCAATGAGGGGCCTTTGCTTTTATACCATATAACCACTCAACGCTTTCACAGTAAAATTTTCTTAATTATTTCAAATAGTTTGGTTTATAACATAAACTTGTTTGTTTTTTTGCGGTGTAAAAGTTTTTCAATTTGATTATAAACTAAAAATTGCATTTATGGACAACGAAAACTACACTGCTGAAAAGCGACTTGAGATTATCACCGAGATGATCGAACAGACAAAGCACAACATGCCGAATAACACAAGAAGGTGTGTCGCAGTTTGAAGAATACGTCACAGCTATTCAAAGTTACCTGAAAAGATAGAATAAAATCGAGTGGAATATGGACTATTGGTGTCCTATTCCACTCGAAATTTATAGTACTTTATATGTCTAAATTTATTTGCCAGTGGGCATGAAGACAAACCAAACGGCGAGGATCAGGCAACCGAATGCAGCAAGGTGATTCCATTGTAGTTTTTCGCCTTGAAACATAAATAATGCTATGACTGTGAACACAGTAAGTGTTATTACCTCTTGTAATACTTTAAGCTGCATTAGTGTGAATGGTCCTCCATTTTCTACATATCCAATACGATTGGCAGGGACTTGAAAAGCATATTCAAATAGCGCGACGCCCCATGAGAAGAGTATTACTGCATATAGTGGCCAGTTTTTGGCAAGTCCTGTAGACTGAAGTTTTAGATGTCCGTACCATGCAAAGGTCATGAATACGTTGGAAATGACAAGTAATAGGATTGTGAGTAATTGAGCTTTCATTTATTAAATTATTTGTTTAAAATTCCTTTAGCAACAGCTTTGCGCAGAGTGTATTTAGCATCATCAATGCAATAGTCCCAATACATAGCGCCTTTCAATCCGTTTTTGTGTATGAAGCGACATTTTTCGGCTATTGACTCCGCGTCTTCATAGGTGCAGACAAGTTTGCCCTCTGTGTCGATTAGATATGGTACTTTGGCCACATCGTCACGCATTTGTGTATATCCTGTGAGATTAATGATGTCTTTATAGTCAATGAAATCTGTGATATTTCCTATTCCGTGACCATAGAATGGCATGCCAAGCACGATTTTATCGGCTGGTAAACCTGCTTCCATGTGTAATGCTACAGACTCTTGACATGTGACACTATTGGTCATATCTGACTTATAAAGTGGCGCATGGTGGTATGGTGGGCGAGCAACATCATATACCATTAGATTTACAAAGTCTATGATTGGTTCAATTGCTTTAAAATCAATGTATTTAGCACTCGCTATTGAAGCTAAAGTTAAAAGTTTGTCCTCTCCTATTGCATTGCGAATATCGTTCATTAGCAGAGTGTAATTAATGGTATCATCTGGTGATGATGAGATACCGGCTTCGCTTGATGTCGGGTATTCCCAATCTATATCAATACCATCAAGGTTAAATTCATCGACCACACGTTTGCAGTCATTGGCAAAGCTGAGGCGTCGATCCGCTGAAGATGCCATTTCGCTGAAACCTCCACTTGTCCACCCTCCTATTGATAGGAGAACTTTTAGCTCTCCTTTTTGTGATGTAATCTTTTTGAGATTTTCCGGTCTATCTACAGTTATACCGTCAAATGTAGCATTAACCTGCCCGAATGCGTAATTGATATGTGTGACATATTCTTCAGTAGGCATTTCGTTACTGCCTGACGTTAAATAAGCTACGACTATTTTTTCGGCTTGTACTGACAAAATGCTAAGAAGCATCAATAGAAATGAAATGATACGATTTTTCATGTATTTATGGGTTTATCAAAACAAAACTGCCATTAATTTTGTTATAATATAATTTGCGTGTTTGTTTGGATATTGCTAAATTTGTTTATCAAACGCAAAATTAGGCATTAAATTTTAGATTTGAAACTAATTAGACTAATAAATAACATCAAATATATGAACATAAAAGAAATTAGCGGTGGCATTTACTATGTAGGTGTGAATGATCGCACTACACAGCGCTTTGAAGGCCTATGGCCATTGCCTTACGGCGTAAGTTATAATTCCTACATCATTAAGTCGGATAAAAATGTGCTTGTCGATACTGTAGAACAGTCTGAAGCAGGTTTGTTTATTGAGAACATTGAGAAGGTCTTGGGTGGTAAAGATTTGGACTACCTTGTAATTAATCACATGGAACCCGATCATTCAGGATCAATCGTTGATATTGTCAATAGATATCCTAATGTAAAAATTGTAGGCAATGCTTTGACAATAAACATGATAAAAGGATTTTACAGATTGGAAAATTCAAATCATTATCTTGCAGTTAAGGATGGAGACACAATAAATATTGGTGACAAGACTCTCAAGTTTATCATGACACCTATGGTGCATTGGCCTGAGACAATGATGACCTATGTATGCGAGCCCGCTATAATGTTTACAGGTGACGCATTTGGTACGTTTGGAGCATTGAATGGTGCAGTTATCGACCACGAGATGAATACAGATGTTTATTTCCACGAAATGTATCGTTACTATTCTAATATCGTTGGCAAGTATGGAGTGCATGTACAAAAGGCTCTTGCTAAGGTTGCCGGAATTGATATTAAAATGATTTGCCCGACTCATGGTCCGGTGTGGGTGGAAGAATTTGCTCGCGTGGTAGAACTGACCGATAAGCTTAGTAAAGGTGAAGCAGAAGATGGTGTTGTGATTGTTTACGGTACAATGTATGGTAACACTGCTCGCTATGCAGAAATTGCAGCTCAGCGTTTTGCAGAAAATGGCATTAAAAATATCAAGGTCTATAATGCGACTTTTGCTGAAATTTCGGATATATTGGCTGATATTTTCAGATATAAGGGCCTGGTGATCGGTGGACCTACATATTCAGCCAACCTCTTCCCTCCTATTGAAGCGTTGCTTAAAGCACTTGAGGTCAGAGAATTGAAAAACAAAGCTTTAGGTGTATTTGGCTCTTACACATGGGCATCATCTGCGACAAAATTGTTCCACGATTATTCATTGCGCTTAGGTTTACCATTGGTTTCAAATGTTGAAATCCGCCAACGTGGCTCAGAGCAAAACGAAGAGGATATCAGAATGATGGCAGACAATATCGTTCACGCGATTAAACTATTATGATGCAAACGGTTGAACATCACCCGTTAGAACCTTTTATTCCGGACTCTGCACGTCTATTGATGCTTGGAGCTTTTCCTCCAAAAAAGGAGAAATGGTCGATGGATTTTTTCTATCCTAATTTCATCAATGACATGTGGCGTATCTTTGGTTATATTCTGCACGATGATAAGGATTTCTTTGTCAATCAGTCTGAAAAGACATTCGACAAGGATATGCTTGTAGAAATGCTTACCGAACTCGGTATTGCCTTGGGTGATACCGCTAAATCAGTGGTGCGTTTGAAAGATAATGCCTCTGATAAGTTTCTACAAGTTGAGGAAGCAATCGATATTCACTCAATGATTGACAAGCTACCCAATTGTGTCGCTATAGCTACCACCGGCGAGAAAGCCGCAAGTGTATTAGCATCAATCACAGCGTCTGAACTTCCGAAAGTCGGCTCATATGTAGAATTGCATTTTTCAGGAGGTCGTGTGTTGAGACACTATCGAATGCCATCGTCATCGCGTGCATATCCGATGAAGGTGGAAAAGAAAGCAGAAAATTATCGCCAAATGTTGAGAGAATTAGGAATAATATGATTAACTTTGTAGTGTTTTGTATACTTTGAAAGAGTTTTAATTATGATTTTAGATATGACGATGTTGGCGTTGTTTAATGCCAGTGAGTTTTTTCAATGGTTTGTGGAGAATGCAAATTATCTTTTTGTGTTCATCTTTATGACCATCGAAAGTTCGTTCATACCCTTTCCTTCTGAAGTGGTAGTTCCTCCTGCAGCCTATTTGGCATGCACAGGGACAGACATGAATTTTGGTTTGGTAATCGTTTTTGCTACATTGGGTGCTCTTACCGGAGCATTTATCAATTACTATTTGGCATTATGGATTGGCCGCCCGATAGTATATCGATTTGCTAACAGTCGCTTTGGTCACGCTTGTCTCATTGATCAAGCAAAGGTAGAGAAAGCTGAAGCCTATTTTGAGAAGAAGGGTGCTATCTCCACATTCGTCGGAAGATTGATACCTGCAGTCAGACAATTGATATCAATACCTGCAGGCTTAGCACGTATGAATATCGGTGTGTTCGCCTTGTTCACAACGTTGGGTGCCGGCATATGGAATATAGTGTTGGCAGGATTAGGCTATTGGCTTTCGTTGCATGTGAGCAGAGAAGAGTTGTTTGACGCTATAGAAAAATACAATTCTTATCTGACATATGCCGGTTATGCAATCGGTGTGTTCTGTGTAGCCTATATTCTTTGGAATGCTTTTAAAACTAAGAAAAACAACTAAATAAAACATATATGAAAGTATCACCATCTATTTTGTCAGCAGACTTTGGTAACCTTAGAGCTGACATTGAAGCAATGAATGCTTCTGAAGCAGATTATCTTCACATCGACGTTATGGACGGCGTCTTTGTTCCAAATATTTCGTTTGGATTTCCTGTAATTAAGGCTGTTCAAAAAGTTGCACAAAAGCCTCTTGATGTGCACTTGATGATTGTCAAGCCTGAAAATTGGATTTCTCAAGTCAGAGACACAGGTGCAGAAATCATGAACGTTCATCAAGAAGCATGTCTGCATCTTCATCGCACTATTCAGAGCATTAAGCAAGCAGGAATGAAAGCCGGTGTCACATTGAATCCTTCGACTCCTGTTTCTACACTTGTAGATGTCATCGAAGATTTGGATTTGGTACTTTTGATGTCGGTTAATCCTGGTTTCGGTGGTCAGAAATTTATTCCACAAGCTATAAAGAAGGTGCAACAACTTCGTCAGCTTATTGACGAAACAGGCTCAAAAGCAGAGATAGAGGTTGATGGTGGTGTGACATTTGAAACAGGAAAGCCATTGGCAGAAGCCGGTGCGGATATCCTTGTTGCAGGTAGCTACATTTTCAATCACGATGATCCTGCAGAAGCAGTAAGATTGCTCAAGTCGCTTTAATCAACGAATATCGGTGACACAATATAATGGACTTTAAACTTATATCAGAGTATGAGCCGACAGGCGATCAGCCCGAAGCTATCAATCAGCTTGTCGAAGGTGTAGAACAAGGGATTGAGGCTCAGACTTTGTTGGGCGTTACAGGTAGCGGTAAGACCTTTACAATGGCTAATGTCATTGAGAAGGTCAACCGCCCTACCCTTATATTGTCTCACAACAAAACGCTTGCTGCACAATTGTACACTGAGTTTAAGAATTTCTTTCCGGAAAATTCAGTGCAATATTTTGTCAGCTATTATGACTACTATCAACCTGAAGCATATATCCCTTCTTCAGACAAATACATAGAGAAGGATCTTTTGATAAATGCTCAGATTGATAAAATGCGTCTCGCGACCACGGCAGCTTTGCTGTCCGGGCGTAGAGATGTGATTGTTGTCTCCAGCGTGTCTTGTATCTATGGCATGGGCAACCCTGAAGACTTCAATCAGAATGTGATTAAGATAAATGTAGGACTTAGGATTTCGCGTAATGCATTCCTTCGCAAACTGGTCGATGCGCTCTACTCAAGGACCGGCGTCGAACTTAATCATGGACAGTTTAGAGTAAAAGGAGATACGGTAGATATCAAACTGTCATTCGAAGATATCCAACTCAGAGTGATATTCTGGGGAGATGAAATTGAGAAGATTCAGACGATTGACCCTGCCTGTGGCGCAGTGCTTTCAAACCTTGAAGGATTCAACATCTACCCTGCCAATATTTTTGTAGTTACTAAAGAGAAAGCTGCTACTGCTATTGACCGAATCACAGTTGATCTTGGTGAGCAAGTGGAATATTTTCGCCGTGAGGGTCGTGATTTGGAAGCAGATAGATTGTATGAACGAGTGACCTATGATGTTGAGATGATCAAGGAACTCGGTCATTGTAGCGGTATGGAAAACTACTCACGTTATTTCGATGGAAGAACAGCCGGTTCTCGTCCTTTCTGCTTGCTTGATTATTTCCCTGATGATTTTTTGACTATCATTGACGAAAGCCATGTGACCGTGCCTCAAATTCGTGGTATGAATGGCGGTGACCTTTCACGAAAGATGAATCTTGTCGAATATGGTTTCCGATTGCCGGCTGCAATTGACAATCGTCCTCTGAAATTCGACGAGTTTGAATCATTGACCAATCAGGTCATATATGTGAGTGCAACACCGGCCGACTATGAACTTCAAAAGAGCGAAGGTGTAGTTGTCGAGCAGATAATTCGTCCGACAGGTCTGCTTGACCCAATTATTGAGGTCAGACCTTCAATCAATCAGATAGATGATTTGCTTGAAGAGATTCAACTAAGAATCGAGGCAAACGAGCGTACACTTGTGACTACGCTGACAAAGCGTATGGCAGAAGAGTTGAATGACTATCTTCAAAAGATGGGCATTAGCACTGCCTACATTCATAGCGATGTCGACACTTTGGATCGAATCAAAATTCTCGACGATCTCAGAGCCGGAGAATACGATGTCCTTGTAGGTGTTAATCTTCTTCGCGAGGGTCTTGACCTTCCACAAGTGAGTCTTGTCGCAATATTAGATGCCGATAAGGAGGGCTTCTTGCGCAATCATAGGTCGCTGACACAGACCGCAGGGCGTGCGGCTCGTAATGTCAATGGTAAAGTTATCATGTATGCCGATAAGGTGACTGATTCGATGCAGAAGACTATCGAAGAGACAGAGAGGAGACGTATGAAACAGATGCACTATAACGAACAACATGGCATTATTCCGCGTCAAATCGTCAAGACTTCATCTCCGACCGATCTGCTTGAACTTCAGCAAGCATCATCTACTAAGAGCAGTGAACATGATACAAAATCACGACAGCCACGCGTTGCTCCAAAGGCATATATTGAGAAGGAATACACTAATCCTATTGCTGCAGACCCGATTGTCGGTTATATGTCAAAAGAGGAGATAGCTAATAGAATCAGTGTTGTCAGAGAAAATATGATTAATGCCGCTAAGAATACTCTGTTCATTGAGGCAGCTCAGTGGCGAGATGAGTTGGTGGCATTACAAGATATGTTAGCAGAAAAACAATAGCAATGATTGATAAAAAATCCAACAACTTCACGAGATATAAGAAAAGTGATTTTCTCCCTACATCTAAGGAGGAAATGGAGGCTTTGGGTTGGGACCAAGCAGATGTCATAATTTTCAGCGGTGATGCTTACGTGGATCACCCATCGTTTGGCTCGGCTGTAATAGGACGTATTCTCCAAGCCGAGGGATATAAGGTCGCTATTGTTCCTCAACCCAATTGGAGAGATGATCTTCGAGACTTTAAGAAACTCGGTGAGCCAAGACTTTTCTTCGGAATCTCAGCAGGTGCAATGGATTCAATGGTCAATCATTACACGGCAAATCGTCGTCTTCGTCATGATGATGCGTATACAGCCGGCGGTCGTCACGGAATGAGACCTGACTACCCTACGATTGTGTATAGCAACATATTGCGTGAATTATTTCCAAATACGCCTATCATTGTCGGTGGCATCGAAGCATCATTGCGAAGAGTGTCGCATTATGATTATTGGCAAGACAGATTGCGACCTTCTATTTTGGCCGATGCGAAGGCTGATATGATAGTCTATGGCATGGGTGAACGCACTATTCGTGAAATAGCCAACAATCTGAATGCAGGTCGTTGCATAAAAGATTTGACAGATATACCTCAAACTGCTCTATTTATCAACGAATCTCCTTCAGCTGAGGATATTGTTCTGTATTCCTACGAGGAGTGTCTTGCTGATAAGAGAAAGCAAGCAATGAACTTTAAGCACGTTGAGATTGAGTCAAATAAATACCATGGTAATACTATCTGGCAAAAAACATCGGGTCGATGGTTGAAGATAAATCCTATGTATCCACCTATGACATCTGATGAAATTGATGCTTCATTTGATTTGCCATATACGAGAGTGGCTCATCCACGTTACAAGGGTAAAGTAATTCCGGCATATGAGATGATTCGTCATTCTATCAATATGCATCGCGGCTGCTTTGGTGGTTGTGCTTTCTGCACAATTTCTGCCCACCAAGGAAAGTTTATCGCATCGAGATCCAAGAAATCTATTATGAAGGAAGTGAGACAAGTCGTTGAGATGGAGGATTTTAAGGGATATATAAGTGATCTCGGTGGTCCATCTGCAAATATGTACAACATGGGTGGCTTTGACAAAAATATCTGTAAAAAATGTACACGCCCATCATGTTTGCATCCTCAGCCATGCCCTAACTTGAATAATGACCATTCAGCTCTTCTTGACATCTATCACACGGTAGATAGTCTTAAGGAAGTGAAAAAGTCGTTTGTGGGAAGCGGGGTCAGATATGACTTGTCTATGATGCAGCACAAAGATGCAAAAATTGCTGAAGTCAACAGACGCTATAATAGAGAATTAATAGAGCACCATGTCAGTGGTCGACTCAAGGTTGCACCGGAACATACATCTGACGAAGTGTTGGATTGTATGAGAAAACCATCGTTCTCTCTTTTCTACAAGTTTAAGCGCATATTTGATGATGTCAATCAGAAGACCGGTATGCGACAACAACTTATCCCCTATTTCATCAGTTCGCATCCTGCATGCAAAGAGGAGCATATGGCAGAACTTGCAGTAATCACCAAGAATCTCGATTTCAGACTTGAGCAAGTGCAAGATTTCACTCCTACGCCAATGACGTTGGCGACAGAGATATACTACACAGGTATTCATCCATATACAGGCGAAGAAATATTTACGGCCAAAAACGAGCGTGATAAATTGGCTCAAAGAAAGTATTTCTTTTGGTACGACAAGGAATATCGCAAACCTATATGCGACTCGTTGAAGCGTATTGGTCGTCAGGATTTGATTAAGGAATTGTATCCGGGTTCATCACCTATGAATTACGATTCTCGTCAAAACAGAGGTGTTCTTGTGAAAAAATCCGACAAAAAATCGGTGAAATCAAGAAAAAGATAAATCGCTGAAAATTAGAGAAATAGCATTAATATTGGTATTTCTTATTTAAAATCATTCTAATTAATTTTGTCAAGTGAACTTTAATGCGTAAATTTGCAGTATTAATGGAATTGTAATTTCTTATTACTACACTTGATAAGATGAAGTTATCAGATTTAAAGCCGGGCGAAATCGGCGTTATCACTAAAATATTAGGTCATGGCGCGTTTAGAAAGCGCGTCATCGAAATGGGATTTGTCAGAGGTCGTGAAGTCAAGGTTGTCTTGAATGCACCTCTCCAAGATCCTATCAAGTACACTTTGATGGACTATGAGGTTTCTCTTAGAAGATCGGAGAGTGCACTTATCGAGATTACACCTCTCGAAGAATGGCAGTCGCCTATTGTGCAGCAACCTATTACAAACGAAAGCAATGAGTCACCAAGCAAAGTTGCAGTCAGAAAAGACAAAGAGATTAATATCGCATTAATCGGAAATCCTAATTGCGGCAAGACTTCATTGTTTAATTTGGTTTCCGGCGCTCATGAGCATGTCGGAAACTATTCGGGTGTGACAGTCGGTGCTAAAGCCGGCTATATCAACTACAAAGGCTATCGACTTAACATAGTAGACCTTCCCGGCACGTATTCATTAAGTGCCTATTCTCCGGAGGAACTATATGTGTCTCGTTATCTAAAAGAAGAAACGCCTGACGTGATAGTTAATGTGACAGTTGCTTCCAACCTTGAACGCAATCTATATTTGACCACTGAGCTTATCGATATGAATCGAAGCATGGTTGTCGCACTTAACATGTATGATGAGTTAGAGCGCAGTAAGACAAAGTTGGATCATGAAAATCTTGGTAAACTTCTCGGTGTGCCAATGATTCCTACCACAGCTTCTACGGGTAAAGGTGTTTATGATTTGCTTGATACCGTCATAGAGGTATATGAAATGCGCAATCCAGATGTTCGTCACATTCATGTTTGGCTCGGAAATGAGATTGAACGAAGTGTAACCAAACTGAAAGATGCTCTAAAAGGCGATCCTACCCTATCTCAGCATTTTTCTCCTCGCTATCTTGCTATCAAACTCCTCGAAAAGGATCAAGAGACAGAGAGATTGCTCAGTGAGAATAAAAACTTCAAATCATGGATTGCTCTTCGTGATGAGGAGTCAAAACGCATCGAAAAGGTGCTAAAAGAAGATCCAAGCTCAGCAATAGCTTCTGCTAAGTATGGGTTTATATCGGGCGCACTTCATGAGACAATGGAAGGTGCCTCAAAAATTAAAGAAAAGGCTACAGAGATTATTGATGCATTTGTTACCAACAAGCTTTTTGGTTTTCCTATCTTTATCTTCTTGATGTGGCTAATGTTTTGGGCTACATTCTCACTTGGCTCATACCCCATGGAATGGATTGAGATGGGTGTGGCTTACCTTGCTGATGCTGTCTCTACATACATGCCTGATGGCTCTCTGAAAGACCTCGTCGTTGATGGTGTAATAGGAGGCGTCGGCGGAGTGATAGTCTTTTTGCCTAATATTCTTATATTGTATCTGTTTATATCCTTTATGGAGGACTCCGGGTATATGGCTCGTGTAGCCTTTATTATGGATAAATTGATGCATAAGATAGGCTTGCATGGGAAGTCATTTATACCTTTGGTAATGGGATTTGGTTGTAATGTTCCTGCCATAATGTCTTCTCGTATCATAGAGAGCAAATCAAGTCGTATTATTACAATATTGATAACACCGTTCATGAGTTGTTCGGCTCGAATACCTATATATGTGCTTTTGGTCGGTTGCTTCTTCCCTCAGTATGGCAGTTTGGTGTTCTTGGGATTGTATTTATTGGGTATCATTTTCGCCATATTGACAGCTCGATTGCTGCGTAGATTCTGGTTTAAGGAAGATGAGACACCATTTGTGATGGAGCTGCCTCCATATCGTATTCCGACTGCTAAAGCTACAATCAGAAATATGTGGAGCAAAGCGAAGCAATATATCCAGAAGATGGGTGGACTCATACTTGTGGCATCGGTCATCATATGGGCGTTATCCTATTTCCCTCGTCACACTCATGAGTCGTTGCTCAATAGTGATGTTGCGACACAGTACGAACAAGCGGCAAATCAAGAAGCATTCCTTAATGAGTATCAGCAAGAACACTCTTATCTGGGTAAAATTGGTAAATTGACAGAGCCCCTGGTTGAGCCTCTTGGATTTGACTGGAAGGTATCAGTCTCACTACTTGCCGGCTCTGCTGCTAAAGAAGTTGTAGTGTCAACACTTGGAGTACTCTATACGGGCCAAGATGATGAAGTGTTGTTATCTCAAAAATTAAAAGCCAATAATCCTTTGACCGGCAAACCAAACTTTACTGCGATATCAGCATTGGCATTCCTTGTGTTTGTACTCATTTATTTCCCATGTATTGCCACTATCGCTGCAATAGTCAGAGAGACAGGTTCATGGCTCTATGGGGCGTTTTCTATAGTCTACAACACCGGGCTTGCATGGTTGCTTGCATTTGCTATTTATCAGATTGGTAATATGCTCTAATCAAATTGTTAAGACACTGTAAATCATAGTAGAAATGGAATTTAGTGACAGTTTTTGGGCATTTATTGATGATAATCTTCATTGTGACCCTAATAGTCTTAGATTAAAGTATCATTCAAGTGATAGTTTAGACTTTGATGTGCAATTTGCTATATGTCAGATTGAATGTCGCAAAAAATGCAGTCATAAACTTCCATCCTTCTGCAGTAATAAACGAGTGATATTCCCTACTACGCTATCCTCAGAACAATGTACAAGTGAGGTTCTTGCTCGATTCCATGCCTCTCTATTGCCTAATGGATGCGATTTGCTTGATATGACATCAGGACTTTGTATTGACGGCATACACGCATCAGCCAAATGCAATCATGTAACTGCTATCGATATTAATCCGATAGTAACAGAATCAGTACGCTATAATCTTAAAGTGTTAGGTATTGATAATCTTGAGGTTATAAATCAAGATTCAATTGATTATTTAAGTAATTCAGCACAAAAATGGGGTGTAATCTTCATTGATCCTGCTCGCCGGGCCGAGTCTAATAAGCGCACTTTTGCTTTTGAGGATTGCGAACCAAATATTATTGAGCATTTTGACCTTATAAAGCAGCATTGTCACTCGTTAATCATAAAGGCCTCTCCAATGCTCGACATTACAAAAGTAATCAATTCGGTGGGTCAAATCACTGATATATGGGTACTTAGCGTTCGCAATGAGTGCAAGGAAGTATTGATAAAGTGTGATTTCGTCAACTCCTCAGATGAAATATCTGTGCATGCAATAGATTTTGACAAAGATGCCAATATGAATGTCTTTAGTTTCGCATGGAATGAGGCGATTGATTGTGAAGTGTCGTATGTCGAAAACATCGATGAAATCGGGCAAAATTGGCTTTACGAGCCCAATTCAAGCCTTATGAAGTGCGCATGTTGGAATGCTCTCGTAAGGAAGTATCCGAGACTCAAGAAAATGCATCAAAACACTCACCTCTTTGTGTCAAGCGAGTTTTATCAGGATTTTCCCGGAAGAATACATAGAGTTGCTGATGTATATACCCCCAAGTCTAAAGAGCTTAAACAACTTAAGGGTGAATACTTCAATGTAGTACTCCGCAACTACCCTATTTCCATCGATATTGTCAAGAAGCAATTCAAGATTAAGGACGGAGGCAATCGCTTTATCTACTGTTTTAAATATGGAAAAGAAAAGAGTGCTATTCTTCTGACAGAATAACACTCTTCAAAGTATCTTTCAGTAAGTTTCTATTGTTCATAGTCAAGGATTATATCATAGACAGCGTTAAACCAGTCTAATGAAAAATAATACTTTTCGTTTGGTGAGGCATCTTGCATCAACGCATGAGTTGAGACACCGCTAAAGTTTTCTTTTTCAATCTTGAAGTTTAGGAACTTATCGGTTGCATTTTTGTAGACAACAAAATCATTTAAAGCCTTATTAAACTCATCAATGTAGTCTGTAGTTCCATTGGCTTCAGCGACAGTTCTTGCATAGTGACCGAGGTCGTAATAAGGACCTTGAGCACCGCGAGAATACTTCTGCAATCCATAAGTATCAATTGGTTTAAACCCTTGATAGATGTTTTTAGTAGCTGTAGCCAAAGCTTCTATTTTCGACATATCGAGCACTGCAATTGTGCAGAACTGAGAGTTCTTATCGGAGCTATATTTGAAGTACTCAAAAGTCGCATTTGCCGCACCGACAAGGTCAATGGTCTCACCTGTCAAGTATGGAATGGTTAAGTTGTAAGGCATACCATTAGACAAAATTTCTGTTGGATATCCTACATACCAATCACATTTGTTTCTCAGTTGATAAGCACATTCGATGCTCGACATATAGCAACAATCCATCCATATATATGAGAACACATCGTCGGGAAGAGCATTTGAGAGCACATCAATATCCATGTGCTTGCCATAATCGTCTCCGAAATATGATGGTGTGGCGGTGTTGTTTGCACTGATTTTGGCAGGAGTCCAGCTCATAGCATGCGACCACATCACCAAGCCATAATTATTAGCAGGTGTGAGACGTCGCACATCACTGATAACTTCGCGCATACGCATTGGATCGAGCGATTCGTAGGTGTCATCATATTCCTTGAGGACTGTTTCTTGAACCACTTCCTTGTTTTTTGTGATTTTCAAGAGCTTTGGATTGCTTTGTTTGCTACAATGATAAATCACGATGTTGTTGCGACTAAGGTCGATATTTCCTGCTGCAATCATCATCTCTTGCATATCCATATAATCGAAACCACTCAGAGTATTTGTCGCTACCATATACACAAGGATTGTGTTTTTGGCAATCTGAGGTTCAATATTAGGTTCTTCCTTATTACAGCTTACAAAAGCCAAGGAGATGAAGCAAGCTACTAATAGAGCATATAATTTCTTAATCATAACTATTTTAGAAGTGAGAAGAACCATCGAAACAGTGAGTGCATACTTTGCATTTTGGTAGACCGATAGCCTCTACTAATGATTCGAGGGTGCTAAACTTCAATGAGTCTAATCCGAATCTTTCTGCTATCTTGGCTACCATGTTGTTGTATTCAGGACTGCCAGTTGTCGCATATTTCTCGAGATTCTTATTTGGATCGCCCTCTAGCTCCTCGATTACGCGACGAGTTATCAACTCCATATCACTCTTTGACGATGAGAAGCCTACGAATGGGCAGCTATAGATGAGAGGAGGACAAGCAATGCGGATGTGTACTTCCTTCGCCCCGTAGCCATAAAGCATTTTTACAGTGTCCTTAAGTTGTGTTCCTCTGACGATAGAGTCGTCGCAGAAAGCAACTCTATTGCCATCAAGCATGGCACGGTTTGGAATGAGTTTCATCTTAGCAACGAGCTCACGCATCTCTTGATTACTTGGAGTAAAACTACGAGGCCATGTTGGAGTATATTTTGCCACTCCACGATGATAAGGTACGCCCTTACCTTCAGCATAACCAAGGGCCATGCCGACTCCGGAGTCAGGTATACCACACACACAATCCACTTTTGTATCGTCCTGTTCGCCCATCAGATAACCGCTTTTGAAACGTACTTCTTCGACGTTGCGACCTTCGTAAGTAGAGATTGGGAAGCCGTAGTAAACCCACAAGAATGAGCAAATCTGCATTTCCTTGTTTGGCTCTTTGAGCATCTCTATGCTGTCATGCTTAAGTTTTACGATTTCACCCGGACCGACGTCGCGAAGTACATCATAGCCTAGGTTTGGTAACGCTGTAGTTTCGCTGGTCAATGCATAGCCATCTTCGCTTTGTCCGATGATGATTGGTGTGCGGCCAAGATAGTCACGAGCTGCAATGATACCATCTTCTGTCAGAAGAAGCATCGAGCATGAACCTTTTATCTTGCGGTAGACGTTCTCAATGCCATCTGTAAATGTTTTGCCTTGAATAATCAATGTTGCGACCAACTCTGTTGGGTTGGTTTTACCAGAACTTAATTCGGCGAAATGAAATCCTGCATCGAGCAATTCTTTCTCAAGCTCAACAATGTTGCATATCTTAGCGACAGTGACAATTGCAAATTTGCCAAGGTGAGAATTAATTACAATGGGTTGAGAGTCGTTGTCGCTGATAATTCCTATACCCGAATTACCTTTGAATCGAGGAAGAACGCTCTCAAATTTTGTGCGGAAATATGAATTTTCAAGGCTGTGGATGCTACGAGCAAATCCCGATTCCGGATCATAAGTTGCCATACCACCACGCTTAGTTCCAAGGTGAGAATTATAGTCTGTGCCGTAAAATAGGTCGTAAACACAATTGCGCTTTAAAACGGTTCCAAAAAAACCTCCCATAAATTTCTTTTTATTTGTTAAAATTAAAGTACAAAGTTACAATTTTAGAGATAAACAGACAAGCAATATAATATTTTTTTATCGGTAAATAGCAATTTTCTGAAGCATGCACATTGTCTATTATGGTTTGCGAGGAGGAAATTTTAGTTAATTAACATAATTTTCTGCTTTGGATTTTGCTATTTTAGGATTTAAATGTTAATTTTGCAATCAAATGTTAAACAGTAATTAAACCACAAGTTAAAAAAATTGTTTAATATAGTGGGAGATGATTCTGTCATCACCTATTAATAGTATTTATAACACTCTGAAAAAATGAAAAAGTCAACAATATGGTTGTTAACAATAGTGATGGCATCGACTTTTGGAGCTTTGCTCTATGTGCAGTTGATGTACCTTGACAATATGGTCAGAATGCGCAATGAGCAGTTTGGCGAAAGTGTCAAGCGATGTCTCTATGCCGTAGCAGGATACCTTGAGAAAGAGGAGACACTCCACTATCTTGAGCAAGATGTCAGTGGCATTGAAAGTGCATTTTATAGTGGGTACTCCAATGGTGGTGGCATAGGCAATGGTGTTTTCAGTTACTCTATTGAGAGCCCTGATGGCACAATCACCAATTACACTGTGTCATCTTCGGTAGACCGACCTTCTACTCCATCATCTAAACTAAATTTTCCATCTCCGGCTCAAGGCATAGGCTCGAGATATCAGACTATGCAAGAGGTAATTCGTGGTCAGTACCTATACCAGAAGGGATTGCTTAATGAAGTAATTCTCACCATATTAAGAGAATCGGGTTCACGTCCTATCCTCGAACGTGCAGACTCTGCCATGGTGAAAGACTATCTTCGTACGGAGTTGAGCAACAACGGATTAAGTCTTCCTTTTGCATTCGCAATTAAGACCGAGAAAGGTGTAAATGTCTATAAGACTCAAGAGTTTACCCCTGAAGATGGCCAGGGTGTATATTCTCAGATGATATTCCCGAATAGTCAATCAAAATATTACCTCGATGTCTATTTCCCGACAAAAGACTCCTATATATATAGCTCGGTAAGATTTTTGATTCCAATGCTCATATTTACAATTGTCCTCTTGATAGTCTTTATTTCGACTATTGTAGTTGCATTCCGTCAGAAAAAATTGACTGAAATCAAGACAGATTTCATCAACAATATGACGCATGAGTTTAAAACACCGATTTCAACTATATCACTTGCCGCTCAGATGCTTAATGATGACTCGGTGAGAAAGTCTCCATCAATGTTGCAGCATATTTCGAGCGTCATTAATGACGAGTCTAAGCGTCTAAGATTCCAAGTTGAGAAAGTGCTTCAGTTGTCGATGTTTGACCGTCAGAAAGCTACACTAAAGTTATCGTGTCTTGAGGCCAACAAGGTCATTTCCAGCGTAGTAAACACCTTTAAAATCAAGGTTGAGAAATATGGTGGTTCGATTGTTACGAAGTTGGATGCAGACTGCGACAAGGTGCTCGTCGATGAAATGCATTTCACAAATGTGATATTCAATCTCCTTGATAATGCTGTAAAATATATGAAGGAGGATGGTGAACCACATCTGGAAATTGCTACTCGTGAACTTACCAATAATCGCATAGAAATCTCTATTAAAGACAATGGTATAGGTATCAAGAAAGACGACTTGAAGCATATCTTTGAGAAATTTTATCGAGTGCCTACAGGCAACCGACATGATGTCAAGGGCTTTGGTCTTGGATTGGCATATGTGCAAAAAATGGTAAACGAATTTAAAGGTAGTATAACAGTCGAATCAGAATTTGGAGAAGGCACAACATTCTATATCACTTTGCCACTCCTTAAAGATGAATAAATTAAAATAAAATTATATCATGGAAGAAAAATTGAGAATCCTATTATGCGAAGATGACGAAAATCTCGGTATGCTTCTTCGCGAATTTCTCCAAGCAAAGGGTTTCAATGCAGACCTTTGTTCAGATGGAGAAAAGGGCTACAAGGCCTTTGTTAAAAACCAGTATGATCTTTGCGTGTTTGATGTGATGATGCCAAAGAAAGATGGCTTCACATTGGCACAAGAAATCAGATTGGTAAACACCGAAGTACCTATTATCTTCCTCACAGCTAAGGCTTTGAAGGAAGATATCCTCGAAGGATTTAAGATTGGTGCAGATGACTATATCACCAAACCATTCTCAATGGAAGAACTTGTGTCTCGCATCGGGGCTATCCTTCGCCGTGTAAGAGGTAAAAAGGATAAAGAAGTGACGTCTTACAAGATCGGACGATTCACTTTCGACACTCAGAAACAAGTGCTTGTCATCGATGATAAGACAAAGAAATTGACTACAAAAGAGTCTGAACTCCTTGCTTTGCTTTGTGCAAATGTCAACCAGATTCTTGAGCGTAATTTCGCACTTAAAACAATCTGGGTTGACGACAACTACTTCAATGCGCGTAGTATGGACGTCTACATCACAAAGCTTCGTAAGTTGCTCAAGGACGATCCTTCAATCGAAATTATCAACATTCACGGTAAGGGTTATAAGTTGATTACCCCTGAGATCGAAAACGATTAATAAGAAATAATCCTAATAGGGATAGTCGATATTATGTCGACTATCCCATTAACCTATATTAATATGAAATATATCTATAGAGTATATCTTTGGACTATTGCACATCCATTGTTCATTATTTTGACCCTACTCACAGCTTTCTCTACAGCTTTCGGCTCTATTCTTTTCGGAAGTCGCATTTGGGGTTACTATCCCGGTAAGGTGTGGGCTAAATGTGTTTGCTTCATTTGGGGCATTCGTATTAAAGTGAAAGGTCGTGAGAATATTGATAAGAACACTTCCTATGTATTTGTAGCTAATCACCAAAGTGCCGTTGACATTTGGGTGGTGTATGGATGGCTCAACCACAATTTCAAGTGGCTTATGAAGAAAGGGCTCCGTAAGGTGTTCATGGTGGGCTATGCTTGCCACTGTGCCGGTCATGTCTTTGTCGACGATAAGAGCATTGCCGGAGTCAAGGAGACTATCGAAGCTGCTGAAAAGCAATTGAAAGATGGCATGTCGGTGGTGATATTCCCTGAAGGATCACGTACATGGGACGGACACTTGAATGCTTTCAAACGTGGAGCGTTTATGTTGGCATCTGAATTTAAGTTGCCTGTTGTGCCTATTACGATTGACGGTGCTTACAAAGCACTGCCTCGTACTACATACAATGTCACTCCTACTACAGTGACTATGACTATCCACCCTCCTATCTATCCGGGTGAAAAGGGTTTTGCCCCAAAGAAGTTGCTTGAACAATGTTTCAACATCATCAACGACTCTCTCCCTCCTGAAAGCAAGGCAAAAGTTGAGGAAAAGTAATCTGATGACAAGTATTTCAGTTACAGTTACATCTCCGAATAAGACTTAATATAAGTAAATTATAAATTTTGATTAACGAGAAAAGGTCAGAGCGATGAGCTTCTGACCTTTTCTATTGTAGTTAATGTGAATTAGACTCTATCAGAGAGGAGGTGGATAAAGATAGATTTGAATAGATCTTTAACCTCTATCATGTCGATGTCGTGACCGAGTTCTCGGCTTATAGAGGTCACTCCTTTGTCGATGAAACCACACGGGTTGATTGCAGAGAAGTAACTCAAATCAGTGTTAACATTCAGTGCCAAACCATGCATAGTGACGAATCGACTACATTTCACACCTATTGCGCATATCTTTCGCTCACGAGGTGTGCCGACATCTATCCATACTCCGGTGGCACCTTCCACTCGCTCTCCTTTTATACCATATTTTGCGATAACTCTGATTACGGTCTCTTCTAAAAGATCGATATAGGATTTTACACCGAGAGAGTATTTCTGCATGTCGAGTATAGGGTAGACCACCAATTGACCCGGTCCGTGATATGTGATGTCGCCCCCACGCTCAATCTGCACAAACTCTATTCCACGACGCTCAAGATCATCGGGATTGAGGAGCATATTGTTGACTTTCCCATGTAGTCCAAGCGTATAGACGTGAGGATGCTCTACGAAGAAGACTTTTTCGCTTGCTGTCGTCTTTTGGGATTTCTTATCTTCGATTAAAGATGTAAACAAAGACTTTTGTAAGTCCCATGTTTGACGATATGGCATTACGCCCAAGTCTTCAAGCTCAATGATTTCGTTGCTCATATCGTCTGATTAATGAACGTGTCGTTCTGCATGATAGCTTGAGCGCACAAGTGGAGAGCTTTCGATGTGACGGAATCCTTTTTCTTTACCAATTTTGCCGTATTCTTCGAAAGTATCAGGGTGGATATAGTCTTGGAGTGGATAGTGTTCCTTAGTAGGTTGAAGATACTGACCGATAGTCATCACTTCACAACCTACTGCAAGAAGGTCGTCCATAGTCTGCAAAATTTCTTCTCGGGTTTCACCAAGACCGAGCATAATGCCCGACTTGCAACGAATGCCGGACTCTGCAATATGCTTGAGAACTTTAAGCGAGCAATCGTAGGTTGCAAAACATCTCACATCGGGAGTCAATCGTCTGACTGTCTCGAGATTGTGAGAGATTATATCAGGGCGTTCTGCAATAACGATATCAAGCAATTCGAGCTTGCCTTTAAAGTCAGGGACAAGTACTTCCATTGTCGTTCCGGGGCATTCGCGTTTGATGGCGCGAATCATTTCTGCCCAGTGATTAGCTCCGCAGTCATCAAGGTCGTCGCGATCGACCGAAGTGATAACTACATGCTTGAGATTGAGTGCTTTAACTGAATTTACCACATCGTTAATCTCTTCTTTGTTTAATGGAAGAGGACGACCTGTTGCCACATTGCAGAATCGGCAACTTCTGGTGCAGATATTGCCTCCAATCATGAATGTAGCTGTCCCATTTCCCCAGCATTCGCCTCTATTGGGACACATACCACTTGAGCAAATGGTGTGAATATGTTTCTCGTTGAGAAGTCCTACCACCTGGCTTGTTTTGAATCCCTTAGGTAGATGTATTTTGAGCCATTCCGGCTTGCGTCTAAAATCTGCTGCCATAGTTGTGTTTTATGAATTTTATGCAAATGTAGCAAAAAGAATTGAATCAGCAAAACTATAGTCGATAGATTGCTTTAAAATTCAGCAAATTGATAAAAGTCTACCTAAATTTTGATATCAAGATAAAATTTGTTAATTTTGTAGTCAGAATACAATATATTTTAACATAATTAACTTAAAAATCAAAATCGTATGAAGAGACACATTCTCTTAGCCGTCGCACTAATCATGATGTCGCTACGTGCTTTTGCAGCACCTGGTGATATTGAGTGTCACGGTCAGATTATCGATGACTTGGGCGAACCTGTCATCGGTGCGACAATTTCAGTAGATGGCACTACATTGGCAGTTGCCACAGATATTGATGGTCGCTTTAAAATTAAAGTGCCTGCAAAGGCTAAACATCTTGTCGTAAGTTATGTCGGTTACAAGACTCAAAACTTGCGTCCTGTCAACAACCTTGGTATTGTGAAGCTTGAGGTTGAGTCTACAATGCTTCAAGACGTAATCGTGACTCAGTCAGTCGCTAAGACTCGTCAGACTCCTGTCGCTATTTCACAGATTGACCAGTCTACAATCGACATCAAGTTGGGTAACCAAGAATTCCCTGAAGTGCTCAAGTCTACTCCAGGTATCTGGACTACAAAAGATGGTGGTGGCTTCGGTGATGCTAAGACCAACATGCGTGGTTTCAAATCTCCAAACGTAGCCGTGCTTATCAATGGTATTCCTATCAACGACATGGAATGGGGTGGCGTTTATTGGTCAAACTGGGCTGGTTTGTCTGATGTATCGTCAAATATTCAGACTCAGCGTGGTCTCGGTGCAGCTATCCTTTCTGCTCCATCTGTCGGTGGTACTATCAACATCACAACACAAAGCCTTGATGCCAAGAAGGGCGGCAGCCTTTGGTATGGCATGGGTAACGATGGCATGAACAACATCGGTTTCAAACTTTCTACAGGTCTCATGCAAAATGGTTGGGCTGTGACTATCCTTGGTAGCCGTAAATGGGGTGATGGATATGTTCAGGGTACAGCTTTCAATAGCTACAACTACTTTGCTAACATTTCTAAGAGAATCAACGACAATCACCAACTTTCTTTGACTGCGTTTGGTGCTCCACAGAAGCACAATAAGCGTAGCTCAGCCGATGGTCTTTCTATCGAAGAATGGCAGAATGTAGGTCAATACATGGACGGCGATAGCCCATACAAGTACAACCCTACATTCGGTTACGATAAGAATGGTAATGTTCGCTCATCTAACCTTAATACATACCACAAGCCACAAATTTCATTGGCTCACATCTGGCAAATCGACTACAAGTCATCTTTGTCAACAACAGCTTATGTTTCATTGGCAACAGGTGGTGGCTATTCAGGTCAAGGTCGTGGCACATGGAACGGCAATAGCATCAGCTACTCATCTTGGTATGGTGCAACAGATGGTAAGATCAATACCCTCTTCCGCAATGCTGATGGCACATTTGCATACGATAAGATCCAGGAAATGAATGCTCAAAGCTTGACAGGTTCTAACATGGTGATGAGTCAATCCAACAATAGCCATGAATGGTATGGTCTCGTTTCAAACTACAAAAACGAACTTATCAAAAACAAATTGATTTTCACCGGTGGTATCGACGTGCGTTACTATGTAGGTCACCATAACAACGAAATCATTGACCTCTATGATGGTGCATACTATATGGACGACTCAAGCCGTAAGAATGTCAACCCTATCAACAACGCTGCTGCATTGGATCCAAATTGGAAATATGAAAAACTCGGTGTAGGTGACATAGTTTATAGAGATTATGATGGTCACACTCACCAAGAAGGTATTTACGCACAAGCTGAGTACTCTGCATTCGATGGTAAGTTGACTACAGTTCTTGCCGGCTCTTTGAGCAATACTGGCTACTGGCGTGTGGACAATTTCTATTATGACAAGGAACACGCTAAGTCTGAAACACTCAACTTCCTTGGTGGTACAATCAAGGGTGGTGCCAACTACAACATCGACCGTCACAACAACGTATTCGTAAACGTAGGTTACATCAGCCGTGCTCCATTCTTCTCAGGCGGTGCATTCCTCTCATCAACAGTGAGCAACGCAACCAACCCTGATGCTATCAATGAAAAGATTGCTTCATTCGAAGTCGGTTATGGTTACCACTCTCCTACTTTCACTGCAGAAGTTAATGCTTACTTCACAGAGTGGATGGATAAGACTGCTACTCGCTCAGGTGATATCACTTCAGGCGAACATGCCGGCGACCGCTACTATTTCAATATGCAAGGCGTAGATGCTCGTCACATGGGTATCGAACTTAACTTCAAATACATTCCTACTCAATGGTTTGAAATCGATGGTATGTTTGCATGGGGTGACTGGCGTTGGGATAGCAATGCTAAGGGTTACTTCTACAACCAACTTGGTCAACCACTTTCTGACCTCCGTGGTAACATCGCATCAGGCATCATGGCTACTGACCATGCAAATGCTGTACTCAACCAAAAGGGTGTAATGGTCGGTGGTTCTGCTCAGACTACTGGTTTCCTTGGCGTTACATTTAAACCATTTAAGGGTGCTCGCATTGGTGCTGACTGGGTAGTAAGTGCTCGCAATTACTCAGACTATCAGATTTCATCTTCAAGCTATACAGCCGGTGCTGAAATCAACGTTGCAGAACCTTGGGAAATTCCATGGGGTCAACAGATCGACCTCTCAGCAAGCTATCGATTCAAGATTGGTGGTCTCAATGCTACAATCTATGGCAACGTCTACAACTTGTTTAACTACAACTATGTAATGGACGCTTACACTAACTCAGCAGTAGAAGGCAACTGGCAAAACGCTTACCGCATCTTCTACTCATTCGGTAGAACTTACTCATTGAAACTAAAGGTTAATTTCTAAACTTTAAAGCATCGAACAAAATGAAAAAACATATTTTAAATACTTTGCTTTTGGGTGGCTGTGCATTAGTCCTTACGGGATGTAGTGAAAACAGTTGGAATAATGGACTCGACGGCTTTGAGGAAAACACTCTTATCACCGACGTTCAGACCATTGAGTACACCCTCACTGATGCAGATTACTCTAATCTCGCAGCCAACACCACCAACATTGCAATAGCTAAGGAAGCAGACCTTAGCAATGAGTTGAAGGCCGTAGGCACACAACGCTATTTTACAGACCAGATTACAGCTCGCCAATATGTACCTGCTTTCTTGTCTGACCCTGATTTCCCATATTTCACATTGTCAGATGGTAGCGCATTGAAGTTGACTTACAAGGTGGCAACCAATCTTCCTAATGAGATTGCCGACATTGCAGCAGCAAGTCAGTTTGAAATGACAGAAGGTCACTATCAATATGTGTGGGGTAGCGAAGAAGATTATGCAAATTCTTTTGCTCCATCACAACCTGCTTCAAAGCATATCCCTGCAATCCTCAAATCAGAATATCCTGATGCTGAAGCAGGTGAATATGTGATTGTCAACTACAATAATTCTGATGTTGACCCTGTGTTTGGAGGTGGTTCAACACCTGATCAACCGGCATTCCAACTCTCAGAAGTAATTGGAACAGTCGAAGAAGGTAGCTCATATGAGATTAAGGGTATCGTTACAGCTGTGTGTACAAGTGGTTATATTATCACAGACGCTACCGGCTCAATCTTCGCATACTATGGCAACTCATTTGATTTTGCTTCTGTGAAGATTGGCGACCAAGTTGTACTTAATGGTGAAATCGGTTCTTACAACAAGGGTCTCCAAGTTGTAGGTTCTTCATCTACTTATGAAGTAGTGGGCAATCAGAAGTACACATATCCTGCTCCTGCAGTGTACGATGGTGCTGCTCTTGATGCTCTCCTTTCTCGCACATCTCCTGAACTCGCAGTCTATGCTCAAATCACAGCGACTGTATCAGTGAGTGGTAACTACACTAACTTCATTGTAGAAGGTGCTGAGACAGCTCAAGGTTCGCCTTATTATGTACCTGCCGACATCAAGGCTCAACTTGTTGACGGTCAAAAGATGACTATCACAGGCTACTATATCTCTATCTCAAGCAATAAGTATTGCAATTTCATCATTACAGAACTTTCTTCTGCTGCTTCTGCACCTAAGAGAGTGGCATCTATCCCATCTGTAAATGAAAATGCAGTGTATTATTTCGATGGAAATAAGTGGTCGGCAGCAGCCAACACTTCAATCTTGAATCCAAGTGATTACACAGCAATGGGTCAGACTTATGGTAACCTTTCTGGTACTACTCCAACTGAATTCTTGCCTATCTACCTCAAGCAGAAGTTCCCATATGCTAAGGCTGAAGATAAGGAATTTGTAGTTTACAAATACTATGCAGGCGGATCAACTACTTACGTTTGCGATCAATACCAATTCAACGGCTCTGAATGGGTGAAGAACAATGGTGTAGTCGAAGAGACATCACAATTCGTTCGCACTTCAGGCGCATGGATTTATGATCCAAATGTGACTATCACACTCCCTGTCGGTAAGGGTATCGAAATCAGTACGCTTTACTATCAGACTTGTACAGACTGGGTGTTTGAAAACATCGATAAGCCACTTGGTTCAACAGGCATCAAGAGTGGCATGTTCTACGTGACAAGCTATGGTAACAACGAATACTATTCCGGTACATCAGCTTACCAAGGCAACGTAGACTTGCGTCCATCAGCTGCTCGCACTCAATATCCTGCTGCTTACGAAGGCATGACAGACGAAGAAGTTGTAGAAACAATGAAGTCTCGCTTCTGCAATGAGGTAATGCCTGGTGCACTTGGTATGCTTCACCCTGATGCAGCTCCTATCGATGGCATCGACGTAATCTACACTATCAACTTCGGTGTTTACACAGGTTCGACTGCGACTTACACAGCTCGTTTCCAAGTTGTGGCTCCTGGTAAGTTCCAATTCTTGGATTGCAACTGGTAATCAACAAATACCAATATGACACTCAGATTAGGGTCCGAAGTAATTCGGACCCTAATTGTTTAGTATGACATAGCGTCATGGTATAAAATTTTTGACAATTTGTCAGCTATTGTATAAAATTCTCAAATATCGCGTGTAGTAGGGTTAAATAAGTTTAAAACTGATAGCGATTATGCCGATTATATAAATAATTGGTGTTACATTTGCATCAGCTATTAAACGATAGACAATTATTGACACGAATAAAATTTATTAACCTCATAAAAAGTTGTTATATGTTAGAAAAGACAATTAAATTAATGGTGTGTGGCGGTATGCTCACATTAGTGGCTTGCAGCGCGCAAGCGACAGAGGATAATCGCGGAGAATTTGTGCGTGTCGCACAATCATCAGCGTTTGATACGGATTTCACAGTGGCGGCAGAGCAGACAGTAAATGCAGTAGTGTGTATTAAGAGCTATGTCACTCCTCGTCAGTCATCTGGCTATAATAGTCCATTCGGCGGAGGATTTGACCCATTCGAGTTTTTCTTTGGACCTCAACAACGCCAGCCACAGCAGCAACAACGTCGACAACAAAATCAATCTGAGTCTGAATTGGTTCAGAGTGGTCTTGGTTCAGGCGTTATAATTAGTGAAGATGGCTATATCGTGACAAACAATCACGTAATCGATAGCGCAGAGAAAATCGAGGTGCTTCTTAATGATAATAACGCCTATGAGGCAGATGTAGTCGGTACTGACGAGGCTACCGACCTCGCACTTATCAAAATCGACGCAAAAGATTTGCACGCGATAACATTTGGCGACAGTGATGCTGTGAAGGTTGGTGAGTGGGTATTGGCAGTAGGAAATCCATTTGGATTTAATTCAACAGTGACAGCCGGAATCGTTAGTGCAAAGGCACGCAGTCTCGGAACAAATGGTAAAAGCATGGGGCTTGAGTCGTTTATTCAGACAGATGCTGCACTAAACCCTGGAAACTCAGGTGGCGCATTGGTAAACCTCAAAGGCGAATTGATAGGTATCAATTCTGCGATTTACTCCAATACGGGTAGCTACACAGGGTTCTCATTCGCAATTCCTACAACTATAGTGAAGAAGATTATCACAGACCTTCGCCAATATGGTGCAGTGCAACGTGCAGTGCTTGGTATATCATATGTTGAACTTGACGCAAAACGTGCGAAAGAAAAAGGCATAACAGCTACTAAATCAGGTATTCTCGTAATGAGTGTCGAAGATCGTAGCACTGCGACTGAACTTGGTCTTCAAGAAAATGACGTTATCGTTAAAATCAATGATGCAGATGTGCACAATGGTGGTCAACTTGTAGAGCAAATGAATAAATTCCGTCCGGGCGATCAAATCACTATTGCATTCTATCGTGACAATAAATTGATGACCAAGACAGGCACATTGCGCAATAATCAAGGCAATACCAACATAACTAAGAAGGGTGACTTCAGTGAACTTGGTTGTGCTTTCATGAAACTTTCTGCTGAGACTAAGAAGCAACTCGGCATTTCCGGTGGTGTTCAAGTTATCGGTGTTCAAAATGGCATATTTAAGTCAGTCGGCATTAAGGATAAATTCATCATTATGGAGATTAACAATCAACCTGTAAATTCGTCTGACGACATCGAACGCATCTACAATTCGATTATGAAGAGCAATGACAGCGACAAGGTAATGTTTATCGTCGGCCTCTACCCTAACGGACAAAAGCGTTACTACGCAGTAGACCTCACAGCAGAATAATTCATAACTCAATTAATTCCTAATAATAATAAAAGGTCGGAGGCATCTCGCTTTCCGACCTTGTTCTTCAAATATTTTGACTTAGTTAATGATTAAGTAGTGGGTCATAAATAGTCTGCTGAATAAAAGTATCCATGTCATCATCAGATGTTTTCTTAGTATACCTGACTCTGAATATTATCTCGCCATTTTTGTCTACTCTCTGTTCTACTTTGTCGATTATAATCTCTCCGGCCTTACTCTTAGCATAAAGAGTTGGAAACTTTTCTTGCATAACTTGTTCTACACTCATATCATTACTCAACGTTGACCACTTATAGGTAGAGCAAGCAGCCGTTAACAAAATTAGAGATGCTAAAATAGATATTTTACTTAATTGTTTCATGATATAATGTTAGTATTTCTTAATTATAGCGATATTGTTTTCATATCGAGGAAATGATACTTGGCCATTATTCACAGTAGATATTTGACCTGTATATAGCTCGATAACCCTATCTCCCTCAGCAAATTCCCCACCGAGATTAATGCTTTGTCCTACGATTGGTTTCACTCGGATTATAAGTTTATCCGAATTACTATATCGCACACATGTGTGTGTATCAATGGTCACTTGTCTTCCTAATCCAATCACACTGTTATCGCGCCTAATTTTTCCGAGACGTTGAAAATGTTTAAGTTGTATTGTGTCAATTTCCTCCCAATTCATATCAGAGCGAAATGCTTGATCGCTATCGACATTTAATCTTGCATCGCTAAGTTTGCGACCGGTTTCATCTCCATAAAATATCTGCACTGCACCGGGGGCGAGCAATAATGTGGTGGCGCAATCGACCATATTGTCCATATCAGCATCTCTATGGTATGAATTATTAAGATAGCTAAACGGATGCCAATCAGAATGTGTCGCAACACTATCGGCATATACTTGCCACGTGTGAACTATTCCGTCTAAGTCACCTCGTTTAGGGAAATAGAAATTTACCATGCTTGAAAATCCGGCATCTGCATATTCGGGCTTATAATCAATGGAGGCGCAATCAAAATCACCTGTCATATAAAATTTGTCGATCCATTTTGATGCTTCATCTTTTGGGTGAGAATTTCTCCACTTTGTAAGTGCTGCATTGCATGCTTCATTGAGTTCTTTCCAACGATATAAGTTAACATTTTCTACAATGTCGCAACGAAATCCGTCTATTCCAAATTCTTCCACCCAAGAAGTAATCCATGCTATTACATATTGTAGAGGATACCAATTATAATCCTTACGTAAATGAAAAGCAGAAGGGTTTACCCAGGCATCATTGGAGTTCTCTTCTTGACTCCATTTTTGTTTTAGGAAATTTGGTATTTTCACAGCATTTATGCTTTCGTCTTTAAAATCAGGCATTCCAAACAATGTAGACTCAAGCGGATTATCCTCATTCCAATTTTCATTAGGCATTCTCACCCAGTCACTATCATACCATCCATTCCATTTATGGCGATTTTCGAAAAACTTTTCATAACTCCACTCACGTATGTGTTTTGCAGCGCCATTTTCAGTCAAACCTGAGTCTGCAAATCCATATTGCGCATCATCAAGCAATGTCGGATAGCCCGGGTTATTAAGGTTTGCACCGAGCATTACCCTAATACCTTGTGAATGCAACGTATTAACCAATTCCCTAAACTCAGCTACTGTGCCAAAGTTTTTGTCGATTTGCGTATAGTCAAGTGGATAATACCCGTGATAGCCGTAATGTGGAAAATCGTTTATCGGACCACTGCCAGTCATCCACCCATGGATTTGCTCATAAACATCTGTCATCCACACTACGTCAATACCCAAGTCGGAGAAATATCCCTCTTTAGCCTTTTGGAGCATACCTTGAAAATCACCTCCATGAAATGTCGCAGCATTAATCTGCTCGCTTCCATAATCTACAATTCTTCCGTAATTAACATCATTGGTGGTGTCACCATTGCAAAATCTATCGGTTATTACAAAATAAACAGTTGCACTACCCCACTCGAAATCTTTAGCAATCGAGATAGATGCAAATTGTAATAATAAAAGTGTAAATATAATAGCTTGTAACTTTTTCATAATACCCAATTTTATAAATGCAAAGGTAGCATTTAAACCACACATAAACAATATAAAAATTGTTTCATCCTGTTTTATGTGAGATTAATTATTGACATAAAGAAAAAAGCATGCAAGCCTTTGAGAGACTTGCATGCCTTGTTATTGATTATAGTCTGCTAATTATTGAGCGCGATCTTCGTTGAGAAGACGGATCATTTCGATAGCAGATTTTGGAATACGAGTACCAGGACCGAAAATAGCTGCTACACCAGCCTTGTACAAGAAGTCGTAGTCTTGTGCAGGGATTACACCACCGGCAACTACAAGGATATCAGGACGGCCGAGCTTTTCGAGTTCTTCGATTACTTGTGGCACAAGTGTCTTGTGACCTGCAGCAAGAGAAGATACACCGAGAACGTGAACGTCGTTTTCTACCGCTTGACGAGCTGCTTCAGCAGGAGTTTGGAACAATGGACCCATGTCAACGTCGTAACCGCAGTCAGCGTAGCCTGTAGCTACAACCTTAGCACCACGGTCGTGACCGTCTTGACCCATCTTAGCAATCATGATACGTGGTTGACGACCTTCGCGTTCTGCAAAGTCTGCAACCATTCTGCGAGCTTCCTCAAATTCAGGATCACCCTTTTCTTCGCTTGAATACACGCCTGAAATAGTTTTAATTACAGCTTTATAACGACCTACAACTGCTTCGCAAGCATCTGAGATTTCGCCCAATGATGCACGGAGACCAGCAGCCTTAACTGCGAGGTCAAGAAGGTTGCCCTTAGAAGGATCCTTCACGCACTCTGTGATAGCTTCGAGAGCAGCCTTAACTGCAGCTTCGTCGCGGTCACCCTTGAGAACTTCAAGGCGAGCGCATTGTTCCTTGCGAACTTCTGTGTTGTCCACTTCGAGGATATCGATAGGATCTTCGTGTTCGAGGCGATACTTGTTGATACCAACGATAGTCTGCTTGCCAGAGTCGATACGAGCTTGAGTACGAGCAGAAGCTTCTTCGATTTTGAGCTTAGGAAGACCTGTTTCGATAGCCTTAGCCATACCACCAAGCTTTTCGATTTCTTGGATGTGAGCCCAAGCCTTTTCTGCGATTTCGTTAGTAAGAGCTTCTACATAGTAAGAACCTGCCCATGGGTCAACTTGCTTAGTAACATAAGTTTCTTCTTGGATGTAGATCTGAGTGTTACGAGCGATACGTGCAGAGAAGTCTGTTGGAAGCGCGATTGCTTCGTCGAGAGCGTTAGTGTGGAGTGATTGAGTGTGACCCAATACTGCACCCATAGCTTCTACACATGTACGACCAACGTTGTTGAATGGGTCTTGCTCTGTAAGTGACCAACCAGAAGTCTGAGAGTGTGTACGAAGTGCAAGTGACTTAGGATTCTTAGGATTGAATTGCTTAACGATCTTAGCCCAAAGCATACGAGCTGCACGCATCTTAGCAATTTCCATGAAGTAGTTCATACCGATTGCCCAGAAGAATGACAAACGTGGAGCGAATGCGTCGATGTCCATACCTGCGTTAACACCAGCGCGGAGGTATTCAAGACCGTCAGAAAGTGTGTAAGCCAACTCGATATCTGCAGTCGCACCTGCTTCTTGCATGTGGTAACCTGAGATAGAGATAGAGTTGAACTTAGGCATGTTCTTAGATGTATATTCGAAGATGTCAGCGATGATCTTCATTGAGAATGCAGGTGGGTAGATATATGTGTTACGCACCATGAATTCTTTGAGGATATCGTTTTGGATTGTACCTGCCATTTCTTCGAGCTTAGCACCTTGCTCAAGACCTGCATTGATGTAGAATGCGAGTACAGGAAGCACAGCACCATTCATTGTCATAGATACTGACATCTTGTTCAATGGAATACCGTCGAACAATACCTTCATATCTTCGAGTGAGCAGATAGACACACCTGCCTTACCTACGTCACCGACAACGCGCTCGTGGTTGGCATCATAACCGCGGTGAGTAGGAAGGTCGAATGCTACAGAGAGACCCTTCTGACCAGAAGCGAGGTTACGACGATAGAATGCGTTTGATTCAGCAGCTGTAGAGAAACCTGCGTATTGGCGGATTGTCCAAGGACGCATTGGGTACATACCGCTATATGGACCACGAAGGAATGGAGGAAGACCTGCACAATAGTTCAAGTGTTCGAGACCTTCGAGGTCTTCTTTTGTATAGATAGGCTTAACAGGGATAAGTTCAGCAGTAAGCCATGCTTCTCCTTGTGGCAACGCTTTTGGAGTTGAAGGAGCTACAACTTTTGTTATATCAATTGATTTGAAATTTGGTTTCATAATTACTTCAACAATTTTTCGTTAAACCCTTTAAGTGTATCTAATACGTTAACTTTCACGTGGATGAAGTTTTCAATACCTTCAGCTTGGAGTTCAGCCATGCATGCTGGAGCACCGGCTACTACAAATTCAGCCTTACCTGCGAGAGCCTTGAATGCTTCAGGAGCGTATTGAGCGTATTCGTCATCGCTTGAGCAGAGAACTACTACATCTGCACCCTTTTCGATAGCCGCATCTACACCTGCTTGAACTGTGTCGAAGCCGATGTTGTCGATGATTTCGTAGCCTGCGCAACCGAAGAAGTTAGATGAGAATTGAGCACGAGCCAAACGCATAGCGAGGTTACCAATTGTAAGCATGAACACTTTCGGACGCTTGCCAGAACGTTCAGTAGCAAGACGGAGGTCTTCAAATTCGCTACCTGCACGGTCAAACTTAAGTGCTTCTACGCCACCTTCTTCACCTTCAGAGCAACAGCAGCAGCAACCTGCCTTGTCGATCTTTTCAAGAGCAGTCTCTGTGAAGTTAGGATATTGGTTAGTACCCAAGAGGATTTCTTTACGACGAGCAACGTCTGTGTGACGCTTAACACCTGAAGCGTTAACTGCCTTTTGGATTTCACCGGCTTCGAGTTGAGCAAGGAAACCACCGTTGTCTTCTACTTCGTTGAAGAGCTTCCAAGCTTGTTCAGCGATAGAAACTGTGAGAACTTCTACGTAGTAAGAACCACCTGCAGGGTCAACTACCTTATTAAGGTGAGATTCTTCACGGAGAAGGAGTTGTTGGTTGCGAGCGATACGTTCGCTGAATTCATCTGGACGCTTGTATTGGAGGTCGAATGGAAGTGTCTCGATTGAATCAACACCTGCAAGAGCAGCCGACATTGTTTCAGTCATTGAGCGAAGCATGTTAACGTGAGCGTCGAAGATAGTCATGTTGAACTGTGATGTCACAGCGTGAACCATCATCTTGCAAGCGTCTTCACACTTAGGTTCGTAAGCATTTACGATTTCTGCCCAAAGCATACGACCTGCACGGAATTTAGCAAGTTCCATGAAGTAGTTAGAAGAGATACCCATGTTGAACTTGATGCGGCTTGCAACTTCGCATGCGCAAAGACCTGCTTCAGTCAATGAAGTCATCCATTGAGCACCCCATGCGAGAGCGTAACCGAGTTCTTGGCTGATGAATGCACCTGCGTTGTTGAGCATGAATGAGTCTACGGCGATGCAACGGATGCCACGCACTTCCTTAACCTCTGCGATCAAAGCCTTAGCTGTTTCTACGAGGTCTTTAGGGAATTTGAGACCATGCTTGAGGAGACGCTTCATTGGGTTGAAGTTGATAGAACCTCTGAATGTCTCTACAAGGCCGTTAGCCTTAACATAAGCCACGAGCACCTTAGCGACTTCTACAGCGCAACCAGGGCAGCAGTTGATGTTAACTTCGATTTTGTTCAAATCGATACCCTTGAGGATAGTCTCAAGAGTAGCAGCATCGAAGTCCTTACCTGCCTTGAAAGCGATAGAATCTACACCGCGATCGATAGCGTGGATAGCTGCAGCGTTGATAGCTTCAGCAGTGTCACCGAGGATTTCTTGGCGAATGAGCCAGTTGTTGTCGGTGCGTGTACCGCGGATGTAAGGGAATTCACCTGGAAGTGAATTAACTGTGCTAAGATTAGCAGTGTCTTCAGCACGATAGAAAGGTTGCACATCAAAACCTTCGTTTGTGCGCCAAACGAGCTTCTTGTCGAAATCTGCACCCTTCAAATCTGCATTGATTTTCGCCACCCATTCTTCTGTTGAGATAGGTGGGAACATGTCAAATAATTTTTCTTTTTTCTCTGCCATAATTAAATAGCTAAAATAGAATAATATATAGATTTGTAAATAAACGATTTCCTTTTAAAACCGCATGTAAGAGTCACTTCTTGTGATTAACTCACAATAAGTCTACAAAGGTAACAATTATTTTATTAATAGACGAATTTATCATAAGATTTTTTAACCAAAAGTTGCAACTTCTCGGTAGTTAAGACAAATAGAGCCACCTATCACATGGCGATAGATGACTCCATAAATGTATATCCAACCGATTATTTGCTAAACTCTTGCAATTCTCGCATATCAGCTTCTATCTCTTTGAGAGCCTTTTTTGTCTTCCTGTTTCTAATCCAAAATGCAAATATTCCGGCTACAATAGTGGTGGATATTATGAAAATTATAGCCCTTGTATCCCACCCCAAATGACGAATAAACCATGCGAACCATGCTATGTAAATCACCGATATACAAGCTGTTACCTTCTTTGCTCGCATATAATAGATGCGATATTTTATCAGATTGCTTTCCATTCCTAACAGTCCGCCCTCCATAGAAGCGATTTTATTGAGCAACGAAGTTTGCCACCACAATTGTAAATATCCAAATAGGCTCATCAATAAGATAGGAAATACATCCATCAGGCTGTAAGCTCCTACGATAATCGCAAAAATACAGAAAAGACAGCAAATTGTCAGGATTGGTATCGCGATTTTGTTTGGTGCGAGCCATTTAGACGATTTTGTGATTGATTCACGAAGTAGTCTTTCCTTAATACTTTTCTGTTGGTCGAGAATCTCTTGTTGCTTTCTCCATATTGCTTGCATGTTATCAATATCCATAATCTAAATATTTTTTGATAGTGATTTAAGTTTTTCTTTAATTCTCACAAGTTTGACCGAAACATTATTGACCGTCAGTCCCATAATATCGGCTATCTCTGCATAGCTGAGATTTTCAAGCCATAGAAGCACCAGTGCTCTGTCATATCTGTTGAGCTGACGAATTAGACTATAAAGCTTCTCAATATGGTCTTCACGCTCTGTATCATTGCTATCTGCGACATCAATCAACACTGATTCGGTACTTGGAACTCGCTTGCTGTCGCGTCTGAAGGTTATACACGCATTGAGTATCACGCGATATATCCACGTTTCAATCGATGATTGGTTTTTAAAAGTGTCAAGCCCGTTCCAAATCTTAATCGCCACCTCTTGAAAGCAATCATCGACAGCATCATTGTCGTCGCAGTATGCCTGACACATCATGTAAATTTTGCTCTTGTTCTGCCGTATCAGCCGAGTAAAGAGCGCATCTTTTTCATGTCTGTTCATATCAATTAATCTGACTGTGTTTCTATATCCAATTAGACACCGATAGCCTCAAAAAACTACAAAACTGCCCTCATTTTACTAATTTTTCAGTGAATTCTTGCATTTTTCGCAATGATGAACTAACTTTGTAGTTTAATAAACTGGACACACGGAATCTATATATGTTTCCCAAAGTCAAAATTACAAATATTATGGCAGAAATCAAAGAAGAGATTTTAGTTAACGAAAGTGGTCTTAACTTTGTAGAGCAAATTATCAAAGAAGACCTCGAGGCAGGTAAGAACGGAGGACGTCTTAATACACGTTTCCCTCCTGAACCAAACGGCTATTTGCACATCGGTCACGCTAAAGCAATCATCATGGACTTTGGTGCAGCCGAAAAATTTGGTGGTACTTGCAACCTACGTTTCGACGATACAAACCCTCAAAAAGAGGACACCGAATATGTAAATGCTATCATGGAGGATATCCACTGGTTGGGCTACGACTGGGAAGATCGCCTCTACTATGCAAGCGACTATTTCCAACAATTGTTTGACCTCGCTTGTCGCATGATTCTTGAAGACAAAGCGTATGTCGATGAGCAGACAAGCGAAGAAATCGCCGCTCAAAAGGGTACTCCTACCACTCCGGGCCAAAACAGTCCATATCGCAATCGCCCTGTGGAAGAAAGTCTTGACCTATTCAAACGCATGAATGAAGGCGAATTTGAGGAAGGTCGCTATGTGTTGCGTGCAAAGATCGACATGGCACACTCCAACATGCACTTCCGCGACCCTATCATGTATCGTATCATCAAGACTCCTCACTGGCGCACAGGCACCACATGGAAAGTCTATCCGATGTATGACTTCGCACATGGTCAGAGCGACTACTTCGAAGGCGTGACCCACTCTATATGTACATTGGAGTTTGTTCCTCACCGTCCTCTTTATGAGTACTTCGTTAAGGAACTTGCCGACGAGACATATTGCCCACGTCAGATTGAGTTCAACCGTTTGAACCTCACCTACACTGTGATGAGTAAGCGCAAATTGCTCCAATTGGTTAAGGAAGGTCTTGTAAGAGGTTGGGACGACCCTCGTATGCCTACACTCTGCGGTCTCCGTCGTCGAGGCTACACTCCTTCTGCAATTAAGGACTTTGTCAATCGCATCGGCTACACCAAGTACGAAGCCCTCAACCATATCGAACTTCTCGAACACTCAATCCGCGAAGACCTCAATAAGACTGCTACTCGTGTGAGCGTTGTTCAAAACCCTGTGAAATTGATTCTCACCAATTATCCTGAAGACAAGGTCGAAATGATGCACATGGACAACAATCCTGAGGATCCAAACGCAGGTCAACACGAAATGCCATTCGCTCGCGAAATCTGGATTGAAGGTGAAGACTTCATGGAAAATCCTCCAAAGAAATTCTTCCGTCTCGCTCCAGATAAAGAAGTGCGACTCAAAGGTGCTTATATCATCAAGTGCACAGGTGTGAAGAAAGACGAAGAAGGCAACATCGTAGAAATCTATGCCGAATACGATCCTGACACAAAGAGCGGTATGCCGGGTAGCGAACGCAAGGTGAAGGGTACACTCCACTGGGTGGCTGTCAACTCTGCTGTTAAAGCAGAAGTTCGCGACTATGATCGTCTATTCTCTGTAGAAAATCCTTCAGCTGAAGAAGGCGACTTCCGCGACTTGCTTAATCCAAATTCTCTCAAGGTGCGCGAAAACGTTATGCTTGAACCATGGCTCGCAGAAAGAGTGAAAGCCGGTGACCACTATCAGTTCCAACGTCTTGGTTACTACACAGTTGACCCTGACACTACAGCTGACCATATCGTCTTCAACAAGACAATCGGTCTCAAAGATACATGGGCAAAAGAAATGAAGAAATAAAACGATAGATTTTCGGCACAAACACGATACGATTAGGAGGTTGATTCAACCTCCTAATTTTTATGACAATTTTGATGAGTCTATAGTAGTTAGGTCGTAAATTACGACTGCTACGAAGTGGATCTGATAATACAAATTAAAAATGGTGAGAAGGACTGAGCCGACTCACCATTTGTATGTTTTTGTGGGTGTTACCCTCTTACTTCATAAGATATTGTGAAGAGATAGACTGATTGTTGTGGATACGACGGATAGTATCAGCAAACAATTCTGCTACCGGAAGCACTGTTGCTTTTGCGCTACCTGAGTAAGGAATTGAGTTTGTGAAGATGATTTCAGTCAATGATGAGTCATCAACGCGTTGAGTAGCAGGGTTTGACATCACAGGGTGTGAGCAAAGTGCACGTACAGACTTCGCACCGCGAGACATAAGAAGGTCGGCAGACTTAGTGATTGTGCCTGCAGTGTCAACGATGTCGTCAACGATGATAACGTTCTTACCTTCAACTTCACCGATAACAGTCATGTTTTCTACGACGTTAGCTTTAGCACGTTGCTTGTGGCACAATACCAAAGGCACATCGAAATATTTAGCGTAAGAGTTAGCACGTTTAGCACCACCAACGTCCGGAGAAGCGATCACCATATCTTCAAGTTTAAGTGACTTGATGTAAGGCACGAAGATAGATGATGCATAGAGGTGGTCAACCGGAACATCAAAGAAACCTTGGATTTGGTCAGCGTGGAGGTCCATAGTGATAAGACGGTCGATACCTGCAACGCTAAGCAAATCAGCTACCAATTTAGCAGCAATAGATACACGTGGTTTGTCCTTGCGGTCTTGACGAGCCCAACCGAAGTAAGGAAGCACAGCGACAATAGTAGCAGCTGATGCTCTCTTCGCAGCGTCAATCATAAGGAGAAGCTCCATGAGATTGTCGCTATTAGGGAAAGTCGACTGAACGAGGTAAACCTCTGCGCCACGAATTGACTCTTCGAAACATACTTCAAATTCGCCGTCAGCGAAACGTTGTATGTTCATTTTACCCATTTCAATTCCTAATTCTTTGCAGATTGATTCTCCCAAATAATGAGAGTTGGTTCCTGCGAAAACCTTAATTGCTGGTAATGTATTGCTCATATTCGTTAATATTATATAGTGCAAAATTAAGCATTATTTTTGACTTACGAGTTATTTTTGGCAAATAGTTTTCAGATTGGCTTAAAATTCTTTTTTCTTATCCTCCAAATTGAAGCAGAATTGGCTCCGATCGAGAGTTCGAATCGCTCTCCGCGCGTGAGTCGCTTGGATTGGCGTGTGCCGGAAAGCAACTCTACACACATGCCCTGACCATCAGGAAGATCCATGTAGTCGAATGCTTCATTAGGAATGTTCACCTTTATATCGACTGTTTGGTGGTCGAAGTTTGCGACTATCAGCAACGTTTCGTCGCCGTGGTGACGCAAGAAGGCAAACTGACGATGTGGATTGAAGTCTGGGTTGTTGAGATTGACATACATAAGGTCGAAGAATGTGCCTTGGGATACAGACTTTTCCTTGTTGCAGATGGATAGTATTTTGGCGTAGGTCGAGCGAAGCCATTTTTCTTGCGATGTGAGGTGTGCGCCATCACATTCACCATTATTGTACCATCTGCGCACTGTGTCGAGACTCCAATAATCAAAAATAGTGGTGCGATTGTTGTCACCGGCAAATCCTTCGTTGTCCTTTGCTTGCTCGCCAAGCTCTTGGCCATAATAAATCATCATCGGTCCTGTGTTTATCATTGATGACACGACCAATGACGGCACGACGAGCAATGGATTTTCAGCATATTCGCGTGAGCCAAATCTCACTTCGTCGTGATTTTCAAGGAAGTTGAGCATTCTGTCGCCAATACCATCGACTGCTTGCCAGCTATGTGTCAACTGAGCCGCTGACACGTTGTGTCGCTGAATGCCTACCAATGTGTCGTAGAGATTTACTTTGTCGTAGAGGTAGTCGAAGCAACCATATGAGAGGAATGGACGATAGAGGTTGACATCATATATTTCACCTATGAATACTACATGAGGATAGTCTTTCTTCACGTTTGGTATTACCCAATTCCAAAACTCCAATGGCACCATAAACACCATGTCGCAACGGAAACCATCTACACCTTTTGCTGCCCAATATCGGAGAATGTGTAGCATCTTGAGCCAAGTGTTCGGTATCGGGTCGAAATGGGTAGTGCCGTCACCATAGTCTTTGCCATAGTTAAGCTTGACTGTCTCATACCAATCGTATTCACCACAGAACGCATTGAAGCAATCATTGCCTGTAGCCTTTGCCGGAAACTCTACATATCTATCTGCGCCTTCACCCAAGTCTATCGACGGACAGAATTGCTGGCGAGTGATATAGTAGAAGTTGTTTTGTGGTGAGAAGAACATATCGCAGTTGTCGCTGACACCGAAATCGTCAATGCCTGAAGGTTTCTTATCGGAATAGTATTGACGTGCAGTGTGGTTAGGCACGAAGTCGATTAAGACTTTCATACCTTCCTTATGCGTGCGTATCACAAGTGCCTCAAACTCCTCGATTCTATTGTCGATATTTTCAGCAAGGTCGGGACATACATCATAGTAGTCTTTGATTGCGTAAGGCGATCCGGCATTACCTTTCACAACATAATGGTTGTCAGGGCGAATGTCATACTTGGAGTAGTCGGTCTTGGTTGCGTGCTCGATAATACCTGTGTACCACACGCAATTGACACCGAGCTCCTTTATGGATTTAAGCACCTTTGAATCAATCTGATTCATCTTACCGACACCGTTTTGCTCTATAGTGCCGTTATGCACACATGCATCGCAAGTGTTGGTGAAAATTCGCGGAAATACCTGATATATTATAAGTTTCTCTTTATTATCCATTGATTTAAATGATTATTTACTTCTTAATTTTCTCCAATACCTTAGATGCAGAGTCATATCCACTTATGACAATTTCTTTCATCGACGCCACATCAAATGTGCCATAATCAGCCACGTTGTTGGACTGGATAATATGGTCGCAAAGCATAAGGTCTTGGAGCGTATTGGCACGCGTCATCAATTGGAACGATCGCGTAGCTGCGTCTTTGATATTAGAGTGATATTTAAACGAGCGCGACAATGGGCTGCAATTAGAGCCAATCAATTTCTTGCATTTACTTCTGATTGCCCACGCCGGCAGATTGCGTAGCACTCCCCCATCGACATAATTCACACCATTGATGTTGACAGGTGGAAATACAATAGGGATACTGCATGAGGCGATAATTCTTGGAACTATCTCTCCTTTGGTCCAACCGACAGATTTACCATTATCGAAATCTGTAGCACAAATGATTAAAGGTGTATCAGCTTGCTCTATATAATCGATTGGCAATACTTCTTCTAATAGGCGAGACAGTTTATCAAGTTTTAGGATAGACTGCTTGGAGAATGAAAGTTCAGCAAAATCGGTAATTCTACCAATCTCGGAGAATGTTTTCAGAATCTCTTTCACACTAAGTCCTGAGCAATACAGTGAGGCTACTATCGAGCCTGCACTGACTCCCGAGATGATATCGGGTTTATAACCGAACTTCTGCATGGCGAGAATGACTCCGAGATGTGCAAAACCTCGCGCACCACCTCCACTTAAAGCGAGTCCTATCTTATATGGTTTATTTCGCTTCATCGGGTTGAATTGTTTTTATAGTATCAGAGGGAACGCTGTCTGATTTAGCTTCGTTATTAGACTTTTCTTTCTTGCGTAAGAATGCAAACCACTCATCAAAATCGTATTTAAAAATTACGCCGATCCCCTGAGTTGTCAACGCTGATTTCAGATAATAGTTCTGGTCATTGAAGTGATTGTATGCCTTAAGGCGGATTGTGCCGGGTCGATTCAATAGATACTCGATGTCGAAATCTCCAACAAAGGTGGTGGAACTTGTTGTGCGGTCGCGATAACCAAAGTTGCCGTTGAGGAGCAAGCGATTGTTGAGAAGCGAACTTGACAAAGCCAAGTCTACCTCCATATCCGAGAAGTCACCCTTATCAGTACGGAAATATGGGGAGAACGACCAATTGTCGGACAATTGTCCAAGCATATTCGACAATTGAGCCGAAACTGTTGAAGATGCCACTGATGCGAGTTCATTGTTGTTGCCACTTGCGCCCATGTACTCAGGCGTATAGAAGCGATTGAGAGCCAGCAGATAGATAATCTGTCGATTCATCATATCGTCGGTCGAAATGATACTCTTTACCTTACGCACGACATCTTGAGACACAGTCGGAAGATCGACATCAAAACTAATCGACGGAGACTTCATCTCACCACTCACATTAAGCACTGCTTCGACAGGCACGTTGGTGCTATTTAGATCTCTATCGTAGGAGAATGACTTGTCCAAATCCGAAAGGTTTGTATTCACGCGATAGACCGCAGCGATGTCAAGATTGGCTTCAAATGGGTCACCATTGAATGAAATCGTGCTATTCGGGCGAATTACGAAGTCCTTGCGTATAATGTCCTGAAGTGTGAAATTATAACTACCCTTTTCGAGTTCGTATGTACCACTCATGAATAGCCCATTGTCAGAGCCATAACCGAGATTGATATTACCCTTACCGAATGCTCTAATCCTATCGCCTCCGACAGGGTCCATGACGATTACCATCTCTGCTTGAGGAGTAGCAGTGATAAACAATTCCAAATTAAACTTCGATGGGCGGACTTCGTTCTGCTGTTGCACCTTCTTTTGGAAGCGTTTCAAAGCGTCAGGGATTGTACTTTCAATTTCAGCTTGACGCTCTTGCTCGCGTTTCTCTTTTTCTTTATCAGAGAATGTCAGGAACTTATAGTCTTCAGCTACTGCCGCATCATTGAGTACAAATGTGAATTTACTTTTGGGGGATGTCGTCATATCCACACGAATGTTTACAATACCCGGTTGACCATGAATGCGACATGAGCCACTTCCATAGACCTTGCCATACCAGTCCGGATTAATCATCTCATTGGTGTCGTAGGCAAGGAGATTGTCGACTTCACTGACTTTGAAATCAAAATGCGCTTCATGGAAATATCTGTGAGATACCCAGCCATTCAACAATGCTGTGTGACCTTCGCAATCTCGAAGCGTAATATCCTTGAGTTCAATACGACCGGGAACGATTGTGACCGTGTCTGAACAAGTGTAATATGTATTGGTGTAATCGACCTTCATTCTGAGTGTATCGGCATATATCTTACCTATGAGGTCAATATCCTTGAATGTGCCATATAGTTTTGCATAGCCGGTCGCTCGACCTTCAATGTCGGAAGTAAATGCTGACATAAATGGCTTGAGGAACTTAACATTCAGATACTCAGCATTGAACGCAAACGACAACGAGTCTTTTCCGAGCCACAATCCACCATCCATAGTGGTGTGTCCCCTCTTGCCATCGCGAATGTCTGCCTGAATCACAACACGCTTCTCATCATTAAGCCATTTACTCTTCAGAAGAGCATCACCCAGCAAAGCCTTGTTGTAGGTCAATCGATTGACTTTGAGGCTATCGGTAAATGCATAAGGAGCACCGGAGAACAGATTCTTGGCGTATAACTTACCTGTCGCACGTCCTCCAAAGTTGACGTGATTAATCTTTAGTGTTTCAAAGACATAGTCCAAATCCATGTTTTTGAGATCGATTGTAATTACGTCTGACTCATCCTTTGAAGCCTTGCCACTTATGGTGACAAACTGTTGGTCTCTCCAGACCTTCACATTGTCGACTTGAAGCTCTTGATTCTTAAATGTGATATTAGATGGTGCGATATGCCAGACAGTGTCGTTGATTTCGAAGATAGTCGGCTTGATGTTGACATCGATACCAATCTTCTTAGTGGCTTCATCTCTGCTTAAAGCCGATGAAAGCGACACTTTCCCTCTAAATGCCTTTGCTCTATCAAACGACCATGATACATCAGTGTCTACAATATCATTTGCAGCCGACGAGTTGAGCATCAATGTTATGTCACCGTTCTTTCCCGGCAACACTGTAGAGAGCCCTAAATTGCAATTGTTGCTATTGGAGTCAATCTGAAACGAAAGGTTTGAACCCTGTATCAACTTGTCTTTGCCTTGCTGGAGATATGGCACATCGACCACAAGTTCTGCCCTACCGTCATAATCATTGTAGAAACCATTGATTGCGATGTCGCCGACCATTCTGACAGGGAGCTTGAAGAAATCTGCGAGTTGATTGTCCTCATGGAGCGTAATGTTATAAACAAAATTCTGACTCTGAGTTAATTCCTGATTAGCTACATTGTCAAATACTGATGGCAATGCTTTTGACAATATGTTAATCAATGACTTAGGGAGCTTTGCTATATCGTATTGTCCCTCGATGTGACCACTTATAATGTCGCCTGTGATATCGATGCTTTGAGGGAAACTATTATCGGTCTGTATCAGTAGGTTATCGTAACGGATGCCATGGGATTGAGAGTTGACAAAACTCATGTCAGACAATTGCAAATAACCGGTAGTATTATCCAAACGATTGCCCATGAAATTTGCATCAACAGATGCAGAGAACTTATAATCAGGATATTTGTTCCATAAGTTCAATGCATTGAGGTCTAATGTCGGCATATCCACTCTAAGGTTGACTTCCGACTCTTCCTTATTAATATATAGACAACCTTCGGCATTAATAGAGATATTGTCGTCATCAAGATTAAGAGCACCTGAAATCAACTTGTCGACCTTCTCAACATCTGCTACGATATTCTTATAGGTATATCCTTTATATACAAGATGAGAGATCTCCAAGCTCGCACTACCTTCTATATTCTTGCGTCTTAGCGTCAAATTGACGTCGCTATTGAAAGACACACTTCCGAGATCAGCAACATTCATTATCTTGCCTATCTCTAAATTCTCTGCAGCAATATTGCCATGCAGATGATGTGAGACTTTATTACGATTTGAGTAGTCTGCGCTGACATCAATGTTGCCGACATTTGTTCCGACAGAAAGTTCGATATTAGCATTAGATAAACTTCCTTGTGCAACACCTTTCACAGATAAATGAGTGAGATTTGCAACTTGCTTCCGTACTGCCGGAGAAACGTTGGCGAAGGTCGTAAGATGATGCAAAAGCTCTTTGGTCGATAGGTCAATTTCAGAGACATTAAACGTCAACTCTTCTACATTGTTGATCTCATTGACTTCTGCAACCAGCTGCAGACTTGTGTTTTGCGAATCAGATGTCAATGTCAGATTTCTGACATCGATATTCTCAAGATTTGTCCACACATTTGCTTTCAAGAAATATGTGTCATCAATGTTTCTCAAAGGGCCGAAGAATGAAACAAAATCTGATGGCGACAACTTGCTATTGATTAGTTCGAGAGTTACGCCTTCGCTCTTTATAGCTTGATTGATTTGCTTCAAACTCCTGATATTGAGCGTGATATCATTTGGGTGTATCTCAGACTGTGGCAAAAGAATATATAAATCTTTGGCTGAAATACAGTCGTTTGTTATGCGAAAACGTCCCTTGAGTGATTTAAGGTTAAAGCCTGATTTCTCCACAAATGAGATTCTGCGAATGTCGATATCAAAGTTTTCGTTGGCCAGTTTAGGCAACGAAACATCGCAACGCAAATTCTCTATCTGAATATGGTTGGCATCAAACTTTTCGGAGTCTTCATGACGTGGTTGCCAAAGTTTATCAAACGAAACTCGAGATTTGCGTAAGACCACACTTTGAATTGATAGGTCAAATTTTGTAGGTGGTTTATTTGGATCTTTGGGCTTAAGTGCATCAATCAGAAATTGGAGATTTAGGGGTGCACCTTGCTCCTTTTGTGTGATTTTAGCATCAAGACCAATGATTTCGGCATATGACACGATAATCTCGCCCTTGGATAATAGAGCCCACAAGTTGATTCCTGCTCCAAGCTTATCTATATTGATTAGTTCTTTGCGATCTTGATCCTTAATCTCTACATTCTGAAGCACCACTTGATTGAATGGTGCAATTGACAGTTGCTCTACAGAAATCTGAGTGTTCAGAAATTTAGACAACTCAGTCTGAGCAATTTCTTTTACAGAATTTTGAACAAATGGGAGTGATATTGCGATATACAATATGAGATATAGGCCGACAATGGTTAGAATGACGGCAACCACAACATTTCGTATTATGGTGTAAAATTTTCTCATTTTTCTTTCGCATTGCAAAATTAATAAAATTATTACTTTGCAAAGCAAAATCTAATGATTATCTTTGCAAATAATTCTAAGAATTGAGATGAATTCAGTAATATTAGGCATAGAATCCTCTTGTGACGACACTTCGGCAGCTGTGATTGTCGATGGAGTGTTGCGTAGCAACGTGATTGCAAGTCAGAAAGTGCACGAGGCCTATGGTGGCGTTGTGCCTGAACTTGCATCAAGAGCTCATCAGCAAAATATTGTGCCGGTGGTCAGTGAAGCTTTGAGACAAGCCAACGTAAAACCATCGGAATTATCAGCCATTGCGTTTACGCGTGGACCAGGTCTTCTTGGCTCGCTATTGGTAGGTGTCTCATTCGCAAAAGGTATGGCTATCGGTCTAAATAAACCTATAGTAGACGTGAACCACCTACATGCACATGTGCTTTCGCATTTTATTAAGAAAGAAGAGAGCGATGAAGTGCCTGAGTTTCCATTTATGTGTCTGTTGATCTCCGGTGGCAACTCTCAAATCATTTTGGTCAAGGACTATAATGACATGACAATCCTTGGTCAGACTATAGATGACGCAGCAGGAGAAGCATTCGACAAGTGTGCTAAGGTGATGGGACTCCCCTATCCCGGTGGTCCACACATCGACCGTTTGGCACAGACAGGCGACGCTAAGAGATTTAAGTTCAGCAAGCCAAATATTCCCGGTTATGACTATTCATTCAGTGGTTTGAAGACTTCTTTCTTGTATACTCTTAGAGATGCAAAGAAAGAAAACCCTAATTTCGTTGAAGAAAATATTAATGACTTGGCGGCTTCACTACAAAAGACTATAATCGACATTCTGATTAAGAAACTTGATTTGGCAGTGAAGGACTATCCTGTCAAGCATGTAGCTATCGGTGGCGGGGTTTCGGCCAATTCCGGAGTTAGAGATGCGATAAGCGAATTTTGCAAAAAACGCAATATTAAGGCATGGATACCTGAACGCTCTTTTACAACAGACAATGCTGCGATGGTAGCAATTGCCGGATATTTCAAATATAAAGACAATCAATTCTGCTCGTTGGACCTCCCTCCATATGCAAGAGTAGAAGTTTAATATTAAATACAACCAAATATGGCAGACCAAATTCAACAACAGCAATACTCTGAAACAAGATACCTTATTATATATGGCTACACTCGTAGCGAATTAAGTAAGGTGTTAATGCGATTTGAGGCTCTTCTACCTCAAAACATTTCGATGAGTTTGAATTGCAAGCAAGAATTTGCCAAGATTACGCTCAGCGGTACGGACAAAAGTTTAGAGCTATTGCGATTTACACTCAATAAACTCCAGCGCACTATTGCCGAACTTTTTAGAGAGGAAGTGCTCGCATTAGAAGACTTGACGATTTCAGAAATTCTCGGACGAAAACTTCTTGAGAATGAATTGACAGTGTCTGCTGCCGAAAGTTGCACGGGAGGAAATGTTGCACATCGCATCACGCAACAATCCGGTAGCTCTGCCTATTTTTTGGGTAGCATCGTAAGCTATGCCAATGATGTCAAAGCAAATGTCTTGAACGTAAAGAGATCGGATTTGGACAACTATGGCGCTGTGAGTCAAGAGGTAGTCGAATCTATGGCTAAAGGCGTGGCCGACTTGATGCACACAGATTGTGCTATCGCTACGTCAGGCATTGCAGGACCTGATGGTGGCACGACCTACAAGCCGGTGGGCACGGTGTGGATGGCTGTTAAATGCGGTAATACCGTGATAAGCGATTGTAAACACTTCAAGGGTAAACGCAACGATGTAATCGAAGCAGCTACCAACCATAGCATGGTAATGCTCATCAAATATCTTCGTGATAACTTCGCTCTTGAAGAAGACTTGACCGATGAATAAACTCCGCAGATGGTCGACAATTAGCTAAACAGTGGCAAATTGAGACCATAACACTGAGTTTTTACATAAAAAAGCAAACTGCATAAAATATTTTTATCAGTGATTATTGATATTTGAAAAATTTTGTGTAAATTTGCACCCACTTTTCCAACTCTGTGTGGGAATTAGTCATGGGGATGACTGGTTTTGACAGCGTGTAGAGGTGGTAAGTAAGCATGCAGAGCTATGATGTCTACGCTCTATAATCACCAGGCATCGACCTATAAATGGCGAAACTAACACTTACGCTCTCGCTGCTTAATCTGAAGCATAGTAGGATTGCTTAATTTCTGCCACAGTGGTAGAAACGAGACATCACCCGATTGCCCCGTCCCGAGACGTTTCGATAAGGTGGTGCTAAAAAATTCGGGAATTGGATTCGCAGAGCCTCGATGTGAGTCTGAAATTTAGAGGATAAGGTGGTAATTGGTAGTCGTGAGCCTGTTGTCACTCGAAAATCAAGTCAATGACTAAGCATGTAGAAAGCTTATTAGTTCCACGTTTGGACGAGGGTTCAAACCCCTCCATCTCCACAAAGCGAGGTAGACACTAATCAAAGTGTTGACCTCGTTTTCTTTTTTTGGTGCACCATATTCCCGTCATCTGAATTGATCGACATGATTAATGTAGTCAAAGATTAAGGGCAGATTCTCGGAGGAGTCTGCCCTTAAATTGTGTATTATCAATTGGATTGATTTACTTCTTAATACCATCACGTACAAGGAGAGCATCGATTGATGCAGGCTTGCCGCGGAAGTCTTCATAAAGTTTTTGTGGTTCTACTGTACCACCGCTTTGGAGGATGATGAGATACTTTTCAGCAGTCTTCTTGTCATAGATGTTGCCTGTTTCCAAGAATGCTGCGAAAGCATCAGCGTCGAGCATTTCAGCCCACTTATAGCCATAGTAGCCCGCTGCATAACCACCTGAGAAGATGTGACCGAAAGAAGGAGCCATAATAGTGCCTTCTACTGCAGGGAACATTGCAGTCTTAGCTTGTGCGTTTCTTTCGAAAGCAGCTACATCTTGAGATGCACGAAGTGGATTTTCGATTGTGTGGAATGCCATATCGAGGTAACCGAAGCTCAACTGACGGATACATGCATAAGCTGCACCATATTGGCTTGCAGTGACAAATTTGTCGATAAGATCTTGTGGCATCTTCTTGCCTGTCTTGTAGTGCTTAGCAAAGCTATCGAGGAACTTCTTCTGAGTCAAGTAGTTTTCATTGAATTGTGAAGGAAGCTCAACGAAGTCACGACGTACGTTTGTACCAGCCAATGCTTTGTACTTAGTGTTAGCAGAAAGACCGTGGAGAGCGTGACCAAATTCGTGGAGGAATGTTTCCACTTCGTATGGAGTCAGCAATGCTGGTTCGTTGCCTGTTGGCTTAGAGAAGTTCATTACGATTGTGATCAATGGAATTACGCGTGTGCCATCGTCTTCGCGATATTCGCCACGGAATTCAGTCATCCATGCACCAGGAGCCTTACCTGGACGATAGAAGAAGTCTGTGTAAAGAACACCGATCATGTTGCCCTTAGCATCAGTCACGTCGTAAGCCTTAGCATCCTTGTGATATGTAGGGATAGCCTTGTTTTCCTTAAACTTATAACCAAACAACTTAGTAGCCAAACCGAATACACCAGCAACAGTGTTGTCGATTTCAAAGTAAGGACGCATCACTTCGTCATTGAATGCGTACTTGTCGCCCTTAAGTTTTTCTGACCAATAGCTGTAGTCCCAAGCTTCAAGTTTGAAGTTTTCACCTTCTGTCTGACGAGCATAAGCTTCGATTTCAGCAAGTTCTGCCTCCATTGCAGGGAAATATGCTTCGCGCATTTCGTCGAGCATGTTGTAAACATTTTGTGGATTCTTTGACATGCGACGTTCGAGAGCATATTCAGCATAGTTAGCCTTGCCAAACATATTAGCCAATTCGAGGCGAATATTAGCCATATCCTTGAGGATTTGAGTATTGTCGAATGCACCGCCTACGTTACGAGTATTGTAGAGCATGTACATCTTACGACGCAATTCGCGGTCTGGCATATACTTCATGAATGGGCTGTAGCTTGGGGCAAATACTGTAAAGAGGTAAGAACCATCATCAGCCTTACCTTCTGCTTCGAGAGTAGCCTTTGCTTCTTCACGAGCAGCATCGATAGCTGTCTGAGGCATACCTTGAACTTGAGTAGCGTTCAACCATAAACGACGAGATGGGTTCTTCATATCGTTAGTAAGGTTTTGGCTGAATCTTACAGAGAGGTCGCTCATTTCAGCTGTCAATTGACGATATCTTTCTCTTTGCTTGCCTTCGAGCATTGCACCAGAATTTACGAAATCAAGGTACATCTCTTCGAGAAGGCGAAGATCTTCACCATCGAGATCAGTAAGAGAATCCTTTTGATCGTATACAGCCTTTACGCGCTTCCAAAGACCTTCATTGAGGTTGATGTTTGTCATGTGCTCGGTAATCATAGGAGTTGTCTTAGAGACAAGTTCCATCAATTCTGGGTCACCACAGCTGTGTTCAAGGTTGCCCAACACCAATGAAGCATCATAAAGAAGGCTACCACTGCGTTCAAACGCTACGATAGTGTTCTTAAATGTTGGAGCTTCCGGATTGTTAACGATAGCGTCAACCTCTTGGTTGTGGCGCTTGATACCTTCAATGATAGCTTCTTCATAATCACCAATTTGGATTTTGTCGAAGGCGATAGCTGCGTGAGGAGCAGTCGAAGTCTCAAAGAAAGGATTTGTTCTTGCCGAAGCATCTTCTACATGCGATGTCATAATTGATAACGCTGTTAATGTTCCTACTAAAATTTTTTTCATCTATCTAAATATTAAGTTAATTATAATTTTGTGAATATGGGGAGCACTCGTATGAGACTCCCCATATAGATATCAGAAAAGTTTATTACTTCTTAACTTCAACACCGTTCATGATGATTTGGATACGGTTGTTGTTGTTGTAAAGAGTCTTGATAAACTTGTTGAATTCGTCAAGAGTAAGGTTCTTGATAGCTGCTTCGTGGTTAGTAGCAGTATCCCAACCCATTACGTTTTGATAGATTGCATCTTGCCAGTATGAGTTAGTCTTAGAGTTGATCTGATACTGGTTGAGAGCTGCATCTTTCACCTTGTTGAAGTCACCTTCGTTAGCACCATTAGCGAGGAGTTTGAGAAGTTCTTCATGAGCACGCTTGCAAAGTTTTTCCTTTGAATCTTCGCCTGTTACAAACATGTAGAGAACTGTCCACTCATTGTTGAATGGGTTAATCATTGCTTGAGTCGCTGGGCTATATGTACCACCTTCTTCTTCACGAAGAGTGTTTGTAAAGATGATGTCAAGAACATCTGAAAGGAGGTTCAACTTCACAATATTTTCAATAGAATACTCTACATTGTTGTCATGGTAAACATTGAATACAGAAGTTGATGGTGTTTCCATTTCTTGGTTGAAGTCATTTACTACCTGACCCTTTGCTTGACCACCATTGTAGATGAGTTGATCTTTTTGCTTCTTATTTGCTGGAAGAGAAGCAATGTATTGTACTACGAGAGGACGGAGGACTTCGAGATCAACGTTACCAACGAATGTGAATGTGAAGTCTGCAGCGTTAGCAAGGTGCTTACGAGCAACCTTAAGCATATTTTCGTAGTTTGCAGCATCGAGATCAGCAACCTTCAATTGTGAGTAAGCAGGATTATTATCATACCAAGTGCTGTAAACATTGTCCATAAAAATCTTGTTAGGATTCTTCTCCGCATTGATGAGAGATGGACGTGTAGACTGGATAAATGCATTGTATGTTTCAGCGTCTGGACGAATATCAGTGAAGTAAAGGTAGTTGAGTTGGAGAAGAGTTTCAAGGTCTTTCACGCTTGATTGACCATAGATATTATCAACAGCCTTACCCATGCTGAATGTAGTGTGAACACGCTTGCCTGCCAAGTACTTAGAAAGTTTAACATTATTGAATGAACCAAACATACTTGATTCTACCGCTGTAGAGATCAATTTAAGTTCGCTTTCGTTTGCTTCTTTGTTAGCAAGAGCACCAAATTGGCCACCGATGCTGAATGCATTGAAGTTGATTTCATCAGCAGCATAGTCTGTAGTCTTAACGATAACCTTTGCACCGTTAGAGAGTTCCATTACTGTTGTGCCAAACTTATCTGTATATTCTTTTTTGATTTTACCTTTCTTAGGCATCTTAGCGATTAATGGGTCTGTGATAACTTCGTCTACGTATGCTTCGTATTCAGCATTCATAGCATTGTTAACAATTGCAATCATTTCTTCGCGTTGAGGAAGAGTCTTGCCTTCTGCCTTTGGTTGATAAACGAGGATTACTTGGTTAGTTGGAGTCAAGATTTGAGCAGCCATTTCGTTGAATGCTTGAACAGGAATCATAGGAAGTACCTGTTGCATCATCATATATTCAGTTTCGATACCAGGTGCTGGCTCGTTGTCAATGTAGTGACGGATGATTTCTTGAGCGTGGTTTTCGCTATCAGTCTTTTCTCTTTCGTTGTAAGCACTTTCATAACGAGAAAGCATCTTATCCTTAGCACGTTGCAATTCTGAATCCATGAAACCGGTCTTGCATGCTCTTACTACTTCGTTCAATGCAGCTTCGAAAGCAACCTTAGCATCTTCTTTTGCAAGTACATTGAGGTTGAAAGAAGCCTTTGTCTTAGATACCCAATAGTCACCGAAGCTTACTGCTGCACCAGCGAATGGACATTCTGGTTTTTGAGACATTTCAGCAAGACGATTGTTGATCATAGAAGCCAAAAGACTTTGGAGTACATAAGTGTTCATGTAAGCTTCAACAGTGTTGCGATATTCAAATGGAATCTTTTCGCTTTTGATATTTAATGTCACCATTGTGCGTTGAAGTTCAGGATCTTCGTATGCTACAAACTTAGGCTCAACATTATCGCTTACAGCTGGATATGTGCGTTCTGCAGCATTTTCAGGCATTTCAATCTTAGAGAAAAGGTCGATAACCTTCTTTTCCATTACGTCAACATCAAAATCACCAACGATTACGATACCTTGTTGGTCAGGACGATACCACTTTTCGTAGTAGTCACGAAGAGCTTGGTGAGGGAAGTTAAGAATTACATCCATTGTACCGATAGGCATACGAGTGTATTGGTATTCATCGTACAATTGTGGAAGGATAGCGTTGTACATACGAGTATTTGCATCGTTGCGAGAACGCCATTCTTCATGGATCACACCACGTTCTGCTTCGATTTCTTCTGCTTCGAGAGAAAGAGCACAGCTCCAGTCGTGAAGAGCCAAAAGAACTGAGTCCATCAACGCTTCGTCTGAAGTAGGGATGCTGTTGATGTTGTAAACTGTTTCGTCAAAAGAAGTGTAAGCGTTGATGTCTGCACCAAAACGGATACCCTTTGACTGAAGATAGTTGAGCATGTTCTTACCAGGGAAGTTCTTAGAACCATTGAAAGCCATGTGCTCAAGGAAGTGAGCAAGACCGAGTTGGTTTTCTTCTTCGAGAGTAGAACCTACCTTTTGTGCAATGTAGAAGTTTGCACGGCCTTCCGGCTCAGCGTTCTTCATCAGATAGTAGCTCAAACCATTAGGAAGTACACCATGGCGTACTTGTGGATTTAATGGCAGAGGAGTCTGCGCTGACATTGTCAACACACACATTAGCAAAAATGCTAAACTGAAAATTTTCTTTACCATGATTATATAAGTTAGTTAAAATAAATTATTTCTAAATTAACAGATGCAAAGGTAGCACTAATTTTTCTAATTCGCAAAGAATATATCGAAATTTAATATATTCTTAACGAAAAAGGTGGTCGTCACTACTCTTGCACCATATATTTAAACAATTATTAACTAAAAAAGTTCTTAACTACTTTATTATACCATTCATCAATGCATATACCGACAATCCGGAAACACTTCTGATGCCGAGTTTGGCAGAGATGTTTTTACGGTGAGTCAATACGGTGTTGACTGAAATATTTAATGTATCTGCCACCTCTTTTATGATTTTTCCTGATGCTATTTCCTTGAGAACATCTCTTTCGCGAGCCGATAGTTCGCTATTGCTTATTGCTCCACACTCAGCAGAATTGAGTAGCACGGATATTGCTTCTTCAATCTCGCTTAATCTGGAATTGATAGCTACTACCGAGACCGACATGTCCATACCAACAGATGAAACTTTATCTGCTAAAATCAAGGTCTTCGTACGCTTTGTGAGAAAAAGGTCGAACCTTGAGACAAATTCGGAGGGTGTGATAATAAAAGCATCGATAGAATCAATGTCGCATTGCTCATCAAGAGTGTCCAAAATGACGTAATCATTCTCTCTTCTGATGAGTTCCGTAATGGAATAGAGCTGTAAAGCATCAAATCCAATTACTGCGATAGTTCTTACTGATGCTGCCATAGCGGTGTACTACTCAGTTAATGCACGCTCAAACGGGAGAAGTATTCTCTCACGAATGCGATTATTTTGCTTCAAGTCTTTTTCCAACGCAATAATCGATGACACGACTGCTTGACATAGGTTGACATCATATTTGCCCTTGAGGTGAATGATGAAGAAGCTCTTCAGGTCGTTCAACTTATCTTCTATCGGGTGAGCAGACTCGGGGATATTATCGAGTTCGATATCCTCATCAAGCGTAGTATTGCCGAGTTGCAACAACTGAGGGAACCACTCCTGTCTATCAAAATTGATGCGAAACAAAAGTTCATTCTTCATTTCGTCGAAAAATCTCTTGAGAAGATGAAGATTGCCATCATCGGCATTGCTTTTCATAATCAATAGATTGAAGTGTCGCTCTATGTTGGGGAGTTGGAACTGCTCGTAGTAAGAGTTTGTCTTCTCAAGATAGTTGACAATCTTAGTGATGCTATATGTCTTAAGCAGTCGTTCCGGGAAATATTTCTCATTGAGGAACGTGTTGATAATTACAATCAAGAAATTTTCATCAAGATTGTGGCTACGACATATCTCGGCGACAGTGTAATCACCTACCCCAAGATTGATTCCAAATCGATTGATTACCGAAATGACTGACGAATCGTAGAATATGATGTCGCAGAGCTTACTATTTATGTTGAATAGTGTCATAGATTATCGGATTACGTTGCTTGGTGTTACGACTATTTCCATCGGTACGTCATGAGGCTCAACCGGCAAAGATTCCATCAATTGAAAGTCATATCCGACGCCGATAGTCTTCGCTTTACATGCCTTTTTTAGTAGACGGTCATAGAAACCTTTGCCTCTTCCTAATCTGTTTTTGGATTTGTCGAAAGCGACAGCAGGTACGATTACCAACTCTATCTTGGAGTCATCTACAAGATCCTGACCTGTAGGCTCGATTATATCAAAAGCACCACTATCCAAGCTGTCTTCTGAATACGGAAGTATATCGAGTTCTTCGCCGTTAACTCGTGGTAAATAGAGATGCTTAGATGTCGACCATTTATTCAAATATCGCAATGTAGGCAATTCATCTGGCAGTGAATGATAGAACAAAATGTGGTCGGCTTGTTTAAACTCTTGCAATCCTTCCAATTGAGTAAAAACTTGGTCGGCAAACATCTCTTTCTGCTCATTATCAAGCGATAAGCGCAATCGTTTTATCTCCTTTCTGATTTCCTTCTTATCCATTGCGTTACTTTATAGGATTTATTAATTTGCTGTATTCCTCGGAGTCGATAGCTTCCAATGCACGATTTATGGTCTTATCGTCACCGAAATAGATACGATAGAACTCATTGTAGCCTAATGCATCGCGAACAACCATGGCTTTAATCTGACGCAATAAAATGTCTTGGGACTGGCGAATGTAGTACCAACGAGCCGGTACGCCGTTTTGTGCGGCAAAGCTCACAAAATTGCTCAACAAAGTATTATCACGAGGAATTATCTTAAGCAGTTGCTCTGCAGTCTCAACACCGTCAAGCATCTCACGATAATGGTCGGTGACATCAAAAGCAAATTTCTGAATCAATCCGGCATTGACAACGCTGACAAAATAAGATGTTACACTTGTGGTGTCTTCAGGCACAAAAATATCGGGCATTATACCACCTCCACCATAAACTTCTCTACCACCTATGGTGTGGAATATTTTTGACTTATCGAGCTTAATACTATCTATATTGTAGAACTCACCATGGGCGTAGCGATCGACTATATCTTGCTGATATTTACCGTTTTTACCACGCTTATACTCCTTCTGAATAGAGCGACCTGATGGTGTGTAGTAGCGTGCAACAGTCAGGCGAACGGCTGAACTATCAGAAAGGACGGTCTGGTTTTGTACAAGACCTTTACCAAACGATCGTCTTCCTACAACCAATCCCCTATCGTTGTCTTGAATTGCACCCGCAAAGATTTCCGATGCAGAGGCAGAAAATTCGTTGGTCAATACCACTATTTCGTTATTTTGGAAGAATCCATTACCGTCGCTTACTGCAACTGTTTCATTATTAAGACTTCTGCCCTTGGTGTAGACAATCATTCTATCGGCAGGCAAAAACTCGTTGGCCATCAAAATGGCTTGATCCATAAATCCTCCTGCATTGTCACGAAGGTCGACCACAAATTTAGATGCCCCATGACTTTGCAGTTCTATTAATGCTTCGACGAATTCTTGATAGGTGTTGCGAGCAAATTTGCCAACTTTCACATAACCGACATTATCTGATAGCATATAGTGAGCATCAATTGAGTTGACCGGAATATCACCTCTGATAACGTCGTAGGTGAGAATCTTCTTCGAATTGCTTCTCTTGATGCCAAGCTTTACTTTAGAATCTTTTTTACCCCTTAAATTTTTAAATACATCTTCATTTGTCACATCGGGACCGACAAGTTCTTCGTCGTTGACCGACACAATTCGGTCACCGGCAAGAATGCCTACCTTTTCAGCAGGACCTCCGGTGATAACTTCCACGACTGTGATTGTATCGTTTATGATTTGGAATGACACACCCACCCCACTGAATGAACCTTCAAGATCATCATTTACGGCGGTAAAATCACTTCTTTTGATGTAAGATGAGTGAGGATCCAACGAGAGCATCAGGTCGGGCAATGTCATTTCGACAATTTCGTCCATGTCTACAGTGTCCACATAATCATTCTGAATCAATGCTAAGATAGTGGACAATTTATCATAGACCGGACTTAGTCGACCATTGTTGCTTATATTTGTACCCAAGTATATGCCGATGCACAATGAGACAGCAATCACCAATGGCATCAATATTATACTATAGTTTTTTCTTTTCATTTTTTAGTTATTTGTTAATTTCCATGTGAACACATTCCACGCCGGCCTTTTTCAAAAGGTCGATTCCATCATGTATTCGATACAATTCAGAGAAGACAACGCGTTTGATACCTGCTTGAATGATGAGTTTTGCACATTCCATGCATGGACTTGCAGTGACATACAATGTGCTGCCTTCACTTGAATTATTGCTACGAGCTACTTTTGTAATAGCATTGGCTTCTGCATGTAGAACGTATGGAAGTGTGACATCGTTCTCATCTTCGCAGATATTTGTAAATCCTGATGGTGTGCCATTGAAACCGTCAGAGATAATCATTTTGTCTTTGACCAATAATGCACCGACTTGTCTACGAGTGCAATAAGAATTTTCTGACCAAGTGTAGGCCATGCGCAGATAACGCGAATCAAGTAGCTCTTGCTTTTCCATTTGAGTGAATTAAGATAAGTATTGCCTCCCTCCCTGGAAAGAGAGAGGCAATATAGAGAATAATATTAGTGTTCCAACAAGAAACGTTCAACATCGATAGCAGCCTTAGCACCCATGCCTGCAGCTGTAATACCCTGGCGATAGCGTGGGTCAGCAACATCACCGGCAGCGAACACACCTTCAACGTTAGTCAAAGAAGTGTTGCCTTCAACCTTGATGTAGCCTGCTTCGTCAAGTTCAATCCATTCTTTGAAGATATCAGTGTTAGGCTTATGACCGATAGCGAGGAAGAAGCCGTCGATGTCGATATCGAAGAATTCTTCATTTTCAGTGCCTTTGTGACGCACCAAGTGTGCACCTTCTACGCCGTCTTCACCGAAGAGACCTACAGTGTTTGTATTGAAGAGAACTTCGATGTTTTCGTTATCGAATACTCTCTGTTGCATGATCTTAGATGCACGCAAGTAGTCCTTACGAACTATCAAGTATACTTTCTTAGCGAGGTTGCTGAGGTAGATAGCTTCTTCACAAGCAGTGTCACCACCACCAACTACAGCTACGACTTTCTTACGATAGAAGAAGCCATCGCAAGTAGCACAAGCACTTACACCCATACCGCGATACTTCACTTCGTCTTCAAGACCGAGATACTTAGCAGAAGCACCTGTAGCGATAATTACTGCATCTGCCAACATCTGCTTACCATCTTCAGCTTCACACAAGAATGGACGCTTGCTGAAATCAACCTTTGTGATGATCTGAGGACGGATATCAGCACCAAATCTCAACGCTTGAGTGCGGATTTGATCCATCATTTCCGGACCGGTGATACCTTCAGGATAACCCGGGAAGTTTTCGATTTCAGTTGTAATAGTCAACTGTCCACCAGGCTGAGGACCTTCAAAAACCACTGGGTTAAGATTTGCTCTTGAAGCATAGATAGCGGCTGTGTAGCCTGCAGGGCCTGAGCCGATAATCAAACAACGAATTTTTTCCATTTCCATATAATTATATTAAAGTGTTTACCTTAGATCTATTTTACTTGCTGATGGGTATTTTGCAGAAGGAAAGACAAAGTCGGTGATGCCAAACTTTTGTCCCTTCTTATAGTTGCTAATTACTATCGTAGTAGTAGCATTTCCGTCAGAAACTATGTCGAGTCTGACAGGAGTATAGTTTGATGAGTTTAGATATAGGTATATCTGACTGATAGCATTCTTAGACGATTTAGCTTTTAGTAGCACGCAATGTGTACCTTTGATTTTGCTCTTAACGAGTGAAGAGGTATAAACCGACTTATAGTTTGACACAAGAGCGTATGGATTGACTTGCTGAATTTCAGATGCAGTCGGATTGGATATTGTCACTTCGTTGGAATCCGCATTATAGTTCCATAAAGTCTTCCCATCATACCATGTAGAGAGCATTGGATGTTGAATGGCAAACTTATTGCCCTGTACCTTGATGCTACCCGATTGCTTTGCGATATTTCTGCCGATGAGTGTATAGGTAGCCGAGACACCACCTGCTGACTTAAATCCGTTAGCAGCCTTGTCCATTATCTGTGTCGCATTCATAGCATTGACAGCCATGAATGTTAACGAGAATACAAGTGCAAATATTAAGCGAATTGTTTTCATAATTAATTGCGTTTTAGAGACTATTGAGAATAGATTCGAGACCTATTGCGTCTACGAGCACAGATCGAGGTTTACCACCCTGTGCAGGTCCGACAATTCCGGCATCGCAGAGTTGGTCCATAATGCGACCTGCTCTATTGTAGCCGATGTTGTAACGACGTTGAAGAGAAGATGTCGAAGCTGTGTTGCTTGATACAACCATACGCGCAATCTCTTCAAAGAGTTCGTCACGATCACCTGACAAGAAGCCATCTGCACCCTTATCATTAGAGCTGCTTTCGATAATAGGTTCAGGCAATAAGTAAGCATCAGAGTATCCTTGTTGAGAGCCGATATAATCACAAATAGCTTCTACTTCAGGAGTGTCAATGAACGCACATTGAACGCGAATCATTTCAGAACCATTTGACAACAACATGTCGCCACGACCAATCAATTGCTGAGCACCTACTGCATCGAGAATTGTGCGACTATCGATACCTGACGATACGCGGAATGCAATACGTGCAGGGATATTTGCCTTGATGTTGCCGGTAATAACGGTTGTCGATGGACGCTGAGTGGCGATAATCATGTGGATACCGACTGCACGTGCTTTCTGAGCGATGCGCATGATAGGTGTTTCGATTTCCTTACCTGCCATCATAATCAAGTCACAGAACTCGTCGATAACAACGACTATATAAGGCAAGTAACGATGACCCTTGCGAGGATTGAGCTGACGATTTTTGAACTTTTGGTTGTATTCAACAATCGTACGAGTCTGACAATCAGATAATAACGCAAGACGATTGTCCATCTCTTGACATAGCGATGTTAGAGTTGCAACGACTTTAGATGGGTCTGTAATGATAGCGTTATCTGAATCAGGTATCTTGGCAAGATAATGCTTCTCAAGCTTAGAGTAGAGACTAAATTCTACCATCTTAGGGTCGACCAAGACAAACTTGAGTTCAGCAGGGTGCTTGCTATAGAGCAATGATGTGATGATAGCATTAAGACCTACCGACTTACCTTGACCTGTGGCACCTGCTACAAGGAGGTGAGGCATTTTTGCCAAGTCAGCCATGCAGACCTCGTTGGAAATAGTAGAGCCTATCGCTATAGGAAGTTCGTATTTGTTTTCTTGGAATTTCTTTGATGTCAAAATGGTGCGCATTGACACTGTTTGAGGGTCCTTGTTTGCAACCTCTATACCTACAGTACCTTTGCCCGGAATTGGAGCAATAATACGTACACCGACTGCTGCAAGACTCAATGCGATGTCATCTACAAGACTTCTGATTTTGCTGATTTTAATACCACTTTCAGGAATAACTTCGTAGAGTGTGACAGTAGGACCAATAGTTGCTTTGATACTTGTGATAGGAATACCAAAGTCAAGCAATGTCTTGCGAATCAACTCTTTATTGTTGAGTTGCTCCTCTTCGTCAACGCTGATTTTAGATTCAAACTGCTTGAGAAGATTGTACTTAGGGAATTTATAGCGAGACAGATCGGCAGTAGGGTCATAGAAAGCCGGCATGCCATTGGTGTCACCTTCTTCTATCTGATTGACATTAACGACCATAGCATCTTTCATTGGGTCAGATACAGAGTCTTCATCGTCTTCGTCACTATAATCGTATGTCATATCTGTCTGAGTATCGTCATCAAATGACTGATCATCTTTGTCATCTTCATCGTCATAGTTGTCATCATATGTCAAAGAAGCATCATCGTCAAATGGTTCCGGCATATCGATGTCTTCATCAAACTCAACGTTGGAAGATTCGTCATCTGTGTCATCAGATTCGATATCTGCCTCCTGAGATTCGTCAGATAGTACGCTCATTGCAGCACGCTCCTCTTCTTTTAGACGCTCTTCTTCTTGCAAAGCGAATGCTTCTTCGCGACGTTTAGCTCGAGCAGCGTTTATCTTGCCAACCCATTTTCTGATATCGTTCAAACATACGATTGCTAATAGGCCCACCGAGAAGATACAGAGCACGATTGAACCGTAATCACCAAGGAATTGTGCCAAGAAAGCATTGACCTCTTTACCATGATTGCCTCCCCAATTGAAATGAGAAGAGAGGTTCAATGACAATGTACCTGCAATAAGAGAGATTGACACCAATGCGATGATACATTTGATGGTGAAGTCAAGGAACTTAAACTTTGCTTTCTGAGCAAACATCTTCACGGATAAGGCTATCAACCAGAAAATAAGTGCTATTGATGCTATGCCGAAACAATCGTTGATAAGAAATTGAGATAGTCGCGCACCACCTTCGCCGCCTTTATTCTTGACAGCATCTACGGTTGCCATCTCAGCTAATTTAATTTCAGACTGATCTGCAAAACCCTCCTTTAGGAAAGAAAAGAAAGATATAATCAAATATGCACCGAGTGCTATCGATATAAGACCTATCAAATATCGAAGAGTCGGACTATTTAGAAAGTCAAGCGTGCTCTGCCAAGCCTTAGGCGCCTTTATCGCCTTCGGTTTAGATTGCTTATTGCCTGAGTTGGATTTTACCTTACGATTATCGTCAGTAACATCAACATTTACAGACGTATTGTTTTCAACAATAGTATCTGGATCAGAGATTTGTGGATTGTAGTCGTTGTACCTTTTCATTGATTTCATAATTAACACGCAAATTTAATAAAACTTCTTTAAATAATGAGAAGCGAAACGTGCTTTTTATATCTCAAAACACAAACTTTTTGAAGAATCGCCGTTTTTGTATTATTTCTTCCAGAAAGTGTAGGTAAAAATCAACAAAATCGTAAAAAGTTCGAGACGACCAATGAGCATTATCGAAGCCAGAATCCACTTGGCAGAATCTGACAGCATCACATATGAAAAGTTAAGCCCCAAGATTTCGGAATCGAGACCCGTGTTGCTGATTGCAGCCAAAGCATAGAAGAAGCCTTCTTGTGCATTCAGCCCTGTCGCAACAAGCAATAGTCCACCTATCACGATGACCAAGAGGTACAAGAACATGAAAGCAAGGCTTTTGTGGAGGACACCTGTAGGAGTGCCGTTGCCATTAATTCTCACAGTGGTGACTGTGTTAGGGTGAAGCATTCGATAGAACTCATTCTTAATGAATTTGACAATCACGATGATACGGTCAATCTTGGCTCCACCGGCAGTACTTCCGGCACAAGCACCTATGAACATCATCACGAGGATAATACACACCGACAAAGAACTCCAGTGCGTAATCTGAGGGTCGGTGATTCCGGTAGACGATATCACAGAGATGGTCTGCACCATAGGGTCAAGGAATATGTCGCGTGCATTAGTGTATGTGCCTTGATTTAAGATATTTAGAGCCATTATCGTGTAAAACAAGGCTACTACAATCAGGTACCATTTAAGGGCATCGTTCTTCAACAGACCTTTGAACTTGCCGGTGAAAGTTTTGAATAAGAGTGCGAAATTTATACCACCGACAAACATAAAGATGCAGATTACGATTCTCACATAGTCTGTATCCCATAGGTGAAGCGACATGTCGGGCATTGAGAATCCACCTGTAGACATCGTGGAGAGACCATGACAGACAGCTTCAAAGAAACTCATGTTGGAAAATGATAGCAACACTATCAAGAGCAATGTCAAGAGGGTATAGACCAACCACAAACCTTTGGCTGAAGAACTTACACGAGGTCGCAGTTTATCGTGAGTAATGCCTGTGACTTCTGCATTAAAGAGCTGAATACCAGCTTGATAGTTGAGCATAGGCAAAACAGCCAGGGTGAAGAGAATGATACCCATACCTCCAATCCACTGCATAACACATCGCCACATGATAATGCTTTTGGAGACAGTCTCTGACGATGTCAGCAACGTAGCTCCGGTGGTGGTAAACCCACTCATTGTCTCGAAGAAAGCATCTGTGAATGAGTCGAACACTTCACTCAATAGGAAGGGCAACATGCCGAATAGTGAAAAGACAACCCACACGGAGGCTGTCAGAACGATTGCCTCTCTGCGTCCCATCTCTTTGGAACCCGGGCGAATCAACGTCATCAACAATCCACTCACTCCGGTAATAAACATGCTGATTACAAACGACATAGTATCCGTGCATGAGTCAATAATCGAAGTTGCCAATGGTATCGACATGAAGGCGGTCTCGATTAGCAAGAGCCAACCGATGACACGAGCCAACATCGGAATGTTGATAAATGAGTGAGTGCGTTGAAACATAGTTAGCTAAACAATTTCTCTACCTTGTGAATTGACCCACGCAAGCAAAATACTACTACCGAGTCACCCGCTTCGATGAGTGTGTCACCCGATACGAGGGAGCATTCATTGTTATGCACGACTGCTGCAAGTGTCATTCCAGAAGGGAGTTTGAGGTCTTTCACCTTTGATTTTGTGACCTTTGCACCCTGTTTGACTACCAACTCTGCCACTTCGGCATCAGCCAAAGCGAGAGTCTTGGAATTGTTTTCATCGGCATCAAGCAACAGCTTAAAGATACGGCTTGAAGCGAGGAGTTTCTTATTGATTGCTGTACCGATGTTAAGGTTTTCTGCCTGAGAAAGGAACTGAAGATTTTCGACCTCTGCTACGGTCTTTTTGACACCAAACTCCTTGGCGGTCAGGCAAGAAAGGATATTGGTCTCGGAACTATCCGACAAGGCTATAAATGCGTCATACTGCGAGATGCGATTATCTCTAAGCAAGTCGATGTCTCTGGCGTCACCGTGAACGATTTCGCAGTTGGGTAGTCGATAGGCAAGTTCTTCGCACAAGTCCATATCCGGATCGATAATCTTGATTTGGAATCTGTCGGAGTTTAGAAGCGAGAATCGTATGGCGATACGACTGCCCCCCATGATCATCACCTTACGGATGTGGTGATTCTTCTTGCCACAAAGTTCTCTGACTGAATCGAGGTGAACCTTGTCGGTGATGAAATAGACAATGTCATTCTCGAGGATTATGTCATTACCACCCGGAATGATTGTCTCGTGATTGCGTTTAATAGCTGCTATGTGGAAGAATCTATTGTCGCGAGGTAAATCCTTGAGATACTTGTTGACCAAAGCCGACTCACCACGAAGTTTGACACCGATAAGAAGTAACTGACCATTGTGCAATTCACCCCAATGTCGTGCCCATGTATGCTCGAGCGATGTGCGTATCTCTTGAGATGCAAGGAATTCCGGATAAATCATGTTGTCGACACCCATCTGCTTGAGAATCACCTTGTTTTCTTCCTTCAGAAATTCGTAGTTGTCGATTCTGGCAACAGTCTTTTTCGCTCCGAGTCGCTTGGCGATGCCACATGATGTGATGTTGCGTGTTTCAAACGGAGTAACTGCAATGTACAAGTCAGCTTCATCTACTCTCACCTCTTTCAAGGCTTCAAACGATGAAGTCGACCCGTTGTAGGTCATAAGGTTGTAATTGCTATCGATATGGTCGAGGCTATCTTGGTCGCTGTCAATGAGGATGATGTCTTGGTCCTCGTTTGAAAGCAACTTGGCAAGGTGTGTGCCCACCTCTCCTGCTCCTGCTATAACTATCTTCATGACTTAGAGACTATGCGCTTAATTGTTGATAGTATTGAATCGTAGTCGTAACCACAATCGGTGCGTAACTGTTCGACCGACCCATGGTGTACCCATATGTCGTTGATGCCTAAGGTTGTGACCTTGTTGGAGAGATTGCGATGACGAAGCCAATCGTTGACAGTGGAGCCGAGTCCACCTTTGACTGTTCCGTCTTCTAATGTGATGATATGACGGTGTTTAGAAGCAATAACTTCGAGTAATGCTTCATCTATCGGCTTGAGGAATATCATATCGTAGTGAGCGAGTCGAATTCCTTCGTTATTCAGCTCAGCGACAGCGCGTTGCACATCATTTCCTAAAGGACCGATTGAAACTACTGCCACATCAGACTCTGCGTCAGTGATGCATCGTCCTTTGCCCACTTCTATCTGCTTAAATGGAGAACGCCAATCATGGTTTACGGCTTTGCCACGAGGATAGCGGATAGCGAATGGCTTGTCGATGAATTGCGATGTGTACATCAAATTACGGAGAGTCGCTTCGTCCATCGGAGAGGAAACTATCATGCCCGGAATGATGTTCATGTAAGCCAAGTCAAATTGGCCGTGGTGGGTGACTCCATCTTCGCCTACCAACCCTGCTCTATCGATGCAGAAAGTGACGGGGAGGCCCTGGATAGCGATATCGTGAATGATGTTGTCGTAGGCTCGTTGAAGGAATGAGGAGTAGATGACGCAGAATGGTTTCTTCTTCTGGGCGGCAAGACCACCTGAGAATGTGACAGCATGGCCTTCTGATATGCCGACATCAAACACTCGGTCGGGGTATTTCTTGGCCATCACAGAGAGCGAAGTGCCGCTCGGCATGGCTGCAGTCACGCCTACGATGTCGTCGTTGGTATCTGCAAGTTCGGTGAGAGTGTGACCGAAGACTTCTTGCCACAGAGGAGCATCTTGCGCAGAGGCTTTTTTGAGTCGTTCGCCAGTCTGAGCATCAAATTTGCCCGGTGCGTGCCATGTCGTAGGGTCTTCTTCAGCCTTGGCATAGCCCTTTCCTTTGACGGTATGAAGGTGGAGAATGCGTGGACCCTCCATGTCTTTGATATCGTTGAGCACTTGCACGACCTTGCTGATGTCGTTGCCATCGAATGGTCCGAAATAGCGTATATTCAGCCCTTCGAATATGTTTTGCTGCTTGGAAATCAACGCCTTAATGCTATTGTTAAATCGGAGAATGACACCCCTACCCTTATCGTTGATGATATTCTTGCTCTTGAGGCTGTTGTAGAGTCGATATCTCCACTTATTGTATCTCCTGGAGGTAGTCAATTTGGTGAGATAGCGATGCAGAGCACCGACATTATCATCGATTGACATATCGTTGTCGTTGAGGATAATAAGGAGATTGTTTTTGTAGTTGGAAGCGTTGTTGAGGCCCTCAAAGGCAAGACCACCACCTATGGAAGCATCGCCGATGACTGCCACCACCTTGTCTTTTTCCTTGCCGGGAGTCATGAGGTTGGCTATAGCCATACCCAAAGCCGCTGATATAGAGTTGCTTGCATGACCGGCTACAAAAGCATCGTATTCGCTCTCATTAGGGTTGGGAAAACCGCTGATACCACCATGTTTACGCATATCGGGGAACTGCTCCTTGCGACCGGTCAGTATCTTATGAGGATATGCTTGGTGACCGACATCCCATACGATACGGTCTTGAGGAGTGTTGAAGACATAGTGGAGTGCTACCGCTATCTCTACAGCACCCATGCTTGAGGCAAAGTGTCCGGGGTTGTTTGACAGGTGCTCTATGATGAATTGTCGCAGTTCGCTACATAGTTCACTGAGTTCCGACTCGTCAATCTTGCGAAGGTCGGCAGGTGAATCTATCTGACTCAACAATCTGTATTTCTTTATATCGTCGTTCATACGCGGAGACTAATCATTGTTTTGGCTTGCCGTATTTCTTATATAGTGGTGTGAATACGATGACGCCCGACATTGCGACTACGATGAGATTTTTAAGATTGAAACCACCAAGGTCAATCACGAGCCAACTCAATCCGAGCCACAAGATGACGATTGCCACGAGTCCAAGCTTCTTTATGCTACTCATAATGATGCGAAATTACTAATAATTGCTGTAACTGACAACAATCTTCTATCTTAAAAACGAATTGTAGCGTCGTTCGTCGCCTACAGTCGTCTCGGGTCCATGTCCGGGATAGACCACCACGTCTTCAGGCAACGACAGAATCTGCGTCTTGATGGCGTTGATGAGTGTGCTATAGTCGCCACCGGGCAAATCTGTTCGGCCGATTCCTCCGCTAAACAAGGCATCACCCGACACCAACAATTTTGATGCTTCACAGTAGAGCACTATGCTACCCGGCGAGTGTCCGGGCACTTGAAGCACCTTTATCTCCTCATCGCCGAGACGGAGGACATCGCCATGCTTGACCATCTGAGCGATCTTGATGTCGTTGACATTTACCGGCAGTCCAAACATTTTTACTTGCTGAGAGATACGCTCGCCAAGGAATGCGTCGTCTTCGCAACCGATGACAGGCAAGCCATATTTCTCTGCTACATACATGTCACCGGCAACATGGTCGACATGCATATGGGTATTGATAAGCAAAGTAGGTTTAAGCCCCTTGCTCTCAATGAATTGGCTGAGTCTGTCTTCTTCGAAGTGCGACATCATGCCCGGGTCGATGATAGCGCATTCTGCCGAAGTTTCGTCCCAAAGAATATATGTGTTGACCCCAAACATATTGAAGGTCATTCGTTCAAGTTTCATAGTTGCTGTCGTGATTTATCGTTTGGAAGATGTCAACACTTGAGTGTAGGTAATCTTCTTGGTTTCAAAAAATTCTTCGGTGAAATATCGTGTGATGTTTTCGACCATCGACATTGATGCGTATTCAGCCATTTCGGAGTCGAGGTCACCACCTTTGAGTGTTATAACACCGTTGGGGAGATGATTTCTTTGCTGAGAGGAAATGTTTTTGCGACAGAGTTTAATGAGGTCGGGAAGATTCATCACAGCACGACTGACCACGAAATCAAACTTCTCTTTGCACTCTGCGATGTCGCCATGCTGGAAAGTGACGTTGGTCAAGCCGATCTCCTCTGCTATCGAAGAAGCGACACGGAGTTTCTTGCCGATACGGTCGATGAGATGGAAATGGCAGTCGGGGAACATTGCCGCCAATGGTATGCCGGGCAATCCACCGCCACAGCCGAAGTCGAGAATCTTGCTGCCGGGAGCAAAGCCGATGAACTTGGCGATAGCAAGGCTGTGAAGGATATGGTTGACCTCGAGGTTGTCGATATCCTTGCGTGAGATGACATTAATCTTGGCATTCCACTCGGGATATAGGCTTAGCATGGCATCAAATTGTGCCAATTGCTGCTCCGACAAGTCGGGGAAATATCTGTCAATATACTGAATCATATATCACCTATATATATTATAATGCGAATTTAGCAATTTTTCTTGACACGGCAAGCATTTTGGGTGATTTTTGTCAGCAAATAGTATGCAGAACTCTGCGAATATACGGAATGCTTATAAAGATTGATGCCTGAGTATCCGGGAATGCTTACGAAGATAGAAGGGATAGTCTTTATGGGTGTCCTGTCCCTGTCCTGGTGTCTGCGCTTGTCCTCGCTGTCCCATACGAGAGAGAGGGAGGGAGATAGATACAATAGATACTATAGATACTATAGATACTATAGATGCGAGAGATGCTATTGATGCGATAGATAGGATAGATGCGAGAGATGCGAGAGATGCGAGAGATAGGATAGATGCTTGTAGGGAGGATAGATGGGATAGATATAATGGAGGGTTAGAAGGTGGGGAGAATGAGAGAGGGGCGCTCCGATGTGGAACACCCCTCCGAGATATGTAGTCTTATCGGGATTAGCAGCCGATTGCAGCTTGAGCAGCAGCTACGCGAGCGATAGGCACACGGAATGGTGAGCAGCTTACGTAGTTCATGCCAAGGTTAGCACAGAACTTAACTGATGATGGTTCACCACCATGTTCGCCACAGATACCGACTTTGAGTTCAGGCTTAGTAGCGCGACCCTTTTCTACACCCATGCGTACGAGTTGGCCTACACCTTCTTGGTCGAGTACTTCGAATGGGTCTACCTTGAGGATACCCATTTCCTTGTAGATCTTGAGGAACTTAGGAGCGTCGTCACGAGAGTAACCGAATGTCATCTGAGTCAAGTCGTTGGTACCGAATGAGAAGAAGTCGGCTACTTCAGCGATTTCGTTTGCTGTGAGTGCAGCACGAGGCACTTCAATCATTGTACCTACCTTATAGTCTACAGTCGCACCGCGTTCTTCGAACACCTTAGCGGCTGTAGTGTTGATGACGTTAGCTTGGTTTTGGAGTTCCTTGAGAGTACCTACGAGTGGCACCATGATTTCAGGGTGAACATCGATACCGCGTTCCTTACAGTTGAGAGCCGCTTCGATGATAGCGCGAGTCTGCATTTCTGTGATTTCAGGGTATGTGATACCGAGACGGCAACCACGGTGACCGAGCATTGGGTTGAATTCAGCGAGGCTTTCTACCTTAGCTGCCACTTCTTCGAGAGAGAGGCCCATGTCGTCAGCGAGTTCTTGTTGAGCTGCAACTTCGTGTGGTACGAATTCGTGCAATGGTGGGTCAAGGAGACGTACAGTCACGCCGAAACCGTCCATAGCTTCAAAGATACCTTCGAAGTCACCACGTTGCATAGGGAGAAGTTTAGCGAGTGCTACACGACGACCTTCTTCGTCGCTTGCGAGGATCATTTCGCGTACTGACTTGATGCGGTCGCCTTCGAAGAACATGTGTTCTGTGCGGCAGAGACCGATACCTTGAGCACCGAAGTAGCGTGCTTGACGAGCGTCGCGTGGAGAGTCGGCGTTAGTGCGAACGAGAGTCTTAGTGTACTTGTCAGCGAGGTCCATGATAGCACCGAAGTCACCATCGAGTTCTGGGTCTGTAGTAGCTACTTGACCGTCGTAAACGTCACCTGTAGAACCGTTAAGAGAGATCCATTCGCCTTCAGCGTAAGTCTTACCGTTCATAGTAAGAGTCTTTTCCTTGTAGTCTACAGCGATTTCACCTGCACCAGATACGCAGCACTTACCCATACCACGAGCCACAACGGCAGCGTGAGATGTCATACCACCACGCATTGTGAGGATACCTTGAGCTACAGCCATACCACGGAGGTCTTCAGGAGAAGTTTCAACGCGTACGAGCACTACCTTCTTGCCTTGTTCTGCCCATGCTTCAGCGTCTTCGGCTTGGAATACGATTTGACCTGTAGCAGCACCCGGAGAAGCAGGGAGACCCTTAGCCATCACTTTAGCCTTCTTGAGTTCTTCCTTGTCGAATACAGGGTGAAGGAGTTCGTCGAGCTTTTGTGGCTCCATACGAGCGAGAGCAGTCTGCTCGTCGATAACGCCGTCGCGGAGGAGGTCCATAGCGATCTTCACCATTGACGCACCTGTGCGCTTACCGTTACGAGTTTGGAGCATCCAGAGCTTACCGTCTTGGATAGTGAACTCCATGTCTTGCATATCCTTATAGTATGCTTCGAGACGATTAGAAGTAGCGATAAGTTCTGCAGCGAGGGCAGGCATAGTTTCTTCGAGAGAAGGATATTTAGAAGCACGTTCTTCTTCAGAGATGCCTTGGAGGGCAGCCCAACGACGTGAGCCTTCGAGAGTGATTTGTTGTGGAGTGCGGATACCTGCTACTACGTCTTCACCTTGAGCGTTGATGAGGTATTCACCAGTGAAGATGTTTTCACCAGTCGCAGAGTCACGGCTGAAAGCCACACCAGTCGCAGAGTTGTCGCCCATGTTGCCGTAAACCATTGCTTGAACGTTTACTGCAGTACCCCATTCTTCAGGGATTTGGTTCATGCGACGATAGAGGATAGCGCGTTCGTTCATCCAGCTGTCGAATACAGCGCAGATACCGCCCCAGAGTTGTTCCCAAGCAGAGTCAGGGAAGTTTTTGCCTGTGAAGTCGAGCACAGCTGCTTTGAAGCGCTTAACGAGTTCCTTAAGGTCTTCTACTTCGAGGTCGAGGTCGTTCTTGACACCCTTTTCCTCTTTTACTTTATCCATGATTTCTTCAAATGGGTCGATGTCGGTCTTGCTCTTTGGCTTCATACCGAGCACAACATCACCATACATTTGAACGAAACGACGATAGCTATCCCAAGCGAAACGTGGGTTGCCACTCTTTTCTGCCAATGAAGCTACAGTAGCGTCATTCATACCAAGGTTGAGGACAGTGTCCATCATACCAGGCATAGAAGCACGAGCACCAGAACGTACAGACACGAGAAGAGGGTTGGAAGAGTCGTCAAACTTCATGCCTGTCAATGACTCAACGTGAGCGATAGCTGCTTCTACTTCGTCTTTGATAGAAGCTACGACTGCCTCACGGCCTTTCTTTGTGTATTCTGTACAAACTTCTGTTGTGATTGTAAAACCAGGAGGTACTGGCATACCCAACAGGTTCATCTCTGCAAGGTTAGCACCCTTGCCACCGAGAAGGTTTCTCATCCCGGCGTTACCTTCGGCTTTACCGTCGCCGAATGTATAGACATTTTTCACCATCGGATTAATTGATTTATTAAAGTTATTCTTATATATGGTTTAAACTTACTAATACTATGCGTAAACGACACTTTTACTTGGTAAATTGCGTTTTTCGACTGCAAATTTAGGAAAAATCGGTGAAATATGACTAATTTTGCCCCAAAAATGTAGATATTTTATGTCAAGAAAGAGAAAATCCTTACCCGAACTACACAATATCGAGATTACCGACGTTGCCGCTGAGGGCAAATCCATCGCTCGCGTGGCTACTTCTGCCGATAGCGACGAGCGTATGGTGGTGTTCATTCCCTACGGTGCTCCGGGCGACATCGTCAACCTCAAGGTCGACAAGAAGAAGAAGACTTGGGCAGAGGCTCACATCACTGAGATTGTGACCCCTTCGCCTATCCGCACTGCCCCTCGCTGTCAGCACTTCGAGACTTGTGGCGGCTGCAAGTGGCAACACCTCCCCTACGATTTCCAGATCAAATGCAAGCAGCAGCAAGTGACCGACGCTTTGGAACGTATTGCCAAGGTCGAAATCCCTGCCATCTCCCCTATCCTCGGCTCCGACAAGATATGGGAGTACCGCAATAAGATGGAATACACCTTCTCAGCCAAGAAGTGGCGCACATGGGAGGAAATCCGTGCCAATGCCGAGTTTCAAGACTCCTCCAACGCTTTGGGTTTCCACATCCCGGGAGCGTTTGACAAGGTGCTACACATCGAGCGTTGCCACCTTCAAGACTCCGTAGGCGACGCTATCCGCAACCATGTCTTCGACTATGCTGAAGCCAACGGCCTCTCATTCTATGATATAAAGATGCGCGAGGGCTTGCTTCGCACTATGATGATACGCATCGCTTCGACAGGTGAGATTATGGTCTGCATGGTATTTGGCGAGGACGACAAGTCGGTCATCGAGCCGTTGATGAACAACCTTGCCGAGGCTTTCCCACAGATCACCTCTCTGCTCTATGTCGTCAACCTCAAACTCAACGACACTATCTTCGACCAAGACATCATCACCTTCAAGGGTCGCGACTACATCGTCGAAAGCATGGAAGGATTGCAATTCCGTGTCAATGCCAAGTCGTTCTATCAGACCAACTCGCTGCAAGCCTACGAACTCTACAAGGTGACTCGCCGTCTTGCCGGTCTCGAAGAGCAACGCCCTGAGAATGAACGACCTTTGGTCTACGACCTCTACACCGGCACCGGCACTATCGCCAACTTCGTAGCACGCAACTGCCGCCAGGTGGTGGGCATCGAATATGTGCCTGAGGCTATCGACGACGCACGCCTCAACTCGCAAGTCAACGGCTTGGACAACACCCTCTTCTACGCAGGCGACATGAAGGATATCCTCACCGACGAATTTGTGGCTCGCCACGGCCGTCCTGATGTGATGATTATCGACCCTCCACGCGCCGGTATGCACGAAGATGTGGTCAATGTCATCCTCAATGCTGAGCCAGATGTGCTTGTCTATGTCAGCTGCAACCCTGCTACTCAAGCACGCGACCTCGCTCTGCTCGATGCGAAATATCGCGTGACCGATGTGCAACCTGTCGACATGTTCCCTCACACTCACCATGTCGAAAATGTCGTGCGACTCGTCAAGCGCGACTGATAGCAGCAAAGGAGAGAATACATCAATAGATAATACGGATATATTACAAGGAAGGCCCCATACTCAAGTGCTGAGTATAGGGTCTTTTCTTATAAGGGGATTTCTGCCCTTGCTACTACCAAAGGCCTAAAGGGGCTATAAGGCCCAAAAGGCATTCACTCCGATGACTCTACTCGCCATCAACTCTGCACTCCATCGACTCCGACAGCAGTGACATTGCTGCTTCTCTGATGACTCTGATGATAGCAGTGACTTAGCATCGAGAGGTAGCGTTAGGTGTCCTGTCCCTGTCCGAGTGTCTGCACTTGTCCTCGCTGTCCCGTTACGCATTGCCCGGTGCGATCACCTCTGCCTTGTCGAGTCTATAGTCAGTCACCATTCTGCCGATGACTGATTTGGAGACACCCAGTTGCTCTGCTATCTTACGAATCGAGAGACCCTCGCTACGCAACTGAGCGACTTCGCTGAGGCGACTGTCGGACTTGGTGTCGAGCAAGTGGCGTTCGTCGCAGGTGACGGAGGGCTCGAAGCAGAGGAAGCCGTCGTCATACTGCACCACTTGTCCCGTGAGCACATTGTCGATGCCATGCTCCAAGATGCCCATACGCGTCTTTATCTGCTTGATGTAGCGCGTATTGTCGTGTGCCGACTTGCCCATCGCAAAGACGGAGTCGAAGAAGTTGAAGAGGCGTTTGGAGCCTGCAAGGTCGTTTTGCGATATCGGCTGAGTGAGGTCGCGTTTGGGAGTGTGGGCGATGACGAGCACCGAGAGTCCGAGTCGCTTCTTGAGCTCCATCAGGCGTGCCATGAATCGTCCTGCCGTGTCGCCCGACTCGGAGTTGTTGCAGAGGCAGGTGAGGTTGTCGATGATGATGACGCTGCATTGGTCGCTGACGGCTGCCTGCTCGATGGCGTTCATCAGTGAGTCTTCGTTGCCCGCGATGTCGCCTTCGACTGCCACGACCGGTCGACGCAGATAGGGGCTGAAGATGTAGCTCTTGGAGGTCTGCTCTACGGTGTAGCGCATCTGAAATTGCTTCTTGGTCAACTCGAAGTCGTAGTAGTGGACGACGCGACGGAAGTTGAGTGCGATGTGGTCGGCTATTTGCACTGCGAGTATCGACTTGCCGACATTGGAGTCGGCGAAGAGGCACGCTATCTCCCCCTCGTTCCAGAACGGCGGATAGAGGCGTATCGGGTTGGGCATCTCGCGAGCCTCGATGATGGCATCGTTGGCTGACTGCAATTCGATGCAACCGACTGTGGTTATGCCCCAATTCCACCCCTTCTGACGGCGCAATTCGGCGAGTTGCTCATCGGTCGGCGCCACCGGCTGACGCTTGGCAATCTCTGTCGCCACCTCCATATAACTTGCCGTCTGTGGCTCTGCGACCGGCACGACTTCTGCCGCTGTCGGAGGCTCTGCGACCGCTGTCGGCTCTGTTGCCACACTTGGCATCGGGGTCACCTCCACATCTGCCACGCCGATAAGTTCGGCTGCCTTGAGGAGTCGCTCCACCTCGGGCGATGTGCGATTGATATACGCGATTTTCTCTGCGATAGGGAGCGATGCGAGTTGCTCCGGAGTGATTGAAATTTGTCTGTTCATACAATTAGATTCAGTTATTAATTAGTAAATAAAAAATGTTGATTAACTCATTGATTAGTAGTCAGTAGATGCGATTGAGTCTGAATGCGTCGATTTCGTCGGTGATAGTCGACAACGCTGCCAACTTCTGCCCCGTGGTGTCGCTCAACGCCTCGATCACCACATCGGCAAGGTCTATCTTCGAGCGCGACGGTCGCTCGGCGATAATCGTCGGCCAAGCACGGCTGAAACGCAACGAGCAAGTGAAGCGATAAGCGTCAAGTCGCAGACTCCAGTCCTCCACAGCGTCGCTATCGGCAAAGACCAGCACTCGGCGTCCGCGCAGCACCTCCATGCGACCACCCTCAAGTTGGGTGATACCACCCGTCGCAAGCCATGTCCCACGAGGCCATATCGCCGCACACAGCACTGCCGTCTTCTCACTCTCCACCAGGCAGACCACATCCGTCGGCACAGCCCGGGCAAGCAGATGAGCACCGAAAAGACACTGCTTCAGCACAAACTTGATAGGCAACTGCCCGATGCGTATCAGTATCGAGTGAGCCCAATCGACTCCACACGCCATCTCCCTGCGTCGCTTCAGAGTCAGCGGGTCGTAGGCCATCACCTTGCCGGTGCGCGTCTCCCCCTGCTCGTCAATCTGCCACCATATCACCCTACCCATGCGGTCGGCACCGACACGATAGCGACCGAGCACCTCGGTGGTCAACGCCTCACCCATCAGCCGACACATTCCTCGAGCGAAATCCGAGCGAAGAGAGTGCTTCACCATCTCCTCGGGTATCACCGAATGCCGCTCCTGCTGCGGCATCTGCCTTGCCGGCAACGCCACCGACTCGTTGACAGCCCCGACATCACGCGGAGCAAGATGGTAGCCACACGAATTGACATGGTTGCAACGCCCGCAGTCCTCTCGCAGAGCCTCGCCCGACTCCACATCGACATAACGCTTAAAACTGCGCCGTCCACACCGCGGACACTCATGAAGCGTCGCCATGCCGCGATACGCCTCCAATCTGTAACGATAACTGTTCATTTTTGGGTTTAAGGTTTAATGGTTAATCTAAAAGGTGGATAGGTACTATAGATGCTATAGATACTATAGATGCTATAGATGCTATAGGTACTATAGATGCTATAGATACTATAGATGCTATAGATACTATAGATGCTATAGATACTATAGATGCCCGATGACTCTGCTTCTCGCCGATGACTTAGCCGATAGCAGTGACATTGCTTTTGCTGCTTCCCTCCATCGACTTTGCCGATTGTAGCGACTCTGCTTTTGCTGCTAAAAAATATATATGCAGCAAGCGATGGAGTCACTGTCCCGAGACGATAGTCAGCAAAGGGACCGGGACCCTGAGCGTAGCAAAAGAAGAGAGTCCTAAGGTCGATGACCGAGATGTAGATCATCGAAGGTTTCCGGTCTTTGACCTTAAAGACCTTAGTGACCTTAAAGACTTTAAGGACACTACTCCGTGTAGCAGAGGGGCGAATGTCCCGTGAAGACAATGCTTTAGCAGAGGGTCATATAGGGACAGAGCCTCGAGGCGTAGCAAAGGCGAAGTCTTATCAAAGACGAGCCTTAACTATATAGAAAGATATCTATTACTACTTGTAGGAATTAGATATAGCTCTCCCCCTCTCTTCCCTCTCTTAGAGGAAAGAGTGCGACTACCGACCACACCAATAGTCCAAACAATATGTCAAAGTAAACGCAGATTGTTCAAGTCCTCAGACGAGCAGAACAATTATCCGACTCCGGAGTCAGCAAGGATACCCATCAGGGCAAGGTCAAACGACTTAAGCGAGAAACTGTCAGCCACACAACATCTCAGTCGACACATACGAGGGAATCACCGACGATTCCCGAATTCGGTTTAGAATCAGCGACATATCAAGTCGCTTTCTAAATTCGATTGCAAAGTTACAACAATATTTTGACTCCACCAAACTTTCGAGCAAAAAAATTTCGTAAAAATGATAGGGCTGTGTTGTCCTGTGTACTGTCCCTGTCTTGGGAGTCCGTGATTGTCCGTAGTGTCCCAGCGAGATATGGAGAGGGTTTAGAGAGTTTAAGGAATATAGGGAGTGTAGGGCAAAGGCCTAAAAGGGCGAAAAGGCCTAAAGAGCCTAAAATGCTCAAAAGACCATCGGGAGGAAAGTGCTAAAAGGCATCGCCCATTAAACAACGCATCTCTTATATCTATAGCATCTGTTGTATCTATAAAATCTATCTTCACGCAATAGGACAACGAGGACAAAGTCGGACTCTCGGACAGGGACAGGACAGTAGACTCTACCCCTTGACACATAGTCACTGCTATCGGCAATGTCGTCAGAGGAAAGGCCTAAAGAGCCTAAAATGTCCAAAAGGCATCGCACATTAAATCCTACACACTACACATTACGCACTCGATACATCTACATTATAGCGAGGGATTTGGTCAGTTGGGAGAATTTTCGTAACTTTGCACTGATATGAATATACGCAATGCTAAATATGAGGTGAGCAATGCTCGCGTCGATATGTGTCCGCAGGTGGAAGTGCCGGAGTATGCTTTTATCGGTCGTTCCAATGTCGGCAAGTCGTCGCTTATCAATATGCTTACTCGTCGCAAGGGGCTTGCCAAAACATCGCAGATGCCCGGTAAGACTTTGCTAATCAATCATTTCTCTATCAACGATGGGGAGTGGTATATCGTCGACCTTCCGGGTTATGGCTATGCTTCTCGTGGCAAGAATCAGCGTGAGGAGATCAATAAGATAATCCGCAACTACATCATGCGTCGCGAGCAGATGACATGTCTTTTTGTCTTGCTCGACTGCCGTCACGAGGCTCAGAAGATAGACTTGGAGTTTATCAATTGGCTTGGTGAGGAGGGTGTGCCGTTTGCTATCGTGTTTACCAAGGCCGACAAACTCGGTCCGAACGCTGCCGCCGCCAAGGTGGAGGCGTATAAGAAGGTGCTTCTTGAGAACTGGGAGGAGTTGCCGCCCATCTTCTTGACATCGTCGGAGAAGGGCACAGGCCGCGACGAGTTGCTCGACTACATCGACGCTATCAATCAGGAGGTGTAGATGCCCCAAAAAATGTTTTGCCCCATTCTGCATCACACCTTAAAACCTAAACATTACACATTAAACACTAAAATATGAAACTCAAGAAGGCTCACAAACTCATCTCCGGCAAGGGACGACTGAGCGAGATTATACGCTTCGGACTCGTCGGTGGATTTTCGTCTTTGCTGCAGTATGCCATCTATCTTGTCTTTGTCGACATCATAGAGTTGGTGCCGGAAGTGTCGACGATTGTCAGTTATGTCATCAGTTTTGTGTTCAACTTCATACTCTCTCACTATTTCACATTCCAGACCAAGCCGAATGCGTTGAAGGGTGTCGGGTTTGCACTCAGTCACCTTATCAACATGGGTATGCAGACGGGACTTGTGGCTATCTTCAGCCGACTGATAGGTGACTCGTTTGCATTGCTTCCTGCGATGGCCATCTGCATTCCGTGCAACTATCTGATGGTGCGTTTTGCGTTGACCAATCGTCGCTTTGAGACAAAGAAGCGCAAGAACTACCACGCAGAGTGAGAGACGGCTTAAATCGCTATGAATCAAAGTTATAATTCATCATTGCTCGACGGAGCGGTCGCAGAGTTGTCGAAATTGCCGGGCATTGGCTCAAAGACAGCGTTGCGTCTGGCACTTCATCTGCTTCGTCAGGAGAAGGGAGTGGCGTTGGCTCTGGGCAATGCCATCATCAAGATGCGCGAGGAGGTGGCTTATTGCAGTCGCTGCCATAGCATCAGCGAGCAAGAGTTGTGTCCTATCTGCTCGGATAGCCGCAGAGATCAGGCAGTGGTGTGCGTGGTGGAAAACATCAAAGATGTGCTCACCATCGAGGCTACACGCGAGCACCGAGGTGTCTATCATGTGCTGGGAGGGCTTATCTCGCCACTCGACGGCATCGGCCCCGGCGATATCGAGATTGACTCGCTCATAGAGCGTGTGACGACCGAAGATGTGAGGGAGGTGATACTCGCTCTCAGCCCTACGATGGAGGGCGACACGACCAATTTCTATATCTTCCGACGCTTGGCCGATCTGCCGGTGAAGGTGACCATGCTTGCACGCGGTCTGAGCATCGGCAATGACTTGGAGTTCACAGACGAGTTGACGCTCGGTCGCTCCATACAGAATCGTATCCTATTTTCCGACACCATCTCACGCTAAGTCGCCATGCTATCGACAGAACGCATCACTCTACGCCCTCTTGAGCCTCAGGACCTCGAGTTTCTCTATCGGTGGGAAAACGACACTGCGCTGTGGCAATATGCCGATACGGTCGCTCCTCTGTCGCAGCATCTGCTCCGCAACTATATCGACAACTATGACGCCGACATCTTCCGTGCCTCACAATTGCGTCTGATGATTGAGCATCGACAGCGGGACATCGTGGACAAACACGGACTCCCAAGACAGGGACAGGACTGCGGACAGCCTACTGAGTGTGGAGATGCGGCCGATTGCACCATCGGCATGATTGATATTTACGACCTCGACATTCGCAATCAGCGTGCTATGATAGGCATTTTGATTGCTGAGAAATGGCGTGGCAATGGCTACGCTCGTGAGGCTATCGACTTGGTGGCTGACTATGCTCGCGATATGCTCGGACTGACACAATTGGCTGCTTATGTGGCGACCGACAATGAGGCATCGATGCGACTGTTTGAGGCGTGTGACTTCAGCCATAGCGGCACGCTGAGACGCTGGCGTAGAGTCGGCCAACGTTGGACTGATGTCGCCGTGATGCAACGACTCTTCTGAAAACTATAGATACTATAGATACTATAGATACTATAGATACTATAAATCCTATTCCCTTAATCCTGAATGCTCTGGGCGAGCAGACGGTAGATTTCAGCAAGGCGAGGGTTGTCGGCAAGCATAGCGATGTGGGAGTCGATGATGACTTGGTCGCGACGGACGGCAGGACCTGTCTGTGCCTGTCGAGGCGACACTTTGTCGACCTTGCGTATGGTCTCCCCTATCAATGGGCGTAACACACTGATGTCAAGCGATTTCTGCTTTAGCAACTCATCGGCTATGGCAAGCATATGGTTGACATAATTGCAGGCGAAGACCGATGCTATGTGGAGGGTGCGACGCTTGTCGGAATCGGCGTCGTAGACCTTTTCTGACACTGACGATGCCACGCTACGCAACACCTCTGACACTCGCTCACTGCTCCCTTCGATGAAGAATGGCAACTCCGCATAGTCGAGTGCCACATCCTTGGAAAATGTCTGCAACGGATAGAACACGCCGTAGTCGTCGACGCTTTCGGCAAGCACCGTCATCGGTGTAGAACCCGATGTATGGGCCACTATCCCTTTGAAACCGTTGAGTCGCTCGGCTACGCTGATGATGGCTGAATCGCTGACCGAGATCAGGGCAAGGTCGGCATCTGCGGGGAAGTCCTCGAGAGTGCGAGGGTTGACCGGCACGACTTGATAGTGTGGCAGCAAGGCCTTGATGAGATGGGTGGCTACATTGCCACGCCCTATGATGGCTATTTTCATAATAGATAACTGTATTTCAGGAGGATAGGAATCAAAAGCCTAGAGGGGTTAAAAGGCCCAAAAGGCATCGCCCATCGCCCATTAAACATTAAAGGGAACTTCTATAAATTCCCGGATTTAGTTATTTCTTTAGTTTGAGGGTTCTTCCTTTTGTGTGCTCTATGTTTTTAATCGGCATCTTTTCGCCTTTAACTCAGTCGTATAGCTCGCTATACTCCTTGCGTTAAAAACA
>JAFYNZ010000023.1 GCA_017547845.1 Muribaculaceae bacterium
AACACAAATTTACTAAAAATCCATGACATGACAAAGGCTTTCGCGCTGAAAATCAGCATGAAAGCCTTATTTTTTTCGTTGTTTTTTGCAGTACAACAAAAATAGAGGCCGACTAACGGACTTGTTAGACAGCCTCTCTCTCACCTTAAACCTATTTTCAAATGGCCTCGTAGCCTTACTTCTTTGCTGTCATCTTAGTCTTCCGGCTACGTTAGAGCATTTCTCCCTTTTAGCCTTGTGGGCCTTTGCCCTACACTTCCCTATATTCCTTAAACTCCCTAAACTCTCTCCCTCCCTCTCGCATGGGACACTACGGACAATCACAGACACCCGGACAGGGACAGGACACTCGAAGACATCCATAACACCTATCTTATCTATTGCGACCCTTGGCAGGTGGCTACAAAAAAAGGGATGTACCCTGATGATGGATACACCCCTTTGTGAGCAAAAATTAAAATTATGACTTTTCTATTTTATTTGCGTTCTTCTTCCGCTTCAGCATACTCTTCTTGCTTCAAGGCCTCGTATTCTTCCTTGTTGGCTACGATGAGTTTGCCATATTCGCGGAGACCTGTACCCGCAGGAATCAAGTGACCACAGATCACATTTTCCTTCATACCGTCAAGCGTATCGGTCTTACCGTTGATAGCCGCTTCGTTGAGCACCTTAGTTGTTTCCTGGAAGGAAGCAGCTGACATGAAGCTCTTAGTCTGAAGGGCTGCACGAGTGATACCTTGGAGGATTTGCTCGCTGGTAGCCGGCACTGCGTCACGCACGGTGATAGTCTTCAAGTCTTTACGCTTGAGTGCAGAGTTTTCGTCGCGGAGCTTGCGTACTGTGATGATCTGACCTGGGAAGACAGTTGTGCTATCGCCTGCGTCTACAATCACCTTCTTACCCCAGATGCGGTCGTTTTCTTCCATGAAGTCGAGTTTGTCGACCACTTGTTGCTCAAGGAAGCGAGTGTCACCCGGATCGAGGATGTTGACCTTACGCATCATTTGACGCACGATAACTTCGAAGTGCTTGTCGTTGATCTTCACACCCTGCATACGGTAGACGTCTTGTACCTCGTTGACGATGTATTCTTGCACTGCAGTAGGACCCTTGATATTCAAGATGTCGCTTGGAGTGATAGCACCGTCAGAAAGTGGAGTACCTGCACGCACATAGTCGTTCTCTTGAACGAGAATTTGTTTTGACAATGGCACGAGATATTTCTTCACTTCGCCGAGCTTAGATGTCACACTGAGTTCGCGGTTACCACGCTTAATCTTACCAAACTCTACTTCGCCGTCGATTTCGCTGACGATAGCAGGGTTGGATGGGTTACGAGCTTCAAACAACTCGGTCACACGTGGGAGACCACCGGTGATGTCACCTGCACTACCTGCTGCACGTGGAATCTTCACGAATATCTGACCCGGCTTCACTTCTTCATTGTCTTCGATGAGCAAGTGAGCGCCTACAGGGAGTGAGTAAGTGCGAACGATGTTGCCATCCTTGTCGACGATGCTTGCTTCAGGCACTCTTGTACGATCTCTTGACTCAGTGATAATCTTTTCGCGGAGACCTGTAGCTTCGTCGGATTCTACGCGGAATGTGACACCTTCGACAACGTTGTCAAACTTGATGCGACCGCTTTCTTCGCTGACGATTACGGCGTTGAATGGGTCCCATTCGCAAATCATATCACCCTTCTTAACTTCCGAGCCGTTTGTGAAGTAAAGCTTCGAGCCGTATGGGATGTTGGCTGTAGTCAATACGATGCCTGACTTAGGCTCAACGATACGCATTTCAGCCATACGACCGACAACGATATCAGCACCATCAGCATCCTTAACTGTGCGCAATTCGTCAATTTCGAGACGACCATCATAGCGTGATGTCACGTCCTTGACAGCGGCAACGTTACCTGCGACACCACCGACGTGGAACGTACGGAGTGTCAACTGAGTACCCGGTTCACCGATAGACTGTGCTGCGATTACGCCGACCGACTCACCCTTCTGCACCATACGGTGGTTGGCAAGGTTGCGACCATAACACTTAGCACATACACCCTTCTTCGATTCACATGTCAATACCGAACGGATTTCGACTGACTCGATAGGTGATTTTTCGATTCTGTCGGCAGCTGCGTCGCTGATCTCTTCACCTGCAGCAACGATAACCTCGTTGGTGTAAGGGTCGATGATGTCATGCACTGACACGCGACCGAGAATGCGTTCGCTCAATGAAGCTACGACTTCTTCGTTGTTCTTTATCTCTGTACATACGAGGCCACGGAGTGTACCGCAATCCTCTTCTGTGATGATTACATCGTGAGCGACGTCGACAAGACGACGAGTCAAATAACCCGCGTCGGCTGTCTTCAACGCCGTATCCGCAAGACCCTTACGAGCACCGTGAGTAGAAATAAAGTACTCAAGCACTGAAAGACCTTCCTTAAAGTTAGCCAAGATAGGGTTTTCGATGATCTGACCACCTTCCGAACCACTCTTCTGTGGCTTAGCCATAAGACCACGCATACCTGAGAGCTGACGGATCTGGTCCTTCGAACCACGGGCACCCGAGTCGAGCATCATGTAGACTGAGTTGAAGCCCTTCTGGTCTTCCTTCATCTGCTTCATCAATGTGTCGGCAAGCTTTGAGTTGACGTGTGTCCAGATATCGATCACCTGGTTGTAACGTTCGTTGGCTGTAATGAAACCCATCTGATAGTTGGTCATCACCTCTTCGACTTGTGCGTAACCATCTGCTACGTATTCAGCCTTTTCTTCTGGGATGATGACGTCACCAAGGTTGAACGAAAGACCGCCACGGAATGCCATCTTGTAACCCAAGTTCTTGATGTCGTCAAGGAACTGAGCCGAACGAGTCACACCGCAAGTCTTGATAACCTTGCTGATGATATTTCTAAGCGACTTCTTAGAGATAATCTCGTTGACATAACCGATTTCCTTAGGCACGAATTGGTTGAACAATACGCGACCCACAGAAGTATCTTTCTTCAACACCTTCACAGGGTTGCCCTGCTCATCGATGTCGTCGACATAGATTGTCACAGGAGCGTGAAGAGTCACACGGCCTTCGTTGTAAGCGATTTCAGCTTCTTCCGGACCATAGAAAATTGTGCCTTCACCCTTATCGCCGCTGCGAAGTTTAGTGATATAGTAAAGACCGAGCACCATGTCCTGTGAAGGCACGGTGATAGGCGCACCATTGGCTGGGTTCAAGATATTGTGAGCACCGAGCATGAGCATCTGTGCTTCGAGAATTGCTTCGTTACCGAGTGGCAAGTGCACCGCCATCTGGTCACCGTCGAAGTCGGCATTGAACGCCGTACATGCCAATGGGTGGAGCTGGATTGCCTTACCTTCGATCATCTTAGGCTGGAACGCTTGGATACCAAGACGGTGAAGTGTCGGAGCACGGTTGAGGAGCACAGGGTGACCCTTCATTACGTGTTCGAGGATATCCCATACGACCGGTTCCTTACGGTCGACAATCTTCTTGGCACTCTTCACGGTCTTAACGATACCGCGTTCGATGAGCTTACGGATGATAAATGGCTTGTACAATTCCGCTGCCATCAATTTAGGGATACCACACTCGTGCATCTTCAACTCAGGACCTACGACAATTACCGAACGTGCTGAGTAGTCGACACGCTTACCGAGGAGGTTCTGACGGAAACGACCTTGCTTACCCTTCAAGCTGTCAGAAAGTGACTTCAACGGACGATTGACGTCAGACTTCACTGCGCTTGACTTACGAGAGTTGTCGAGCAATGAGTCGACAGCTTCTTGGAGCAAACGTTTTTCGTTACGCAAGATCACTTCAGGAGCCTGAATTTCGATCAAACGTTTGAGACGATTGTTGCGGATAATCACACGGCGATACAAGTCATTAAGGTCGGAAGTTGCGAAACGACCACCATCGAGTGGCACGAGAGGACGCAATTCAGGCGGAATGACTGGCACAGCCTTGAGAATCATCCATTCAGGACGGTTGGTGTTGCGAGATGCGCGGAATGATTCCACTACTTGGAGACGCTTCAACGCTTCAGTCTTACGTTGTTGCGAACCATCAGTGTTTGCTCTGTGGCGCAACTCGTAAGAAAGCTGGTCGAGGTCGATATCCAAGAGAAGCTCGTAGATAGCTTCTGCACCCATCTTTGCAACAAATTTATTTGGATCCGAATCTTCAAGCAGATGGTTGCCCTCTGGAAGTTCGTCCATTATCTTGAGGTAATCTTCCTCTGAAAGAAGGTCAAACTTCTGTACATCGTCACGATTACCCGGATTGATTACGACATATCTTTCGTAATAGATCACTGCATCGAGCTTCTTTGAAGGCAGACCGAGAAGATAGCCGATCTTGTTAGGCAACGAACGGAAATACCAGATGTGTGCCACCGGTACGACCAACTCGATGTGACCCATTCTTTCACGACGCACCTTCTTCTCAGTAACTTCAACACCACAACGGTCGCAGACGATACCCTTGTAACGGATACGCTTGTACTTACCGCAATGGCACTCATAATCCTTCACAGGACCGAAGATCTTCTCACAGAACAATCCGTCGCGCTCAGGTTTATAAGTACGATAGTTGATAGTTTCCGGCTTCAATACTTCGCCACTTGACTTCTCTTTAATCTCCTCTGGCGATGCCAAGCTGATGGTGATCTTTGAGAAGTTGCTCTTTATTTTATTATCTCTTCTGAAAGCCATATTAATGTTTTCTTTACGTCGTTTTGATTAATCCATTGTTATGCTAAGACCGAGTCCGCGAAGTTCATGCAACAATACGTTGAGTGATTCAGGAATACCTGCATTTGGCATTTGGTCACCCTTAACGATTGCTTCATAAGCCTTGCTACGACCCACAACGTCGTCACTCTTGATTGTGAGGATTTCTTGGAGAATGTGTGCTGCGCCGAATGCTTCAAGCGCCCAAACTTCCATCTCACCAAAACGCTGACCACCAAATTGTGCCTTACCACCAAGAGGTTGCTGTGTAATCAATGAGTAAGGACCGATCGAACGTGCGTGCATCTTGTCTTCGACCATGTGACCGAGCTTAAGCATGTAGATCACACCCACTGTCGCAGGTTGGTCAAAGCGGTCGCCCGTACCACCATCGTAAAGGTAAGTCTTACCATAACGTGGGATACCTGCCTTATCTGTCCATTCATTCAAGTCATCAAGCGTTGCACCATCGAAAATCGGTGTAGCAAACTTTTCACCCAATTCGCGACCTGCCCAACCCAATACGGTCTCGAAAATCTGACCAAGGTTCATACGAGAAGGCACACCAAGAGGGTTAAGTACGATATCCACCGGAGTACCATCTTCGAGGAATGGCATATCCTCTTGACGCACTACGCGCGATACGATACCCTTGTTACCGTGACGACCCGCCATCTTATCGCCGACACCGATCTTACGCTTCTTAGCGATATAGACCTTAGCCATCTGCATGATACCTGATGGAAGCTCATCACCGATAGAAATATCAAATTTCTTACGACGCAATTCGCTATCTATCTCCTTTGACTTGCGCAAGTAGTTGGTGATGACTGCGGCCACCATGCCGTTGACACGCTCGTCATTAGTCCACTTGCTCAAGTTGACTGTCTCATAATTGATAGTTCCGAAGTTGAACTCATCGAAGCTTACACCCTTAGAGATGATGTCTACACCGATGAAGTCCTTCACACCTTGCGATACCTGTCCGGCTGTGATAGTGTGGAGCTTTTCGATCAACACTGCCTTGAGATCAGCTTGCTTAGCTGCATACTCTTCATCCAAGATTGGGAGCTGAGCGTTAGCCTTAGCACCACGTTTCTTGATAGCACGAGAGAACAAGTTTGTGCCAATCACGACACCCTTCAACGATGGAGAAGCCTTCAATGAAGCATCCTTCACATCGCCCGCCTTGTCACCGAAGATTGCACGAAGCAACTTTTCTTCCGGAGTCGGATCGCTTTCACCCTTAGGAGTGATCTTACCGATCATGATGTCGCCAGGCACAACGTATGCTCCGACGCGGATGATACCTCTTTCGTCGAGGTCCTTGGTAGCGTCTTCGCTGACGTTAGGGATATCAGATGTCAATTCTTCCATACCGCGCTTAGTCTCACGCACCTCGAGAGTGTACTCATCGACGTGAACAGAAGTAAGGATATCTTCCTTCACCATGCGTTCGTTAAGCACGATAGCATCTTCATAGTTGTAACCCTTCCATGGCATGAACGCCACCTTAAGGTTGCGACCCAAAGCCAATTCGCCCTTTTCAGTAGAGTAACCTTCTGTCAAGATGTCACCCTCTTCGACTCTCTGACCGACCTTACAGATAGGACGAAGGTCGATAGTAGTGCCTTGGTTGGTGCGACGGAACTTAGGGATATTGTAATTCTTCACTGCAGATTCAAAAGACACATACTCTTGATCCTCAGTGCGGTCGTACTTGATACGGATTGTAGTAGCGTCGACGTATTCGATGATACCTGCACCCTCTGCCATAATCTGAGTACGAGAGTCGCGAATCAACTGACCTTCGATACCTGTACCCACGATAGGAGCTTCAGAGCGGATCAATGGAACTGCCTGACGCATCATGTTAGAACCCATCAACGCACGGTTAGCGTCATCATGCTCCAAGAATGGAATCAACGATGCAGCGATAGATGCAATCTGAATAGGAGCAACGTCCATCAATTCCACATCAGCCGGAGCAGTGATTGGGAAGTCGGCGTCTTGACGAGTCTTAACCTTAGTGCGAATGAACGTACCATCATCGTTAAGAGGAGCATTACCTTGAGCGATAATCTTGCCCTCTTCCATTTCGGCTGTGAGATAAATCACCTCGTCGTTGTTCAAATTCACCTTAGCATCTTCTACCTTGCGATAAGGAGTTTCGATGAAGCCCAAATTATTGATCTTAGCATACACACAAAGTGAAGAGATAAGACCGATGTTTGGACCTTCAGGAGTCTCAATCGGACAGAGACGTCCGTAGTGAGTGTAGTGAACGTCACGCACCTCGAAGCCCGCACGCTCACGAGAAAGGCCACCAGGACCGAGAGCCGACATACGACGCTTGTGAGTGATTTCGGCAAGAGGGTTGGTTTGGTCCATGAACTGAGACAATGCATTTGTACCAAAATATGTATTGATAACAGATGAGATTGTCTTAGCGTTAATCAAGTCGATAGGAGTAAACACTTCATTGTCGCGCACGTTCATTCTTTCGCGGATAGTGCGTGACATTCTTGCAAGACCTACACCGAATTGATTGTACAATTGTTCGCCCACTGTGCGCACACGACGGTTGCTCAAGTGGTCGATATCGTCGACATCCGACTTAGCATTGATAAGCTCAATCAGATACTTGATGATTGCGATAATATCTTCGCGAGTCAACACGCGTACATCGACAGGAGTGTCGAGTTCGAGCTTCTTATTGATTCTATAGCGACCCACTTCACCAAGGTCGTAACGCTTTTCGCTAAAGAACAAGTTGGTGATGACTTCACGCGCTGATGCTTCATCAGGAGCCTCAGCATTACGAAGCTGACGATAGATATATTCGATAGCTTCCTTTTCACTGTTGCTTGAGTCCTTCTGGAGAGTGTTGAAGATGATAGAATAGTCAACTGAATTGACATTCTCCTTTTGCAACGAGATATACTTAGCTCCAGACTCAATTATGGCATCGATGTGCTCTTCCGACAAGATAACTTCGCGATCAACGATCACATCGTTACGCTCAATCGAAACAACTTCACCGGTATCTTCATCTACAAAGTCTTCGACCCATGAATTCAAGATACGCGCAGCGAGCTTGCGGCCCACAGCCTTTTTGAGATTACTTTGATTAACCCTGATATCTTCAGAAAGGTCGAAAATTTCCATAATGTCTTTATCGCTTTCAAGACCGATAGCTCGCAACAAAGTTGTCACAGGCAATTTCTTCTTACGGTCGATGTAAGCATACATGACATTATTGATATCTGTCGCAAACTCAATCCATGAACCACGGAATGGGATAATACGAGCAGAATAAAGCTTCGTACCATTGGCGTGAGTGCTCTGTCCGAAGAACACACCTGGCGAACGGTGAAGCTGAGATACAACGACACGCTCAGCACCATTGATAACAAATGTGCCCTGAGCAGTCATGTAAGGGATAGGACCCAAATATACATCCTGGATCACAGTATCGAAATCCTCATGATCTGGATCTGTGCAATAAAGTTTCAACTTTGCCTTCAAAGGCACACTGTAAGTGAGACCTCTCTCAAGACACTCATCGATGGTATAACGAGGCGGATCGATATAGTAATCCAAGAACTCCAACACAAAGTTGTTGCGGGTGTCGGCAATAGGGAAATTCTCTGCAAACACCTTGTAAAGTCCCTCATTCTTTCTATTCTCCGGTGGAGTATCAAGCTGGAGGAAATCGCGGAATGACTTTAGCTGCACTTCAAGAAAATCCGGAAATGGAAGTGGATTCTTGACAGAGCCAAAGTTAATGCGAGGCTTATCGGTTAAAGATACTGACATTTGGATGTGGTTTAAATTATTGTTTGAGAAGAGATTTTAAAAAATAACGCCGCGTTAAAATTTGTCAACGGACATTAAAAATCACAAAATTTCACTATATAAGCGAAAAAAGGTTAAGAACGTAAATTACGCTCTTAACCTTATCTCCCTATGGGGATAATATTATTTAAGTTCTACTTCAGCACCAGCTTCTTCGAGTTGCTTCTTCAAACCTTCAGCTTCAGCCTTAGGAAGAGCTTCCTTAACTGTGCTAGGAGCACCGTCTACGAGTTCCTTAGCTTCCTTCAAGCCAAGACCTGTAAGTTCCTTAACGAGTTTAACAACTGCGAGCTTGCTTGCACCAGCTGACTTCAAGATTACGTCGAAATCAGTCTTTTCTTCTGCTTCAGCTGCTGCTGCACCTGGAGCTGCTGCTACTGCTACTGCTGCAGCTGCTGGTTCAATACCATACTCTTCTTTCAAAATTTGAGCAAGTTCGTTTACTTCCTTTACTGTCAAGTTAACGAGTTGTTCTGCAAAAGCTTTCAAATCTGCCATTTTATTTAAGTTTTATTTGTTTCTAAATGTTGATAATTGATTATTTGTTAGAGAGTGTTTCTAAGATGCCATGCAACTTATTGCCACCTGATTGGAGAGCCGAGATAACGTTCTTAGCAGGCGATTGCAACAATGCAACAACATCTGCGATGAGTTCGTTCTTGCTCTTGATATTGGCCAAAGCCTCCAACTGTCCTTCGCCAACGTATACAGATTCCTCAACGAATGCACCCTTCAACATTGGAAGTGTGTCATCTTTCTTGCGGAAGTTCTTGATGAGCTTAGCAGGTGCATTACCTGTGTTGCTTAACAAGAGAGTAGTCTCACCATGCAACAAGTCATAAAGACCGCTGTAGTCGAGTTCGCTATTCTTGAACGCTTCCTTCAAAAGAGTGTTCTTAACGCAAAGCATCTTGATATCACCCTTGAAGCATGCGCGACGAAGTTCGCTTGTCTTCTCTGCATTGAGACCTTGAGTCTGTACAAGGTATACACAACTGTACTGTGACAATGTGTTACCGATCATTTCTATTACCTGAGCCTTATCTTCCTTTTTCATCTTTAATTCAATTTAATTATTCAGTAACAGCCTTGGTATCTACCTTAATACCCGGACTCATTGTACTTGAAAGATAAATACTCTTTATATATGTACCCTTAGCAGTTGCAGGTTTCAACTTGATCAATGTGTTGATAAATTCCTTAGCATTTTCAACCATCTTATCAGCAGAGAATGACACCTTACCGATTGATGCGTGAACGATACCGTTCTTGTCAACCTTGAAGTCAATCTTACCTTGTTTAACCTCTTTCACTGCCTTAGCAACGTCCATAGTCACTGTGCCACTCTTTGGGTTAGGCATCAAACCACGAGGACCGAGGATACGACCCAACGCACCGATCTTACCCATGATAGCAGGCTGTGTAATGATTACATCAACATCAGTCCAACCACCTTTGATTTTCTCGATATATTCATCGAGACCTACATAGTCCGCACCAGCTTCCTTAGCAGCTGCTTCAGCATCAGGGCTACAAAGTACGAGTACACGCACTTCCTTACCTGTACCGTTAGGCAATGATACAACACCACGTACCATTTGATCTGCTTTACGAGGATCCACTCCGAGACGTACATCGATATCGAATGACGCGTCAAACTTGGTATAAGTAATTTCCTTTACCAATTCAGCGGCTTCCGCCAAAGTGTAACTCTTCCCAGCTTCAATCTTCGACAAAGCAATCTTTTGATTTTTTGTAAGTTTACTCATTTCAATTGAAGTTTATTAGTTTAATTCAGGGAATGCCCCTTTAACGGTGATACCCATGCTTCTAGCTGTACCAGCAACCATACGCATTGCTGAGTCTAATGTAAAACAGTTCAAATCAGGCATCTTGTCTTCGGCAATAGCCTTTACCTGCTCCCAAGTGATTTCAGCCACCTTGTTACGGTTTGGCTGAGCTGAACCACTCTTCAACTTAGAGATTTCCTTAAGTTGTACTGCTACAGGAGGAGTCTTAACGATGAAGTCAAAGCTCTTGTCTGTGTAGTAAGTGATTACAACAGGAAGTACCTTACCTGCCTTGTCTTGAGTGCGGGCATTGAATTGCTTGCAAAATTCCATGATGTTGATACCCTTAGAACCAAGAGCAGGTCCTACTGGTGGTGATGGATTTGCTGCTCCACCTTTAATCTGCAATTTGATCTGTCCAGCAATTTCTTTTGCCATTTCTTTTTGTTTTTAGCTATTTTTTAACTATTTGAGATAAGCAACATCTTGTGCGTAACCACATCTATTACCCTCTCTCTACTTGTGAATTTTCCAACTCCAAGTCTGTCGGACGGCCAAAAATCTTGACCTCTACCTTCAGTTTCTTCTTCTCGTTGTTGACTTCCTTTACGACACCACAGAAACCGCTGAAAGGACCTTCTGTAACTTTGACCGGCTCACCGACCAAGTACTCATTGTCATATTCTTCAACCGGTTGCTGCAATTCATCGACAGCTCCGAGCATTCTACGCACTTCGCTTTCACGCAAAGGCTCAGGCATACTTCCCTTAGTTCTACCACGCAAAAAGTCAATGACATTTGTCGTATTGCGGAGCTCATGAATCACTTCTCCCTGGAGATTAGCTTCGATGAAGACATAACCAGAATAAAGCGTGCGCTCCTTCAACACCTTCTTGCCATTGCGAGTGGTATAAATCTTTTCAGTCGGAATCAACACCTGTGAAACGTATTTACCAAGGTCAGTGTTCTTGATAGCTGCATCAAGCACTTCCTTAACCTTAGCTTCCTTACCTGAAATGGCACGCAATACGTACCATTCTTTCTTATTCTCAGTCATCGACATCCGGCTTTAAGATTATAGGCTGTACACCCAATTCATTAACGAGTTAAAACCTGTATCAACAAGCCATATGAATAGTGAGATGATGATGGAAGCTATCAACACCAATACAGCACTGCTGATCAATTGTTTCTGAGTTGGCCAAGAAACCTTGTACACCAATTCGTTGTACGATTCCTTGATATCATTGAGTAGTTTCATATTTTCATTCAAAAATTAGCACGGGAAGAGAGGCTCGAACTCCCGACACCTGGTTTTGGAGACCAGTGCTCTACCGACTGAGCTATTCCCGTGTATTAGAGAGCTCCCACAGAGCAGAAGCTCTCTCTATTATGTGATGTTATCGAATTAGTCTTCGATGATTTGAGTGATCTGACCAGAACCTACTGTGCGGCCACCTTCACGGATAGCGAAACGAAGACCTGCGTCGCATGCTACTGGAGTGATCAATCTAACTTCAATCTCTACGTTGTCACCAGGCATTACCATTTCTACACCTGCAGGGAGAGTGATTTCACCTGTTACGTCAAGAGTACGGATGTAGAATTGTGGGCGATACTTGTTGTGGAATGGAGTGTGACGACCACCTTCTTCTTACTTCAAAACATAAACTTGAGCCTTGAAGTGATCGTGTGGGTGAACCTTACCTGGGTGGCAGATTACCATACCACGCTTGATTTCGTCCTTGTCGATACCACGGAGGAGAAGACCTACGTTGTCACCAGCTTCACCTTCATCGAGGAGCTTACGGAACATTTCCACACCTGTAACAACTGACTTCTTGTCAGCGCCAAGACCGAGGATTTGAACTTCTTCACCCATCTTGATGATACCAGTTTCGATACGACCTGTAGCAACTGTACCACGACCAGTGATAGAGAATACGTCTTCAACAGGCATAAGGAATGGTTTATCGATATCACGTGGAGGAAGTGGAATCCAAGTGTCGCATGCTTCCATGAGTTCCATTACCTTTTCTTCCCATTCTGGTTCACCGTTGAGTGCACCGAGAGCAGAACCGCGGATGATTGGAGTTTCATCACCGTCGAATTCGTACTTAGAAAGAAGTTCGCGCATGTCCATTTCAACGAGTTCGAGCATTTCTTCGTCGTCAACCATGTCACACTTGTTCAAGAATACAACAAGACGTGGAACGTTTACCTGACGAGCGAGAAGCACGTGTTCGTATGTTTGAGGCATAGGACCGTCAGTTGCAGCACAAACGATGATAGCACCGTCCATCTGTGCAGCACCAGTTACCATGTTCTTAACGTAGTCGGCGTGACCCGGGCAGTCTACGTGCGCATAGTGACGGTTAGCTGTTTGATATTCTACGTGAGAAGTGTTGATTGTGATACCACGTTCCTTTTCTTCTGGAGCGTTATCGATTGAGTCGAAAGAACGCATTTCAGAAAGACCTCTCTTAGCCAATACTTGAGTGATGGCAGCAGTAAGAGTAGTTTTACCGTGGTCAACGTGACCGATAGTACCGATATTTACGTGCGGTTTCGATCTGTCAAATTTTTCTTTAGCCATAATTCTTTGCTATGTTTATTGATTAATGTTAACTTGTTCTGTCGAGAAGAAATTAAGAGCCAATAGCGGGATTTGAACCCGCGACCTCTTCCTTACCAAGGAAGTGCTCTACCCCTGAGCTATATGGGCGGTTAAAAATAGAGCGGAAGACGGGGCTCAAACCCGCGACCCTCAGCTTGGAAGGCTGATGCTCTATCGACTGAGCTACTTCCGCAAGTATCTTCCTTAGAGAAGTGTGGGCGAAGATGGATTCGAACCACCGAAGGCATAAGCCAGCAGATTTACAGTCTGCCCCATTTGGCCACTCTGGTATTCGCCCTAAAAACTTTGAGCCTCTTGTCGGATTCGAACCAACGACCCCGAGATTACAAATCACGTGCTCTGGCCAACTGAGCTAAAGAGGCATTAAGTTTTTTTGACCTCGCGTTCACAGTTCGAACTCGAAATCGGATGCAAAGTTAGACATTATTTTTAATCTGACAAAATAATTTTCAAAAAAAATCACTCTACCGTCACAGATTTTGCTAAATTTCTCGGCATATCCACGTTTTTACCCTTATTTATGGCTATATAATAGGATAAAAGCTGCAATGGAACCGATGTAATTATCGGGGTCAGACACTCAGGCACCTCCGGAACTTCCAAAACATGATCTGCCAACTCCTTGATGACAGTGTCTCCCTTGGTCACTATTGCGATAATAGATCCGCCACGCGACTTTATCTGCTGAACGTTGCTGACAATCTTATCATACAAGTGATCCTTCGGCGCAATAATCACCGTCGGCATCTCGCTGTCGATAAGTGCTATCGGTCCATGCTTCATCTCTGCAGCCGGATAACCTTCGGCATGAATGTAGGAAATCTCTTTCAATTTCAAAGCTCCTTCCAACGCCACCGGATAACTATATCCACGACCGAGATACATAAAGTTACGCGCGTACGTATATATAAGGGAGAGATGACGTATCTTCTCATCGAGTGCCAATGTCTCTTCGACCAACTCCGGCACTCTCACAATGTAGCTTGCAAAATCCTTAATTTGCTCCTCTGTCAATGTGCCTCTCAACTTTGCAACTGACAACGCCAACATTGTAAATACCATAACCTGACCGGTGAATGCCTTCGTTGAAGCCACGCCGATCTCCGGTCCGACATGGATATATGTACCGCTATCTGTCTCGCGAGGGATTGACGACCCTACGACGTTGCTGATACCAAACACAAACGCGCCCTTGCTTTTCGCAATCTGTATAGCAGCGAGCGTATCGGCAGTTTCGCCTGACTGCGACACAGCTATCACTATGTCGCGATCGGTAATCACAGGATTGGAATATCGGAATTCGCTCGCATACTCCACCTCTACTGCAATCTGACACATATCCTGAATCAGTTGCTTACCGAGCAATGAAGCATGCCACGATGTGCCACACGCTACGATTATGATGCGATTTACGTTTTTAAATTTGTCGATATTAGTAAAGACACCGTTGAGCATCACGTGCTCTCCACCATTGACTACTCTACCGCGAATACAGTCGGTCAATGTCATCGGCTGCTCAAATATCTCCTTGAGCATAAAGTGAGGGTAGCCACCTTTTTCCAACTGAGATATACTCAACTGAAGCTGATCGACATTCACTTTCGATTCCTTGTTGTTGAAATCAACCAATTTCAACGGCTCACCTCTGCGGATAATGGCAATCTCTTCGTCCTTAACATAGACAACGTTCTTAGTATATTCTACGAATGGCGTACCATCTGATCCGAGGAATGTCTCGCCGTCTCCGATACCGATAACGAGCGGACTGCTCTTGCGGGCTGCGATTATCTGGTCCGGATTATCGCGTTCAACTACTGCAATGGCATATGCACCGACCACTTGCTTCAGCGCTTCACGCACAGCATCAATCAACTCGCAATTGTTTTGCACCTTGATGTATTCTATCAATTGCACCAACACTTCGGTATCAGTCTCTGTATAAAAGTTGCAACCATGCTCGGCAAGCGCATCCTTGAGTATCTGATAATTTTCTATCGTGCCGTTATGAACGATTGCCAGCTTGCCATCCTCGCTGAAATGAGGGTGTGCATTATTGTCGCATGGCTCGCCATGAGTAGCCCAACGAGTGTGAGCGATACCAAGTACTGCTTGTGTATCCTTTTGCGCACAATAGGCTTCAAGATTGCTAACTTTGCCCATCGTCTTAAACACATTGAGCTGACCTGACTCTGCTACGAGAGCCACGCCGGCACTATCATAACCACGATATTCCAATCGCTTCAGACCGCTAATCAGAATATCATACACGTTACCATGTCCTATATATCCTACAATACCACACATTGATTTATGTCTTATTTATGGTATGAACTATTTCTCATTACTATATTAGGGAACAAAATTAGCAAAAAATCAGTAATTTCACAAATCGTCAGCGACATTCAGCTGTTAATAAAAGCAAAACAGGTGATTATCGACTGACAATCACCTGTTCCGATATACTAACTTCTAAATTAGTCTGCGTTAAGGTTTACACGCTTGAATGTAGTAACCTTCATGCCCTTAACTTCGCTGTCGAGGTATTGAGCGACAGTAAGTTTAGCATCGCGGTGGTATTCTTGTTCCATAAGAACTGATTCCTTGTAGAACTTACCGAGGCGACCTTCAGCGATCTTATCGAGGATAGCTTCTGGCTTACCTTCTTCGCGAGCCTTTTCGCGACCGATCTTCAATTCTTGCTCAACGATTTCAGCAGGAACATCTTCACGGTTAGCAGCGATTGGGTTCATTGCAGCAACTTGCATAGCCACTTCGCGACCTACAGCTGCGTCAACGCCTTCAGCTGTAAGACCTACGATAGTAGCGAGCTTGTTACCAAGGTGGTCGTAAGCAGCTACAGTAGGAGCTTCGATGCATTCGTAAGCACCGAGTTCCATCTTTTCACCTGTCTTACCGATTTCGTCTGTAATCTTTTCAGCTACAGTACGATCGCCGATCATAAGACCCATGAGTTCTTCAGTAGTCTTAGCGTTGTTGTTCATAGCCACTTCGAGGATATCCTTAGTGAGCTGAACGAAAGACGAGTTGCGAGCAACGAAGTCTGTTTCACACTTGAGAGCTACGATTGCACCGAAACCTGGCTTAACAGCTGAAAGTACGCAACCTTCAGATGCGCTACGGTCTTGACGCTTTGCAGCGACAGCTTGACCCTTCTTACGGATGATTTCGATAGCTGCATCGATATCGCCGTTAGTTTCTGCCAATGCGCTCTTGCAGTCCATCATACCCGCACCTGTCATGTTGCGGAGTTTTTTGATGTCTTCTATAGATACTGCCATAGTTGTAATTCTTAGATTGTTAATGATTAATTTAATTATTCTGCGCTTTCTTCAGCCTTAGCTTCTTCGTTGCGACGAACGCGACGACGCTTAGGAGCTTGAGCTGCTTCAGCTTCTTCTGCTTCAGGTGCATCAAGTTTTTCAACCTTACGTTCTTCCATACCTTCAGCCATAGCTGCGCATACAGTGTCGAGGATGATTTCCACGCTCTTAGATGCGTCATCGTTAGCTGGGATTACGAAGTCTACGTTTGATGGATCTGAGTTAGTATCCACCATAGCAAATACAGGGATACCGAGACGATTAGCTTCAGCAACAGCGATGTGTTCCTTCATTACGTCAACTACGAAAAGTGCAGATGGGAGACGGTTAAGGTCAGCGATTGAGCCAAGAGTCTTTTCGAGTTTTGCACGTTGACGAGTGATCTGAAGTTTTTCGCGCTTTGACAAGTTGTCGAAAGTACCATCCTTAAGCATCTTGTCGATAGTAGTCATCTTCTTAACTGCCTTACGGATAGTAGGGAAGTTAGTAAGCATACCACCTGGCCAGCGTTCGATAACGTATGGCATGTTGATAGATGCAGCCTTATCAGCGATCACTTGCTTAGCTTGCTTCTTAGTAGCTACGAAGAGAACCTTCTTACCGCTCTTAGCGATTTGCTTCAATGCAGCAGCAGCTTCTTCTACTTTAGCAGCTGTTTTGTAAAGGTCGATGATGTGGATACCATTACGCTCCATGAAGATGTAAGGAGCCATTGCAGGATTCCATTTTCTTTTGAGGTGGCCGAAGTGACAGCCAGCTTCCAACAATTGTTCAAATGTAGGTGTTGCCATTTTTAATTAATTTGTTTACTTTCTTTTTTAATAATACAACCGACAAGTAGGGGCAAATGTCCATCTTGAAGGTTTAGATACTAAACTCTATTGTAATGTGATTACAATCTTTTGTTGTGATTGACGGGGTGATTGAGGCTCAACAACAAGACAGAGGAGATAGAATCCTACCCTCTGTCCTTATATATGTTATTAAGCGATTTCTTTTTTCAAGCTCAAACTGCCAAAGGCAAATATTAACGTTTGCTGAACTGGAAGCGCTTGCGAGCTTTTGGACGACCTGGTTTCTTACGTTCTACAGAGCGTGGGTCGCGAGTCATGAAGCCTTCTGCACGGAGAGCAGACTTGTCTTCAGGATTGATCTTAACGAGTGCACGAGCGATAGCAAGACGGAGAGCTTCAGCTTGACCCTTGTAACCGCCACCCTTAAGATTTACTTTAATGTCATACTTTTCAACAGCTTCAAGTGTATTGAGAGGTTGCTTTACAATATATTGAAGAATTGAAGAAGGGAAATATACTTCAAGCGCACGTTTGTTGATTGTGATTACGCCTGTACCTTCGCTTACATATACGCGAGCGACTGCTGCCTTACGGCGACCGATTGCATTAATTCTTTCCATCTTCTAATTATTTCAATTTATTGATATCAATTACTTTTGGGCTTTGAGCAGCGTGTGGGTGCTCAGAAGAGTTGTAAACGTAAAGGTTGCTGAGTTGACGAGCGCCGAGCTTAGTCTTTGGGAGCATACCCTTTACAACCTTCAAATACAAAGGATGCTTACCAGCCTTGATGTGCTTGTTTTCTGATTTCTTCATCAACACTTCTGGAGTGCATTCACGTTGACCACCAGGATAGCCAGTGTAGCTATAATAGATGCGATCTGTGAACTTCTTACCAGTCATGATGCATTTGTCTGCATTGATGATGATAACGTTGTCACCACAGTCCATGTTTGGAGTGTAGTTAGTTTTGTATTTACCGCGGAGCAACTTTGCAACTTTTGCGCAAAGACGACCGAGCACTTGATCTGTTGCATCAACTACTACCCATTCTTTTTCGATTGTTGCAGGAGTAGCTGAAATTGTCTTGTAACTTAAAGTATCCACTTAATTAATTTGTTTTAATAATTAACTTATCGTTCCCTTCTACCCGTTTGGCCAAAAACCGATAGAATTTCCCGATTTTTTACTGATTGGATATAATCGGCGTGCAAAATTACAATTTATTTTTGACATGGCAAAACTTTTTTTGTTTTTACAATTTTTTTTGCACGATTAAAGCCCAAAATCAGCACTTAAACATTCTTTATATCAACCATTTACGACTGTCAAGCCAAATTCCGGCGCAATTTTAAGCATGTATTCGTAAGCAGCATCATGGTCATTAGGTATATCTCCGTCAAGGATTGCGTCTTTGATACGCTCTTTTAGCTGACCGATGGTGTTGCATGGCTCGATTCCGAACACCGTCATAATCTCCTTGCCATCGACAGGCGGCTGGAAATTGCGAATGCGGTCCTTCTCTTCGATTTCGACCATGCGCTGACGCACAAGCTTGAAATTCTCAAGGATACGTCTGACTTTATTAGGATTTTTTGACGTGATATCCGCTTCGGCAAGCAACATCAAGTCGTCGACATCTTCACCTGCGTCAAACATCATGCGACGCACTGCAGAATCCGTCACTCCATCTTCACCTATCGACTGAGGACGCATATGCATACCGACAAGCTTTGCCACATATTTCATCTTCTCGTTCGACGGCATTTTCATCTTGCGGAAGATGCGAGGTATCATTTTTTCACCTATATAATTATGGTTGTGGAAAGTCCATCCCAATTTAGCATCGTATCGCTTAGTGACCGGCTTGGCAATGTCGTGCAACAATGCTGCCCAACGCAACCACTCATTGTCGGTCTTGTCGCAAATATTGTCGACCACTTGAAGCGTGTGATAAAAATTATCCTTGTGGCCTTTGCCCTCCATCGTGTCGACTCCCTTTAGTGCATGCAGCTCAGGAAATATCAATTCGAGCAATCCGCATGTCTCAAGCAACGTAAATCCGATAGATGGGCGACGACTGCGAATTATCTTGCCAAGTTCATCGTTGATACGCTCTTTGGTGATAATCTCTATTCGCTCCTTATTGCGAACGATTGCATCATAGGTTTCGGGAAGGATTTCAAACTCCAACTGTGTGGCAAATCTGATGGCTCGCATCATGCGCAACGGGTCGTCGCTGAACGTGATGTCGGGATCCATCGGAGTGCGTATCGTCTTATGATGAAGGTCGATCAACCCATTGAAAGGGTCGACAAGTTCGCCAAATCGATCGCCGTTGACACAGATAGCCATTGCGTTGATAGTGAAATCGCGTCGTTTCTGATCATCTTCCAATGTGCCGTTTTCCACGATTGGATTACGGCTGTCGCGAGTATACGACTCTTTGCGCGCACCGACAAATTCCAATTCCAATCCCTTCCACTTGACTTGCGCCGTGCCATATGTGGCAAACACCGAGAGATGGGCACCCTTTCCGAGAAGTGACGCCACTTTCTGAGCCAACTCAATTCCACTGCCTACGGTGACAAAGTCAATGTCTTTGGATGTGCGATTGAGAAAAATATCGCGCACATAACCACCGACGACATAGGCCTCGCGACCCATCTCGTCAGCAGCTTGTCCTATAAGATGAAATATCTGTTTATCTATGTCTTGCTTGAGATTCATATTACAATTCAGCCATCTCTTCAGGGAACGGAGTAAGATTTTCCAAACCCTCTGATGTCACTACATAAGTATTTTCTACGCCGACAGCACCAACGTGAGGAATGACAAACTTAGGCTCGATAGCGATTGTCATATTTGCTTCCAACACATCTTTGCTTCGTGGAGTAAGCACCGGCATTTCGTTGAGTTCGATACCGACACCGTGACCGATGAACGCTGCCTTCTGAGTGTGGCCCATAAAGTAGTCGGCAAGTCCGGCTTCTTCCTCAATCTCGATAGCACGATTGTACATATCAGCCACCTTGCATCCAGGCACACCCATCTTCTCCATTTCACGCAAGATCTGACGAGAAACTTCGTGAGCTTTTTCAGTCATCTCGTCGACCTTTCCGATACGCCATACGCGTGTGATGTCGCTCTGATGGCCATTGAAATTACCGTTCATATCGACCATCACTGTTGTACCATCAAGCATCTCTTTGCCGTTAGCACCGACAGGCAACGACTGATTGACACCCGAACCACCGACCGCGAAATCAAATGGTGTCGGAGCATCTGCATTCTCACCGTTGAGTACGCTACCGAGGTTAATTTCCATCAAGTGACCTGATACACGAGCAAAACCGATGCTACCTTCGAGACGCAATACGCGTTCCAATTCGATTTGAAACTGCAAGTCGGTCATGCCTTTCTTGTAGATTTCTGGCACTTTGGCGTAAGCTGCTGTCTGATGGCGACCATCTTCACGCATCTTAGCGACTTCAAGATCGGTCTTCACCATACGCGCACCTTTGAGCACACCTGTCGAGTTGCACACCTCTGCTTCAGGGAAGACAGATGAGAGACGTTTAGCGTCATTGAATGTCAACCAATCCAATTCAAGGCCCAACTTTTTAGGCATATCGATGCCAAGTTTCACCAATTCTTCTGCAATCTGCTCAGGCTTTCTGACATAAATCACGTTGTCGCCTTTCAAGCCGACAGGACGGATAACGAAATAGATTGGCTCGCCCTCTTGGCGAACGAACACATATCCGCGAAATACTCTGTCGGAAATGTAGTACAAATTGGCATTACCTGCGATGAGACATGCATCGATGCCTTGTGCGATCATTTTGTCTTGAATCTTTTTGGTGCGGAGCAACAACTCCGACTTCAAATCTGCTCTATACATAATATAATAGTCTTTTTAATTATTTCTTCTTTTGATTACGATTCCTATGTCGTTGACACCGACGAGTGGATTTTCTCGCATCGCATGACCGACTGTCCACAAGTGGTCGGCACTAAGCGTCACATTTCTGCAAAGCGTATCGACCACTTCGTATAATCGGCCGCTACCTCTACCCTGCCATTCACCCGAAGGCGTAGCAAGTGGAATTTCGATAGTGTCAACCTTCACATCATGCCTCAGCGACATCTCTTCGACCATCAGACATAGTGAACGATAGCGATATTCATTGGAATGTCGCACTACGAGCAACACGTCGCATCTATTATCGACATTGACCGCTGAGTCAAGTTTAAACTCTACACACCCCATTCGCTCCCAACCCGAAGCATCTATCGCAGCAAACTGCGTATAGACCACCTCATCGGATTTACCACATCCGACTAAAATTAGGCAAAAGGCGGCAATAAATGATATGGCCGCCCTATGGATAGTGTTATTGAGTTTTCTCTGTGTCATTATTTCGCTTTTGTGATTCACCATTGCGAGAATGTCCTCTCTTAGGTCTTCTTTTCTGACGACCACCATCGGCTAAATCATTTTTCTGCTTATTAGCTGTCGGGACTTCTTTCGCCTCGTTCTTTTCGGCATTACCCTTTGGAGGTTGCTGTTTCGGAGCAGCTTCCGACTTAGACGACTTGCCCTTCTTCTTTTTCTTCTTTGCCTTGTCAAAACGATTGATGTTGTCTTGACCGACAATTTCGACAAACTCCTTACGTTGCTCCTTGACTTGGCCATCGCGCTGAAGCTTTTCGACCTTCACACCCTTATTGTTGAGCGAAATGATTTCGAATGCACGACCGGCGTCGATTGTAACGCAGTTGACCGGCATCTGCTTATCGGTAGAATATGTAATCTCACGTTTGAGAATATCGGCCTTGAAGTAATAGTATGAGCCGTCTTGCGTCTCAAGCACTGTATCTTTTGAAGGCATCTTCTTCGACGACTCCATATAGACATCGACTTCGAAGTTGAGACAACACTTCAACTTTGCACACTGACCCGCGAGCTTCTGCGGATTCATCGAGATGTCTTGAAATCGTGCCGCACTTGTGCCGACCGAAACGAAGTTGGTCATCCAGCTTGAACAACACAATGGTCGACCACACGGACCGATACCACCGATGCGACCTGCTTCTTGACGTGCACCGATCTGCTTCATCTCGATGCGCACCTTGAATGTATCAGCCAAGACACGAATCAACTTACGGAAGTCGACACGCTCATCGGCTATATAATAGAAGATGGCCTTGCCACAGTCGCCTTGATACTCGACGTCGCCAATCTTCATATTGAGTTGCAACTCTTCAGCAATCTTGCGAGAACGAATCATTGTGTCGTGTTCACGCGACTTAGCCTCTTCATATTTCTCGAGGTCGCTTTGTCGAGCCTTGCGGAAGACACGCTTGATCTCATAGTCGGGATGAAGGTTGGCTTTGCGCATCTGCAATGCCACCAATTTACCGACCATCGTCACCTGACCGATGTCATGGCCCGGGCTTGCTTCGACAGCCACCATGTCGCCTATGTGTAGATCGATGTGCTGACTATTCTTGTAGAAGCCCTTGCGAGTATTCTTAAACTGCACTTCGACTACATCGTAGTTGCTGCTATCGGAAATCCCATCGAGCCAGTTGTAGCAATAGAGCTTGCCACGAGGCTCTTCTTTGGACTTCGTCACCACAGCCTCCTCCTGTGATTGTGTATCCGAAGGAGCGACTTCGTCGAGGTTGTTTTTTACTGCTTCATCACTCATCGTTCAACAGTGTTTATTTTGCAAAACTTACTGCACGAGTTTCACGGATAACAGTAATCTTAACCTGACCCGGATATGTCATTTCGTCCTGAATCTTCTTAGCGATTTCAGCAGAGAGTTGTTCGGTCTCTACATCTGAAATCTTTTCAGCACCGACGATTACGCGCAATTCGCGACCTGCCTGGATAGCATATGTCTTGATAACTCCGGGATAAGAGAGAGCCAATTGCTCGAGATCGTTAAGACGCTTGATGTAGGCTTCGACGATTTCTCGACGTGCACCCGGACGAGCACCTGAGATGGCGTCACACACTTGTACGATAGGAGCCAACAATGATGTCTGCTCGATTTCATCGTGGTGAGCACCGATGGCGTTGCATATTTCAGGTTTTTCTTTGAACTTTTCAGCGAGTTTCATACCCAAGATTGCGTGTGGCAATTCCGGTTCATCATCAGGCACTTTGCCTATATCGTGCAACAATCCGGCGCGACGAGCCTTCTTAGGGTTGAGACCGAGCTCTGAAGCCATGACAGCACAAAGGTTGGCAGTCTCACGAGAGTGTTGGAGAAGGTTCTGACCATAACTTGATCTGTACTTCATCTTACCGACCATACGGATCAATTCAGGGTGCAAGCCATGGATACCCAAGTCGATAGCTGTGCGCTTACCTGTCTCGATGATTTCTTCTTCGACTTGACGACGCACCTTAGCCACCACTTCTTCGATACGAGCAGGGTGGATACGGCCGTCAGCCACCAACTGGTGCAACGCAAGGCGTGCAATCTCGCGGCGCACAGGGTCGAAGCCCGACAATACGATAGCTTCAGGAGTATCGTCCACGATGATCTCGATACCTGTCGCTGCTTCAAGAGCGCGAATATTGCGACCTTCGCGACCGATGATACGACCCTTGATTTCGTCGTTCTCAATATGGAAGACAGTCACTGAGTTTTCTACTGCAGTCTCAGTTGCTACGCGTTGGATAGACTGGATAACGATACGCTTTGCCTCCTTGTTGGCAGTCATCTTCGCGTCGTCCATAATGTCGTTGATATAACTTGCAGCTGCGCTACGAGCTTCATCTTTGAGAGAGTCAATCAACTTTTCCTTTGCTTCTTCAGCAGAAAGACCTGAAATGTGCTCGAGAGTCTCTTGAGCCTCTTTGTGCATCTTATCGACCTCAACATTCTTCTTTTCAAGCTCTTGAGTTTGATTGTCGATGTTGGTCTTAAGAGTGTCGAGTTCATTCTTGCGCTTTGCAAGGTCGCTCTGTTGCTGATTCAATTGGAGTTCACGTTGTTTAAGGCGAGCTTCTGTGGTCTGAAGTTTCTGCATCTTTTGGTTTGACACCTTTTCAGCCTCATTGAGGAGTTGCATTTCTTGCTCCTTAGCTTCAAGGATTTTCTTCTCCTTAATCACTTCTGCTTCACGACGAGCATCGTCGATGATACTATTAGCTCTCGATTTGGCCATATTTTTACTGATGGCCATTGCGACTGCATATCCGGCCGCCAATGCTGCCACTGCAATCAAGATCCATATTATTTCACTCATATAATAACTACTTAATTTTTATTTGTTAATACTAATTAATTCTAAAACAAAAACACACCATCATCATCTCGCCAAAGGCAAGAAAACGTGGTGCGAAACGCAACATGGACACATCCATGCATTATTCTCAAAAAGTATCGACCGCGACTATTCGTCGGTCTTCTCCAATGTCATATCAATATTTTTCTCAAATTCCTTCAGACTGGCGACCACATCATCTTGACGGTGACGCAGTGCCATATAGTACATCGCAAACTGATATGCAATCATGGCAAGCAATTCGGAGACACTTTTCTTCGGAAACATCTGTCGCCACTCATCATACAATCTGACGACCTGCGACTCTGCTTCTCTGACAGCATCTTGCTCATCATAATCCACCGTGAGACGAATCTTCTCTCCGGCTATATTGATATACATCTTAACTTTTTCTCTATCTGCCATAGCATCATTCATTTAATTGAGAGATGCACTTGTCGATATTTCGCACCAATTCGGTGATCAATGCTTGACTGGCTTTGACATCTTCAGCTGTCGGTGCAATCTTATGCGACACCTTTAGATATTCGTTCTCGATTCGCATTTTCTCCAATTCCGCCTTGAGTTTGGAATTTTCTTCCGTCAAGGCTTCATTGCGCGACTGCAAGTCATCTGACTTCGCTTTCAGCGTGCTGTAGCGCTCCGCCAAAAGTTCGCTCTTGCGCAATAAGCGCTGCAATAGTTCAGATAAATTTGTAGTCATACCACCAAATTTTTACAAAATTAGCACTTTTTTTTGCTTTATCCAAGAATATCCGACATTTTTTATTGCAAAAATCAAACATTTTTTCGCACCAATCCTCTCGCACGAAACTCCCCAATCAACCGAAACAATTATTGCTCACGCAATTACGTTCGTCTCGACCGACATCTGTCAATCATAAAAAATTCCAAAAATAATTCGTCCAATGTAACTTTTCGCATCAGTTATTGTCGTTATATTAAAATTAATTCGTAACTTTACCAACAATTTAAATTATTGTCCACACGATGACTTCAAGATTTTCAAAAATATTAATCAGTCTGCTTCTTTGCACAACGACATTCCTTGCCGTTGCCGATAAGAATTGGCAGTCGGTTAATCCGGAGAAAATCGCCGAAGCAAAAATTGTGGCAAGCGGCAACGAGATCGAAGTACGAACCCAAAACGGTGCTATCATCGTCTCTACAAATGCACCGACACAGATCAAAGTCTATACCATTTTGGGACAACTCGTATCGCAAGAGAACCTCCCCGCCGGAGTATCGCGTCTTCACATTGGCACCCATGGCGTCTTCATCGTCAAGGTCGGCGGCCTGACTTGCAAAGTCGCCCTCTAATACATATATATCAGCTCTAAGCAGTCAAGATAAAAGATCTTGCGACATAAGTTGATCAAAATTTCAAGATCGACTATACCAATAAATAATATCAACTACAAGTCAGCAGAAGATAGAAAACAATTAATTGTCTACTCATTAATGTGAGTGAAACAGACACACATATTCTGACAACTAACTTTATTAAAATACGACTTACAAAAAACTTAAACAACATGAAAAAACTTTTACTTCTCCTATTGCCATTGCTTCTTCTGAGTTGCAACAACATTTCATTTTCATCAAGTGATGGACACAATCCCGAAGAAATATACGATTATGTACCGGAAGAAATCGTGAAAGAAGCATATAGGTATTGCCGAAATCACAACTATAATACCGACATTTGCGTTTTTGTCAACTTCTCCATCACATCCGACATGAATCGCTTTTTCGTATACAACTTCGACGACAGAGAGATTCTGATCAAATCATTTTGCGCCCATGGCTACGGGAAAGGCAGCACAACAGAAACCCCTGTATTCAGCAATGAAGTCGGAAGCTACTGCTCATCAATAGGCAAATACGTGATTTCAGGTTATCGAAAGATGGTTCGCATCAATGAAAATTGCTTCGAACTCAAAGGTCTCGACTCCACAAATAGCAATGCCTACCGACGAGGGATTTTAATTCATCCGTCTTATCTGGTCGACCTATGTCAATTTTCCAACGGAGTGTCATACATCCCTTTGGGATTGACAAGTCAGGGTTGCTTTTCGATAAATCATAATGCGTTGGAAGAGTTGGCAAAATTATATCAAGCACAAACAAATAAAAGAGTCCTACTCTATGCCTTCACCACAGAGTGAATAGATTTATTTGACACCAAAAATATAAATATGAGAAAGCACAGATGAAGGGCGAATGTACTGAGCCGAGACATTTCCACAACCGTAAATGGTCAAAAGCGAACAATTTAACGCGATAAATCGAAAATTACACAATTAAATTTTTCAGACTCAAAATTTAGTATTACCTTTGCGTAATCTAAAATCTAAATAACAATGAAAGAAACAAACATCGATTGGTCGAGCCTTCCGTTCGGCTATGTAAAAACAGACTACAACGTACGTTGCACATTTAAGAATGGTGAATGGGGTGAAATCGTAGTGACTGATTCTGAAGAAATCACTATGCACATGGCTGCTACTTGCCTCCACTATGGTCAAGAAGCTTTCGAAGGTCTCAAGGCTTTCCGTGGCAAAGATGGCAAAATCCGTGTATTCCGCACAGAAGAAAACGGTAAGCGTCTCCAAGACAGTGCAAGAGGTATCATGATGGAGCCAATTCCATTGGATCTCTTCAAGAAGATGGTTCTCATGGCTGTTAAGCTCAACGAACGCTTCGTTCCTCCTTACGGTAGCGGTGCTTCTCTCTACATCCGTCCATTCGAAATCGGCACAAGCGCACGCGTTGGTGTTAAGCCAGCTGACGAGTACACTTTCATCATCTTGGTAACACCTGTAGGTCCTTACTTCAAGAATGGTTTCAAGCCAACTAACTTCGCTATCATGCGCGAATTCGACCGCGTTGCTCCTAAGGGTACAGGCCGCATCAAAGTTGGTGGTAACTACGCAGCAAGCCTCGTAGCCGGTGAAAAGGCTCACGACCTCGGCTTCTCTGGCGTTCTCTACTTGGATTCTAAAGAAAAGAAATATCTTGACGAATGTGGTGCTGCCAACTTCTTCGCTATCAAGGACAACACTTACATCACTCCTTACAGCGAATCTATCCTTCCTTCAATCACCAACAAGAGTCTTACTCAAATCGCTGAAGACCTCGGCATGAAGGTTGAACGTCGCCCTATCGAAGTTGAAGAACTCGCTACATTTGAAGAAGCAGGTGCTTGCGGTACTGCTGCTGTATGTACTCCTATCGGTGAAATCGTTGACCTTGACAACGACATCAAGTACACATTGTCAAAGGATGGCAACCCTGGCGAAATGACTACTAAGCTTTACACTCACCTTCGCGGTATCCAAGATGGCGAAATCGAAGATATCCACGGCTGGTGTGACTTCGTAGAATAATCCGTCTACAATGCTCAAAAAATAATTTCACGCAGCATCGGGTCACCCGGTGCTGCGTGTTTTTTAATAGACTTACCACTTTCCAACAACCTCTCCCCCTCATCAAGACCATGATTGACGCTAAAGCAATCCTTCTGAAATATTACGAAGAAAAGAGCGACCTATTTCGTTCGCTATGGATTCACAGTGAATGCGTGATGCAGAAAGCACTTCGATGTGCCAAGCACTGCACGCTCGACATCGATATAGACTTTGTCGCTGAGGCTGCATTGCTTCACGACATCGGCATCTTCCGTTGCAACGCCCCCGACATCTACTGCGTCGGCGACCTCCCCTACATCTGCCACGGCATCGAAGGACGCAAAATCCTTGAGCAAGAAGGGCTCGACCGACACGCCCTCGTCTGCGAACGTCACACAGGTGCCGGTCTTTCCGCCGACAATATCATCAACCAACACCTTCCCTTGCCGCATCGCGACATGTTGCCTCTCAGCGTAGAGGAGAAACTCGTCTGCTATGCCGACAAGTTTTTCTCAAAATCGGGCAACCTTACTGAAGAGAAAAGCGTCGAACACGTTATGCAGCAGATGAAAAAATTTGGTGACGACTCACTTCAACGCTTCCTCGCCATGCACAGCCTCTTCTCTCACCCATAGTCCATCATCTCCCATCAAATCAATACTACAAAAAATGTGATTACGCAAATTGTTGTTACTAAAAGCCAAGCCGGTGCTCAGAAGAGTATGTCGGTGCTCAATACATGGCGTTGTAACACAAAGTGTGTTTACATTTTTTGTAACATCACAATCGAATGTAGCGACATAGCATCATCTATCATTATGCGACAATAATTGCGCAATAAATACGTAGTATTTACCATAAAAACAGACGCAATTCACAAAAAATCTAAAAAGCAACGACTATTCCTGCCTAAAATTGATTGCATTAGAGAGAAAATGCTTAATTTTGTAGTTTGAAAACATCTAAGCATCAAGTGTGAGACGCCCATTAATATACATATTAGGCATCGTGATAATAGGGCTGGTCATAGCATGCAACCCTACTCGCAAAAGCAGACTCAATCATAACAGAGAGAGTCAACCCTCTAACACCCTTGTCTCACCACTTCAATCAATCATCAACGACAGCTCTGCACTTGACATCAAGTCAATGCTTGAGGATAGCACTTTGAACATTGACAGCACGCTGACAGATATAGCGGCCATAGATAGCGTTGCCGATGTAGACAGTACGCTGTGGCAAGAATCGCCGTCAGACTCTATCGCATCAAAGAGTGCAGTTCTCAACAAAGCGACAAAGCTCAATGAGCAGAACGACTCACTTAGCACTGAGTCTGATTCTGTCACACAAGATCGCTCATCATTCAAACGCATTCGTCGCCAAGAGGTAGACCTCGACAATACGGTCAACTTCTCGGCTAAAGACTCGTTGGTGATGATAGGTCAGAGCAATGCTTTCATGTATGGTAGCGGTAGCGTGACTTATGGCGACATCAAACTCAATGCTGCACAAATTCGCATGGAGATGGACAGCACCAATGTCTATGCGATGGGACACACCGACAGCATTGGCAACACTTCAGAAAATCCTGTCTTCAGCGACAAGAGTGGCGAATATGAGTCAAAGACCATGAAATACAATTTCAAGTCGCAGCGAGGATATATCACCGACGTAATCACCGAGCAAGGCGAAGGCTACCTCCAGGGCGGTGCAGCCAAGAAGATGGACGACGGCTCGTTCTTTATCAAAGATGGTAAATACACCACATGCAGCGACCACGATTGTCCCCACTTCTACATGCAAATCACCAAGGCCAAAATGAAACCTAAGTCCAACATCGTGACCGGTCCGGCCTACATGGTGCTTGCCGACGTACCACTGCCACTCGCCGTGCCATTCGGCTACTTCCCATTCTCACAAGACTACTCAAGCGGTATCATATTCCCTACATTCGGAGAAGACTACAATCGTGGTTTCTACATTCGCGACGGCGGCTACTACTTTGCACTGAGCGACTATGTCGACCTCGCACTTCGTGGAGAGGTCTATACGAAGGGCTCGTGGGGTATCAACGCACACTCATCTTACACTAAGCGCTACAAATTCCGCGGTACGTTCGACATCAGTTATATCACCACTGTCACAGGCGACAAGGGCACACCCGACTACTCGAAGCAAAACAACTTCAAGGTGGCATGGACTCACACCCAAGATGCTAAAGCCAACCCCAACATGAACTTCTCTGCAAGCGTTGACTTTGCGACAAGTGGTTACTCACGCAACGACCTCAACAGCTACTACAACAACTCGTTCACCGAAAACACCAAGAGCAGTACAGTCAATATGACCTACCGCTTCCCGGGAACAAAGTGGAGCATCTCAGCTACCGGCAACGTATCTCAGCGTACACAAGACTCTACGCTCTCAGTGTCATTGCCAAACCTCACAGTCACTCTCTCGCAAGTAGCACCATTTAAACGCAAACGCAAAGTCGGTGGCGAAAAATGGTATGAAAAGATCAAACTCTCCTACTCCGGTCAGTTCCAAAACTCATTGACCGCTCACCAAGACGAATTCTTCAAGAAAAACCTCATCAAAGACTGGCGAAACGGCATGAAGCACTCTGTGCCTATCTCTGCCACATTCAGTCTTTTCAAATACATCAATGTCTCTCCATCGATTTCGCTCAACGACCGCATGTATTTCAGCAAGGTTAAGCGTCAGTGGGACCCCGTGGCATCAGCAGAGGTTGCCGACACAGTATTCGGATTCTACAACGTCTTCGACTTCAACGCATCGATTTCGATGGATACGAAGCTCTACGGTTTCTACAAGCCGATGAAATTCCTTGGCGACAAGGTGCAGATGATTCGCCACGTCCTCACACCGTCTATCAGCTTCAGTGCAGCGCCTGACTTCGGGTCCAAATTCTGGGGTTACTATGACTCTTACTCCTACACCAATGCCAACGGACAGACCGTCACTCGCGACTACAGCTACTTCCAGAATGCACTGTTTGGCGTACCGGGCAGAGGCAAAAGCGGTATCGTATCAGTCAACATTGCCAACAACCTTGAGATGAAAGTCAAGAGTGATGCCGACACCACCGGCGTCAAGAAGGTTTCGCTTATCGAGAACTTCACCATCGGTCAGTCCTACAACTTCGCAGCCGACTCACTCAACTGGAGTAATATCAACACCTCTATCCTCTTACGTCTTGCAAAGAATTTCAACTTCAATATCAGCGCTACTTGGGACCCTTACACATATCAGTTGAGTCCAAGTGGTTCGCCGGTCAGAGTAAACAAAACTCGCCTCTCGGTAGGCAAGGGCTGGGCTAAACTATCAAGCACCGGCACATCGTTCTCCTACACGTTCAACAACGACACTTTCAAACGCAAAGACAAAGACAACAAGAAAGGCATGGGAAACGACCTCGATTCAGAAGAGGATGAAGATTTGACATCATCAGAAGAAGAATCAAAGGCAACCCGTCGTCGCAGAGAAGAGAGCGAAAACACTTCGCAGAGTGACGCTGATGGCTACGAAAAGTGGGAAATACCGTGGAGTTTGACCTTCAACTACTCTATCAGTTACGGCTATGGCACATTCAACAAGGAGAAAATGGAGTATGACAGCAAGATTACCCAAAACCTCTCCCTCAACGGCTCGATACGCCCTACCAAAAACTGGAACTTCAACTTCTCTGCGTCCTACAATTTCGAGACCAAGAAACTCGCTTACATGAACTGCTCTATCAGTCGCGACCTCCACTGCTTCACGATGACTGCATCGTTTGTGCCTGTCGGTCCTTACAAGTCCTACAACTTCCACATCGGTGTCAAGTCGTCAATGCTCAAGGACCTCAAATACGACAAACGCTCATCGACAAGCAACGGTATCACTTGGTACTAATCTATCTTTTCGTTTCTTGATTCCTTCGCAGTCTTGATTGCAGCACCTATTCTACCCCGATCATGGGTGCGCATAAACCACAGTCTCATATATCTAAGTCTGTATCCAATTCGCCTTATTGGTCTAAAAATTGATGTACTACCCTCTTCGGGTTGGTGCACCGGTGTAGGTATCTATTCTCGGATGGCATCTATCCACGGGTAACACTCGCTGTCTTCTCGCTTACACACGATAACCAAAGTGCCCCACATTCAGAGTGTCCCTCTTTTCTTTAGGTGTCCCACATTCGGAGTGTCCTTGGTGTCCCACGCCCTTTATATATTGGACCATAGGCTAACACAGCGAAGCAGTTTATAGGAGATTGCTTAAAGGAAAAGAGGCGGATAATCCTTACGGACATCCACCTCTTGCGTTGTTTTTATCTTTAAGAAAGATTACTTGTTGCGGCTTTCTTTCCAGTTGTTGCGAGCAGCCTTTTCAGCTTCTTCAGCTTTCTTGTCAACAGCTTCTTTAGTGTTCTTAACTGCAGTTGACATAGAAGACTTCACTTCGTCAGTTACTTGAGTTTTAGCACCGCCGATTTGAACATTTTCCTTTTTAACTACTGTTTCAGAACGTTTAGGTTCTTCCTTAGCAGGTTCTGCTTTTGGTTTAGCAGGTTGAGCCTTAACTTCCGCAACTTCTTCAGCTACTGTGTCGATTGCCACTGTATCAGGACTGCAAGTATCAACTGCTACTACTGTGTCTTCACAGCAAGTGTCTACTGTTTCAGCTTGTTTGTTACCACATGCAGCCATCACTACTACCAAAGCGGCTGCGCTAAGCATTGAAAAAATCTTTTTCATGTCTGTATAATATTATTTTCTATTTACGAGAACCGACTTGTCAAGATCAACATTCTTGAACATTTCTTTGATATCACCTGAGCGAGTTTCTTCTGTCAATGGCATAAATGTAGCGATGATAGAATCTTCGTCATTCCAACCATATTGAACTGCGATAGTAGCTTCTGCAACTGTGTTGCCATTAATAAGGTAGAACCATTCTTCGTCTTCTTCGAGGTCTGCATAGTATTGATACATAAATGCTTCCCAAGCGTCAGTCTCGTTGATATCAACTACGATAGAGTTAGCAATCAAGGCATCTGCATCAAGATAGTAAACATAACCAGGGAATGTATTGCCTGTCAAATAAGTGAGAATATAACCACCTTCACCATCAGCGTATTCTTCGAGCAAAGTAAGGTTAGAGTTGAAAGACTTCACAGTGTAAAGGTCAGAACCCCAGACCATGAATGGGAAAGTGTAAGATGTATTTACGGGTTTAACGTTAACCTTGCAAGAAGCTGTTCTATCGCCATCAACTACAGTGATAACAGCATCACCAACGTGATGAGCAGTGATGTTGCCCTTCTTGTCAACTGTTGCAACAAACTCATTGCTTGATGTCCAAGTGCCTGACACTTCCAAAGCGTGAGATTCATAAACATTTACATCTACTCTTGAAGGCAAATCGATTGGTTCGTCATTGCCGTTGCAAGAAGTGAAGACTAATGGCAAAGCGAATGCCATTGCTACAAAAAATTTCTTCATTGTCTTAATTTGTTTAATTTAGGTTATAGGATAAATTTAGTGCAAAGATAATATGATTTGTGCAAACCACACATATATCGAAGCACAAATATTAATGCCTAAGGATTTTTTTACAATTCGAAGATGTATACAACCTCGGCAGCTAGACAAAAATAGGGAGGCCGTTGCGGTCTCCCTATCTTTATGGTATAATCATCGGATGATTACTTCTCGTTCTTTGAGAGTTGTTCCTTAAGAGCTTGAAGAGCATCGAGGTCGCCGAGAGTAGTCTTCTCGATTTGAGGAGCTACGTTTTCTTCTTCCTTCTTAGCTGCTTTCTTAGGAGCTGCCTTGCGAGCTTCTGCCTTAGTAGCGTCTTCAGCGATGCGGCTGTGGCTAAGGATGATGCGCTTGTTGTCCTTATTGAATTCGATCACCTTGAAGTCGAGCTTTTCGTTAAGACCGGCTTGTGAGCCATCTTCCTTCACGAGGTGCTTAGGAGTTGCGAAACCTTCAACGCCTTGTTCGAGAGCGATCACAGCACCCTTGTCCATAACTTCTGTGATAGTACCTTCGTGGATGCTACCTACAGAGAAGATGTTTTCGAATACATCCCATGGATTTTCTTCGAGTTGCTTGTGGCCGAGGCTCAAACGACGGTTGTCCTTGTCGATTTCAAGAACTTGAACTTCGATGTCGTTACCCACTTGAGTAAATTCGCTTGGGTGCTTGATCTTCTTAGTCCAAGAAAGGTCAGAGATGTGGATAAGACCATCTACGCCTTCTTCGATTTCCACGAATACGCCGAAGTTAGTGAAGTTGCGAACCTTAGCAGTGTGCTTGCTACCGATAGCATACTTTTCTTCGATGTTTTCCCATGGATCGTTCTTGAGTTGCTTGATACCGAGGCTCATCTTGCGTTCGTCGCGATCGAGAGTGAGGATCACAGCTTCCACTTCGTCACCTACCTTCATGAAGTCTTGTGCGCTGCGGAGGTGTTGGCTCCAGCTCATTTCGCTAACGTGGATAAGACCTTCTACGCCAGCAGCGATTTCGATGAATGCACCGTAGTCAGCCATAACGACTACCTTACCCTTCACGCGGTCGCCAACCTTAAGTTCTGCATCGAGTGCATCCCATGGGTGAGGCATAAGTTGCTTCAAACCGAGAGCGATACGCTTCTTTTCATCGTCGAAATCAAGGATAACAACGTTGAGTTTTTGGTCGAGTGCAACCACTTCTTTTGGATCGCTAACGCGGCCCCAAGAGAGGTCTGTGATATGGATAAGACCATCTACGCCACCGAGGTCGATGAACACACCGTAAGGAGTGATGTTCTTAACTGTACCTTCGAGTACTTGACCCTTTTCGAGCTTAGAGATGATTTCTTTCTTTTGTTGTTCGAGTTCAGCTTCGATGAGTGCTTTGTGAGACACAACAACATTCTTGAACTCTTGGTTGATCTTAACAACCTTGAATTCCATTGTCTTGTCAACAAATACATCGTAGTCGCGGATAGGACGAACGTCGATTTGTGAACCAGGAAGGAACGCTTCGATACCAAATACATCAACGATCATACCACCCTTAGTGCGGCACTTAACATAACCCTTGATGATTTCGTCGTTTTCGAGAGCTTGGTTAACACGATCCCAGCTACGAGAAGCACATGCTTTCTTGTGAGAAAGGATTAACTGACCCTTCTTGTCTTCTTGATTTTCAATGAATACTTCTACCTTGTCACCTACCTTGAGGTCTGGGTTGTAACGGAATTCATTGATTGAGATGATACCATCTGATTTGTAGCCAATGTTAACCACTACCTCACGCTTGTTCATTGAGATAACAGTACCTTCGGTTACTTCTTTGTCTTTTACTGTGTTCAAAGACTCGTCATAAGTTTTTGTCAACTCTTCACGTGTCTTGTCACCAGCTGTTTCGCCTCTTTCAAAGGCTTCCCAATCGAAATCTTCGATTGGTGAATTTTTAAATTCGCTCATTAAAATTGTTAATAAATAAAGTTAATAATTCTCTACACTTAGACCACTATAGTCTAAGCGGGTGCAAAGTTACTACTTAATTCCGAATTACACAACAAGTTACCCCCGTTTTTTTCTACTAAAATTCACAAAGCCAATAGATTATTATGCTCGCTGAGCATTTCGCGGCTTCGCAATCTGTCGGCTTCGATGTCGGCATCAAATTGTAGGGCAGCGGCTTCTGCTTCCGACATCTGCTCTGCCCAACCTTGCTCAAGCACCCATTTCACCCAGCGAAGTTCCGCTGATGAGTAGTCATTGTAGGCCTGATTGAATGCTTCACTGATTTCGTCAAGGCTTTCCATTTCATATATATCGTTGAGAATGCTGCGCGGCATTATCTGCCCGGCAAGGTCCACCCAGTCTATTTGCTCCGCCTCAATGGTCGACATATCGATGTCGCGAGTCTTGTCGTAGAGATATTTCAACACTGCTATGCGATAGACTTCTCTGCCCTTAATAAGCGACGAATGCTTGATGCGCAAGCCATTGTAATGATACATGCCATCCGACTCCTGACCTTTCGCTTCAAGCTCATCAAAGACGCGCAATGCTTCGAGCATCGACGACACGATAGGAGGGTTTAAGACATCAAACACTATGTTGTCATGTCGTGGCAGACGCTTCTTGACTCGTTTGTCGCGTGCAGGCCACTTGGTCTCGTCACGCTTCAGTCCGCAACTCTTCATCATTACGCCCGGAACGACTATGGTATAGCCATCGTTGTCGGCAAAGAGATAAGAGAATGGGAATAGGGCTGTGTCGGCATGACGCTTGTGAGCACCCATCAGCAAGGAGAATGCACCCACTCGTCCACCCCACATCATGTAGGCTCCGCTAGAGGTCTTTACGCCTCGCTGCATCACGCCCCAATGGATAGGACCGAGTTTGTACATATGATTAGATGAGTTGGTGCCACTGCCGGCATTCATGAATGAGTATTGTCCGCCGATAAGCAGTGTCGACTTGTGCATTGTCACCGTGTAGGGACCGGCAAAGACAGCACAAGCCTCGCCGTTCTCACACGCACAGTTGGCAAAGAAGAGTGAATCGTGTGCAGTAAAACCTTTGTCGAGCACAGCACCCTGACCGACAAAGCAATTGCGCATCACTACGCCATTGGCCACAACGCCATCTTCTATGATAAAATTCTCGGCATTGACTCCGTGTCCGATATGAGCCAGACACGAGCCTTTGGGTGCATTGTTGATGACAGCGCCATTGCGCAGGTTGATAGCACCCTCTATCGCCACCTCTCTGTCAACACTCACATTGACCATGCAGACAGTGTCGACGACCGAGGCATCGTCGCCAATCATTGTCGGCAACGGATTCTCGATGAAATAGTCTTGGAGCATCGTGTGCAGATGCTCTTCGGTCCATCGCGGTTTATAGGCCATCAAAGAGGCCATCTGAGCCGTCAGTCGGGGATAGATGTAGACAGGTCGCGACCCGGTCTCGTCAAAGACACCGACAGCCACCCCCTGTCCGCAATCAGCCTCAGCATCAAATACGATGCGACCGACATTTTCGATACGCACACGCTTCCCTACGGTGCAACCACGCATCTCGCCTGCCACATTGCTGATGTAGCAATTGTCGCCGATGACACAGTCACGAACAACGGCATTGTAGATGCCTTGCAAATGCTCGGCATCAGATTGGAGTTCACCTATCTGAACATCGCCATAGAAACGCACGCCACGCACCAGCGACAAGTCGGTCTTATCGCTGACCATCACCCTTGTCCAATCCGGGGATTGACAACCTTGCTGTTCAAGGCGGGCTATTTGCGACGCGTCGAGGCTGACGGTCTTAGTCGGTGAAATCTTCGTCATATTTTTGGAACAAGAAATCATTGTAAGGGAAACGCTCGGTGTGAATCTCTTTCGCTTTCTGATAGAGCATCTCCTTGAGTTCTTCGATATTGACCTTCTGCTTGGCTGAAATGAATACGCAATTGTTGTTCATCTTAGCCATATAGGTGTCGCGAAACTCTTCCAACGGTATGTTTTCGCGAGTGCGAGGAGTGAGGTCATCTTCAGCCTTAGGCGTATAGGCGAATGCGTCTATCTTGTTGAACACAAGTATCATAGGCTTCTCGCTTGCACCACACACCTCCTGCAAAGTCTTATTGACCACCTCGATTTGCTCCTCAAACTGAGGGTGGCTCACATCGACCACATGCACCAACACATCGGCATCTCTCACCTCATCGAGAGTCGACTTAAACGAGTCGACCAAGTGAGTCGGGAGCTTACGAATAAATCCGACCGTATCGGTAAGGAGGAAAGGCAGATTGTCGATAATCACCTTACGCACCGTTGTGTCGAGCGTTGCAAAGAGCTTGTTTTCAGCAAAAACATCACTCTTGCTGAGAAGGTTCATAAGCGTCGATTTACCGACATTGGTATAACCCACCAATGCAATGCGAGTCAACTTGCCACGATTTTTGCGTTGAATACTTTTCTGCTTATCGATGCTCTTCAACTCCTCTTTGAGACGCGAAATCTTATCGAGGATAATACGGCGGTCGGTCTCAATCTGAGTTTCACCCGGACCACGCATACCGATACCACCACGCTGACGCTCCAAGTGAGTCCACATTCGAGTCAATCGAGGCATCAAGTATTGGTATTGAGCAAGTTCCACCTGAGTACGCGCTGTCGCAGTCTGCGCACGCTTGGCAAAAATATCAAGGATCAGACTTGTTCTATCGAGGATTTTCACTTGAAGTTCGCGCTCAATATTTGACACTTGCTTGGTCGATAGGTCATCGTCGAAAATCACCATACCGATCTCGTTGTCCTCCACATATTGGCGGATTTCCTCCAACTTACCTTTGCCGACATATGTCTTCGGATTCGGATAGTCGAGTTTCTGCACAAAGCGACGCACCGGATCAGCACCGGCTGTCTCTGCAAGAAAAGCCAATTCGTCGAGATACTCGTTGGCCTTCACTTCGTTTTGCTGCTGAGTCACAAGGCCCACAAGCACCGTACGCTCGTTCGCCTCCTTATTTATAATATTATCTTCAATCATCTATTATTCCTAATTTATTGCGAAATTAAGACAATTTCAGCAATTCTGCAAATTCCACCCTATAATGTTGCCGATTATTGCAGCAGACAGACAAAAAAGAGTCAGATGTATCATCGCAAGGTACGGGGAACAAGTCCTTAACTCCATTGCTAACATCTGACTCTCGTAATAGAAATACCACTTCGCCGTCAAAGACAAAGTGGCACTGATATTTTTAAGGGAACTTCTATTAATTCCCGAGTTTGGTCGATTATTTAAGGATTATTTTTTCACCTTGTTGTAGCGAGCATTGAGGCCCTTGATGACATCGTCGGTGATATCCAAACGTGGATCGATGTAAAGCGTTGCACCCTTTAGAAGGATTGCATCATAGCCATACTTCTTGTTGTATTCCTTGATGAAAGATGAGATAGAGTCGTTGACAGTCTTCTGAGCTTCCATCTGCGCATTAAGAATATTGTTTTGAAGTTTAGCGATTTCGTTTTGCGCATTAGTCTGCATCTTAGTCAACTTCTGCTCGTCTTGACGATAGCTTTCTTCAGTGAGGTAGCCATTGTTTTGCATCTTCTGCTGCATCTTGTTCATTTCCGACTGGATAGCACTTTCGCGTTGGCGAGCAGTGTTTTCAAAGTTGGTCTGCATACGAAGCATTTCTTCGTTGTAGTCCTTAGCAAGGTTGTAAGCTGCAAGCACAGAGTCGCTGTCTACGTAACGATAGTTAGGGAGGACAACTTCTTCTTTAGCTTCAGGAGCTTTGTTATCGGCAGCCTTGTCGGCTTTGTTGTCGTTGCATGATGTAGCGAACGTCATCAAAAGAGTCAACGCAAGAGCGCTGATTTTAAGTAAAGTTTTTTTCATCTTTTATTTATGGTTTTATTTTTGTCCAACAACTGACTTTCTCTGATTGTTTTTGCTTGTCAGCTTGCAAGCGTGAGAGTCGGGAAATTTTCCATCTTTTTTCGACCAAATTTTCACCGACATGATTAGCACCGCAATGCCCACTAAGACAATAGCAATCAAGATAGTTTTCACATTAAAAAGTGTTATTTACGGGGTAAAACCCTTAAATTTGGTGCAAATATAGTGACTTTTTTTGACATCTCAACAATTTTGTGTACCTTTGGGTGATTTTAACAACGATAACATTAATTCAAACCTATAATCAGACAAATGGAAGTAAAAGATTTGAAGCCAGCTTTGATCTGGCAATGCTTTGACGAAATTACTAAAGTGCCTCGTCCTTCATGCCATGAAGAACAAATCAGAGAATACCTTCTCGACTTTGCTAAGAAGAACAATATCGAAGCAAAGACAGACGATTGTGGCAACGTTGTGATGACTAAGGCTGCAACTGCAGGTTGCGAAAATGCTCCTACTGTGATCCTCCAAGCTCACATGGACATGGTGGCAGAAAAGAACAACGATGTTGAACACGATTTCCTTAAGGATCCTATCCAAACTTATATCGATGGCGAATGGGTGAAGGCTAAGGGTACAACTCTCGGTGCTGACAACGGTATCGGTATGGCCGGTGCACTCGCTGTGCTTTTGGACAACACTTTGGAACACGGTAAGGTGGAATGCCTCTTCACTATCAACGAAGAAATCGGTCTCGAAGGTGCTCAAAACCTCGGTAAGGACATGATCACAGGCTCTATGCTCATCAACCTCGACTCTGAAGATGATGGCGAAATCTTCGTAGGTTGTGCAGGTGGTATCGACACTACTGCTTACTTCAATTACACTCCTATAGCAGCTCCTGAAGACCTTTGCTACGTGAAGGTTGCTATCAGCGGTCTCCTCGGTGGCCACTCTGGTTCTGACATCAACACTGGTCGCGGTAATGCCAACAAGCTCATCGCTCGTTTCGTATGGAACATCTCTAAGGATATCGAGCTCAAGCTCGCTTCATTCGACGGTGGCAACTTGCGTAACGCTATCCCACGTGAAGCACACGCTATCCTTGGTGTAGCTGCTGACAAGAAGGCTGAAATCGAAGCTCGTCTCGCTGAATACACTAAGGAAATCGAAAACGAATACAAGGGTATCGAGCCAGTAGTGAAATTCACTCTCGAAGCAGTAGAACGCCCAGCATTCATCGTTGACGATGCAACTGCTAAGGCTCTCATCCTTTCACTCTACTCAGCTCCTCACGGTGTCTACTCTATGAGCCGTGACCTTGAAGGTCTTGTAGAAACTTCTACCAACCTCGCTGCAGTGAAGTTCATCGACGGCAACAAGATTAAGGTGACTACTTCTCAACGTTCATCTGTTGAGTCTCGCAAGCACGACATCGCTGCTCAAGTAGAAACTCACTTCTTGCTCGCAGGTGCTGAAATCGACCACTCTGACGGCTACCCAGGTTGGGCTCCAAACATGGACTCTACTATCATGCGCGTTTGCTCAGAAGCATACGAAGAACTCTACAACGTGAAGCCTGCTATCAAGGCTATCCACGCAGGTCTCGAATGCGGTCTCTTCCTCGCTAAGTATCCACACCTCGACATGGTGAGCGTCGGTCCTACTATGACAGGCGTACACTCTCCGGACGAAAAACTCTACATCCCACACGTAGAAAAGTTCTGGCACCACCTCGCTCTCACCCTCAAGAAAGTGGCTAAACTATGATTAAACGCCTAATATCGGCAACATCAATTCTGACAATAGTTGTAGGCATCGGTTTTTCCGGTGCCTACATCAATAGTCAGGCTCAAACACCAAGTAGCAATTCTCTCAAAGAATCCACGACGGACTCTTTGACCACTGACTCTATCGCTATGTGCGACACTATCTGCGCTGCTGATAGCCTCGTCGCCGTCAATGACTCATTAAGATATACGACACTCTCAGATGCCGACTATAGACGTGTGGCAGAAGAATTGGGTGTCGAAGTAGCAGCCATCAAGGCAGTCGTGCTTATCGAAGCCGGTGCTGCCCTTGAAGGTTTCCTCGCACCGGGCGTCCCGGTCATCAATTTCGATGCCGTAATGTATCGAAAGATGAAGAGCAAAGACACTCGCAAAGCACCTTCTGATGCCAAAATCCCTGAAGGCATCAAAAGCGCCTACGGCAGAAAGGAATGGCAGCAACTCATCAATGCTCGCAAAACAAATATCGACAAAGCCAATATGGGCACATTCTGGGGAATGTTTCAGATTGGCGGATTCAACTACAAACTCTGTGGATGCCAGTCGGTCGATGAATTTGTCGAAAAGATGAGCCACTCCGAATCAGCACAACTCGAACTATTTGCCAAGTTAATCGTTAATGCTAAGCAAGTCGACTACCTTCGTCGTAAGGATTGGAGTGGATTTGCAAGACGATACAACGGCCCAAGCTATGCCAAGCGTGGCTACCACACCAAGATGGCTAACGCTTACCGCAAATTTAAAGCCCAAGAAAAACAACAAGAACAACAACAAGAAAACGAACAACCATAAAAACACTATATCAAACTATGAAAGTTACAGATCTCAAGCCGGCATTAATCTGGCAATGCTTTGATGAAATCACTAAAGTGCCTCGTCCTACTCACCACCTCGACAAGATGAAAGAGTTTCTCGTGGACTGGGCCAATCGTCATAACATCCCTGTAAAGACCGACGCCGTAGGCAATGTCGTAATGACCAAGCCTGCTACTCCGGGTCACGAAAACGCACCGACTATCATTCTCCAAGGTCACCAAGACATGGTCGCTGAAAAGCGCAATGACTCCAACCATGATTTCTTCAACGACCCTATCGAGACTATCGTTGACGGCGACTGGGTGAAGGCTAACGGCACAACTCTCGGTGCTGACAACGGCATCGGTTGCGCAACCGGCATGGCTGTTCTCCTTGACGACACTTTGGTGCATGGTCCTATCGAAGTGCTCATGACAGTCGACGAAGAGCAAGGTCTCATCGGTGCAAATGGTCTCGAACCGGGCATGATCAGCGGCTCAATTCTTCTCAACCTTGACTCTGAAGAGCATGGTCAACTCGTTATCGGTTGCGCCGGTGGCAAGGTGACTGTCTGCACATATAAGTACGCTACAGAAGCTGCTCCTGCTGACTACAAATACTTCGACGTTCACATCAACCACATGATGGGTGGTCACTCAGGTATGGAAATCGGTCTCGGTCGTGGTAACGCCAACCAGCAACTCGCTCGCTTCATCTGGGAAATGTCGCAGTCTTGCGATGTAGTAGTGTCACGCATCGATGGTGGCAACCTCGCAAATGCTATCCCACGCGAAGCTATCGCTACTATCGGTATCCCTGCCGACAAAGAAGCTGAATTGATGGCTTACGCTGCCGAATTCAATAAGACTATCCACTCTGAATTTGCATTGGCAGAAAACCCTGACTTCACATTTGATGTCACTGCAGCTGCTACTCCTGCAACCATCATCGACAAGAAGCAATCATCAGCTTTGATCGCTACAATCTTCGCTACACCTAATGGCGTGCAAGGCATGTCAAACGCTGTGCCGGGCTTGATCGAGACTTCTTGCAACCTCGCAAGCGTCAAGATGCAAGACGACAAGATTGTCATCACAGTTCACCAACGCTCATCTGTCGACAGCCGTCGTGACGAAATCGCCGACCGCATCAAGGCTCTCTACCAAATGATCGGTTGCGAAGTTATCTTCGAAGATGCATACGTAGGTTGGGCTCCAAACCCTGAATCAAAGGTATTGAAAGTGGCAGAATCAAGCTTCTTCGACCTCTTTGGCGAAAAGCCACGCGTTGAAGCCCTCCACGCAGGTCTCGAGTGTGGCCTCTTCCTCGAAAAGATGCCTAACCTCGACATGATTTCGTTTGGTCCTACTCTCAAGGATATCCACTCTCCAAGCGAAAAGGCCAACATCCCTTCAGTCGCTAAATACTGGGAGCTCCTCACCGAAATCCTCAAGCGCTTGGCTTAATCATCTATCCGACATATCTTACACAATGCTGCCTCTCGAGGTGGCATTGTGTGTTTATAGCAATACTCATCTTCCAAATTGCTACAAAAACCATTATTTTCAGCCAATCCATAGCAATCTAACACCACACAGCCACACCAGCATGGAAACAAATCATAGCAATTTGATAAAAAAAGAATTGCATTTTTTGGTAGTTAGGATTTTTAACCGTACCTTTGTTGCGGAAATGTGAAACACACATTGACACATGGATTTTCCGGATGATGCTAATGCATCGGGATTGTGACGAAGATAGTTGTCTCACTCAATCAATATTTGCGTAAACTAAACTCTATCTTTGAAACTAATACCAGGAACATAAAAGGCCGTGATTGGCTAATTCCTACAAACAAACAAGGACAACTTGGAAAACAGCTATTAACAACGAATCTCTCTCAACTACGGATTTCGGTCCGAATGTTATTGAGATAAGCATAAAATCAACTACCATTGAAAAGCTTAGGTGAATAGAATTATCCTAAGTCACAATCCCCGGACAATCCTAAGCGGCCCTCCCCCACTACGACATCACTATCTCAACCCATGGCATCGCTCCCAATCACGAGCGACACTTACTTGCACCATTAAGTCTTCACCTTACTTCGCAGCACAGCAATACCCACACTCACCTCCATCCATGTCCGACAAGTTTTTCTCGCAGTCGACCTCTTTGCATCTACACCTATATTATATATAAAGGGACGAAATCTATCGTCCCCGGTAACCCTTCAGCACACAATGACCAATCCCCCCGAGAGGATTGTATTCATAGTGCTTTAATCTCAGCTATCAAAAAAGAAGGTGAGATCGCACAGACCTCACCTTCCCATATCTGATTACAATTACCGACCTATATTATCTACCGCAGACAGGCCATGGCTTGAGCTGCTTAAAGAAGTCGTTGCCCTTATCATCAACGAGGATGAATGCAGGGAAGTTTTCAACGCGGATTTTCCACACAGCTTCCATACCGAGTTCTGGGTATTCTACGCATTCGATTGACTTGATATTGTCTTGAGCCAATACCGCCGCAGGACCACCGATTGAGCCGAGGTAGAAACCACCATGCTTGTGACAAGCATCTGTCACTTGCTGGCTACGGTTGCCCTTCGCAATCATAATCAACGAGCCACCTGCTGCTTGGAATGGATCTACATATGGGTCCATGCGTTGCGCAGTAGTTGGGCCCATTGAGCCGCAAGGCATACCTGCAGGAGTCTTAGCAGGACCTGCATAGTATACAGGGTGATTCTTGAAGTATTCAGGGAGACCATCGCCTGATGTGAGGCGTTCGAAGAGCTTAGCGTGAGCGATGTCGCGAGCTACGATGATTGTACCGCTCAAAAGCACGCGTGTTGACACAGGATATTTTGACAACTCTTTGCATACGTCGCGGATAGGTTGATCCAAATCGATGTGAATAGCATCGCCTTCGCCTGCTTGACGCAATTCTTCAGGGATGAGTTCGTATGGTTTGTCATCAAGTTTTTCGATCCAAAGACCATGCTTGTTGATCTTGGCCTTGATGTTACGGTCGGCCGAACAGCTCACACCCATACCGACAGGGCAAGAACCACCATGGCGAGGGAGACGGATTACGCGAATATCGTGGCAGATATACTTACCACCGAATTGAGCACCAAGACCGATGCGTTGTGCTTCTTCTGTGAGAATCTTTTCAAGTTCTACATCACGGAATGCGCGACCTGTTTCGTCGCCTGTAGTAGGAAGATTGTCGTAGAAGTGAGTTGAAGCCATCTTCACAGTCAAAAGGTTGCGTTCAACACTTGTGCCACCTACTACGAATGCAATGTGGTAAGGTGGACAGGCAGCTGTACCGAGCGACTTAATCTTATCTACGCAAAATGGAATCAATTTCTCAGGATTGAGCAATGCCTTAGTCTCTTGGTAGAGGTAAGTCTTGTTGGCAGAACCACCACCCTTAGCGATGAACAAGAATTTGTACTCATCACCCTCTTCAGCGTGGATATCGATTTGAGCAGGGAGGTTGCAACGAGTGTTGACTTCATCATACATTGTCAACGGAGCATTCTGCGAGTATCTCAAATTTTCTTGAGTGTAGACATTGTAGACACCTCTTGACAATGCTTCTTCATCGCAGCAATCAGTCCATACACGTTGACCCTTTTCGCCGTGGATGATAGCTGTACCGGTATCTTGGCAGATTGGCAATTGACCCTTGCTTGCTACTTCAGCGTTGCGGAGCATTGACAAAGCGACATATTTATCGTTGTCAGAAGATTCCGGGTCATGGAGGATCTTAGCCACTTGCTCGTTGTGAGCACGACGCATGTGGAACGACACATCGTAGAAAGCTTGTTGTGTCAAACGTGTCAAAGCTTCAGGAGAGACCATAAGAATCTCTTTGCCATTGAACTCGCTGACAGAGACACCTTCACTTGTCAAAAGATAATATTCTGTTTCATCCTTTCCGGTCTGAAACATTGGAGCATACTTAAATTCAGGTACACCAGCCATAGTTGAAAGTTTTTTAAATGATAGTTTTGTTGTTGTTGAATCTTAGACTGCAAAAATAGTCTATTTTGGCAAAATTAACAAATAAAACCTCTAAAAATCAATGCAAAAAATGATTATCACACCAAAATATATGCAATTGCGAAAAAACAAACTTTAATTTTTGCTAGATAGTGAAAAAAATTTTACCTTTGCACATTGTTTTTAAAAGCATAACATAACATACCATGGATAAGAAAACTATTGTAATCGGAGTAATTGGTGCTGATGCGCATGCGGTCGGCAACAAAATCATTGATTTAACACTCACAAACGAAGGTTTCAACGTTGTAAACCTCGGCGTGATGGTATCACAAGAAGAGTTTATCGAAGCTGCTGTCGAAACTAATGCCGATGCTATCCTTGTATCATCACTTTATGGTCACGGTGAAATCGACTGTATGGGCCTTCGCCAAAAGTGTGACGAAGCAGGTCTTGTAGGTCTTCCTCTCTTCGTAGGTGGTAACCTCGTTGTAGGTAAGCAAGAATTCGACGATGTGAAGCAACGCTTCCTCAACATGGGCTTCGACTTCGTATACCCACCAAGCACTCCTATCGAAAATACTATCGTAGATATTAAGAAAACTTTAGGTATCTAATCAATACTTAAGACAATGAAGATTCTAACGGTTGATGTAGGCAGCACTTACACTAAGCTGACAGCAATCGATAGCGATAGACGTTCTGTTTTAGGTACTGCACAAGCTTTTACCACTATTGAGACAGATGTGATGCAAGGATTCGAAACAGCCCTTGCTCTACTCAAGCAAAACCTTGAGAACGACAACATCTCTGATTTCAATTACGATAAATTGCTCGTGTGCAGTTCCGCTGCAGGAGGTCTCAAAATGGTTGCATTGGGATTAGTGCCTGACCTTACGGCTAAAGCCGCAAGGACAGCAGCATCTAATGCCGGTGCAAAAGTCGTTAATACATACGCCTACGAAATCAGTAACGCTGAGCAGCAAGAGATTTACGACATCAACCCCGACCTTGTGCTACTTTGTGGTGGCACTGATGGTGGCAACAAAGAGGTCATCATAGCCAACGCTCATCGCCTCTGTGCCATCGATCGCCAATTCACCACAGTCGTTGCCGGCAACAAAAGCGCTGCTGACGAAATCGCTGAGATTTTCTCCCAAGCAGGCAAAAACTTTGTCATCACCGAAAACGTGATGCCGGTATTCAACAGACTCAACATCGAGCCTGCTCGCGATGCCATCAGAAACGTTTTCATCTCTCGCATCATCGAAGCCAAGGGGCTCAACAAGATCCAAGCTATGGCTGCTGCGGAAATCATTCCGACTCCGCTCGCTGTGCTCAACGCTTGCGAACTCCTAAGCAAAGGCACTAAGTCGCAGCAAGGCAAGGGCGACCTTCTTGCTGTAGATATAGGTGGCGCAACTACTGACGTCTACTCTATGGCTTCCGGCCTTCCGACTGTCGACAACACTATGACTAAGGGTCTCCCTGAGCCATGGAGCAAACGCACTGTCGAAGGAGACTTGGGTATGAGATACAGTCTCAAGCATGTCTATGATCAGCTCCCAAGCCACAACCCTGATGACGAGAAAATGCGTGAAGTCAAAGAGTGGGTAGAACTATGCTCGGCTAAGCCCGACACATTGGCTTTGCCGGACTCTGAAGAAGAAAAGATTGAAGAGTTTCTCGGTCAGTCGGCTGTCTCGATAGCTGTCGAACGCCACTGCGGAAAATTTGCCGACGTCTACACTCCTCTCGGATTGATGCACACTCAAGAAGGCAAAGACCTTATGGAAGTGCCTACCGTAATCGGTATCGGAGGCGTGCTCCGCAATAGCCGTCACCCTAAAGAAATCCTCAAAGGCGCGCTCTATAGCTTCACCTCTCCGGAAAGCACCAAACCAAAGAATCCTCATTTCTATCTTGACCAAAGATATATTTTTGCATCAATGGGTCTATTGAGCTATCTCGATCCCGAACTTGCATTCGAATTGCTCGACAAAGAGACCGTCGGTCTCGGCAAAGCAGGCGAATAACCCATTGCATCAGACAACTAAATTGAAATAAACGAAATAACAATATAACATCATGTCAACAGAATTAAAGAACCAAAGAATTTCGGAAGCCGACTTCATGGCGGAACGCGCAGAAGTTCTTCAACAATGGCCTACCGGTAAAGACATCGATTTCAAAGAAGCAGTAGACTATCAATTGTCTATCGCTCCTGAAAAGCGTTTCGGTGAAAAATTGGCTAAGGCTCAAAAAGAAGGTGTGACTCTCATTCAGCCACGTGCCGGTGTTGCTCTCTACCAAGAACACATCGAATTGCTCCAATACCTTGAAAACAAGGGTGGCGCTGACCTTCTCCCTACTACTATCGATAGCTACACTCGTCTCAACCGTTACAACGAGTGCCAAGTAGGTATCGAAAAGAGCCAAGAAGCTGGTCGCTCAATGTTGAATGGTTTCCCTGCTGTAAACTACGGTGCACAAGTTTGCCGCACAGTGACTTCAGCTGTTAAGAACCCTGTTCAGATGCGCCACGGTACTCCAGACGCTCGTCTGCTTACTGAAATCGCAATCGCCGGTGGTTTCACTTCTTACGAAGGTGGTGGTATCTCTTACAACATCCCTTACTCTAAGAACCACTCTATCGAAAAGACTATCAAGTACTGGCAATATGCCGACCGTCTTGTAGGTATGTACGAAGAAGCTGGTGTAAGCATCAACCGCGAACCATTCGGTCCGTTGACTGGTACTCTCATTCCTCCATGTATCTCCAACTCTGTAGCAATCATCGAAGCTCTCTTGGCTGCTACTCAAGGCGTAAAAGACATCACTGTAGGTTATGGCCAAATCGGTAACCTTATCCAAGACGTTGCCGCTATGCGTTCACTCGAAAACATGACTCGCCAATACCTCGCAAAATACGGTTTCAACGACGTTCGCGTTACAACAGTATTCCACCAATGGATGGGTGGCTTCCCACAAGACGAATCTAAGGCTTATGGCGTTATCTCTTGGGGTTCGGCTGCTGCTGCATTGTCAAAGGCTACTAAGGTTATCGTTAAGACTCCTCACGAAGCTTACGGTGTGCCTACTAAGGAAGCTAATGCTGCAGGTCTTAGAGCTACTAAGCAAGTCATCTCTATGCTCCGCGACCAAGACCTCCGCGAAATCCCTCACGTTGTAAAGGAATGCGAAATCATCAACGCTGAAGTGAAGTGCATCATGGACGCTGTCGAAGAACTCGGTAAGGGCGACATCGCAATCGGTACAGTTGCTGCATTCGAAGCAGGCATCCTCGATATCCCATTCGCTCCTAACAAGTACAACGCCGGCAAGGTGCTCCCTGCTCGCGACAACGATGGCGCTATCCGTATCCTCGAAATGGGCAACCTCCCATTGACAAAAGAAATCAAGGACTTCCACCGCGCGAAACTCGAAGAACGTGCTAAATTCGAAAACCGCCAAGTATCATTGCAAATGGTAATCGACGACGTTAGCGCAATCGAAAAGGGTAGACTCGTAGGCCGTCCATAATTTTAACAACATCTAAAACATATATAGTATGAAAATCAAGAAAGTGGTTTGTTCTGCCGGAAAGACAGGTTTCTATTTCGACGACCAAAAAGCAATCAAAGCCGGAGCTAAAAACGACGGTAACTTCTATGTAGGTGAGCCAATGACTCCTGGTTTTACTTCAGTAAGACAAATGGGCGAATCAATCTCTGTAATGTTCATCCTCGAAGACGGACAAGTAGCATTCGGCGATTGTGCAGCTGTTCAATACTCAGGTGCAGGTGGTCGTGACCCATTGTTCCTCGCTAAGAACTTCATCCCTGTAATCGAAAAAGAAATCGCTCCTCTCTACGAAGGTCGCGAAATCACAACATTCCGTGAACTCGCTGACATCGTTGATAAGATGGAATCTCCTTCTACAGGCAAAGTTTACCACACTGCTATCCGTTACGGTGTGTCACAAGCATGTCTTGACGCTGTAGCTAAGAGCCAACACAAGATCATGGCGGAAGTTATCGCTGAAGAATATGGCACTCAAGTTAGCGACACTATGATTCCTATCTTCACTCAATCAGGTGACGACAGATACATGAACGCTGACAAGATGATCATGAAGGGTGCTGCTGTATTGCCTCACGCTCTCTTCAACCACGTTGAAGAAAAAGTTGGTCTCAAGGGTGAAAAGATTGAAGCTTACATCGAATGGCTCCGCAACCGCGTACTCGAACAAAAACCATTTGAAGACTACAACCCAATCTTCCACATCGACGTATATGGCACACTCGGTCTTGTATTCGACAATGACTTCGAAAAGATCGCAGAATACATCTACGGCCTTGAAAAGATCGCTGCTCCATTCCACCTTCGCGTAGAAGGACCAGTAGATATGGGCGAAAAGCAAGCTCAAATCGAAGCATTGGCTGCTATCCGTCGCTTCATGGAAGAAAAGGGCTCTAAGGCTGAAATCGTTGCTGACGAATGGTGTAACACATTCGAAGACGTTATCGACTTCACTAAGGCTAAGGCTGGTCACATGGCTCAAATCAAGACTCCTGACTTGGGTGGTATCAACAACTCTATCGAAGCTGTACTCTACTGCCGTCAAAACGGTATGGGTGCTTACCTCGGTGGTACTTGCAACGAAACCAACCGCTCAGCTGAAGTGTGCGCTCACGTAGCAATGGCTACTCAACCAAAACAATACCTCGCTAAGCCTGGTATGGGTGTTGATGAAGGCTACATGATCGTATTCAACGAAATGTCTCGCATCCTCGCATTGAAAAAATAAGTAGGATAAACACATTATTAACACAACAACATTCTTAAGGTGATAATTGCTTTGACCACTCAAAGTGCTTATCACCTTACAGACAAAAATAACAACACCTATGAAAGAAATTCGCGTATTATCACCGACAGCCATCCTCGGTTACGGCTTCCCTGAAGAATCATTCATCGAGGGTATGCGTCGCAAACCACACGTTATCGCAGTAGACGCTGGTTCAACTGACCCAGGTCCATACTACCTTGGCGCAGGATACTCTTTCACCGATCGCAACGCCGTTAAACGCGACCTCGCAATCATGATTCCTGCTGCCCTCGAAGCCGGCATTCCGGTCATGATCGGTACAGCAGGCGGTAGCGGTGCTCGCCCTCACGTAGAAGAGACAGTAGATATCATCAAAGAAATCGCAAGCGAGCAATCTCTCCACTTCAAATTAGTTATCCTCCAATCTGAATTCGAAAAAGAATTCGTCAAAGAAAAAATCCGCAAAGGCGACATCATGCCTCTCGGCCCGGTTGACGAACTCAAAGAGTCAGACGTAGACGAATCAATCCACATCGTAGCTCAGATGGGTGAAGAGCCATTCATCAAAGCCCTCGAAAGCGGTGCAAACGTAATCCTCGCCGGTCGTAGCTACGACCCATGCGAATTCTCTGCTCTCGCTATCCAACAAGGCTTCGACAAAGCATTGGCTATCCACATGGGTAAAATCCTTGAATGTGCTGCCATCACAGCCCTCCCAGGTAGCGGTAGCGACTGTATGCTCGGCACACTCAGAGAAGACAGCTTCGTAGTTGAGCCACTCAACCCTATCCGTAAGTGTACAGCTCTCTCAGTAGCAGCTCACTCACTCTACGAAAAGTCTAACCCATACATCCTCCCTGGCCCTGGTGGTGCTCTCGACCTTCACGAGACTAAATTCAACCAACTCTCAGACACTCAAGTAGAAGTAAGCGGTACTAAATTCATCCCTACAGAAGAATACTTCGTTAAACTCGAAGGCGTTCGTCGCGTAGGCTATCGCACAATGTCACCTGCTGCAACTCATGACCCAATCATGATCTCGCAAATCGATACAATCATCGAAAAGGTGCGTGAACGCGTTATCGACAACTTCCGCAACTCAGGCATGAAAGACTTCTACCTCGACTTCAAGATCTATGGTAAGAAGGGTGTGATGAACATGTTCCCTAAGACAGCAGATTCAACATCTGACGAACTTCTCATCATCATCGAAGCTGTAGCACCAACACAAGAACAAGCCAACACCATCTGCGGTTTCGCTCGCTCTACAATGCTCCACTACGGCTACGAAGGACGTATCTCAACTGCCGGAAACCTCGCATTCCCATTCTCACCAAGCGACTGCAAAATGGGCGCAGTATACGAATTCAACGTATATCACCTCATGCGCATCGAAGACACATGCGAACCATTCCCAATGTCATTCATTGAATTCTAACCCTCTAATTCGTAAGATAAAACATGGCAAAATACAAATTGACAGAACTTGCATCTGTAATCAGAAGTAAAAACTCAGGTCCTTACGAATTGACATTCGACGTAATCTTCAAGGACTTCGAGACATTCTACAAAGTCAAAGAAGCTCAAGCTATCAACAAGCAAAACTTCTGCGAAATCTACGGCATTCCAGAAAGCGACATCTTCCACCTCGTATACTTCGACCCTGCAAAGGCAGTCAAAGTGACAATCCGTCGCCCAATCGCAAGCGGTGCCCTCGGTGAAACAGATGTATACGGTGCACAACAACACGCACCATTGATGGCATTAGAAATCGAATTCTAATCAATAGAATACACCATCTAAAAGGGGATGCCTCGCATTGAGACATCCCCTTAATCTATCAAAAAAAATGCTTATTGGCCAAAAGAAACAAATCCGAAAACGTGACTACGCGCATATTACAGCCTAAAAACATAAAAATATACTCGACACCACACTGACCACAAAAAACGAACACAGAAGATCGTAGGCATCTCAAATAAAGTCATAGACAACAAAGCACAACCAATGACAACAAAGCACTTCAACAAAGGCAAGGAATAGAGCTCAAGACAACTGACTATAACCTACAGAAAAGGAACACCCTCACCATCTCAACTCCTGCATCAATCCTCACCCCCTGCACCCCATCAATCTCATCTTCACTATCAAACAGCACCCTTATTCCTACGTCAATCACCATCTCCTCTAACAACACGCTACCTTAATCTTATATCAATCTCACAATCACTACGATAATATAAATTCGATCTATTCCGTACGCCGTCATCCCATTCTGTCCTTTAGCACTCTTGAATTCCTTTAGGCATTAAGGGCTTTGAGGGCATTGAGACCCATCAGTCAGCAAGTGCATCATAGCATCTTCCTCCTCTACCCATTCAACTCCATCCTCGCAGCCCGACCTTACAGCCCTCATGGGCATTTAGAATCGTAAGTTCATAGATCTTAAACCAGTGATAGCATCGCCATCATCAATCCCTTCATCGCATTTATCCTTTCATTTCAATTTCCATTCCATCATCTAATAGCAGCCCCATCTTCCTTTTGAGCATTGAGACCACATAGCTCCTAAACCGGTGATAGCATCTTTCTACTCTACCCACCGACGCATCTTTCCCTTCAATTCCGTCTATTCTTTCCGTCACACCTATCGCATTGCCCTTGACACTTAGTATTATATCTTCCGCCCCTTCCTCCCTTCTATTCATCTATTGCATCTATGCTATCTATTTCATCTATTGTATGTCTTGTCCTAAAATAGATTGACTTCGGAATTAAACTAAATTCAGTATGAACAATCAAAAAGGAAAGTCCTTTACGGACGAAGAACGGCGAGCAATTGTACAAGAATATCTAGACCTAGGTCCAGGACGGTGGAAAAA
>JAFYNZ010000024.1 GCA_017547845.1 Muribaculaceae bacterium
TCTCCTACTTTTAAGTTAAACTTTTATTTGGCAAAAGTAGGAATCCAAAACCGTTTTGACGCTATGCAAAATATTGTGTTTCAGCGAAAAACACTCTTTTAAGGTGGAGGTATTTGGAACACCCGTTTGCTCCACCTCTTGCTCCACCAAAGGCGGTCGTGAACCGCACTTTTTTGCGTTTTGGGAGAAAATAAAAAATCCTGATTTTCAATGAAAATCAGGATTTTACGTTGTTTTGCTTTTCTTTGCTGTGGTGCCACCAGGAATCGAACCGGGGACACAAGGATTTTCAGTCCTTTGCTCTACCAACTGAGCTATGGCACCATCTCAAAAATCGGAACTGATTTTTTAAATCTTAACTGCTTCGCTTAGCAGTTGTTTCCGTTTTGCGAGTGCAAAGTTACGCACTATTTTTGACATGACCAAATTTTTGAGCAAAAAAATTTCAAATTATTTTTAACCCATTAGCCACATTCCGACCTATCACCCTATCTATCAGCAATTTAAGACAACTGAAAATTTTCATCTTTTTTTATCAAAAATCTGCAAGCAACTTCGATTTCACCCAAATGACTCTAAATTTCAGGTCTATGAGCGGCGAGCATACTCACGATTTTTTCAAGCCAATGTGCATCAATTTCGTCGAATGTCGACAATTCTGCGCTGTCGATATCAAGCACTCCGATGACCTCATCGCCTGCAAATAGCGGCACGACGATTTCGCTCTTAGATAAACTGCTGCAAGCTATGTGGCCGGGAAACGCTTCGACATCGGCTACAACGAGCGTGCGACGCTCCGTCCATGCCGTGCCGCAGACTCCTTTTCCTCTACGGATACGAGTGCATGCCAACGGACCTTGAAATGGGCCCAACACCAACTCCTGCCCCACGACGCGATAGAAGCCGGTCCAAAGAAATCCGAATGTCTCATGAATCATTGATGAAACGTTTGCCATATTGGCAATGATGTCGCTTTCGACATCCACCAATGCCTTTATTTGCTCACAAAGGAGCTGATACTTTTCGGTTTTGCCACCGTCGGCTATCAATAATTGTTCTGCCATGATATTTTCTTCACATTATACGAAAGCAGTGCGAAAGAGCCTCCCCCTCCGCACTGCCACTGTTATTCTTATATCTATATCTTCTCTTATGCGGATCAACCGACTTTGCTACCCGGAGCGACTTCACCTGTAGGGCCAATCACAACGAGTGAGCCGTCAGCATTGACTGCGCTGAGAATCATACCTTCCGACATCACGCCCTTGAGCTTACGAGGCTCGAAGTTGGCAATGAAGCACACTTCCTTGCCGACGAGGTCTTCAGGCTGATAGTATTTCGCGATACCACTGACGATGGTGCGACCACCCATTCCGTCGTCGATTTTAAATTGCAATAGTTTGTCTGCTTTTGGCACTTTTGTACATTCCAAAACCTTTCCAACGCGAATGTCCACCTTTTCAAATGTAGGGAAATCGACATTTTCTTGGATTGGCTCAGGCTGCCAGCTATTGAGTTTGTTTGCTTCCTTAGCTGCAAGAAGTTTGTTGACTTGAGCTTCGACGACATCGTCCTCAATCTTTTCGAAGAGGAGACGAGGTTTCTCGATTGATGCACCCTCAGCGAGCAATGAGAAATTGCCAAGGTCTGACCATTTCATATCGCTCAGACCGAGTTGAGCCGAGAGATCCTTCGACATGAATGGAAGGAATGGTTCGAACGCTATAGCAAGGTTAGCACAAAGTTGCAAAGCGATGTTGAGGATAGTCTTCACGCGTTCCTCGTCGGTCTTAATGAGCTTCCATGGCTCAGTATCAGCAAGATACTTATTGCCGACGCGAGCGATGTTCATAGCATCTTTAAGTGCTTCACGGAATCTGAAGTTATCGAGATTTTCAGCAAGGTGAGCGATAGACGCATTCACTTCAGCCATGCTTTCCTTGTCGTAGTCGGTCAATTCGCCACAAGCCGGCACCTTACCATCGAAATACTTGTGAACAAGCACCATCGCACGATTGACAAAGTTGCCAAGGATAGCCACGAGTTCTGAGTTGTTGCGAGCTTGGAAATCCTTCCATGTGAAATTGTTGTCCTTAGTCTCAGGAGCGTTAGCAGTCAAGACATAGCGAAGGACGTCTTGCTTACCGGGGAGCTCTTCGAGATATTCGTGTAGCCACACAGCCCAATTGCGAGAAGTAGAAATCTTGTCGTCTTCAAGGTTGAGGAACTCGTTGGCCGGCACATTTTCAGGGAGGTTGTAAGAGCCCTCAGCTTTGAGCATAGCAGGGAACACGATGCAGTGGAACACGATGTTGTCCTTACCGATGAAGTGAAGCATGCGTGTTTCAGGATCCTTCCACCATGTCTCCCATGTGTCAGGGAGAAGTTCCTTGGTATTAGAGATGTAGCCGATAGGCGCATCAAACCACACATAGAGCACCTTGCCCTCAGCGCCCTCTACAGGCACCGGCACACCCCATTCGAGGTCACGGCTCACGGCGCGTGGCTGAAGACCCATGTCGATCCATGACTTGCATTGACCATACACGTTTGGCTTCCACTCCTTATGCTCCTCGAGAATCCATTGGCGAAGCATTGGTTCCCACTTATCGAGAGGAAGATACCAGTGCTTAGTCTCCTTGAGCACAGGCACATTGCCGGTAATAGCCGATTTCGGATTGATGAGGTCGGTTGCTGCCAACGACGTACCGCAAGCTTCGCATTGGTCGCCATAGGCATTTTCGTTCTTACAGTGAGGACATGTACCTGTCACATATCTGTCGGCCAAGAATTGATTTGCCTGCTCATCATAGAGCTGCATAGAAGTCTTTTCGACAAACTCGCCCTTATCGTAGAGAGTCTTGAAGAACTCGCTTGCAGTCTCGTAGTGAATCTTGCTTGTGGTGCGGCTATAGATATCAAACGAGATACCCAAGTCTTCAAACGATTTCTTGATAATCGCATGATAACGGTCAACGATATCTTGAGGAGTGACACCTTCCTTCTTTGCTTTGATTGTGATAGGCACACCATGCTCGTCGCTACCACCAATCATGATGACTTCTTCACCCTTGAGGCGAAGGTATCTTGCGTATATATCTGCCGGAACATACACCCCAGCAAGGTGACCGATATGCACCGGACCATTTGCGTAAGGCAAGGCTGTTGTGATCAACGTACGTTTAAAATTTTTACCCATAGTTGTTCTGTATTTTATAATTTTTTAATGTACTTATTAGTTTGAAACCACAAAGTTAGTCATATTTTTTTGAACTCACACATTATCAGCCGAAAAGAAACGCTCACAACATATCTTCCACTCTATAATATTATCAAAAACGTTGCGTTTCTATTTGGATTCTTCAAATCTTCCACTCGGCTCGCTCCTTGTGAAAGTCAAATGCAGAGTATTCGAGCGTGAGCGAACAGTGTATGTCGGCTTTAGCCGGTACACGGTTGGTTATAAACCAAGTGAGACTCACCTCAAACCAAGTTTGAAGCGAATCTCACAAGTAGGATATGAGGATTAATGATGTTTACCGAAGTCAGTTGCGACCGAATAGAGCAGCCAAAGCCAGGAATCAACGGCACATCATCGCATGTCTATAATATTTCATTAAAAGATTCGTAATCTATGTGAGAGTCAGCGTTTCTCAAAAACCAAGAGATATAATTTTTATCTTCAGAAGCTATTTCTTTGAAAGTTTTACCTTTATACTTGCCGAAAGTTATAACAGAAGAAGGCGTAATTTTAGGGAATACTCTATCATACTCTGCTTTGCAAATTTCGACAAACTCTACTTTCGAATTTAGCTCTTTACCGATGATTTTAGGAATATTTACCGTATAATAAGGGCCTTGTTCTATTAGCCAAAAATGCATGCAGGATCAGTTTCATATATCTCTTGAATAGTCTTGTCCTTATATTTGCAGAATGGTAGGATTTCATCGGGTTGATGCATGGGAAAAACTTCACTCATACTAACACCCGGCACATCAACAAGCACCCAACCACCACAAGGGATTTCGACTATCTCTCCAGGCTTATAATCAGGATAGTAGCATTTCAAATATTCATCATCAGGAATATCATCAACTAAAGCGTAACCATAGGCTTTTCCATATTTGCCTTTTGGTTCAATTCTTTCAACCATAAAGGTACGCCCTTCTTTACTTGTACGAGTTTCCCAATTCTGAGAATACTTACCTCTATCGCACCTTTTCACTTGAAAAGGTAGTCGCTTTCCTAATATTGTAGTAAATGTTGAAAATATTATCTTGTGGACACATTTAGTAAAATAATTATTTTTCCGTGTCATTTAATGTTATACCAAGTATATGATGTAAATCTGTTTCATCATTCCAATAGTCAGAGATAATTTGTTTGAAAGTATTATCTAATGTAATGCCATTAAATAAATTCTTGTAGAACTCACTGTTATTTATTATCATATCTTTAACAGCTTTATATCTTATAATCGGTTTCAAAATCGTATCTACTACTTCTTTTTTCCTTTGCAATAATTCTCCGTAAATTCTTAACCTTTCCTCAAACAAAACAAAAGTTGCTTCATTAATTGTAGCATGGTGATTACAATACAAATCTCTAATTTCTGTAAATATACCCGATTTATTTAGAGATGATATATTATTTGCAATACGTTTGAAATAGTCATTGCTTAATTTATTTGTACCTTTTGCAATATCTAAACTTATATATTTAGCATATTCTTCTACACACAAAGGAAGATATTCGGAGTAATTTAAACTTTTCAAAAATTCATTAATCATTCTATGCCAATAGTCTGTATTATAATTCTTTTCAGTCCGAATCAGTTCTTCTTTAGTGCGATTACTTAATGAATCAATTGCAAACTGGTTGATTGACTTTGCTAATATTGTATCACTAACCGATGTATACTGATATATTTCTTTAGGCAATAATTGAGAAATATCAGTATCAATATAATTTTCTTTTATATTATCAAATTCAGAATTCCATTTTTCAAGATTCGCTAAAAGTACTTCTCCAGTTACATCATATTGATTTATTATATTATTAAAATTTTGTAATACTGGATCTAAATCTATAACATTACCAAGATTGTTCTCGATCATATACTTCAAAAGTAAATTTAAAGAACCGTAACCCCATGTTAGATTATTAACTAATAGCTCTACATAATCAGCATAGTAATCAATTAGTAACGCAATCTGCGGTATATATTCTGCATCGAAATTTATTCTTTGATTTATACTCAAAGCCATAGCTAATAAATCAATATATCCATCCTCTATACCTAATTTACCTTCATTTTCTAAATCGTCAATAAGTTTACTTATATGATTTTGACCAATTATAGTTTTTGCTTTATTTTTATTAATATTTCGATAAACGGAACATATATGCCCAAGATTTTTAGATTCTATTGTTTCAGATACAAATAATTCTTCTATTTTTTCTTTTAATTTGTCGAAAGTGTGAAATTTATCATTAGATAATATTTGTACGACTTCTGAGTCTGCAAAATCATTTGTCATTTTTTGAGACAAGAAATCATCAACATCATCAGGCGAAACTATAAAATTAAATCTTTTATAATCATTTTTTGCAATCCTGATAGCATCTATAAAAGCATCAGGTGAAACTTTTAGATTGGGAGTTGGAACAGCTATCTTATCCTTTACTAAGACTTCTAATAAATATATGTTTTTTACATAATCAGCTCCTTTAAAATCAGAAACATTTTGCCAGATATTACATATCTTTTTTACTATTTTTTCTCCAACAGGTGCTGTAGTTTTTTCAATTGCCAATTTATATTCTTCAGGTAAAGACAGGTCGTTAAATTTATTTTTTAATAATCTATGACCTAAATCGTCCCAAATTTGTTGAACTTCAGAATTTGTTTTTTGTAGTTTTGACAAACATTTAATAATAAGAGCATTCTTTGCCAAATCAGTGTTATCAATAACGTCCCTTAAGATTGAATCAAAACTTGAATCTGTTTCGGAAAATTTGTTTATATCGAAATTTGGTTTTTCATCTATACAATTATTTATATATTCAGTTAATGGTATTTCTTTTGCTTTATGTTTGTTTACACCAAAAGTGAGTGCGGCTATTTCACTCTTAAAATCTTCATCAACCTCAATAATATTTGCAATAGTTCCTAAATATTCTCCCGTAAGGATGGCTTCAATACGATTATTTTGTATCTTATCCTTATGTAATAAATAGATAGCTATATTACGGAGTTTTATCTGATTACCCCATATAAGATAAAGCGAAACTAAATTATTTATAAAAATAATAATATCTCGTATATTTGCTTTTGTGTGTATTATTCGATAAATTCGATTTATTAAATCTTCATCTGTTACAAATGTTGTTCCAAATGCTTCATTAAACAGATCGCTAAAAATTTTTTTATAGTCTGTTATGATTGGCGTTGGTACAGAAAATGTTACCGGGAATGTTTTATTTATAAAATGACGAGTAAGCGTAAGTGATTTTTCCTTATCTTCGCCAAATGCACATGATAAATGTTCCTCATCGAATGGGATGATTACCCAGATGTTATTAAATCCCTTTTCTGCAAAAAAAGTATGTATTGAGGACCATAATTGCTTAACCTTATCTTCTGGCAATCTGTCCATATTATCAAATACAATCACAAGCTTTTTACATTTTTTCTTATTTAATCCATTGGAAACATCATCCATCCAAGACTTAAATTCCACTACAGATGGTTCTTCTTCGCTAATTACTTCATATTCTGTTTGATTAGAAACTTTATCTTGATATATTGCTAATAAATAACCAAGAGATGCATATTTTTTATTACATAGAATTGCTATTATCCAGACTAATAATGCAATTAAAATTGGCAAAAATGCTACGATTATAGAACATATTTCTCCCCATTGTTCATACATTATTGTACTAAGAAATGAAGTAATACTAGTTCCTATAATTGTCAAAGCACTTGCTATGATTCCACTACTTAGACGAGGATATGATTCAATTGATGTTTCTGTTTTCCTAGCAAGTAATAATTTTAGTTTTTCATCCCAATTTACCTTTTTAGATTTACCTCCCTTAATTTTTACTGATGTAGAGTCGGTCAGTATTTCAGTCGTAATCAAATTATCTGTTAATTGCTCAAGTAATGAACGACGCTGTAAATCCTCTTGGTTTCCCCATGCATCGTATTCAAAAAAATGGTACTTTTCTCCTTTTAACTGCTTTTGGACCAACTTTACTACATTACTCTTTCCTGAACCCCATGAACCCTCAATACCAATAATCCTTGGTAATATACTATTTTGAGTCTCTTTATCTCTTACTAATATATGCTTTACAATAGCTTTTGATAAAGATTCCTGAGAACCTCCGTCGAATTTATCGACACCTATAGGTTTGTCAGGTAAATATTGGGGATATGTATTCACAGTATCATTAGTCATATTCTTATTTTTTTAATTATTTAATTCTGAAATAATTTCATTCCAAACATCTTTATGAATCTTTTGTAATTCTGAATCATTTTCAACTAAAGCTGAATAGTTTTCCCAAAAGTCCGATAGATTTGAAATTAGTCTTAAGTAATATTTAATTGTTGGTAATAATCCGTTTATAATGATTTGACACCCATGCTCTTGGCGAACCTTATCGACTATTTCCTGTATTTCTATATGATCATCTTCGTTGATTCCATAATACGATAAGATGTAATAACGCGTAGGATTAAACTTATATATCTTGGACTCTACAACCCGAACTATTGTTGAATCTATAATTTTATCAAGTTTTATTTCAACGGATTCGTAATGCTTTCCGTCTTTGAAAATTTCAACATCACCACTTGCTTTTGAAGTTAAATCACACGCTGTTAAACATGCAAGAGGAGCAAGTTCACAACCATTATATCTTTGAAACTCAGAAATTATTGATTGGTATATAGCATAAAATGCTAGTACAGGAAGTTTTGCTCCGTTATGTGTCCCATATTGATATCGAAAATGTTTGTCTAACGATTGAATAATCAAATCAATAGTTAAATTTTCAGGATTTGCCAATGGTATAATTTCTACTGCATTTTCAGAAACGACTTGTAACACTTTATTGAATAATACTCTGAGCATATCCATTGCTTTTTGTGGGTTCTTTTGTACATAGTCAAGAGTCTTTAGAAAAGGCATTTTTACTCCACCAGATATTTTGCCTGGGAAATCCATATCATATGGGACAGGTTGCTCTAAAGAACGAGTTAACCATCCACTTTCAGCCATACTTGGTAATCCTAATTGCTTTAACTTAGGCGTTACATATTTAGTATCAAAACTTCTCCCAGAAAACCCACCTTCTTGTTGGTCTTGGTGTATTCTTATATCTTGCTCTGGGTGTAAAATTTTATAATACAGCAATGTTGTAGTAACTGTATAAACTCCTTTTTGCTTAAAGCATTTTTCACCAATTATACATATATCGTCAATTACTTCAGCAGGTAATTCAATATCAGAAATTGATGACGAGTTGGTTAGTATTGTATCCAAAGTGATATTCATAATCTTTTATTTTATCTGCGTTTAATAAATTTTGCGAAATTATTGCTTCTGCAATAGCTCTAATCACAGGAATTGCAACAGAATTCCCGATTTGTTTATATTGGGATGCTAAATTGGGATGCTTTATAAAATTATCAGGATATCCCATTATTCGATAGCACTCATTTATACTTAATTTTCTAACTTTATTCAGTTCAGGGTTGTATATGAAAAAGCGACCACTAGTTTCTTGAGATGGAATTGTTGGGTGTGTACCCTTTACAGAATATATTCTATTAGGCTGCCTGTGGCAACGAGAAAGATGCAAAGTGTTTGGGCGTATTCCCTTTTTCCAAGTCCCTTTATTTCTATAACCACAAAATATTAAGCCACTTTTACTTTGTTGCTTAACCAAGTCTTTATCTAATAACGTGTATTCATCTTCACCTAAATATTCAAAATCATCACTTTTATCAAGGAAATCTTCAAGAATAACAGGATTGGACAACTTTATTTTAGAAAAGTCGAAAATGCCTTTTCTGGTCCCAACAATGAAAATTCTTTCTCTAAATTGTGGCAATCCAAAATCTTTTGCATTTAAGACCTTATAGCTAACATTATAACCTAAATTTGATAGCGAATTTAAAATAACATTAAATGTGTTACCTTTATCATGTTTAGTTAAATGCTGAACATTCTCCAAAAAACAAATTTGAGGTTTATGCTTGTCTAATATTTGGCATATTTCAAAAAATAATGTTCCTCGAGTATCTTCAAATCCAAGTTTTTTCCCACAGATACTAAAAGGTTGGCAAGGAAAACCACCACATAAAATATCAAAATTCTGAGGTATATTACTTTGAACTTCTGGACTTGTAATATCTCCAAATGGAATTTCTCCATAATTAAGAGTATAGGTTTCTTGTGCTTGAGAATCCCATTCAGATGAAAAAACACATTCTCCCCCTAATTGTTGCAATGCAATTCGAAATCCACCTATCCCAGCAAACAAGTCAATAAATTTAAATTTGCTGTTTATAGGCTGAGGAAACGGAATGTTATTGTTTGCAAATTCTGTTATCATACAAAGTTTCTCAATCAAAAAAACTCCCTCATAGTACTCTCCAGCCGACCAAAGCTGTTATAGACTACAAAGGAGTTTCCTTTATATAAATCGCCACTATAGGCGAATTTTTATCAATATCATTGGTCTATTCGAGAGTAAGAATATTATATATTCTTCCTTAAATGGCAATCTTCGTGCAAACGAGAGGAGAACGCAAACAACTCGTTGTTTTCTTATCCCAAGTGTAGCCGAAGTTCGCATAGATGCAAAGTTAATCAAAAAAATTAACATAAGCCAAATTTCGACCACAAAGATAAAAATATGGGTGTGCAAGAATTTGACACCCATAAGTTAAAATATTTCAATTTGATGTGATTTTCTACTTTAAGAACATTGCTATGCGCGTAAGTTCTGCGTCCATTGCCTCAAGATAAGTGAGCCTTGTAGTGATTTAAGGGAACTTCTATAAATTCTCTACTTCAACTTTTCGAGAGATTCTTTAAATACCAGACACAACAAAAGCGGCAAGAGCATCAGACTCCTGTCGCTTTATATTTGCCGATAGATGCATCAAGCATCTATTGATTATCAGATGGTTATCTTGTGCCGAAAATACGGTCGCCCGCATCGCCAAGGCCGGGAAGGATGTAGTTCTTTTCATTTAGACCTTCGTCGACCGATGCAACATAGATGTCAACATCAGGGTGCATATCTTCGACTGCTTTGATTCCTTGAGGCGAAGCGACCAAGCACATCAATCGGATAGACTGATAGCCATCAGCTTTGAGACGAGAGATTGCGTCACAAGCACTGCCACCGGTAGCCAACATCGGGTCGGTCACAATGACCATACGCTCCTTATTGACAGGCATCTTATAATAGTAGAACACCGGCTGACAAGTTTCCTCATCGCGATACAAACCGATGTGTCCGACACGCGCTGAAGGAATCAAGGTCAACAGACCGTCAACCATGCCAAGTCCTGCTCTAAGTATAGGCGCAATCACCACTTTCTTGCCGGAAATCTTCGGTGCATTCATCTTTGTGAGAGGCGTCTCAATCTCCTCATATGTCAAAGGAAAGTCGCGAGTCACTTCGTAGCCCATGAAGAGCGAAATCTCTTTGAGCAATTCACGAAACTTATTGGTCGAAGTTTCCTTATTGCGCATAAGGCTCAACTTATGCTGCACCAATGGATGGTCAATGATATGTAATGCCATAATCGTAGAGTTATTAATGTTTTACATCACAAAAGTAGGTAATATTTTCGTAAATCAAGCCATAATTGTGAAAAAATCACTATTTTTGCAACAGATTCGTTGAATCCTCACAACATTCTCTGAATCAGACTACACAGTCAGTCCAGTCAACAACTATTTAATTTATAGACCATTATGTCAGACAGAAGAAATCTCAATCTCGCCCAGAAAACTATAGTAGGTGCGCAATTCCTTTTCGTGGCTTTCGGAGCAACAGTGCTTGTGCCGCTGCTTGTAGGCCTTGATCCATCGGTAGCACTTTTCACTGCCGGAATAGGCACGCTCATCTTCCATGCCATCACCAAGGGGAAGGTACCTATTTTCCTCGGAAGCAGCTTTGCATTCATTGCACCAATCATCAAAGCGACCGAGCTATACGGCATGCCCGGCACACTATGTGGCTTGGTAGCTGTAGGAGCTGTCTACGGATTGATGAGCCTGCTTGTGCGACTGCGCGGAGTGGGATTCATCTCAAGATTGTTTCCGCCGATAGTTGTCGGTCCGGTCATTATGCTTATCGGTCTGTCGCTTGCAGGCACAGGAGTCAACATGGCAAAAAGCAACTGGACATTGGCCATAATAGCCCTATTGACAACGGTCGTGGTATCACTATTCGGCAAAGGACTGCTACGTCTTATCCCAATCTTTGCAGGCATTGTAGTCGGATACATTGCAGCAACATGCATGGGTATAATCGACTTTAGTCCGGTGACAAACGCACCATGGTTTGCATTGCCGGCATTTGTACGCCCCGAGCTATGTTGGGAAGCCATCATCTTCATGATTCCAGTGGCAATTGCCCCTGTGATTGAACATATTGGCGACATCTACGCCATCAACGAAGTGACCGGCAAAGACTATGTCAAAGACCCGGGCTTGCATCGCACCATGCTTGGCGACGGCATCGCATGTGCAGCAGCATCACTCTTAGGAGGACCTCCGGTGACCACCTATTCGGAAGTGACAGGTGCTATCTCTTTGACTAAAATTGCCGACCCTATGGTGCTTCGCATAGCGGCGGTGTTCGGCATTCTTTTCTCTGTGTTCGGCAAAATAAGTGTCCTGCTCAAGACCATTCCGGAGGCAGTGCTTGGAGGCATTATGCTCTTACTCTTTGGTACGATTGCATCAGTCGGCATTAATAGCTTGGTAAAAAACAAAGTCGACCTCGGCGACACTCGCAACCTCGTCATCTCTTCTCTCATCTTGACACTTGGCATTGGCGGAGCCGAACTGACCATAGGCAGCATCACAATCGGCGGCATCGGCCTCGCAGCCCTTGTCGGTGTACTACTCAATCTCATCATCCCTCACCGCAAAGCAAAACAGTAATTTTACCTAACGGGAACTTCTATAAATTCCCGGATTTAGTTATTTCTTTAGTTTGAGGGTTCTTCCTTTTGTGTGCTCTATGTTTGATTTCATCCAAGTTGCTCACGCTCGGGATAGTTTATGCGAGCATAACTCTCCACTCGCTCAATCGCAACAGTTTAATCGGCATCTTTTCGCCTTGAACTCAGTCGTATAGCTCGCTATACTCCTTGCGTTAAAACCAAAAATCTGCTCGCCTAAAAATCATAAATCATCACAAAGCAATTTATAGAAGCTCCCTAACGACATACAGCGTTACACTTCTGCAAATACTCACCGATTGAGACTTGAAGGTATTTGCAGAAGTATTTTTGTTGGTAATAGGGATTTGTGTATGTGGAAGATATGTTGTAATTTTGTAGTATGAAAATCAAGACATTTACTATCATATCGCTGCTCTGTGTCCTATTGGCTTGCGGCTCTCAACGCAATGAGAATCAGCAATCCGACACCGATGAGCAGACCGACACAAAGATGAGCATAGATTTCAATGCCGACAGCGCATATCAAAATATTGAGCGTCAAGTGGCGTTTGGACCTCGTGTACCAAACACTGCTGCTCATCGCAACTGTCGCAATTGGCTTGCCGACGAGCTTAAACGCTATGGCGCCGAAGTGACACTTCAAGAGATGAAATTGACGGCTTTTGACGGCACTGTGCTCGAGGCTACAAACATCATCGGCAGCTACAATCCCGATGCACAAAATCGTCTTCTTCTGCTTGCACACTGGGATTGCCGCCCATGGGCTGACGCAGACCCTGACCCGGCAAACCATAAGAAGCCGGTCGATGGCGCCAACGATGGTGCCAGCGGTGTCGGCGTATTGCTTGAAATCGCTCGTCTCCTTCATGCTAACCCAACCGACAAAGGTATCGACATTCTCTTTGTCGATGCCGAAGATTGGGGTACAGAGGGCGACGACCTCTCCTGGGCTATGGGAGCTCGCTATTTCGCAGCCAACCCCCATCGCGCTGGCTATCGCCCACAGCAAGCCATCTTGCTCGACATGGTGGGAGGCAAAGACGCTGTGTTCTATCGCGAATACTTCTCAATGAGCAGTGCTCCGTGGCTTGTCGACAAGGTATGGAACACGGCTGCCAACTCGGGATATAGCGAACGCTTCAACAACGAGGTCGGTGGCGCAGTGACCGATGATCATGCAGAACTCATCAAGGTCGGCATACCTGCCATCGACATCATCGAGCATCACCCTTACAATGGCTTCAACCCTACATGGCACACCATCGACGACACCATGGAGAGTATCAGCCGCGAGACACTCAAAGTGGTCGGTCAGACTGTCGCCAACTACATCTACGACATCCATTGATCGACACCTCATCACATTAACACAACCACCTATAAATCAGCAGACTAAACAATGCCATTAGACGCAGCACTATATCTAATTCCGGTCGGCATGAGCGACTCTCCCATCGACCACTATCTTCCGGCTCACAACGTCGAAATCACTCGACAGATAAAGCATTTCATCGTGGAGAATGTGCGCACAGCTCGACGATTTCTCAAAAAGTGTGACAAAGCCATCAACATCGATGAACTCACATTTTATGAGCTCAACAACCACACCGACCTCTCGGAAGTGGAGTCATATCTCGCTCCTTTAGCCGATGGGCAACCTATCGGAGTGATGAGCGAAGCGGGATGTCCGGCTGTGGCAGATCCCGGTGCATTGCCGGTGGCAATCGCACAACGTAAGGGCTACAAGGTGGTGCCGTTGGTCGGCCCGTCAAGCATCTTGATGGCACAGATGGCATCAGGTTTTAATGGCCAAGGGTTTGCCTTCAATGGCTATCTGCCCATTGAGACATCAGCTCGCAATCAGAAGATTAAGGAGCTCGAAAACGATGCCTATCGCAAAGATATGACGCAGATTTTCATCGAGACACCCTACCGCAACAATCGCTTGATCGAGACACTCTGCAAGACACTACGTCCCGACACACTGCTCTGCGTCGCATCAGCCATCACCGACAGCGACCACGAGTCAATCGTCACACTCAAGGTGAAGCAGTGGTCTAAACGAAAATACAATTACGACAAAATACCAACAATATTTTTAATCTATCATCCATGAGCGGAAACAATCAACTGACAATCGACTTCAACGACTGGGTCTACGACGACAAAGAGCGTCGAGAAGCCACCTCGCCATCTACTATCGACACACGCACCATAGCATTGCGTCAGAGCATGGCGCAAGCACCGAGTCCGTTGTTCTACATATCATTCGGCAGTGGCAGCAGTGGCAATTGCTGCTACCTCGGCACACGCAACGCCGGCATTCTCATCGATGCAGGCATACTGACCGAGACCGTCGTCGACACACTCAAAGAGAATGGCATCAAGATGGAAAACATCGTCGGCATCTGCCTCACTCACGACCACGGCGACCATGTGAAATATGCCTACAACATCGTGCGCAAACACAAGCACATGAAGGTCTATTGCACCAATCGTGTGGTCAACGGCATGCTTCGCAAGCACAATATCTCAAAGCGTATCAAGGACTACCACTCTCCCATCTTCAAGGAGATACCGTTCAAACTTGGCGACTTTGAGATTACGGCATTTGATGTGCCTCACGACGGCGATGACAACATGGGCTTCTTTGTCCGTCACGGCGATAAAAACTTTGTGGTAGCGACCGACCTCGGCGCCATCTCAGAGCGTGCTCGCCACTACATCAGCCAAGCCCACTACTTAATGATTGAAGCCAACTACGACAAGGAGATGCTCATCAAAGGCACATACCCCGACTATCTGAAGCGCCGCATTCAGACCGATCGCGGACACATGGACAACGTAGAGACCGCAGCGTTCCTCTCCGAAATCTATACGCCTCAGCTCAAATACATCTTCCTCTGTCACCTTAGCAACGACAACAACACGCCCGAAATCGCACTCAACACAATAAGCAAAGCATTGAAAGACAGAGGATTGACCATCGGCACAGCACAAGAGACAATCGAAGATCGCAAAGCCGATGTGCAACTCATGGCACTGCCACGACTTGAGCCTACGCGATGGTTTGTCTTCAAGTAAAACCAAACAAAAAAGCATAGTCTCACAAAGCTCCCTGTCGATGGGGAGCTTTGCTATTTTTTGCAGCCCAACCTCAACATTACCATCGATTGACAACGACTCGAAAGAGCGACATACGGCGACAACATCTAATGAAAAGGAGTGAATAAAACGGTCTAAAGGATGTTAATAAGGTGAGAAATGTTGCACAGTTCAAAATTTTTTGCGAATTTTGCACAATAAACAAACATTGTCATACGAATGTCGAATTTAAAATCAGACAGATAGATTTTAAATTCAACAAATACACAATAAACACCGAGTGAAACCTTATGGATACTCTCAAAAGTCTGTTGCGTCAAGAATGTGAGTTTCAACTCTCTGACGAATTGATGGATTCATTTTTGAGTCGCTTCACCAAACGCGACATCAAATCGAAGTCCACCCTCATTTCATGTGGAGAGATCGACTCCAATGTCTACATCGTGAAAGAGGGTATCTTCAGAGTGTCCTACATGGACGGAACAAAGGAGATAACGCTCGGCTTCGGACTTCCGGGCACGATGATTATCTCATGGTTTTCGTTCTACTACAACAAGCCATCATATTTTCAGATAGATGCTTGTTGTGACTCTGTGGTGCTCGAACTGCCAAAGCAAGTATTTGACAGTTACGTCAAAGAGTCGCACGAGTTTTCACAGTGGGCACTCAGCATGGCTCATTGCCAATTGTTTTACAATGAATTGAAGCAATCGGTCATCAACGGTAACGCCAAAGAGCGTTATCTATCATTGCTCAACAATCGTCCGGAGATATTGCAAAACGTATCGCTTGGCGTCGTTGCGTCCTATCTTGGAGTCACCCCACAATACCTTAGTTACATCAGAAAACAATTAACCAAATAGCTATTATTACAATTAGCCAAACATACATATCTAACGCCCTCAAAATAGAGGCCGTTAATTTTTTAAGATATATTAATGGATAACCCCGTTGATATATCTACTTTTGCACATTCAAAGTTAAAACCAGAAAAATTAATAACACAATTACATAATCTCTATGAACAAAAAATTTACTTTAATTGCGCTTATGCTTTTGACAGCAGTATTCTCTCATGCTGTCGAAAAGCCAGAAATCGTGTTTACCGGTACACCATGGGGCACAATGGGTATCTCTGGCAACGGTCGTTACATCGTCGGCACACGCCAGTACACTGAAGCATACCGTTTCGACATCAAAGAAAAGCGTCTTTACATCGCTCCTACGACAGGCGAATACGACGACATGTGTTTCTCTGATGTCACAGACGATGGCATGATCGTCGGCAAGAGCAGCGACATGATGCCTGCAATCTTCAACACTGAACGCATGGAGTGGGAGCACCTCCCGGTTCCTCACACAGGCATTTCAGAAGGTTATGCCAACGAAATCACTCCTGACGGCAAAACTATCGTGGGCTATATCATGGGCTCAATCGACCCAACAAAGCCTTACACTGTATTCCCTTGCGTTTGGCGTCTCCAAGCAGATGGCACATACGAATACGAAGACCTCCCAAACCCTGACACAGACTTCTTCGGTACAAAGACACAGTTCATCTCTACACGTACAATCTCGGCTGACGGCAACACTATCGTCGGCGTTATGGTGGAAAAGAAGGGCCGTTTCTATCAGCCAATCATCTACCGCTACAATGGCAGCGAATGGACTTACGAATTGCCTTTCGTAGAATTGACATTCAAGGGTGGTCCTCAAGAATATGCTGATTGGATGGCTCAAGAGCCTAACATGTATGACTACATCACTGTTCCTCCAGGTGACCCGGAATACATGGACCAAGTGGAAGAATACCAAGCCATCTACACTAAGTGGCAATACGACTTCTGGACAGCATTCCGCACAGGTTTCGAAGTGACTTCAGTGCCCGTCATCATGAGCACAAACGGCAAGTGGCTTGCTCCTATGGCTACCGAAACTGTTTGGGGATGGAAAGAAGGTGACCTCTCTATCCGCAAGGAGTCAAGCAAGTCTTACCCTATCCTTTACAACCTCGAAACAGGCGAAATCACTAAATTTGAGAACATCAAGTCAGGCTTCTTCACTTACGGCGTGAGCAACTATGGCGACATGATCTCTTGCGATGGCGTCGATTTCTTCATCAAGCCTGCTAATTCTGACAATAAGATTGAACTCGGCGACTGGTTGAAAAACGAATATGGTTTCGACCTCCGTTCAGAACTTCCATCCAACACTGAATACATCGATTGCAACACATTGGCTCCTGACATGTCAGTCCTCGTAGGTTGCTATCGTTCAGTAACAGAAGAAGGCGAACTCGACAGCAAGGAAGTGTTCTGTATCACATTCCCGGGCTTCCTCTCTATCATGGAAACACTTAACACTCCTGTCAACGACTCTATCACACTCGCAGGCGACGAACTTCGTTTCGGTGAAGAAGCTGCCAACATCAGCATCTACGACATGGCCGGCAAATTGGTGCTCAACCACACAGCCAACGCTACAACCCTCAATGTAAGCAACCTTGGCAAGGGTGTGTATGTCGTGAAAGCACAGATCGCAGGCACAACTGCAACAGGTAAGATTTACAAATACTAATAAATACGAAAAGAATAGCAACGATGAAAAAAGCATCTATTTTTGCAGCATTTGCTGCTACAGCGTGCTTAGCAAGCGCACAAATGCTTCAATCAGTACCTGCTCCAACTTTCACATATGAAGCAGAAGCATCAGAATCATCAATGGAATTTGGCTATTGTGGTGAAATGGCAACCTACATCGGTTGGAGCAACGCTGCAGAAGCGACACTCAGAGGCACTATCCAAATCCCTACTGAGACAGCATTGCGTTTTGAAGGCGCAAAGGTGTCAAAAGTGCTCATAGCATTGGGCAACACCAACTTCTTTGACTCTTCTATCTACATCTCCCAAGGTCTTGAAGACGAAGAAAATGTCTACGACCAAGAGGCAGAGTTCATGCCTGGCACATGGAACGAAATCGCCCTTGATGAGCCTTACACAATCGACGGCACAGAATTCTTCATCGGCTTCCAGACTACAGCGACCAGCACAACAGGCGTAGGTCTCTACCCATTCGCAGTTGACGCTCAGACTGCCAACCCTTACGGTGACTACATCGCTTCGCACGACGGTACAAAATGGAACTATATGCACCTCGGCGATGCCGGTATCGGCAACATCTGCATCCGCCTTATCCTCACAGGCGAAGGTCTTCCTCAATACGAACTTGAACTTCAAGACATCTCTATGAAGGAATACATGCGCACTGGCGATGAATTCTCAATCAGCGGTGTGGTTAAAAACTTCGGCGCACAAGCCATCGACTTCTATGATGTGCAATATCAAATCGGCAACTTCGAACCTGTCACTGTGACTATCGACAACCGTATCGAATCAGCAAGCATCGGCGAATTCAAGATTGAAGGCATCTCAGTCGACACTGATGGCAAATACGATGTGAAGGTGACTATCACCGATCTCGATGGCCACGCAGACGAAGACCCAAGCAACAACTCATTGACTAAGACTATCAACTGCATGAGCAACCTCGCTACTCGCAAGGTACTCCTCGAGCAATTCTCTACATCACAATGTAGCAATTGTCCTCGCGCTCACGACATCTTGCACACAATCCTCGAAGACAACGACGATGTGGCATGGGTAGTTCACCACGCTGGTTACGGCTACGACACATTCACTGCCGACGCATCTCGTAAGTTCACTGCATTCTATGGTGGCTATACATATGCTCCTGCTATGATGCTCGACCGCACCAACCTTGCAGAACAAGGCGCTACAGGCTCATCAAGTGCCGGCTCAATACCATCAGCAACTCCTATCTTCCAATTCACAAGCGAAAAGGCTGTCGAAAAACTCATCAACTATGCTGTCTCACAACCAGCGTTCGTAAGCGTCAACATCGAGCATTCTTACAACGAAGAGACTGCCGAACTTCAAGTCAGAGTATTCGGCGAGTCAATGGTAGAATTCAACGAGTCAACTTTCATGAACGTATTCATCACAGAAAGCGGCATGGTCAACTACCAAGCAGGAGCATCAAATCCTAACGACTACGTTCACAACCACGCACTTCGCACAACAATGACTTCTACCTGGGGTAACGAAATGAGTTACAACGAAGACGGAACATACGAAATGACCTTCAAACTCAACCTCAAGAGCGCATGGAACGTGGAAAACATGGAAATCATCGCATTCGTAAGCAACTATAACGAAAACGATGTCAACGACTGCATCGTTCACAATGCTCAGACTGCTAAGATTAAATCTGCTGCAGTAGAAACAATCGGCAACGACGCTTGCAGCGTTTGGGCCAACGGCAAGACTATCTGCATCAGCGGTGAATACAAGCACGCAGACGTGTATGCTATGGACGGCCGCCTCGTGAAATCGGCTAATGCTATGCCATACTTTGACGTTGAAAATGCAGGCATCTACCTTGTGGTGGTTGATGGCAAAACTACTAAAATTGCAATTAAATAATAAATAAACAACCAGAAAAGTGTGCTGTTGCAAAACGGCACACTTTTTTAATCATTAATAATATGAAAAAACTATTATTATCTTTGGGACTCTTAGCTGTCGCTTCTACATCGATTGCTCAGTCCACTCCAGAGACAAAGGTTGCTACTATCAAAAACACCCGCATCACTGTCATCTACGAAGATGATGCGATGACTAAGCCTATCACTCAATATGGCGACCAAACATTCTTGCGCAACCTATATGACGAAAATGGCAACAAGGTATTGGAATCAGAGTACCACTATGCACTCAACCCATTCTACTACCACACTGCATACTGGTATAACCAGAACAACCAGGTTGTAGCCGACTCTACCGACTACACCAAGAATTTCTACGGCTACTACGATAATGGCAACAAGAAATATAAAGCAAAATACAAGACCGACACCGGTCTGATGAGCGACTCTACTTACTATGAGTATGAAGGCAACAAGCTCATTCACGAAATCACCTACAACTCTTCAGCTGAAGAAAAAAACCGCTACCGCTATACCTACGAAAGCGATCGTCTCGTAAAACGCGAATACATCACAGGTAAGACAAACAAAGGTGATGAGAAGATTTCTCGCCGCGTCGAATACGCTTACGATGATGCCGGCAACCTCATCGAAGAGGTGGAATACACTCTCAGCACAACTACATCTTCACTCGGAACAATCCGCTCTGCGACTCGCTTCCAATACACCTACGACTCTCTCAATCGCAAGATTGACCAAGTCTACAGCGAAGCGACTGCTTCAGGAGGCATGCTTTCTTCTTACACCAATAAGAAAAGAGCCACATTCGAGTATGATGGCAATAGCGACCGCGTCAACAAAAAGATGAACTATATGTGGGACCCAAACAACCGTTTTTGGGTGGAAAACGACTTCGACATCTACACTTACGACCAGTTTAGCGAAGCCCGCACTCCTCAAAACTTCACTCTCGAGCAAGGCAACACTGCGACTCAAGTGAAGCTCAGTTTCGATGCTCCTGCAGAGACCGACAAACTCAAAGGCTATGGTCTTATCATCAACGACAAGTTCCAAGAGGCTGTCTACGAGTCATCTCCTATCGTTCTCGACAAGCAAGTGAGAGGCACACACACGTATCGCGTGTTTGCACTATACGACACTATTGCCGGCAACGTCAGCAACCAACTTGCAAATGTTGTCAAAATCGAACTTCCTGCTCCATCCAATGCTCAGGTATTAACACAAGAATATTCATCACAATGGGTCGTAACATTCTCATTTGATGCTCCTACCGGCACTGAAGGCCTTCACCCTACAGGCTATCGCTATGTAGTGACCGGTGGCAACGGTGGCGACAAGGGTACTATCACCCCAGCCGAAATGACTAAGGGTGCGTTCAAAGTGTGGTACTTGGCATCTGACGTTGAGGCTAACCTTGTGACAGTAGATTTATATGCAGTATACGAAGAGGGTGAGTCTGACCCTTATTCATTCCAAGTAGACCTCCGCGACACAAGCAATCAAATCGTAGCACACTGGCACCAACAAACTGCCGAAAAGCTCACTATTGTTGATGGTTGGGAAACACCGGTAGAATTTACCAACTACTACTACACATCATCCAACACTTCCAACACTGAGTCGCTCACTGCTACTGTGATCAACGCTTTCAACCCTGACACATACAGCTATGTTCCTCAATATCGCACCATCGGCACAACTACTGAGGTATGGGATGCTGAGACAATGCAGTGGAACAAATATCGCACTATTGAAAGCGCCAAGGAAGGCGGCTCAATGGACTACCAAATGGTCGAAACTACTAAGCAATACAACGCTGAAAAAGATGTGTTCGAGCCTATCAGCATTAAGATTGAGAAGTACCACCTCGACGAAAACTACACTCCATACTTGGAATGCCACGATTGGACCAAGTACTATGACGTAGTCGACGGCGAGCAAATCTACCGCGAACTTGTGCTTCACTCTGCAGAAGGCTACAACAAGATTGACACTTACTATGCTACAGACGAAATCACCATCACTAAAAAGATGGAATATGTCTACGACGTGTATGGCAAGCTTCACCGCATCAACACCTATAACTATAATGGTGGCGAATATACTCTCGCTTCTTACATCGACAATCAGTATGACATCATCAGCGACCTCGTGACTGAGTCGACTACATACGCTTACGCTAACGAAGGCAACGCAGAGATGAGTGCCACTGAAGTGGTGCGTTACACTGCGTCTAAGGAATACCACTTCATTAAGATGCCATTCGGTCTAAACTACAAGAACGGCACTCTTAAATGGTCAGCCCCAAGTACTGCCAACGTCAACCCTGACACATATAAGGTATATGCCAACAATATCCTCTACACAGAAACAACAGAAACATCTGTTGAAATCGAAGGCCTCCCTACAGGCAAATACACTTTTGCTGTGATGGCGACTTTCGAAGGTTTCGAGTCAAGCCTCTCTGCTTCTATCAATGCCAACGTGGTCAACTACGCTACATTCGTTCCTGAAAGCGTAACTCCTGCTCCATACGATTACGAACTCGACAACTCTGTCGACAAACTTGAGACTGTGACTCTTGTGTTCCCAAGCACCGTAGCTTCTATCACTGAAGGCATGGAAGCGACTCTCAACTCTCGCTTCATGGGTTATGCAGTGACTGCTGCTATCGCAGAAGACGGCAAGACTGTGGTGTTCACTCTCCCTGCCGACCTCGAAAACGGATTCTACTCACTCGATATCCCAAGCAAGATGTTCAACGCTGAAGATGCTACATATAATCCAACTCTCAGCTACTCATTCTCATTGATGTTGCCTTTGACAACCGATCTTCCTGCTCCGACACCGGATCCGGCAGTGGGTAATGTGAACGAGATTAGCGTAATCAACCTCTCATTCGACCGCGATGTGTATGCACTTGAAACTCTCATCGGCGTGCCGGGTCATGTTTACGCAGAAGATGCTGCCGGCAATCGCACTGATGCAACAATCAGCATCGAAGGTTGGGACTACACTAAGTGGACACTCACATTTGCAAATGCTATTACAACTCCGGGAGCTTATAGAGTAGTAATCCCTGAAGCTACATTCGGCGATGCTACTGCATCATCTTCCGGCTGGATGGGCGAATTTACTACAGGTAAGGTCAACGCACTTATCAACTTTGAATACACTATCGTAGACGCAGCAGTTGACTCTATCAGCCTTGACAATCAGATCCGCATCAACGGCAACAGCATCATCATTCCTGAAGGTGCTAAGGTCTACACCGCAGCCGGCTACGAAGTTAATCCTTCTAACCTCCCTGCAGGCATCTACGTTGTCAGTCTTGGCAACCAAGTCGCTAAAGTTATCATCAGATAATCATAGGGCGATACGACCTACGCGTTCACTCGTCAAGGTCGTAACAGACTAAATATCAACCAAAAAGGTCGCAACCCACGAGGCTGCGACCTTTTCTTTGCTTGCTTATCCCTAAATTAAAAAACGAAGTGCGAAAAATATGATGTTTAAATTATCATCAATACTTCAAACTAATAAGGTTTGATTTACATTTTGGGCATGCCCAAAATGTAAATCGGCAGCAGAAAAACGAGCAATACGAAAAAAGGAGA